>NZ_JBKFAP010000004.1:0-269553 GCF_053345715.1 Methylobacterium sp. D48H
GTGTCTCAGTCCCAGTGTGGCTGATCATCCTCTCAGACCAGCTACTGATCGTCGCCTTGGTAGGCCGTTACCCCACCAACTAGCTAATCAGACGCGGGCCGATCTTCCGGCAGTAAACCTTTCCCCAAAAGGGCGTATCCGGTATTAGCCCTAGTTTCCCAGGGTTATTCCGAACCAGAAGGCACGTTCCCACGCGTTACTCACCCGTCCGCCGCTGACCCCGAAAGGCCCGCTCGACTTGCATGTGTTAAGCCTGCCGCCAGCGTTCGCTCTGAGCCAGGATCAAACTCTCACGTTGAAGAGATTGATCTAAGCTGATCACAACTACTTGACAGAGGCTCACAATCATCCCGGCATCACTGCCCGGATATGTGAGCTTCCGAAGCGTTAGACAGCTCGCTTCTCTCGTTGATCCGGCTCTCGCCGGACCCGCAAGGACAAGCGCCGTCCACGCTTCTCTTTCCCGTATTCACTTGTCAAAGAACGGCGCCTGTTTACACAAGTGCCATTTGAAGATCAACAAAAAACTACTCGGCGCTCACCGACCGTTGCTTGCAGTCTTCAGTGGAAGTCCGTCCGAGCGGCCCGCCCTGGCCGGGCACCGCGTCGGGAGGCGCCGTATAGGGCGCCAGAAATCGGCTGTCAATCGCCCGTCTTCTTCGACCGCCGGAGGCTGGCGGGCGCGGTCGTCCGCGTGTGCGGACACCGCTCCCGGATCCGGCAGAGCCCCCGCGCGCAGAGACCCGTCGCCGCGCCAGCCTGCCAGCACACCCCTCCGCGATCCGGACGAGGGGCCTCGCTCCGGATCGCGCGTCAGAGCGGGCCGCACGATGAGTGCTCATGGAAACGATCCGTTTCGATAGTTTCCATTTCTGACTGCGCGTGCTTCGCTCAAGATGGATCCATCGGCGCGACGTCGGGGCCCTGCACGGGCCGCGGGGCGCCAGTGCACCCACGGAAGGACCCCGCCATGGCCGTCGAAGCATCCGGTGCCGCGAGCGAACTCGTTCAGGTCGTCTCCCTCCTGGCGGCCGGCGTCATCGCCGTCCCGCTGTTCAAGCGGCTCGGCCTCGGATCGGTCCTCGGCTACCTCCTGGCAGGACTGGCGATCGGGCCCTTCGGGCTCGGCCTATTCACGGACGCCCACGCCATCCTCCACGTGGCGGAGCTCGGCGTCGTGATGTTCCTCTTCATCATCGGGCTGGAGATGGAGCCGTCCCGGCTCTGGGGCATGCGCCGCGCGATCTTCGGGCTCGGCCTGGCCCAGGTGGGCGCCTGCATCGCCGCCCTCACCCTGGTCGGACTCGCCCTCGGCTTCTCGATCACCGTCGCCTTCGTGGCCGGGACCGGCTTCGTGCTGACCTCCACCGCGATCGTCATGCAGCTCCTGGAGGAGCGCGGCGCGCTCTCGACGCCGAAGGGTCAGCGCATCGTGGCGATCCTGCTGCTGGAGGATCTCGCCATCGTGCCGCTCCTCGCCGCCGTCGCGCTTCTGGCGCCGGGCGGGAGCGCCGCGAGCGCGACGGAGCGCGCGGTCACGGTCGCCATCGCCCTGCTCTCGGTCTGCGCGCTCGTTGCCGCGGGGCGCTGGCTGCTCAACCCGCTGTTCCGCCTCCTCGCCGCCGCCAAGGCGCGCGAAGTCATGACGGCCGCGGCCCTCCTCGTCGTGCTCGGCTCGGCCCTCGCGATGCAGCTCGGCGGCCTCTCGATGGCGATGGGCGCCTTCCTGGCCGGCGTCCTGCTCTCGGAGTCGAGCTTCCGCCACCAGCTGGAGGCCGATATCGAGCCGTTCCGCGGCATCCTGCTCGGCCTGTTCTTCCTCGGGGTCGGGATGTCCCTCGACCTGACGGTGATCGCCGCGAATGCCGGCCTGATCCTGGCGGGCGTCGCCGCCTACATGACCGTGAAGGGCCTGCTCATCTACGGCGTGGCCCGGGTGCTGCGCGCCTCCCACGCCGAGTCGCTGGAACGCTCGGCCCTGATGGCGCAGGGCGGCGAGTTCGCCTTCGTGCTGTACGCGGCCGCCGCGAGCGCGGGTATCATCGACGGCACGACCAACGCCGTCCTGACAGCCACCATCATCCTGTCGATGGCGATCACGCCGCTGGTGGTCGTCGCCTTCGATCGTCTCGGTCCCAAGGCCGTTCCGTCCATCGACGGCGTCGAGGCGCCCGAGGACCTCGTGGGCAGCGCCCTGATCGTCGGGTTCGGCCGCTTCGGCCAGATCGCCAGTCAGCCGCTCATCGCGCAGGGCTGCTCGGTCTCGATCATCGACACGAACCCGAGCAACATCCGTCTCGCCGAGGGGTTCGGTTTCAAGGTCTATTACGGTGACGGCACCCGCCTCGACATTCTGCACGCGGCCGGCGCCGCGACGGCGCGGGCGATCCTGATCTGCGTCGACGACACCGCGATGGCCAGACGCGTCGCGGAGATCGCCAAGGCGGAGTTCCCCTTGGTGCCCGTGCTGGCGCGCGCCCGGGATCGCGAACACGCGGTCGAGCTGATCCAGGCGGGCGTGGCCTACCAGATCCGCGAGACGGTCGAGTCGGCTCTGCTCCTCGGCGAGCAGGCGCTCCTGACGACCGGAGCCGAGCCGGAAGCGGCCAGCGCGATCCTGGCGGAGGTCCGGCGCCGCGATGCGGAGCGTCTCGATCTGCAGGTCGTGGGCGGCATCTACGCGGGTCGGGACCTCATTCACGGCAACAAGCCCGGCTCGGCGCACGCGGCCGGCTAGGCCAGCGACCGGGCCTCGGTGCCGTGCCTGCTGAAGGCGCGCCGGTCTCGGCAGGCACAGGGGGCGGCCAACCCGTAGAACGCGAGCGCGTGCCCGGAGCCTTCGGAGGACGGTGCGCGGGTCGACGGCGACGCGCCAGCCACAGGCGGGAATCCGGCCACGGAGGCATTCCGGGTCGCCGCCGCGGGCGAGCCCGGAGCACAGGTACAAGCGCCGCTCCAGCATCGCGGCGCCGGCCGGTGTGCCTGGGGAGGGCGACACGCCGCCGGCTTCCCCACGGCTTCCCGTCTCGCGGCGCCAGTTGCATCCCGAGCCCGCCTGGAACAAAATGTGAACCCTGGGTCAGGCGCGGCGACAGCCCGAGCGGTCAGCGACATGTCATCTCCGAGCTCCGGTCGCACGCTGTTCTTCTTCGAGAAGCCCTCGGCGATGCGCCAGTTGCAGCGCTTCTTCCGCTCGCCGAGCACGGTCTGCGTGGCCGCCGAGGGACATCTGCTGTCGGCCGAGGAGCCGGGCAGCATCCGGCCCGAGTGGAAGCCCTGGCGCTTCGACCTCCTCCCGATCGTCCTTCCCACGATCCCGGTCGGCTACGGCACGAACCGGTCCGGGCAGTCGCACGCACCGAAGATCGCCGCGATCCGGCAAGCGCTGAGCGGCGTGGACCGCGTGATCATCGCCACGGATCCGGGTCGCGAGGGCTCGATGATCGCGTGGGAAGTGCTCGAGCATCTCGGCTGGAACGGCCGGGTCGACCGGCTCAAGCTCGGCGCGCTCGACGAGGTCTCGATCCGACGCGCCTTCGCGGCCCTGGCCAAGGATCCCGCCTCGGGCGAGCGCGACTACGCCGCCTATCTCGAGGCGCTCTGCCGGCAGTACGAGGACTATCATCTCGGCCTGAACGGCACGCGGGCGATCTCGCTGCGCCTGCGCCCGCCCGCCTTCCGGGAGCCCTGGCGCTTCGGCGGCGTCCAGACGCCGACCCTCGCCATCCTGGCGGACCTGGAGGAGCGGATCCGGTCCTTCGTGCCGCAGGACTTCTTCAAGGTCGCGCTGCACCTTAGGACCCATGCAGGCGCGGAGATCACCCTCTGGCACGCCCCGAAGGAGCGGATCCTCGATGCGGCGGTCGCTGAGACGATCCGGTCCGCCGCGGCGACGTGGTCGGGCCCTCTGGCGGTCGCGCACAGGGATGTCCGGCGCGCGCCGCCCCGGCTGTTCTCGAAGGACACCCTGGCGCGACGCTGCGCCAAGCGGTTCGGCTGGGACCCGCAGCACACGGCCGGCATCGCTCAGGACCTCTACGATCAGGGGTACCTCAGCTACCCGCGCACGGAGTCGGAGCACCTGCCCGAGGGCCAGGCCGGCGATGCCGCCGCGATCATCGCGGCCGTCACGACCGTCCTGACCGACCTGAGCACAGTCGTTCCGCGCGACGCTGCGCCGCTGATCCGTCGCGGCCTGAAGGGCCACTACGTCGCGGATCCGGGCGAGCACCACGCCATCGTGCCCCTGCGCAAGGCGCCCGAGCGCGGCCGTCTCAGCACCGATCAGTTCCGCTTGTGGGAACTCGTGGCGAAGGCCTATCTCGCCGCGCACCTGCCCGACGGGGTCGACGCGCGCACGAGCGTCACGGCGGATGTCGCGACACCGCTGGGCGTGAGGCGGTTCGCCGTCTCCGGCAGCGTCGTGCGCGCCCCGGGTTGGCGCGCGCTCTACGGCAGCGAGGCCGAGCTCGAAACGGATGCCGTGCCCGGCAAGACCAAGCGCGAGGCGGAAGCCACCGCCACCCGCCTGCCGCTCGTGACCGACGGCGAGGGCGCCTCCGCCGCGACGGCGGAGATCGCCACCGCGAAGACCGAGCCGCCGCGGCGGATCACCCGAGGCGAATTGCCGGTGGTGATGGGCCGGCTGATCGACCAAGTGGACGATCCGGCCGCCAAGCGCGCCCTGGAAAACCCCGCCAACCCGAACGAGCCGAAGGGTCTGGGCACGGCCGCGACGCGCGACACGATCCTGCCCAAGCTCCTGAAGAGCCGCTACATCACGCTGTCTACCGGCAAGGATCCGGCCATCGAGGTCACCGAAGTCGGCCTGACCTTCGTCCGCGCGGTGCGCAGCGTGTTCCCGGCCTACGGAGATCCGGTCGGGCGCGCCATGTTCGAGGCGGAGCTCGCCGAGATCGGCCGGGCGGTGACGCGCGCCGAGGCGGTCGCGCGCGCGACCGCCTTCCGCCAGCGCACCCGCGCCCGCCTCGACGACCTGATCGCAGCGATCGCGCAGGCGCCGACCGTCAGCCTCGATCCGAGCCTGATCCCGGCCGGTCAGGGCGACCAGCGGCCGCCGACGCCGGCCATGGTGGCGTTCGCCGTGAGCCTATCCGAGCGGAAGGGCGTGACGCTGCCGCGTGGCTGCAGGAGCAGCATCAGCGTCTGCCGCGCGTTCCTCGACACCCATGCCGGGCCGCGTGGCGGACAGGAGGACGACGCCGGCCGCGCAGACGGCCGGCGGAGCCCGAGCGCGGCGATGGTCGGCTACGCGCGCAGCCTCGCCCAGCAGCGCGGCATCCCGTGCCCGCCGGACGCGGAGACGGACTTCGACGCGTGCCGGCGCTTCCTCGACGCGCACGCCGCGCGGCCAGGGCAGGGGAGGGACGAGGCGAACGCCGGAGGGGCGAAGAGCAAGAGGTCCGCGGAGCGGGAGAAGCGGCGGGGCCGTGTGGCACGGACACCGCGACCGGCAGCGGCACGCCGCCGGGCCTGAAGCGCCGCGGCGGGAGTGACCGGATCGCGGCGTTCGTCCGCGACGCCGACTTTGCCCCGTCTCGGTGGCGCCGGCCGCCCGGCCTGGCGCGCGCCTCAGGCGGCCTCGGGGTCCTCGGAGCGCAGCCAGCGCGCGATCGCGGCGACCACGTGGGCCTGCTCGACGGCGGTCAGTGCCCGGCCGGCGGGGATCGCGTGCCACTTGGCCAGGCAACCGCGGCAGCAGGTTGCCGTCGCGTGCTGCGCCGTGAAGACGGGATGACCGCGAAAGGGCGTCTGCTTGCCGTCGTTCTTCGGCTCGGCGGACGCGAGGCGTCGCCGCACGAAGTCCCGCGGGTGGTCCAAGACCGTCGGGAGCCCCTTCTCTCGCAGGTAGACCCGATCGGCGATCGCCAGCCGGAAGCGTCGCCGGAACGCGGATTGCGGGAGACGGTCGAACACCTCGTCGAGCGCTCGCATGCGCGCAGATCCCGGTCTACCGATCGCCAGTCGGGCCGGCATGGCTTCGGCCCCGAGCGGTATTCCATGCATCCATCAGACGCCATCGCCGTCGGAATCGCGGGCTGGAGCCTGCCCAAGGCCTACGCGCCGCAGTTCCCAGAGGCGGGCAGCCATCTGGAGCGGTAGGGACAGCGCTTTTCCGCGGTCGAGATCAACACCGCCTTCTATCGGCCCCATCGGGCGACGACCTACGCGAGATGGGCTGCGGCGGTGCCGGACGGGTTCCGCTTCGCCGTGAAGGTGCCGCGATCGATCACGCACGAGCGGCGCCTCATCGGCGTGGATGAGCCCCTCGCGCGCTTCCTCGGGGAGGTCACGGGCCTCGGGACAAAACTCGGGCCGCTGCTGCTCCAGCTCCCACCGAGTCTGGCCTTCGACGGCCCGTCCGCGGCGACCTTCCTATCGGGATTCCGGCGGCGCTTCCCGGGCGACATCGTCTGCGAGCCGCGCCACGCCACGTGGTTCACAGAAGATGTCGACCGCCTGCTCGTCGGCCTCGCGATCGCCCGTGTCGCGGCCGACCTCGCGCCGGTCCGGAACGCCGGCATGCCCGGTGGCTGGCCGGACCTCGTCTACTATCGGCTCCACGGCTCGCCGCGCATGTACTACTCGGCGTACGAACCGCGCGTCCTGTCCCGGATGGCCGAGCGCCTCGGAGCGCACAAGGCCCTCGGCCGACGCGCGTGGTGCATCTTCGACAACACCGCGGAGTTCGCCGCGATCGGTGATGCCCTCGACATGCTCGCGCGCGTCGAGACCCGACAGGGATCCGATTCATGAAACAACAGACATTGATCTCACAATTCTAGGGAGGATTTTCCCCCGCCGGCACAGCCGGTCTTGTCGGGAGAGGCGGCCCCGACAACGGACGCCGTCGTTCCTGAGAAGGTCAGACCCCGCAGAGAACCGAGCCGTGGCGATCCGAGCGCTCGATGTGGAACCGCCCGGAGCGTGTGTGCCGAGGAGCCGATTCAGGCCGATCGACCGACGTAAGCGGAGACATCGGGCTCCTCGGAGCGCCCATCGAACAGCTTCGCGGTGACGCGGCGAACGGCGGGCCTGCTCGCGACGTTCAGGGCCGCGTGAAGGAGACGGATGCCGATCCGCGTGCGCGGGTTCATGAGCTTCGGCGCGAGCTTCGGGACACCCTGCGCCCTCTCGACATACGGGCGCATGACCCGCTCGTAAGCCGCGAAGCCCGCCGCGACCGTGTCGGTGCGCGCCAGCTCACCGGCCAGCACGCAGGCGCCGGTGACGGCCAGCGTCGTGCCGATGCCCGCGAGGGGCGTCGCGCACCAAGCCGCGTCGCCTGTGAGCACGACGCGTCCGGACGACCAGCGTTTCATCCTCACCTGGCGCAGGACGTCGAGGTAGAAATCGTCCGCCGCGTCCAGGCCCGCCACGACGCGCCCGGCCTGCCACCCGGCACCGGCGAACCGCGCCCGCAGGAACGCCTTCTGGCGAGCGATATCCCAGTCCTGCTCGCCGCCGGGCGGCTGACGGAGCGTCAGCATCGCGCGCGTCGTGCCGTGCCGGTCCGGCCGCAGCGAGATGCTGCGGCCGCCCGTGGCGTTGAACCAGCGCCACATCCGGTCGTCGCCGGGGATTCTGGGAATCGTGAAGTACGCGATGGTCAGATCCATCCAGCGCGGCGCGTACTCTCCGGGAAAGACGAGCTCGCGGGTCGATGAGCCGACGCCCTCCGCCACGATCACCGCGTCGTAGCGTTCCGTCTCGCCGCCCGCGAAGGTGACGGCGACCGCGTCCCCGTCCTCCGCGAGGCGGGCCACACGGTCGCCGAAGAGGTAGCGGGCCCGCTCCCGGGCCGGCTCGTAGAGAAGGCGCGCCAAGTCGCCGCGCAGGATCTCCATCTCGGCGGTCGGCCCATCACCCTCGGCCCCGGCGACGTCGAACCGCGCGGCGACCCGTCCCCGGCCGTCGATCCAGGCCGTGCCCTCCTCGCCGGTGCCGCTGTCGAGGGCGGCCCGTTCCAGACCCATCCGGCGCAGCACCGTGCGACCGACACCGCGCACATCGACGTTCTGCCCACCGTCCCGGAAGGCGGGCGCGCGCTCGACGACGGTCACGTCGAAGCCGCTGCGGCCGAGCCACCAAGCCACCGTGTTGCCGGCGATGCTAGCGCCGGTGATCAGGATGCGACGCGCCATACGGAAACCACTCCCGGGGACCCAACAGCGCCCGGTGCAACGGGTTGCCGGCGACGAGCGCGGCTGTTCGCGGCGGGACGCTCCCGTCTCGGCAGTGCCGACGGTGGGATCGCCACCCGGCTGTGCAGCGCCGCGGAGGCGCACCCGCTCCGACCCGCGGCGGCGCCGATCCCCTCGACAGGTCTCGCCGCGTGCCCAACATGAGCGCGACGATCGTGCCGATCGTCCCGCGCGGGACGCGCGCGGAACTCGGTCTGGTCTGCTCAAGGCTGACGTGAGACCGGCGCAGGCAGGGATTTCAGGGCATGACAGGGGGACACGCAAGGTCCATCGGCGGTCCGGGTACTGGCGCGCGGTCGGGTGACGCCGGTGCGGAGACGCGCGGATCCGCTGCTCCGGCCCGCCACGCCGTCGCGCGGGCCGATGGCGGCCTCCCCGGTGATGGCCGCGCGCCCTGCGAAAGCCGGAGAGACCGGACCCGGCGAACACGGCGCGTCGGCGCGCTCTGCGCCCTGATGATCGCGGCGCCGACGGCGACGCGCGCCGAACCGGTGCCGGCGCTTCTCCGGGACTGGACCACGGCCAACGGCCTCTGCCGCGGCGGCTCCGGCGACGATCCGCGCACGCAGGCGGCCTGCGAACGGCGCGACGGCCTCGATCGCCGGCTCGCCGCCGCGGGCTGGTGCTACGGACGCCCGGCCGACACCGGCGCCCAGAGAACCTGGCAGCCCTGCGGCGACGGCACGCGACAGCCCGCACAGGCCGGGACGGAGACCCCGCAGGGCGCGGCGCGGCGCGCCCTGCTCGATGTCGCCCGGGGCCCCGCGGAGACCGGGCGGGGACAGCCGGTGCAGTTCGTCGTGCACGCCCTGAACCAAGTCGGCCCCTGGGCCTTCCTCTTCGCGCGGATGCAGCGGCCCGACGGCCGACCCCTCCCTCGCGCCGCGGACGATCTCGACTCGAATGACTACGCCGCGCTGCTGCGCCAGGACGGAAACGGCTGGCGGGTCGTCGACTTCGCCGTGGGACCGACCGACGTCGCGTGGGAAGGCTGGGACCGGCGCTACGGGGCGCCGGCCTCCGTCTTCGCGGTCCGCTGAGGTTCGTCCCCGCCGCATGAACGGAGAGACGCCCACGCGCCGACGCCTTCGGCTCTTCGCGGTCCGGCCGATCCGGGCCGCTGTCCCGGCGCCGGTGTCGGCTCCCGCCAGGACCCGGGAGGCCCGGGCATGATGGCCGCGCGGCGCTGGCTAAGCGCGACGGGGCTCGCGCTGCTTCCGACGACTTCCCAGGCCGCCCTGCCGCCGTCCTGGCAACGCGTGCGTGAAGTCCAGGCCGTCGCGGAGGCGGCCGCGCGGGTGCTGGGATCGCGTCCGATCGATGCAGTCGAGCGCGTCGACGGGGAGCGCTACCGCGTCCGGGCGGGTGACTGCCGGGTCACGGTCCGCGTCGTCGTCCGCCCCCGAGCACAGCCGGGACCGCAGCCCTTCGACGCGATACCGGACGCTCCGGACTGCCCCTAAAATCACCACGGGCTTCATCCCTGCGCCGCGGCGTCGAGCGCCTGAGAGGCCTCGGAGAGGTCGCGGCCGCGCACCCGCGGCGCGGCGCTCGCCCATCAGACAGGCCGGCCCGGCGAGCCGGCGTGCATCGCGCCGATCACGGCGAGCAGACCGAGCAGAACCATGAGCACGGAGTAGTACTGCATCGGGATCCAGAACAGGGTGTGGCGCGGGCGCAGGATCACCGTCTGCCCCGTGCGCGGGTCGAGCAGTTCGCGGCCCGGCCGGCCGTTCAGCCGGGTGCCGAGCCACCAGTTGAAGCCGGCCGCCACCACCCACACCAGGATGACGCCCGTGGGCGTCGGGACGCCCAGGCGGGCGAGCGCCGGATCGAGCAGCACGCTGCCGATCAGGCCCGCCGCCGCGATCAGCGCCGTCAGCATTCCCCAGCCGGACCAGATGATCATTCCCGGACATCCCCTGTCTTGGCGAACGGTCCCGCCTCGCGGGACGCGGTTCCTCCGGCAGGCGCCGGCACGAGGTTGCAATGGGCGGCCCAGTCGCGTTTTCGCCGGGTCGCGGGGATTGTCCGACGCCGAGACTGGTATCGACCGGCATCCCGCGCGGACCGTCGGTCGCCCTCCCGGCCGCGATAGCCGCGGTGCAGATCGGCGGTCATCAGGGTCCGGGCGCGGGTCGGGTCGACGGCGAGGCTCATGCGATCGGCGGATCAACTCACGTCAGGCATCGTCGCGGGCGACACCTCGCACGGCCCGGTCCCGCCGGCAAGCTGACCCGTGACCGAGGGGCAGGATCACCGGAACGGCTGCACGGCCGTCTAGACGTTCATCGACGACCCTCTCGTCGCCGCTGACCAGATCCCGTCGACGACCGGAGCGTCGGCGGCCCTGCCTCGCAATGCGCGAATACCGCCGATCTACCTGGAGCCGGACAATCCGAAAAGGATCGCCACGCCCGCGACAAGGAGCGGCGCCCAGAAATGGACCAGGCCGCCGCCGCTCCAGACCGAGAAGGTCTCCCGGCACCCCGTCGTGTTCATCGCACATCCCAGGGGGACGAAGTACATGAACCACACGAATGTTGCGATGACGAGAAGTGTCCCGAAAATCAGCGCGGCGCCCCGCATCGACAACATCCTCATGCGCGCCTGGTCCGGGCGCGCTCCGCTACGGCCCGGGGCCACGATCGGATCCCACCCTGCCAGGACCGACGTCTCCTGTCGCTCCATGACGGGTGCGTCCGCGAGGTTCGCGTGAGAGCCGCGACAGGGATCTCGCGGGATCCGCGCCGGAGCGCACCGCGAGGCGGGGGCCCGCGCCCGTGACCGGCCGCGGCCGGATGAGAGGCGCGCCGCGGATCCGGCCCGTCCGCTACCGGTGAGTGGCCGCGGAGGCCGACGCCGGTGTGCAAGGGCCGAGCCCGGAGCGCCCGCGGCGGCCGTCCGGGTCTGGCGCTACCGCGGACCGCCGCCGCGCCGCCGCGCGATCTCGTGTCCCGCGCTGTCGAGGGCGCCCGACGGCGCGAGGCCGTCGTTCGGAACGGCCTGCATGCCATCGTGCGCGGTGCGCGAGGTCGGTCGCGCGAGACCGTGATCGCCGGCGGCCTGCTTCATCGCCAGCGCCCTGCGGGAGCTCGTGACCAGGCGACCGCGCGCCCGGGCGGTCCGCCTGCGCTCGCTCTCCTTGCTGGCGCGCTTCACCGCGGCTGCCAGCACCGCGGCCTTCCGGCGGGTCCCGGTATTGTCGGTCGCGGCGCGCGCGCCGGACGGGGCGGCCTTGCCGCGCAGCTCGCGGCGCTGCCGGCGGGAGATATCCCGCGCACGGTCGCGGCTTGCCCGAAGACGCGCGACCAGCTCCGCCAAGCCGCCGTCATCGGCCTCACCGAGCCAGGGGTGATGCGAGCGCGCGACGAGATCGGCCTCGTCCACGCTCAGGAGACGGGCTTCGTGACGGCTCGATCGGGACATGGGCACTCCTGTGCTGAATGAGGGGTGGCGACAGCGGACGGGCGGATGGCGGGCGGCGATCAGTCGGGGCCGCCCAGGGTCGGTGTCCGGCGCAGCGCCGTCTCGCGCAGGGACCGGTCGGCGTAGGTGCCCTGCACCGCCGCGCGACCGCCGTGGTCGAACAGGTCGAGCATCAGGGCGCTGTGGATGAAGCCGAGATGGCTGAAGGCCTGGGGGAAGTTCCCCAGGAAGGCGCCGTCCGGCGCGACCTCCTCGGCGTAGAGGCCGACGTCGTTCTGGAGGGCGCGCAGGGCGTTGAAGCGCAGCCGCGCCTCCGCGTCCCGGCCGAGCCAGAGCAGCGCGTCGACCAGCCAGAAGGCGCAGAGCAGGAAGGTGCCCTCGTGGCCGGGCAGGCCGTCGTCGTTCCGGTAGCGGTAGACGAGGTGGCCGTGCCCGAGGCGCTCGATGACGACGTCCACGGTCCGGGCGAAGGCGGCCTCGTCGACCGGGAAGCCGACCAGGGGCGCCATCAGCAGGGCGGCGTCGACGTCGTCACCGCCGAGATATTGCGGGTAGTAGCCGTCCCGGTGGATCCCCGGGCCGTTCACGCAGGCGACGATGCGGTCGCGCTCCCGGCACCACGTCTCGCGCGGGCCGAACAGGCGGATCGCCCGGTCCAGGGCGACCCAGTTCATGATCGCCGCGTGGAGGTAGCGCTGCTCGGGCTTGCGCGGCTCCCAGAGACCCGCGTCGGGCCGGTGCCAGTGCGCGGCGGAGATGTCGGCCAGCCGGGCGCCGTGCCCGAGCATCGCCTCCGGGAGCGTGCCGCCCAGGCGTGTGTAGAGGTAGAGCAGGTCGAGCACCTGCCCGTACGCGTCGGCCTGATGCTGCTCGGCGGCCTCGTTGCCGGCCCGCACCGGCGCGCTGCCCCGCCAGCCCTCGAAATGCGCGATCGTGGTCTCGGCGAGGTCGGCCTCGCCCGAGACGCTGTAGAGCGGCCGCAGCCGCCCCTCCGCCCGCGCGCAGAGGTCGGACACGAACCCGAAGAAGGCCTCGGCTTCGCGCAGCATGCCGAACTTCTTCAGGACGTAGAAGGACAGGCACGCGTCGCGGATCCAGCAGAACCGGTAATCCCAGTTGCGGATCCCCCCGATCTCCTCGGGGAGGGAGGTCGTGGCCGCCGCGACCATCGCGCCGGTGGGCGCGTATGTCAGCGCCTTGAGCACGAGCGCCGACCGGATCAGCTCATCGGCGAGCGGTCCCGTGTAGGCGGCGTCCTGCGTCCACAGCACCCAAGCCTTGCGCGTCCGCTCCATCAGGGCGCGCGCGTCCGGCGGGGCGTCCGGCAGGGCATCGCCGTAGAGGCTGAAGCTCCGCGCCTGCCCGCCCTCGAGGACGAACCGCGCGGCGGCCCCGGCGCCGTCCCGCACGAGTTCGACATCCGCGACGAGGCCCGGGCATCCCGGTGCCGTCACCCGGCCGCCCGCGATCTCCGGCGGCGCGAAGGACTCGGCGAAGCCCGCCAGCGGCCGGTAGGCGACCACCATCGGGACACGGCCCGACACGCCGCTGACGAGCCGGACCAGGAGCGGCCGGTGCGTACCGCCCTCCGGCCCGACCATGAAGTCGTGCAGGGTCACGAAGCCGTCCGGGGTGGTGAAGGTGGTCTCCAAGATGTTGCTGCGGCTCAGGTACTGCCGCGCCGTCTCGTACCGCCCCTCGGGGCGGATGGAGAAATGGCCGCCGCGCCGGCGGTCGAGCAGCCGGGAGAAGGCCGGGTCGGCGTCGAAGCGCTCCAGGCAGGCCCAGTCGATCGATCCGTCGCGGGCGACGAGCGCGCACCCCTCGCAGTTGCTCAGGAGGGCGTAGGCTTCGATCGGCTGATAGGGGCGCTCGCCCGCGTCGGTCATGAAGTCTCCTGGGTGTTGCGCTTCGACGCGCCGGCTGATGTCGGGCGAGGGCGGGCGAGGACCGCGGTCCGGCCCGGTCAGGCGCAGAGCCGGAAGGCCGGTTCCAGCAGCCCCCGCGCGCCCACGTCGATCAGGATCGTCCGGCCATGCTCCGGATCCTCGGCGCGGTCCGCCACGTCCATGCCCTCGTAGGCGGACGTGACCAGCAGGCGGTCGAGATCGCGTCCCGCGAAGGTCGGACAGGTCGGCTGCCGCATCGGCACCGACACGGTGCGGACCCGCTCGCCCGCGGGGCTGTAGGCGTCGAGGCAGCCGGCGCCGAAGCGCGCCGTCCAGATCAGGCCCTCGGCATCCACGGCGGCGCCGTCGATCGCGCCCTCGCCGCCGCGGTGGTCGAAATGGATCTCGACCGGTCCCCGCGGCAGCCCGGTCCTCGGATCGAGCGGGACGCGGTGAAGCACGCCGACGTCGGTATCGACGAAGTAGCCGGTGGCGCCGTCCGGCGAGAAGCTGATGCCGTTGGGGATCGTCAGGCCGCCGAAGAGGCGGTGCACCTTCGTGCCGGCCACGTGATAGATCGAGCCGCGCCCCTTGGTGGCGTCGCGGTCCATCGTGCCGATCCACAGCGCGCCGCTCGGATGGACGCGGCCGTCGTTGGACCGGTTGTCGTGCAGATCCTCCTCGAGGGGGCAGAGCATCCGGATATCCCCGTCCCGGATCGACCGGACGTAGAGACCGTCCTCCGCCGAGAGCAACTGGTGGGCGCCGTCGATCGCCGCGATGTCGCTGACCTGGACGGGCAGGACGTGGACGAGCGCCTTTTGGGCGCTCGCGATCGGCTTCTCGAACAGGCGCGCTTCCAAGATATCGACCCACCACGCCGTCCCGGTGCGCGGATCGTAGCTCGGTCCTTCACCGAGGTGGCAGCGCACCTGGCTGAGAATTCGGATGTCGTGCGGAGGACGCAAATGCTCGTTCCCGTTCGTGTCGGTCGATGTTCGAGGCGGACCTGTCGCGACGACGTCAGCACTTGTCGCAGACGCTGCCGAGGACCGCGTCGAGGTCCTTCTGCCGTCGCGTCCGTTCGCGCGGATCGTGCAGCGGCGCGGCCCCCGCGCCGGGCGGCACCGTCTGCCCCACCGACGAGCGGTACGGCGCGTTGATCGTGGTCTCAGGGCCGCCGCCCGTCCCCGTGAACGCGGCTGCCAGCGCCGCATGGATGCAGATGAACGGCGCGATCAGGCCGATGATCGCTCCACGGGTCATCGCTTGTCCGACAGTCATGGCGAGCCTCCCGATTCAATCTCCGATCCGATCTGCCTGCGCGGTGATGCGCGCCTCGTCCGCGGGGCGAGAGCCGACGACCGACGGGAGATCCACGATCGACCACGCTGCCATCGGTGCGGGGGTGCTCCCCGCCGGCCCGCGACCTGCGCACCTCGCCGACCAAGAGCAGCGACGCCCTCTCCATGTAATCGTCGTTTAATCCGCAGTCTCGGCAAAATCATCAACCGTGACTTCACGCATCATTTCGTGCCGCGATGGCAAAGTAGATGGTGACATGCAATCGCGGAGTGCCCTCACGCACGCATCGGCGCGGATTAAACGCGGCGCGCAGTTCAGCGATGGATGTCGGGAAGGATCATCCGTCACTCAGACAGATGCGCGCTGTCCCCGTCACGCCCTGCCGGCCAGCTCTTCGGGCGGGCACACGAGCCCGGCGCCCACGGCGATCCAGACGAGGTGTGCATCGGTTCGGGCACCGAGCTTGGCGCGGATCCCGGACAGGTTGTTGTGCACCGTCTTCAGGCTCAAGCAGAGGGCCTCGGCCACGGCCTGCGCCGTCATACCCCCCGCGGTCAGGCTCAGGATCTCGACTTCCCGCGGGCTCAGCGCGTCGACGGCCGAGCGCCCGCCCGCCACCTCGTCCTGGGCGATCGCGTGGGCGATGTCAGCGCTCATCGCCCGCTCGCCGCGCAGCACGGCCGCCACCGCCGCCAGCAACGCCCGCGGCGGGCTCGCCTTGGTGACGTAGCCGCACGCCCCCGCGGCGAAGGCTCGGCGCGCGACGACGGCTCCGGTGCGCATGCTGAAGACCAGGATGCGGGCCGCCCCGTCCCACTGGCGGATGTGCCGGATGGCCTCGATGCCGCTCGGCCCCGGGAGCGACAGGTCGAGGATCACGAGATCCGGCCCGTGCGCCTTGTACTGGCGGTAGGCCTCCGCCGCGCTCGCCGCCTCCGCCGTCACGACGAGTCCCGGCTGTCGCTCGATCAGGCGGCGATAGCCCTCGCGCACCACCGGATGGTCGTCGACGAGGAGGATGGACGTGGGCATGAGACGTCTCAGACCGCGGTCGGGACGGTCGCGCAGGCGCGGATCCCGCTGCCGGTACCCGTCAGCGTGAAGCTGCCGCCGAGGGCGGCGAGCCGCGCGCGGATGCCGACGAGGCCGCGGCCCGTGCCGGAGGCCGTGCGCGAGACATCGCCCTTGCCGTCGTCGTCCAGCGTGAGCGTCACCGTCCGCGTTCCGGTCTCCGTCCGGACGACCCGCAGGAAGATCCGGCTCGGACGCCCGTGGCGGAGGGCGTTCGTCAGCAGCTCCTGCGCGATGCGGTAGAGGCTCGCCGACACGGTCACGGGCATGTCGGCGAGGTCGCCGGCCACGTCGAGATGGAGGGCCGGGCCGGACCTGAGTTGCGCCCGCCAATCCGCCACGAGGTCCCGCAGCGCGTCCTCCAGCCCGGTCTCGGCGAGGTCGGGCAGTTCGAGGCGCGCCAGCGCCCCGCGCAGGCTCTCCCGCATGGTGGCGAGGACGACCTCGATGCCGCGCGCGTCCGCGCGCAGATCCTCGCGGTCGTCGGGCGCGGCGAGTTCGATCGCGGCCGCCCGGGCGCCCGCGGCGGCGAGGCACTGGCCGAAGGCGTCGTGCAGGTCCCGCGCGAGCGCCTGCCGCTCCTCTTCCTGCACCGTGACGAGCCGCTGCATCAGCTCCGCGCGCGCGGCCTCCGCGCGGGCGAGCCGGTCGGCGAGGTCATCGCAGGCGCGTGCGATCCGGTCGAACTCGGCGGCGGCGAAGCGCGGCAGCGGCGACCGGGTCCGGGCCGCGTCGAGCCTCGCCAGCCCGCGCACGATCTGCCCGGCGGGCGCGACGAGGCGCGTGACCGCGAGCCAGTTGAGGAGCAGTGTCGCCGCCGTCAGAGCGAGCGCGAGCCCGCCCGCGAGACGCACCCGCTGCCAGACGCGGGCCGCCGCGGCGATCGGATCGGGCCAAGCGGTGACGCTGCCGATCGTGCGCTCGCGGAAGACGATCGCGCGGATCGTCGGCGCGGCCGCGGCGTCCCCCGCGACCGCCTCCCGGAACCACGCGGGGGCGGCGTCGAGGCCATCCCAGTCGCCGCAGACGCGCCGCGGCAACTCGACGCCGAGCTGGATGTCGGCGCAGATCCCCGGGAGGATGGTGAGGAGGGCCGGTGCGGGTTGCGGCGGCGCGGCGGGCATCGCGACCGGACCGGCGCTGCCGAGGCCCGGCTGACGCGCGAGCTGCGCGGCGATCCGCTCCGCCGAGGTCGCGGCCTCCCGCTGCAGGCTCGCCTGGGCCGCGAAGCCGGTCCAGGCGACCGCTCCGGCCAGGCACAGGAGGGCGACCACGAGGAGGCGTAGGCCGAGATGCGCGGGCAGGCTCATGGGGGCGAAACGGCCGGACTCGAAGCGACGTGCCGATCTGGCACCGGGAAGGGCCCGGCGCGCAAGCCGCGCCGAGGCAGCGCGGGAAGAATACCCGGCCGTGCGCGGGAGGATATCCCTGGCCCGCGCCCCACGCGCCCCGCAGGATGGCGGCGTCCCGTCTCCCGCGGAGCCCGCCATGGCCTCTCACCTGTCCCGCCGCAGCCTGCTCGCCGCCGCCGCCCTGCTGCCGCTCGGCCTGCACCGCCCCGGCGCGGCCGCGACCGGAACCCCGCCCTACCGGGTCGGCGCCTTCACCGTGACGCCCCTGCGCGACGGGCTGTTCCCGCTGGAGCCGCGCATGATGCCCGCGGCCGAGAGCCTGGCCGGACGGGCTCTGTTGACGGGGGCCGGTCTTCCCGGGGACGGTCCGTCGCCGGAGCCGGTCAACGCCTTTCTGATCCGGTGCGGCGCGCGCCACTGGCTGCTCGACGCGGGGTGCGGAACGGTCTTCGGACCGGACTTCAACCGGGTGACCGCCGCGCTGGCGGCGGAGGGCGTGCGGCCCGACCAGGTCGAGACCATCTGGCTGAGCCATCTCCACGCCGACCACGTGGGCGGTCTCCTGACGCCGGGCCGCCTGGCGCGGTTCGCGAACGCCGAGCTCGTGGTGCAGGAGCGCGAGGTCGCCTACTGGTCGGATGCGGGAGCGCGGGCCGCCGCGCCCGACGCCCTGCGACCGATGTTCGAGACGGCGCAGGCCGTGCTCGCCGCCTACCCCGATCGGATCCGCCGCCTCTCGGGCGAGGCCGAGCTCGCCCCCGGCATCCGCGCGATGCCGCTCCCCGGCCATACGCCGGGTCACATGGGCGTGCTGATCGCGGACGGCGCGGACCGGTTGCTGATCTGGGGCGACGTCATCCACTCGCGGCTCCTGCAGATGCCGCACCCGGACTGGACCGTCATCTGGGACACGGATCCGGCGGAGGCGATCGCGACCCGCCGGCGCATCCTCGACCGCGCGGCGGCGGAGGGCCTGAGCGTGACCGGGATGCACCTCGCCGCCCGCGGGCGGATCGAGCGGGACGGGGCGGGCTACGCGCTGATCTAGAGGATCCGGTTCGTGCCGCCGGGTCCGGCTGAGCCCGCGATGCGGCGGGACGACGCCGTCAGCCGCGGCCCCAGTCCCGCAGGTCCCGGACGAACAGGTCCGGCGCCTCCATGGCGGCGAAATGGCCGCCGCGGGGCATCGTCTGCCAGCGCGAGACCGCGTAGCCGCGCTCCAGCCACTCTCGCGGCGGCGCGGGCGTGCGCGGATCCGGGTAGGCCGCGAAGGCCGTCGGCACCGTGACGCGCCGCCCCGGCGGCATCCGGCGCACACCCTCCTGCTGCGCGCCGGCGTAGAACCACGTCGCCGTCGCGAAGGAATCAGTGAGGATGTAGAGCAGGGCGTTGGTCAGGAGCTGATCGTTCGTGAAGACCTGCGCGAAGGGCCGCTCCCGCAGGTCGGCCCAGTCGTGGAAGCGCTCGACCAGCCACGCCAGCTGCGCCACCGGCTCGTCCGCCATGGCGTAGCCGAGCGAGAGCGGCCTGGTGCCCTGCAGCTGCGCGTAGGCCCCGAGCGCCTGCTGGGTGGCTCCGGCCTGCTTCTGCCAAACCCGCTCCGCGGCGCTCTCCGGCTCGGCATCGGGCTGCACCAGCAGGTAGTTCAGGTGGATCGCCTCCAGCGACGCGGCGTGGTCGAGGCCGAGCCAGGCCGCGACCCCGGCGCCCCAGTCGCCGCCCTGCACCCGGTAGCGCGGGTAGCCCAGAGTCTCGCGCATCAGGCGGTCGAACAGCCGCGCCGTGCTGCGCGCGCCGATCGGCACGGCGGGTTTGCCCGAGAAGCCGAAGCCGGGCAGCGCCGGGATCACGAGATCGAACGCGTCCTCCGGCCGCCCGCCGTGGCGCGACGGGAAGGCCAGGGGCTCGATCACCGACCAGAACTCGTAGATCGAACCCGGCCAGCCATGGATCAGCAGCAGCGGGCGCCGGCCTTCCGCCTCGCCGACGACGTGGACGGCGTGCAGGTCGAGATCCTCGACGCGGGCCAGGATCTGCGGGAAGCGGTTGAGCTCGGCCGCGGCCGCGGCCTCGTCGAAGCCGTCGAGCCAGTGGGCGCACAGGTCGGCCAGGACGTCCGGATCGCAGCCGTAGCGCCAGCCGGCCCCCGTCGGCAGGCGCGGCATGCGGTAGGCCCGCACGCGCTCCCGCACCCAGGCCAGCCGGTTCGCGTCCCAGGCGACGGTGAAGTCTCGCATGATGCCTCCGCTCGGCTCCGCGTCCCGGGAGCGTGCCGATAACGGCCGTCCCGTTCGCGCAACGTTGATCCGGGTCAACGCGGCCGGGCCGGGACGGTCGCGCCGGGATCGCCCCGGCCGGCACGACGGCTGTTGGCGGCGCGATCGCGCGAGGGCCCCCGGCGGCCGGCTTCGGTGCCCGTCCGGGACGCGGACCCGACCGGAGCGCCGCAGGCAGGGTACGTCAGCCGGGCGAGACGCGTCGCGACGTCAGCGCCCGCCGCGCCAGGAACCCGGCCGCGCTCATGGCGAGGATCGCGGCCGCGTAGAGGTCGGCGGTCGTCACGTAGCCGATCCGGCGCACGAGATACCCGGCACAGATCACCGGGAGGCTGAACGCCAGGTAGCTCTCGACGTAGTAGCTCGCGAGGAGCTCCGCCCGCTCGCTCGGCTTCGCCAGCGGGACGATCGTGCCGAGGGCGCCGAGGAAGCTCGTCCCGAAGCCGGCCCCGCCGACCAGGGTCCCGCCGATCAGGACCGGCACGCTCCCGCCGTGCATGCCGGCGAGCACGATGACGAGACCGGCGGTCATGGCGAGCGTCCCGATCGTCAGGTTGGCCGCGGCGTCCCGGCCGCGCCGCTGGAGGACCGCGAGGGCGCCGGCGACCATCAGGGCCGCGACCATGACGCCGCTCGTCAACGGGGTCCGGCTGCCCGTCGCGGCGACGACCAGCGAGGGAACGATGGAGAGGTAGAAGCCACCGAGCATCCAGGTCGCGATGTTGGTCGGCGTGATCGCGGCGAGCGGCCGCCTGGCCTGTGGCGGAACCACGACGCGCGGCCTCAGGGCCCGCAGGGCGCCCGCGCGGCGCTCGCCGGTCTCGGGCGTGAGCCAGAGGAGAGCGGCCTGCGCGGCGAACACCGCGCCCAGGATCGCGTAGACGAGGTGGAGAGGGTGCGGGCCGTACTGCACGAGGGCGCTGGTTCCGAGCGCGCCCGCCGCCATCCCGATCAGCGGCATGATCGCGTTCACGAGTTGGGCCCGCGCCCGGTCGACGTCGACGAGCGCGGCGCCCAGCGAACTCGCCGCGATGCCGGTCGCCACGCCCTGGACGAAGCGCGCCGCGATGAGTCCCCAAGCCCCGCTGGCCGTCGTGAACAGGGCCATCGCCACCAGCTCGAGGAGCAGCGCGCCGAAGATCACCGGTCGTCGGCCCAGATGGTCCGAGATCGACCCGGCGACGAGGAGCGCCTTGAGGAGCGCCAGCGCGTAGACGGCGAACACCGCGGTCGTGAGCACGGGGGAGAGCGCGTAGGTCTCCTGGTAGAACCGGTACAGCGGCGTCGGAGCGGCGGACGCGGCGAGGAAGGTGCCGAGCACCGCCGCGTGGAAGAACAGCGTGCCGCTGCCTGCGACAGCCACAACTTTCAGCTTGCGGTCCCTGGTCATTGGCGAACCTAAAGGCTAATCCGTTGCGTTTGATGCGTAGGCCCTCCGCGCCACAAACGCAATATCTTTGCGTTTGTGGCGCCCCAGATGGCAGAGTGCAGGATGACGACGAGGCAAGGGCCGCGTCCGGGCGGCCGCAGCGCGCGGGTGCAGACCTCGGTTCAGGCGGCCGTGCGCGCGCTCCTGACCACGACGGACCGTTCGGAGATCACGGTGCCCCTGGTGGCCGCCGCGGCCGGCGTGACGCCGTCGACGATCTACCGCCGGTGGGGCACGCTCGCCGAGCTCTTGGCCGATGTCGCGGTCGAGCGGCTCCGTCCCGACGGCGAGCCGGCCGATACCGGGAGCGGCCGGACCGATCTCGAGGCGTGGGCGGAGCAGTACGCGGACGAGATGTCGTCCGCACCGGGGCGGGAGATGATCCGGGACGTCCTGGCGGCGGCGGACGCGAACTGTGCCCAGCGATGCTGCAGCTTCACCCGCGATCAGATCGCGATCATCGCGGATCGGGCCGTGGCCCGCGGCGAGGCCTTCCCGGACCCCGAGGCGGTGCTGGACGGGGTCGTCTCGCCGATCCTCTACCGGATCCTGTTCGGGACCGCGCTGGAGCGGGAACGGATCCTCGAGCTGGTCGACCGCACCCTGACGGCGCGCGAAGCGACCTGACCCGAGGCGCCGACCCCGTGCACCGACCTCGCGGAGGAGGCCGGGCTCCTGACCTCAGTCGCCAAGGGGCGCGACGAGCGGCCTGTCAGAGCGGCTCCACGGGCTGGGCGCGCGTCCGCTCCTTTCCGCGGGTCGCTATCGCGGGTTGCGCCAGCGACGCGCTCGCGTAGCCCGCGGGCGCGACGGCGAGGATCGGTCGCCAGGTCGAGGACCACGCGCGCAGCGGCTCCGGATCGCCGCGGAAGGCCAGGTCGAGAAAGGCCAGCGTCCCGGCGGCGGTCGCCGCCTTGACCTGCGGGTTCAGGTTCAGACCGCCCGTGAGGGGACGGTCGGTGAAGATGCTGTGCGAGCCGCCCTGGAAGACCGCCAAGGACTTCCGGGGCGTCGCGATCGCCTCGTACACGGCGAGGCGGTCGCTGAACGGCGAGGTGCGACCGGGCAGCTGGATGACATCCTCGGTCGCCGTCACGTGCAGGGTCGGGATCTCGACGGCGCCCAGGACGGCCCGGAGGTCGCGCTCGCCGTAGAAGGGCGGCGCCGAGATCACGATCCCGGCCGCGATCCGCGGATCCCGCGCCTGAAGGGCGTGCCCGTCGCGGACGACGCGCGCACCCGCGGCGATCAGAGTCGTGTTGGCGCCGTAGGAATGGCCGGCCGCCACGATCCGGCGCGGGTCGATCCGGTCTCCGAAGGCGCCCCCCTCCTGAACGAGGAAGCGGTCCAGGGCGAAGCGCAGGTCGCGCGCCCGGGCGATCGCCTCCCGTTCCTGCGCCGCCCGCTCGATCCGGTCGAGCAGGGCCAGGGGATTGCCGGTCCAGACGGAGCTGTCGCTGCCGACGTGCTGCAGGTGCAGGCTCGCGATCCCGTGGGACGACCAGTGCCGACCGAGATAGCTGTAGCCGGTCCGGGACTGTCCGAGACCGTGCGAGAACACGACCAGCGGGACGCGCCGCCGGAGGGACGACGTGTTCGGCCAGTACAGGCGTACCGGCACCGGTCGCTGGCGCGCGCCGTCGACCCAGTCGAAGTCGACGATCCGGACGTCCTCGACGACGGGCTCCGCCGCGGCCGGCCGCGTCACACCCGCGGCCAGGATTCCCAGCAGCATGGCGCCGACCTGCCGACGGTTGGGCAACGGCCGTGCCGCTGTCGGACCGGAAGACTCGAGCATGAGGAGGGCTTTCGCGAGAGGAGGGGAGCCAGGAGGGTTCGCAGAGCCGCGCATCGCCGGCCGCAGCCCGATCACGACGCGCCCTCGCCCCCCGGCGCGCGCCAACCGAATTCCGTTCGCCGACGGAGGCCCCGACGGCGAACGAGGCTGCCGATATCGGCAGGAAGGGGCGGGCGCCCGACCGGACTCCGCACCGCGTCCCGAGACCGCGCATCAAAATCGCACTCGGTGTAAAAAATATAATTGCACCGCGTGCAACTTTGCAAGTGCGGAATCGCATGTCACAACGCCGGCATGGGGAGCCCGCCACCGAAGCCCGGCAGCCTGCGCGCGCGAAAACGGCAGGAGACTCTGGAACGGATCGCCGAGACCGGCCTGCGGCTGTTCAGCCGGCACGGCTACGAGGCGACGACCCTGGACGCGATCGCCGAGGCGGCCGGCATCTCGCGTCGAACCTTCTTCTACTACTTCAAGTCAAAGGAAGAGATCCTGCTGGACTGGCAGATGCGCGGCTTCGGCGCGGCGCTGCGCAAGGCCGTCCTGGCCCAGCCGGAGGGCAAGGTCCCGGTCGAGGCCGTCCGGGACGCCCTGCTGGCGCTGTCGACGGGTTTCCGGACCCGGGAGTTCATCAGTATCGATCGCGTCATGCGGTCCAGCGAGACCCTGAAGGCCCGCAAGCAGGCGGCCTACGGCCTGCACGAGCAGGCCCTGCATGCCGCGCTGATCGAGCGCTGGCCGGATCCCGTCCGCAGCGCCCCGCTGCGCCTCGTCGCCATGGCGTCGCTCGGTGCGATGCGCTTGGCGATCGAGGCCTGGATCCAGGCGGGCGGCGACCGTCCCGTGGACGCCTTCCTGCGGGCGGCCTTCGCTGGTCTCACGGCCGAGTTCTGCACACCGTCCCGATAGTCCCGCCGCGATCGGCACGCCGCCGCGGCCCCGCGGTGACCGGCGCGACGCCGTCACCGCCCATCGGCCGGCAGCGCGACGAAGGGATCGCAGGCGGCAACGCCGAGCGGCGCGAAGTGCCGCACGTTCCGGGTCAGGACCGTCCAGCCGTTGCAGCGCGCGGTGGCGGCGATCGCGAGATCCGCGAAGCCGGGCGCGTGCCCCTGTCCGCGCGCCAGATCGGACAACCCGCCGATGTGGCGCGCGACGGCGAGGTCGATCGGGAGGACCTTGGCGGCGTACAGGTGCAGCAAGGTCTCCAGCCACGCCGCGAGGCGCTCGGCCTTGCGCGCGGCACCGTCCCTGCGGCTCTTCGCGATGCCGTCCTCGATCTCGGCGATCGTGACGACCGAGAGGTGGAGCCCCGCGCTATTCCGGTCCATCCAGTCGATCAGTGCGACGGCCGGAACGGCCTTGGTCGGCGCGCCGGCCGAGAGCACGTTGGTGTCGACGAGGTACACCGCCTCACAGCTCGGCGCTTCTGAGCCCGCCGGACGGAGGGGCGAGGTCGTCCGCCGCGACGGGCGCGGCCATGAGCAGGCGGCCGAACGACGGGACGCGGGACAGCCGCTGCCAGTCCTCGAAGCTGAGCAGCACGGCCTCGGGGCGGCCGTGGCGGGTGATGATTGAGGGCGCGCCCTGCTTCGCTTGGTCGATGACGGCCGACAGCGTCGCCTTGGCGTCCCGAAGCTGGATCTCCTGCATGGCGCCCTCCGTGACCACTGTAGTCATAATGGGTGTCCACGTTCCGATCTGCAAGGACCGCCCGCGGCCCGTCGTCGGTACCCGGCCCCGGCGGCTCGCCGGGGCCGACCCGTGTCCGGCACGCAACAGTTGATTGCAGACCAGATTATGCCCCTTGCGGTTGCAGCGCTTTAGGCCCACCCATGTTAGTGTTAACTGAATACGGGTGCTCGGGTGGCAGCTTTTAAGCCCCTAGACGGGCAAACAGCCTCGGAAACCTTCCAGACGGCGCTGGACGCGCTCGACGTCGTCGGCCGCTGGGAATGGGACGCGGGCGTCGATCGGGTGCGGGCCGACGCCTTCGTCGCCCTGGTGTACAATGTCGATCCAGCCGAGGCCGAGGAAGGCGTCCCGCTCGGCCGCTACATGAGCAGCATCCACGCGGACGATCGCGAGCGGATCGATGATCTGATTCGGCGCAGCGCCCGCGAGGGGACACCGTACCTCGCCGAGCATCGGGTGACCTCGGCGGACGGTCGGACGCGCTGGGTCCTGGTGCGCGGGCGCTTCACCGGCGATCATGTCGGGCGGCTCCAGGGCGGCAGCGGCATCCTCCTCGACATCACCCGGATGCGGATGTTCGAGGACATGGCCGACGAGGCCGTGCCGCGTGCGGAGACGTCGCCCCTCGAGCTGGCAGCGGATCATGCCATCGCGGCGATGTACGCGATCAGCGAGTTGCGGGACGCGGAGCTCAAGGTGCAGGCCGAAGCGCTGCTGATGACGCTGGGCCGCAGGCTCGCCCTCCAGGAGGTCCAGAACCGGCACCGCCAGATGAACTGATCGCGGCGCGCCGGCACCCGATACAGCATGGGGCGGAGCGTCGTCCGATCCTGTCCGGGAGCGGGAGACTGGGCCAGACACGCGCGCTATGCTGGAGGATCGGCAGATCAGCGCGGCACGGATGATCCGGCGTTCCAGAACGACAGTCATCGTCCTCGGCGTCATCGCCGGGGCCGCCGTCGCTGCTCTGCTCATCCATCTGCTCCTCGGCCTGCTCTCCCTCGACATCGCGGTCGCCAAGACCAGCACCGAGGATCGGGAGGCCGCGCAGGCGCTGACCCAGCTCTTCCAGACCCAGCATCCGCGGGTGCGCATCCGGACGATCTTCGAGCCGGATCGCCTCGGCGCCTCGGCGGCCCTCGACAAGGGCGAGACCCAGCTCGCCCTGGTGCGCAGCGACGCCGCGCCGAAGGACGGGCAGACCCTGGTCATCCTGCGCCGCGACGCGGTGGTCTTCGTCGCGCCCGGGGGCAGCCCCGTCGACAGCGTGGCCAAGCTGCGGGGCAGCACCGTCGGACTCCTCGACGGGCGTAAGCTCGACCCGCGCCTGCTCGACCTGATCCTGACGCATTTCGGCGTGCCCCCGAGCAGCGTGCATCGCCGGATCCTGACGATCGACCAGCTGACGGAGGCCGCCCGCAGCCGCCAGATCGGTTCGGTGTTCGTGGTGGCCCCGGTCGGGAGCGCGCTCTGGCTGCCGCTGTTCACGGCGCTGCGCAAAGGCTCCGGGACGGCGAAGCTGTTCGAGGTCGACGAGGCGGCGGCGATCGCCAAGGAGCACCCCGTGCTCGACACGATCGACGTGCCCAAGGGCGCCTTCCTCGGTTCCCTGCCGGCCCCGGGCGACGACATCACCACGCTGTCCGTCAGCCACCGGCTCGTGGCCCGCGGCGCCATGCCGGACTGGCTCGCCGGCGAGATCACCCGCGAGGTTCTCACCGGCAAGCCGCGGCTCGTCGCGCTCGACGACGATCTGGCCGGCATCGAGGCCCCCGACACCGACGACAAGGTCCAGGCGCTCCCGATCCACCCGGGCGCGACGGCGTACCTGACCGGGAACCAGCCCAGCCTGAGCGATCAGGCGCAGAACGCGGCCTACTGGGTCGGGCTCATGATCAGCGCGCTGGCCTCCCTCGGCGCGGCGGGCATCGGCCTGTATCGGCGCTTCCGGCCGCTGCAGCCGCCCACCCGGGTCATGCGCCTCCTGGAGATCTGGCTGTCCGTGTCGAGCGCCGATCCGGTCGAGCTCGATCATCTGGAGCGGGAGGCCGACGCGCTCGCGGCGGAGACGATCCGGATGGAGGCCCACAGGCGAACGGAGAGCGTCGAGATCCGCCTCGTCGCCCTGCTCGTCGCGCATGTCCGCGAGGCCGTCCAGCGCCGGCGGCGGCACGTGGCGCAACGGATGACCTAGCGCCAGGCGATCCCGGCACCGCCCCCCGGCGGCGGCCGATCCCGGCCCGGTCGCGGCCTCACGCGAGCAGGTCGCGATGCGTCCGATGCCCGCGCAGCCACGCCCGGGCGTAGCCGCACAGGGGCACGATCCGATCGCCCTCGGCGCGCGCGTGCGCCGCGACGCCTTCCATGAGCCGGCCGGCCGCCCCGGTGCCGCGCAGGACCGGCGGCGCGTAGACGTGGCTGATGACGAGCTGGCCGGGCTCCCGCCGATAGGTCGCGAAGACGGCGTCACCGCCGACCTGCAGCTCGAAGCGGCCTCGCTCGACATTGTCGCGCAGCATCTCGGTCCTCCTCATCCCCCGACTTTGCGCGGCTCCGATCGGGAAGCACCGCGTCGAACCCGGCGCTCTGCGGGATCCCCGCGCCGCCACGGACGGCCTCCTGGAGGCCCGCGCTCCCGCGACGGTTATATGGGGCGCGTGTCCTCGTCGCGGACGCGGGTCAGGACCGACGCGTCGGCATCGCCGCCGACGACGTGGACATGGCGCGCGAGCGCCGCAGCACGACGAGGCCCGCCGGAGGACGCGGCCGGCACGGCGGTCCGCTCCGCGCGGCGCGGATTAAGCGCGGCCCGCGATCGTCTAACTCTGGACATCCCGAGACCACCTGGACCGCCCGGCTCACGCCGCGGCGGTCATTTCGTGCCGTCATCGTCGGCGGACCGACCCCTCCGGCCCTCCGAGCCGCTCTCAGCGCGGCCCGCCGCGCCGTGTCGGACCGATCTGCGGGCTCCCCGCTGGGAGGCCTATCCACGTCGGCTTCCCACAGCTCAGGCGCGATCCGGGCGGTTTGCCCGCCGATGCGCGCGCGCCCGGACCGCCATCGGATATTTCGGCACGTCGACTCGCAGTATTCAATAAGAAAAACATAACATCATGAGCTCACCCTCGATATTTTGCGATATTCCGGAACTCAGACAGCTTTCTGTGCTTGCCCAATGGTAGTTTTCGGGAGAACATCATGACCCCAATCCGGATCTTCGTCCTCGTCTCGTCGCTCCTTCTCGGGACAGCCGGCGCGGCAACGGCACAGGGCGCCGCCGGAGGATCGACGTCCGGGCCAGCGCCGTCCGGGTCGGGCGGGCAGCGGATGCAGCACGGCGATCAGATGAAGGGCGGAGAGAGGGGCGGGGGCTCGGGCAACACCGGCGTTCCGGGCGCCTCGCCGGCCGACGACGGAAACAAGACGCAGGATTCCCGTACCACGAAGACGAGAGACCGCTGAGAGACCGCGGGTCCGCGACCGCCCGTCCGGAGGCACGGGCCCGGCCGGAACGGCCGGAGCGGTCCCGTCACGCCGCGCACGCCGTCGCGCGGCGCTCTCACTTCCGATCCGCAGCCCCGCGCGACGTGTCCGTTCGGGGACGCGATCCGGCGACGCGACGGCACGGCCGCCCGCGCCGGAAGGCCCGGAACGGATAGCCGGCCGGGCCCGGTCGACGCCCGCTCATCCGAGGGCGTCGGCCGCGGTCACCGGCGCGGATCGGGCGCCGCGCGCCGAGAACCGGCGTTTCTGATCCCGGTTAGCTTTCGTGAGGGGAAGCCAGTCACGGAGGCGTGGGTGCCGCGCTATTTCTTCGATATCCACGACGGTCAGTTGCAACGTGACGAGGACGGGACCGAGTGCGCCGATTTCGACGCTGCGCGCAGAGAAGCGATGATCTCCCTCCCGGACGTCGCGCGATGGGAGATCCCGAGCGACGGGGACAGGCAAACTTACACGGTGGTCGTCCGGGATGCGGCCGGCGCCCCGATCTACACGGCGACGCTGACGTTCACCGGCCTGAGGCTGAGCGAGGCGGCCGGGTAGGTTCAGCCCGCCGCGCGCATCCGGCGCGCTTCGACATCGGCCCAGGTCACCGGCGCCGGACGTCCCGCGTGGACACGGCCGACGCCGGTCAGGGGATGTCGGCCGGCTTGACGTCGATCCGGTCGAACCGGCCGAGGCGGTAGATGAGGAACGACAGGAGCCACGCCGCCGCGAACAGGCCGACGATGCCGAAGCCGAGCACGCCGAAATGGTCGTTGATCGCGGCGATCCGCTCCCAGAGCCAGCCCTGGAGGTTGAGCTTGTCCGCCAGGAGGTTCAGCGCCTCCAGCGTGCCGACCACCAGCGCGACCACCACCGACACCAGGGTGATGGTGAGATTGTAGAACAGCTTGCGCATGGGCTGGACATAGGCCCAGCTGTAGGCGCCGAGCATCAGCACGCCGTCGGTCGCGTCGACCAGCGTCATGCCGGCGGTGAACAGCGCCGGGAAGACCAGGATCGTCCAGAGATCGATGCCCTGGCTCGCCTGGGCGGCCGAGAGCCCGAACAGGCTCACTTCCGTGGCGGTATCGAAGCCGAGCGCGAAGAGCAGGCCCAGCGGGTACATGTGCCAGGAGCGCGTCACGAGGCGGAACAGCGGCCGCAGGATCCGGGCGAGGACGCCCTGGTTGGCGAGCAGCATGTCGAGGTCGGCCTCGACGTAGCGGCCGGTGCGCCGCACCTGCCGGAACGCGCGCCAGACCCCCGCGAGGACGACGAGATTGACCAGGCCGATGAGGATCAGGAAGGCGGCCGAGACGCCTGTGCCGATCAGGCCGCCGAGTTCCCGGTAGCCTTCCGAGGCCGTGATCAGGCTGGTGGCGGCCAGCGCCACCGCGGCCGCGGCCACCACCACGACGGTGGAATGGCCGAGGGCGAACCAGAAGCCGACCGAGACCGGCCGCTGGCCCGCCTGCATCAGCTTGCGCGTGACGTTGTCGATGGCGGCGATGTGGTCGGGGTCGACCGCGTGGCGCAGCCCGAAGACGTAGGCCAGCAGCGCGGTCGAGAGCAGGGCCGGCTGCCCCGCGAACAGGCTGTAGGCCCAGGACCAGGCGGCGACGTTGGCCGCGATCAGGACGAGGTAGAGCAGAACGATGCGGCGCCGCACGACGCGGGGCGCCGTGCCATCGGACGGGACGATCGCTTCCATCAAAGCCTTACCCACCCGAATACCGTCCCCTCGGCCCCGTTGCCCGGGCCTGTCGCGTCGCTGCTGCCGTGCAGCACGGAATCCGACATAGCGCAGAAGCGGTCGGCCTGCGGAGTCCCGCAGGCGCGTCCTCTCGCCGGCGCGACGATCCCGGCGGCTGCCTGGACGGGGGCCGCGGGCCCGCCATCAGAACCGCACCGTCACCGAGCCCGTGATCCGCCGGGGCGAGCCCGGATAGACCCGGAACACGTTCAGCGAACTCTCGTAGTACGCGGTGTCGAAGATGTTCTCGACGTTGAGCGCGATCCGGGCATTGTCGAAGCGGTAGTAGGCGAGCGCGTCGACCGCGACGTAGGCCGGCAGGGTGAAGCCGGAGCCGGCCGCGTCGCCGGCGCGCGCGCCCACGCCCCGCACGCCGCCGCCGATGCCGAAGCCGCGCCACGCCCCCTCCGGCTCGTAGACCGCGAGGAGGCTGCCGGAATGGCGCGGCACGTTGATGAGAGGGGCTCCGACCGGGAGCACGTTGTCCTTGGTCACCCGGGCGTCGGCGTAGACGTAGCCGGCCAGGAGCTTCAGCTCCGGCGTGATCTGCCCCTGGGCCGTCAGCTCGAACCCCTGGCTGCGGACGGCCCCGGCGGCGAGGGAGAAGCCGGTATTGGCGGGATCGGGCGTGAGCACGTTCTCCCGCTCCACCCGGAAGGCGGCGGCGGTGAGGAGCAGGCTGCCGCCGAACAGCTCGGACTTGGCGCCGACCTCGTAGCCGAGGCCGGTCTCGGGCGGCAGGGCCGTGCCGCGGGTCACGGCGGCGGCGTCCGGGCCGATGTTCGGCCGGAAGCTCGTGCCGACGTTGGTGTAGAGGGCGAGTTCCGGGATCGGCCGGTAGACGAGGCCCGCCCGGGGCGACGCGGCGACCCGCGACTGGTCGACCTGACTGCGGACGGCGCGCTCGCGGAAGCTCTGCTCGAAGATGTCGAGGCGCACACCGACGAGCGCTCGCCATTCGGGGCTCAGGACGATCTCGTCCTGCGCGTAGAGGCCGGTGTTGGTGATCCGCTCCAGGTTGTTGCGCGGGATGGTGATCGGCGGCAGCGCCTGCCCGTAGACCGGGGCGTAGATGTCCAGGGCGAACGGGCTCGTGCGGAAGTTCGAGCGGAAGTACTGCGTGCGGCTGTCGGTGCTCTCCCGGTCCATGCCGAGCAGTAGCGTGTGGCCGATGCCGGCGGTATCGAAGCGCCCGACGAGGTCGGCCTGCCCGACGGCCACGTCCCAGCGGTAGTCGCGCACGTTGCGGTCGCGCGAGACCGTGCGGTTGTCGGCAGCGATGGCGCGGATCTCCGCCGACTCGCCCGCGAGATCGCCCGTGTTGAAGTAGGTCGCGAGGCGAAGCTGCCAGTTCTCGTCGAACCGGTGGTCGACGCGGACCTGCAGCGTGTTGTTGTTCTGATAGGTGCTCTGCCCGGGCTCGCCGAGGAAGCGGGAGACGGGCAGGAACCCGAGTTGCCGGTTCAGCGCGATGACGCCCCGGTCGAAGACGATCCGGTTCTTCACGAACTCGGTCTCGACCGTGATCCGCGTGTCCGGGGTGACCTGCCAGCTCACCACCGGCGCGACGAGGAGCCGGTCGCTGTCGACGAAGTCGCGGAAGCTGCCCGCACCCTGGGCGGCGAGGTTGAAGCGGTAGAGCACCGTGCCGTCCGCGCTCAGCGCACCGCCGGCATCGATCGTGCCCCGGGTCAGGCCGAACGAGTCGACCTGGTTGCCGAACTCGACGAACCGCTCGGCGGTCGGCTGCTTGGTGATCAGATTGACCAGCCCGCCGGGGTCGCTGCGCCCGAACAGGGCCGCTCCCGGCCCCTTGAGCACCTCGATGCGCTCGATGTTCTGGGCGTCGGGCGGCGGCGGCGTCCCGCGATTGAGGGGAAAGCCGTTCTTGTAGATCTCGGAGGTGGTCACGCCGCGGATGGCGTAGCTGAAGATCGACAGGCCGCCGAAATTGTTCTGGCGGGCGACGCCGGGCAGGTAGGCGAACACCCGGTCGACGCGGGTGGCGGCGATATCGGTGATCGTCTCGCGCGGCGCCACCGACACGGCCACGGGCACGTCGATCTGCGGTGTGGCCGTGCGCGTCGCGCTGACCGCCGCGCCGGCGCCGTAGCCCGGTGTCGGACCGATCAGGCCGATGCTGCCGCGCCCGGACGCCGTCGTCCGGGCGGCGCCCTCGCCGACATGCTCGACCGACAGTTCCTCCAGGGTCACGCTCTCCTGCGCGCGGACCTCCCCGACCGGCACGCCGGCGGACAGCATGGCCGCCAGGGCCAGGCGCGGGCTGCCGCGCCGCGCCCCGGCAGGGCGGGCGCATCCCCGGCGCGGCCTGGGACTCTCGCGGAACGACAATCGTCCAGAACTCGCCACCACACACTCGCTGCTGCCGGCGCGCGGCCACGCGGAGGCGGGCGGCGTCACGCCCGGACGGGCGGCACCGCGCGCTCCGCTGGGGCACCGCGCCCGAGGAACGTCGTCGCGCCGAAGGCCGCCTCCCGTGACGCGCGTCATCGCCGCCGCCGGACCGTCCCGGTGCGCGGCACCGGCGGCCGCGGGGAACGGGCGCGCCCAGTCGACAGGTGCGGGGCAGATCCGGACGCACCGCGCAGCGCGCACCGGATTACCACGCCGGCTCCGGGCCGTGCCCGGATAACCTTGGCAGGAAAATACTTGCCGCGGCGACCGGCCGGGTCAACGCCCCGGCAACCGAATGTAATAATGTTGCGAGGACAGTGGCGGAACGGCCACAGCACCGTGGCGCCACGGCGGCGGGCGGGGCCGGGGCGGCCTGATCGGGTACGCCGCTCCCGTCAGGGTCTCACATCCGGCCTGGGATCCGGCACGAACCCGTCGCGGTTCGGCATGCGGACGGCGGCCAGGGTGGCGGCATCGAGCACGGCGCTCTCCGGGACGAGCCCGTTCAGGTACAGGACGTAGCCCGAGACCGCGTAGACGTCGTCGGCGCTGAGCGATTGCGGGGCGTTCATCGGCATCGCCCGCCGGATGTAGTCGAACAGGGTCGGCGCGTAGGGCCAGAAGCTACCGACGGTCTTGAGCGGTTTCGCCGAGGCGAGCGTGCCCTGGCCGCCGGCCAGCCGCTCGCCGGTCCCGCCCTCGCCCCGGCTGCCGTGACACGAGGCGCATTGGGTCTCGAAGACCTCTCGGCCGTGGGCGACGCTGCCGTGTCCGGGCGGCAGCTTCCGGCCGTCCCGGTCGACGTCGATGTTCCAGGCGGCGATCTCGGCCTCCGTGGCCGGACGCCCGATCCCGAGGCGCTCCGTCGCCCGTACCGGCCCGGCGCCGGCGAGCACCAGGGCGATCCCCGCGGCGGCGCGGGCTTCACGCATAGCCATTGGCCACCTCGCCGTCCGCGGCGATGCGCCAGGGCACGACCGCGTTGTTGTGGTAGAAGGATTTGAGGCCGCGCACCGCCGTCAGCGCCTCGAAGCCCGGCTGCACGTAGCCGGTCTCGTCGATCGCCCGGCTCGCGATGGTCGTCGGCGTCCCGTCCCAGCGCCAGGGCAGGCGGAACCGCGTCAGCGCCCGGTTGAGCACCGGCTCCTGCAGGGCGGCGTCGCGCCAGCTCCCGCCCCCGTCGGTCGAGACCTGCACGCCGCGGATCCGCCCGCGCCCGCTCCAGGCGAGGCCGGTGATCTCGTGGAAACCGGGGGCGATCCGCTGCGTGCCCGAGGGCCGCGTGATGATCGACTTGGCCTCCATGACGAAGGTGAATTGCCGCGCCGTGCCGTCCGGCATCAGGTCGGTGTACTTCGACGTCTCCTCGCGGGAATAGGCCGGCTCCGCCGTGACGTTGAGCCGGCGCAGCCACTTCACGCTCATGTTGCCCTCGTAGCCGGGCAGCAGCACCCGGAGCGGGTAGCCCTGCTGGGGGCGCAGCCGCTCGCCGTTCTGGCTGTAGACCAGCAGGGCGTCGTCGAGGCACTTCGCGATCGGGATGCTGCGGGTCAGCGCGGCGGAATCCGCGCCCTCGGCCACGACCCACCGCGCGTCCGGCTTGAGCCCGGCCTCCGCCAGGACCGTCGCGAGGCGCACGCCGGTCCATTCGGCGCAGCTGACGAGGCCGACGAGGTCCGACGCCGTCTTGCCCTTGATCGCCTCGAAGCCCGGGTTGCCCGAGCATTCGAGGAAGTAGATGTGCGACTCCGACGGGAAGCGGCGGATGTCGTCCATCGTCAGGATGAGCGGCGTCTCGACGAGTCCGTGGATCATCAGCCGGTGCTGGGCGGGATCGATGTCCGGAATGCCGCCGTGGTGACGCTCGTAGAACAGGCCGTTGGGCGTCAGGATGCCGTCGAGATCCTGCAGCGGCGTGCGGCTCGACGCCGAGATGTACTGCTTCAGACCCTTCGGGACGTTGCGGATGACGCCCTCCTCGAAGCGCGAGGGCCGGCCGTAGGTCTGGCTGCCGACATCGGCGCCCGGGACCTTCATCCATTCGGGAACGGCCGGAGGCGCCGCCTCGTCCGATCGGGCCGGCCCGCCCGCGAGGACGGCCGCGGCCGCCGCCGCGCCTTGTGCGAGGAAGCGGCGCCGCGCCGGCGGCGATTCGTCGTCCTGGCTCATCGCATGGCACTCCGCCTCGCCCCGCCCGCCGGGGCAGGCCCAGAGTCTCACGCAACGGCGCTCCCTCCTAGTCCCGTCGGAACGGGGCCCGTCTCGTGGTGCGCCCGCAGGCGTCGCAGGGCCTCGAGATCGAAGACCTCGTCCGCGCGCCCGTAGCCGCCATCCACGACCTCGTCGACCAAGACCATGGTGTGCGGGCGCGCGGCCTCCCCGAAGAAGGAGACCAGCAGATCCGTCGTGCGGTGGATCAGATCCGCCTTCTGCGGACCGGTCATCATGCCCTGCGGGATCTTGAAATTGGCGAACGGCATCGATCGTCTCCGGGCTGAACTGATGAAACACGGGTCGCGCCCGCGCGCGGCGACGCGGATCTCCTCGCGGATCTCCGCGCGCACCTCATTCCTGCGCCGCGCGGGCCGCGCGAGCGGCCTCGTTCAGGGTCGCGACGGCCGCGTCGAAGCGGTGCTCGGCCTCGGCGTTGCGCTGGAAGGCGACGCGCTGCACCAGGATCTCGGGCGGCGTCGGCTGCTGCTGGAACAGGGCCATCACCTCGTCGATGAAATCGGCCAGCGGCAGGTAGCCCGCGCGGGTGGCCTGGCCGGGCGTGAGATCCGTCTGGACCGCCGGCGGCACCAGCTCGATCACCTCGACACGGCCCTTGAGGACCTCGCGCAGCGAGACCGTGTAGCTGTGGATCGCCGCCTTCGTCGCCGAGTAGGTCGGTGTGGTCGTCAGGGGCACGAAGGCCAGCCCGGACGACACGTTGATCAGCGCCGCGTCCGGCCGTGTGACCAGATGCGCGACGAGGGCATCCGTCAGACGGATCGGGCCGAGCAGGTTGGTGGTGATCGTCGCCTCCGCGTCGGAGAGGTCGCGCGCCTGATCCAGCGCCTCGAAGCGCATGATGCCGGCGTTGTTGATCACCACGTTCAGGGCCGGGTGCTCGGCCGTGACGCGCCGGGCGAACGCCGCGATGTCTCCGGCATCCGCGATGTCGAGGGGCATCGCGTGCAGGCCCGGGCGGCCGGCCGTGACCCGTTCCAGCGCCTCCGCGCGGCGACCGGCGACGATGACGGTGTTGCCCAGATCGTGGAAGCGATGGGCGAGCGCGGCTCCGATCCCGGACCCGCCGCCCGTGATGAGGATCGTGTTGCCGGAGGTTTTCATGATGGCGACCCCGTTGTTGTCGCCGCAGAGAGTATGGTTGACACTCTCCGCCCTGAAGTAGGCACCGAAAAGATTTGTACGCACCGAAAGGAGAGTGTCGAATGCGCAGGGCTGCCCCTGACCCCGCGATCGAGGCGAAGCGGCGCGGGACACCCCCGCAGGACGTCGATCCGGCGATCGAGGCCCTGGTGAACGACATCATCGGCCAAGTGGCCGACAAGTGGACCATGCTGATCCTCGAGGCCCTGGAGGAGCACGGCACCCTCCGGTTCACGCAGCTCGGCCGGGCCGTGGGCCGGATCAGCCAGAAGATGCTGACGCAGACCGTCCGCCAGATGGAGCGGGACGGTCTCGTCCGGCGGACGGTGCACCCGGTGATCCCGCCGCGCGTGGACTACACGCTGACGCCGCTGGGCCGGAGCCTGGGCGCCGCGTTCTGCGGCGTGTGGATCTGGGCCGAGACGCACCACGCCGAGATCGAGCGGGCCCGGCGGGCGTTCGCCGCGGCGGCCGAAGCTCCGGATCTTCCCGCCGACGCCGAGGCACCGTGAGGACGGAGGGCCTCCCGATCGCGGTCTGGCCGCGGAGGACGGAGGTGCGTGCGGCCTTGGCGGGCTCGCCCGCGCGGGGCGGCCCAGCGCCTATTAACTGTCGAGCGGAAGAGCGATGTCGTCCTTCTCCAATGGTCTCGCCAAGCTTGGCGTTTCAGTCTAGCGTCTAGACTGAATTCGGCGGCAAGGCGGGCGCATCATGCAATCCACCCCTCCGTACGGTGAGCCGCCGCTCCCGATCAGTTCCGACGCGATCGCCGACGGCCCGAAGGTCCCCGGCGCGGCGCGGCGTCGCTCCGTGGTCGCGGGCGCCATCGGCAACACGCTCGAATGGTACGATTTCGCCACCTACGGGTATTTCAGTGCCGTCATCGGCCGGAACTTCTTCCCGTCCGACAGCCCGACGACGTCGCTACTGTCGGCCTTCGCGGTGTTCGCCGCCGCCTTCTTCATGCGCCCGATCGGCGGCATCGTGTTCGGCCACATCGGCGACCGCTACGGCCGGAAGACGGCACTCCTGCTGTCGGCGGGCCTCATGGCCGTCTCGACCTTCCTGATGGGCTGCCTGCCCACCTACGCGTCGGCCGGACTCCTCGCGCCGGTCCTGCTCGTGGTGCTGCGGCTCGGCCAGGGTCTCTCCGTCGGCGGCGAGTACACCTCCTCGGCCATCTTCCTGTCCGAGACCGCAGCACCGGCGCGCCGCGGCCTGACCGGCAGCCTCGCCTGCATCGGGGCCGCCGGGGGGATCCTGCTCGGCTCCATTGCCGGGACGCTCGTCACCGGCCTGCTCACGCCGGAGGACGTGCACCAGTGGGGCTGGCGCCTGCCGTTCCTCTTCGGGATCGTGCTCGGCGTCTTCATCTTCGCTCTGCGTCGCCATATCGACGACGATCACGTCGAGACCGTGTTTCGCGAAGATCGGGCACCGACGGACCAGCGCTCACCGCTGCGCACGGCCGTCGAGATCGACGGCTCCGCCATGCTGCGCGCCTTCGCGATGAATCTCGGCCTGGCGTGCGGCTTCTACGTGGTGTTCGTCTACCTCGTGACGTTCATGCACACCGTGTCGGGCCTCCCGCAACACACGGCGTTTCTCATCAACTCCCTCGCCATGGTGGTTCAAGCCGTGTGCATCCCGATCGCCGGAGCCCTGTCCGACCGCTTCGGGCGCAAGCGTGTTCTGGTCCTGACCGGGGCGGGCCTGACAATCCTGTCGTGGCCGCTCTTCATGCTGCTGACCACCGGCGACACGCTTCTGATCGTCCTGAGCCAGGTCGCGTTCGCGATCCTGATCGCCGGCAACGCCGCCGTCGTGCCGACGGCGTTCGTCGAGATGTTCCAGCACCGCTCGCGCTGCACGGCCCTGGCAATCAGCTTCAACGCCTCGATGGCGCTGGTCGGGGGCACCGCCCCGATGGCCGCGACGTGGATCGTCCACCACCTGGCCTGGCCCACGGGGCCGGGCCTCTACGTCGCCGTGCTGTCGGCCATCTCGCTCGCCGCAGTCCTCACGATGCGCGATCGGACCGGAGAATCGCTCGCGTGAGAGGATCGGCGCGCGGGGGGCGACACGCGGAGGCCGAAGTCACGTTGCGGCTCTCACAGAGCCGACGCCCCCCATCGGTCGTCGCTCGTCTCGACGGCGCCGGGCGTCCGATCGGCGGCGATCCGGGCGGCGCGGTCAATAGGTCACCCTCACTAGTGGAAGCCGAGAGCGGCTCAGCTAAAATCGACTGAGGGAGACAGAAGAGAGCCTGTCCAGCAATGATCAGGTGAGCACTGCGGAGATCTCTTCTTACCCGACGCGATCATCGTCATGACCGGCAGACGGGCATCGGCGCTCCCGAGGGACCTGGAGCATGGGATTCGACGTGACACGACCTCTCTGGCGCTCAGTTTCATCCCGCCTCGTCGTCGTGTCCTTCTCAGTCCTGATGATCGCGCCGGCGGCCCAGGCGGCCAGCACTCTGGAGGCGGCTCTCCGCGCGGTGCCGGACTCCGTCCTGGCGACGCCTGACCCGATGCCGATCGTCTTCATGGACGTCCAGGCGCTGTCCCGGGCCGCCGGCGGTGCGCTGAGCGACGCCGGCCTGCGGCGCATGGCCTTCGCGCAGAGCATCCGCCCGCTGAACGCCCTCAGCTACGGCGGCGCGCAGACATGGACCGAGAAGGCCGGCATCCCGTTCGAGGACATCTCGTATTTCGCGGCCTTCGGCCAGCCTCCGGCGCGCGTGAGTTACTGGGGTCTGGCGACGAAGGCGGCAGCCGACACTCTGGTCGCCAAGCTGAAGGACAGGAACTTCCGGCCGGTCTCGACCGCGCCGCGCATTCTCGCCAACGGTGAGCCGCGCGCCCTGAATCTCAGGGCCCGGCAGCCGACCGATCCCTGGTCCGGCCCGATGGGCGAGACCAGCGCGATCCTGGCGATCGATCGCGTCATCGCGCAGGCGTCCGCGGCCGCGGATCTGGAGACACGCGTCGGGGTCGGTCGGAGCGCGGCGGATCACGAGGCGGTCGCCACAGCGCTGACGGGTCTGGCCGCCGCGGATGAGCGCGACCCGGGCGCGATCCTTCAAGCGGCCGTCGTGACGCCGCTGATGGGGATCACCCCCGACGATCCTGCCGCCCTCCTGTCGGCGACGACCGATCTGGCCGCGCAGAGGAAGGCGATCGCGGATCAGCGCGAGCGCGGACGGGACGGCGTCCCGGCTTATGCCGGCGGTATCGTGGCGGACTATCAAGGCAAGAACGGACCGGCCCTGCTCGTATCCCTTGCCTATCCCGATTGCCGGACGGCCGACAGGGCCGTCTCCGCGCTGAAGGCGCGTTGGCGAGCCGGCATGGCCCCTGCGGCCTCCGTCGACGGCCGCTCGGTCGAGAGCCCGCAGCGCGGCTGTGCCGCCGTCCTCCGCGTCGATCGTGCCGCGGGTGCGAACACCCCGTTCGGAGAGTTCCTCGGGACCTCCCTGCAGCGCGGCTTCAATGTCCTGCAGATCGGATCGCAGCGATGACCGATCTCCGACGCGCCGGACCGGCGCGACCGTCCCGGCCGGCGCGGTCAAGGCGCGGTCGAGGCGCGGTTTTCCTAGGCCTCGGCCGCCCTGGGCGCGGCCGGGTCGCCGGTCGCTCCGAGTTCGGCGGCGAACTTGCCGAAGAACTCGTCGGCGAGCTTGCGCGCGGTCGCCTGCATGAGCCGGCCGCCCAGCGTCGCGATCTTGCCGCCGACCTCGGCCTTGGCGGTGTAGGTCAGGAGCGTCTCGCCGCCCTCCGCCGCGAGGCTGACGGCGGCGCGGCCCTTGGCGAAGCCCGCCATGCCGCCGTTGCCCTGGCCGACGAGGCTGTAGCCCTCGGGGGGGCGCAAGTCCTCGAGGCGGACCGTGCCCGCGAAGGTCGCCGAGACCGGCCCGACCTTGAGGGCGACCTTGGCCGTCATCTCCTCCGGGGAGGCCTGCACCAGCTCCTTGCAGCCGGGGATGCAGCGGGCCAGCACCTCCGGATCGTTCAGCGCCGCCCAGACGGCCTCCCGCGCGACCGGGATCCGATACGCGCCAGCGATGTCCATCCTGGTCTCCTCCTGACACTGCGCCGCCCACCGGCCGGTGCGGGCGCTCAGACCGCGCAGTAGCGCGCCTGGATCTCGGGATCGTCCCGCAGCGCGGCCGCGGGGGCGTGGTAGACGACGGCGCCGCCGTCGACGATGTAGACGCGGTCGGACACGTCGAGGGCGAGCTCGACGTTCTGCTCCACGAGCAGGATCGTGGTGCCGGCCCGCTTCATCGCGACGAACTGCGCGAACATCTCCTCGACCAGGATCGGCATGATCCCCTCCGAGGGCTCGTCGAGGAGCACCATCACGGGCTCGGCCATGAGCGCCCGGGCGATGGCGAGCATCTGCTGCTCGCCACCCGACATCGTGACCGCCTCCTGCTTCAGGCGCTGCTTCAGCCGCGGGAAGGTCTCGGCGATGACCTCGATCCGCCGCGCCTCGTCGCGGCGCGTCGCGCGCGCGCCCCGTCCTGCCCCCCTGGCGGCCAGGATGCCGAGGCGCAGGTTCTCCTCCACGGTCAGCCCCGGCACGATGCGCCGCTCCTCCGGCACGTAGGCGAGGCCCTGGTGGAAGCGCTCGTGGGGCGGCCGGTGGAGGATGTCGGCGCCCGCGAAGGTCACGCGCCCCTCGCGCTTCGCCACGAGGCCCATGATCGCCTTCAGCGTGGTGGTCTTGCCGGCGCCGTTGCGGCCGACCAGCGTGACGATCTCGCCGGGGCGCACCTCCAGCGAGAGGCCCTGCAGGATGTGGGAGTGGCCGTACCACGCCCGCAGGTCCTCGACCGCCAGGAGCGGCTGCGTGACGGCGGCGCTCATGCGGTCGTGCCCGTGATCTTGCCCGCCGTGTTGCCCAGGTAGACGCGGCGCACCTCCGGATGCGCCCGGATGTCGTCGGGGCTGCCCTCGGCCAGGAGCTGGCCCTGGTGGAGGACGACGAGGCGCCGGCACAGGCCCATGACGAGCTTCATCTTGTGCTCGACGAGGATCAGCGTCCGGGTCTCGGCGAGGCGCTGCACGAGGTCCATCATCTCGCGCGTCTCCTCGGGGCTCATCCCGGCGGTCGGCTCGTCGAGGAGGAGGAGGCTCGGCTCGGCGGCCAGCGCCACCGCGATCTCCAGGGCCCGCTGCTCGCCGTGGGCGAGTTCGCGCGCGAGGCGGTCCATCCGGGCGCCGAGCCCGACCTCGCCGAGGAGTTCCTCGGCCCGCTCCGCCAGCTCGGGATAGGCCGCGCGGTCCCGGAAGAACGCGAAGCGGACCCGCCGGGCCTGGGCGGCCACCCGCACGTTCTCGCGCACCGTGAGGTGCGGGAAGACGTTGGTGATCTGGAACGACTTGGCGATGCCCATCCGGGCGAAGGCGTGCGGGGCCGCCCCGGTGATGTCGCGCCCGCGGAACAGCACGCGGCCCTCGCTCGGCGGGAAGGCGCCCGAGATCAGGTTGAAGAAGGTCGACTTGCCCGCCCCGTTCGGCCCGATGATCGCCGTGATGCCGCCCTCCGGGAACGCGACCGTCACGTCCGACAGGGCGCGGAAATGCCCGAACCGCTTGCCGAGCCCCTCCGTGGCGAGGATCGGCGGCGCCGTACTCGGCGCCTTGGCCGGCGCGGCGACCGGGGCGGCGCTCACCATCCGGCCCTCCTCAGGCGCGCCAGCACCTCGCCCCAGATGCCGAGCGGCAGGAACAGCACGAAGGCGATGAAGACGGCGCCGACGAAGAGCTGCCAGTGGCTCGTCACGGTGGCGAGCCCGTCCTGCAGGAGCGCGAAGGTCGCGGCGCCGACGAAGGGCCCGAAGAAGGTCCCCATTCCGCCGAGCAGCGCCATCATCACGGCCTGGCCGGAGGTCGAATAGTGCATCGTCTCGATCGGCACGATCGAGAGGTGGATCGCCTGGAGACCGCCCGCGAGGCCGCACAGGGCCCCGGAGATCACGAAGGCCGCGAGCTTCATGCGGCGCACGTCGTAGCCGCAGGCCTGCGCCCGGCCCTCGTTCTCGCGGATCGCCTCGAGGGCGGCCCCGAAGGGCGACGACAGGAGGCGCGAGAACAGCCAGACCGCGACGCCGACCACCGCCAGCGCGACGTAGTACTTCACCACCGGGTCGAGGAGGTTGAGGCTGAAGCCCGGCAGGGTCAGCGTCGGCACGTTGATGCCGCGCAGACCGTTCTCGCCGCCGGTGAAGGCCTCCGCCTGGTAGAAGGCGTAGTAGACGCACATCGACAGCGCCAGGGTCGTCATCGCGAAGTAGATGCCGCGGGTGCGGATCGCCAGCACGCCCATGACGGCGGCGATGAGTGTCGCGAGCAGCGTGCCGGCGACGAGGGCCAGGGCCGGGTGCAGCCCGTAATGGACGATGGCGATGCCGCAGCCGTAGGCGCCGCCGCCCAGGAAGGCGGCGTGGCCGAAGGACAGGAGCCCGGTATAGCCGAACAGCAGGTTGAACCCGAGGGCGTAGAGCCCGAGCACCAGGATGTTCACGGCGAGGGCCTGGTAGGGCGCGATCCAGGGGAACACGAGGAGGAAGGCGAGCGTCAGGGCGACGCGGTGCCGGCCGCACCACGCCAGCCGGCGCCCGGTCCGGCCGGAGCCCGGCCGGGCCGCCGGCAAGGTAGCCGGAAGGGCGCCGCCCTTCGTGACGGCGGGGGAGGGGGCGCGGGCGCTCATCCGAGGGCTCCGGCCCGGCCGAGGAGGCCCCGGGGCCGCACGAGCAGCACCAGGGCCATGAGGGCGAAGATCGCCATCTTGGTCATGTCGGGGGCGACGAGCGACGTCATCGCCACCACGATCCCGACGATCAGCCCGGCGAGCACGGCCCCGGCCAGCGAGCCCATGCCGCCCACCACCGTGACCACGAAGGCCTCGGCGAGCACCGGGACCCCCATCTCGGGCGTGACGCCCTGCAGCGGCGCGGCGAGGATGCCGGCGAGCCCGGCGAGCGCGCAGCCCAGGGCGAAGACCGCGAGCCAGACCTTGGTGATCTCGATGCCGAGCACCTGCACGATCTGCGGGTCGCGGGCGCCGGCCCGGATCACGAGGCCGAAGGGCGTGCGCTCGATGAACAGCCACAGGGCGCCCACCACCGCCAGCGCGAACCCGATCAGGAACAGGCGGTAGAGGGGGAAGTAGCCGATGCCGATGTCGACCGCGCCGCGCAGCTCGGGCGGCGCGCCGAAGGGCAGGCCCGTCAGCCCGAAGGCGATGCGCACGCTCTCGACCATCACGTACGACAGGCCGAAGGTGAGGAGCAGCGGGTCGTCGATGCCGCGCCCGTAGAGGGGGCGCACGAGCGCGCGCTCCACGGCGAGCCCGAGGAGCCCCATCGCCAGCGGCGCCGCGACGAGACTGAGCCAGAAGCTGCCGGTGTAGCCGTACAGGAAGACGCCGACATAGGCGCCGACCATGAAGAACGCGCCGTGGGCGAAGTTGACGACGTTCATCAGCCCGAAGATCAGCGACAGGCCGATGCCGACGAGCACGTAGATCGCTCCCAGCGCGATGCCGGTCACGAGCTGGAGGGCGAGGAGATCGAGGGGGAAGCCGCCGATCGTGATGGCGCTCAAGGCCGCGCCCTCCCGCGGGTCCGCACGGAGCGCCTCACGCCTTGTGCCCGAGTTCGTCGCAGCCGCGCAGGAAGCGCTCGTCGGGCCCCTCCGTGCCGAGGATCGTGAAGACGTCGTCCGGAGTCTTCATGTCCTTCGATTTCGCCTCGACGATCAGGACCGACTGCACCGACTGGTGGTCGCATTTCCGGAAGCTCTGCGGCCCCTTGTAGAAGTCGGCCTTCAGGGCCTCCATGGCGGCCACGACCTTGTCGGTCTCGACCGACCCGGCGGCCTTCACGCCCTCCAGCACCGAGCGGACGCCGGCATAGCCCAGCGCTCCGTAATCCGACGGCACGGCGCCGTTGTAGGCGGCGCGGAACCGGTCGTTGAACGCCTTGGCGGAGGGCACGCTGTCCTCCAGGCGCCAGTAGTAGGAGGTGCCGCCGATCACGCCGTCGAAGGCGTCGCCGCCGGCCTTGCGGGCGGTGAAGAGCAGGACCGGCGCGACGAGCTTGGTCGAGCGCTTCAGGCCGAACTCGGTCGCCTGCTGGATCGAGACGACCTGGTCCCGGCCGAAATTGCACAGGCAGAGCACGTCGGGCTTGAGCGCGGCGATCCGGGGCAGGAAGGCCGAGTAGTCGGAGGCGCCGATCGGGTGGCGGATGTCGGCCACGACCTCGATGCCCGAGGCCTCGCCGGCGCGCTTGAAGCCGCGCATCATCTCGTGGCCGTACGCGTAGTCGGCGCTGAGGAAGGCGACGCGCTTGCCCGATTTCGGGAAGACGTAGCGGCCGACCGCGCCCGCGGTCATGTGCGGGTTCAGGGCCTCGTGGAAGGTCGTGCGGCCGAAATCCTTGGCCTCGTTGATCGCGTCGGACTGGCTGATCGAGTTGTAGATGACGCCGCGCTCGCGGGCGACGTTGTTGATCGACAGGGTCACGGCCGCCGAGAGGCCGCCGACCAGGAAGTTGACCTTGTCCTTCTCGATCAGCTCGAGGGTCCGGGTCGCCGCCTCGCCGGGGTTGAGCTTGTCGTCGCGCACGAGGAGCTCGGCCGTGCGGCCCTGGAAGCCGCCGGCCTCGTTGAACGCCTTGACGGCGAGCTGGGCGGCGCGGACCTGGTCGTTCGCCTCGGCCCCGAAGGCGCCGGTGAGCGGCACCGGGAAGCCGATCCGGATCGGGCCTCCGGTCGAACCGCCTTGCGCGATCGCGGAGCGCAGGAGCGCCGGGGCGGCGAGCGCCAGCGCGGATGCGGCGGCGCTGCCCTGGAGCAGCCGGCGCCTGTCGAAGCCCGTTCCCATTCCCGTCCCTCCGTCGGCGTTTCCTCGTCGGGACCGGTCTCTTCGGCGGACCGTGCCCCGTGATGGTCGATGTGTCCTGACCCGAAAGGGTCATCCGTCCTCGCGAGCGCAGCGAAGCGATCCAGGGATCCGCCACGTTCGGCAGCGTCCCGCTGCCCTGGGTTGCTTCGCTGCGCTCGCAAAGACGGGAAGCCCGCAGCCGGTTTCAGATCAGTCCCAGCGCCTCCAGCACGACCTCGGGCGTCACCGGCTGGCGCGCGACACGGGCGTTCAGCGGCGCGAGCGCGTCGTTGATGGCGTTGACGACCGCCGCCGGCGCGCCGGCGGTGCCGGCCTCGCCCGCGCCCTTGGCGCCGATCTCGGACGACGCGGTGGCCGAGACCACGTGGGCGACGTCGATATCGGGCATCTCGCCGGCCATCGGCACGAGGTAGTCGGCCATCGACCCGTTCAGCAGCTGCCCCTCGCCGTCGTAGAGGCAGTGCTCGAACAGGGCCCCGCCGATCCCCTGGACGATGCCGCCGCGGATCTGCTCGTCGACGAGGAGCGGGTTGAGCACGGTGCCGCAATCCTCGACGCACCAGTGCTTGAGCAGCCGCACGAAGCCCGTCTCGGTGTCGACCTCGACGTAGGAGGCCTGCACGCCGTTGGTGAAGGCGAAGGGGTAGTCCTTGGGCACGTAGTGCCGGGTCGCCACGAATTCGGGCTGCACCCCCGGCGGCAGCGTGTCGGGGCGGAAGTAGACGATGCGGCCGAGCTCCGCGAGCGGCATGCGCTCGGTCCCGGTGCCTGCGTCCACCACGGCGCCGTCGCGGACGTCGAGGCTTTTCGGATCGGCCTGCAGGATCGCGCCCGCCACCGCCAGGACGTTGCCGCGCAGCGCCTTGCCGGCCTGCCACGCGGCCTCGCCGCCGATGCCGGCCCCGCGCGAGGCCCAGGTCCCGCCGCCGTAGGGGGTCGCCTGCGTGTCGCCGGAGATCACCCGGACCTTGTCCATCGGCACGCCCGTGGCGGTGGCCACGATCTGCGCGATGATGCCCTCGGTGCCCTGGCCCTGCTCGGTGACGCTGACCGACGCGACGACACCCCCCTGCGGATCGAGCCGGATCGTGCAGCCGTCCTGGGAGGAGATGCGCGCGCCGCCGACCCCGTAGAAGGCCGCCGACGGGTTGGTGATCTCGATGAAGGCCGCGAGCCCGATGCCCCGGTGGATCCCCCGCCGGCGCAGGTCCGCCTGCTCGGCCCGGAGGCCGTCGTAGTCCATCATCGCCTTGAGCTTGGCGAGCGCCGCTTGGTGGGACAGCTTCTCCAGCTTGATTCCCGAGACGCCCGCGCAGGGATAGGCGTCGTCCGGGATGACGTTGCGCTCGCGCACGGCCAAAGGATCGAGGCCGAGCCGGGCGGCGCCGAGATCGACGAGCCCCTCGGCCACCATCGTGGCGATCGGGTGGCCCACCGCCCGGTACTGGCAGGTCGGCGCCTTGTTCTGGAGCACGACCCGGGCCCGGGCCCGGTAGTGCCGGTGCCGGTAGGGGCCGCCGGTCAGGTTGACGACTTGGTTGGCCTCGACCGCGCTGGTGCGCGGGTAGACCGAGTAGGGCCCGATGCCCGTGAGGTCGTCCATGTCGAGGGCGAGGATGTCGCCCTCGGCCGAGAAGGCCATCCGGGCGGTGACCCGGTGGTCGCGGGCATGGATGTCGCTCTGGAAGCTCTCCAGTCGGTCGGCGACGAACTTGACCGGGCGCTTGAGCATCAGCGCCAGCGCGCAGGTCGCCATCTCGTCGGGGTAGATGTGGACCTTGATCCCGAAGGACCCGCCGACATCCTTGCAGATCACCCGCACCGCCCCCTCGGGGAGGGCGAGGTGCTTGCACAGGATGTCCTGCATCATGTGCGGCGCCTGGAAGGAGTGGTGGACGGTGAGCATCCCGTCCGCCGCCGTCCAGTCGGCCAGGATCGCCCGCGGCTCCAGGCACACGCCCGTGTGCCGGCCGAACTGGAAGGTCTCCTCGACCACCAGGGCCGCGTCGCGGAAGGCCGCGTCGACGTCGCCGACGTCGAGGACGCGCTCGAAGGCGAGGTTGTCGCCGAGCTCGGCGTGGATCGCGGGCGTCGCGGGATCGAGCGCCGTCTCCATGTCGACGACGGCGGGGAGCGGGTCGAACTCGACCGTGATCGCCGCGAGCGCGTCCTCGGCCTCGGCCCGGCCGTGCGCGACGACCGCGCAGAACGGCTCGCCGACCCAGGTCACCCGGTCGAGGGCCAGGGCGTGCTGGGGCGCCGAGCGCAGGCCCTTGAAGTGGCCGAGCACGCCGACCCACGGCGTGCACACGGCCGCCAGTTCGGGCCCCGTCACCACGGCGATCACGCCGGGCATCGTTTTGGCGTCCGCGGTGTCCAGGGCGACGATGCGGGCGTGGGCGTGGGGGCTGCGCAGGAAGGCGACGTGGCCGAGGCGGGCGACGGCCACGTCGTCCACGTAGACGCCCCGTCCCTCGAGCAGGCGCCGCGCGTTCGGCCGCGGGACGGAGCGGCCGATATAGCTGTTCGGCCGGTCGAGGAAGGTGAGGCCGCCCGGATCCGCGCTCATTCGGCGGCCTCCAGGCCGGCATCCCTGCCGGCATCCCGGCGGCCTTGCCCGCGCGCCTCGGCGGTCGACGCGATGGCGTCGACGATGGCGTGGTAGCCGGTGCAGCGGCAGTAATTGCCCGCGATCGCCGCGCGGATCGCCTCGCGCGAGGTGGCCGCGTCCGCGTCGTCCAGGAGCTCGGCGGCCGTCACCAGCATGCCGGGGGTACAGTAGCCGCATTGCAGGGCGTTGCGGGCGTGGAAGGCGTCCTGCAGGTCGCGGATGCGCCCGCTCTCGGTCAGGCCCTCCACGGTCTCGACGGTCGCGCCGTCGGCCTGGACGCCGAGCATCAGGCAGGACCGCACCGCCCGGCCGTCGACCAGGATCGTGCAGGCGCCGCAGACGCCGTGCTCGCAGCCGAGATGCACGCCGGTGAGGCCGAAGGACTGGCGCAGCAGGTCGCCGAGATGCATCCGGGCGGGGACATGCGCCCGCACGGCCTCGCCGTTCAGCGTGAAGGCGACCGCGTGCGCGCGGTCGGGGCTCTCAGACGCCATCGGGACCGCCCTCCTGCGCGCTGCCGCCGCGCATCCTCGCCGCCACGCGGCCGAGGATCACGCGGGCGAGGTGGAGCCGCGTCGCGGCCTTGGTCGTCGGGTCGTCCGGCGGGTCGAGCTCACCGGCGAGCGCCGCCTGGGCGCCCGCGAGGTCGCCGGCCTCCAGGGCCGCCGCGGCGGCGCGGGCGAGCACCGGCCGGTCGGCGACGCCGAAGAAGGCGAGGCGCAGGTCCGACAGGCCGCCTTCGCCTCGCCGCCCGGTCGCCGCGAGGCCGACGAGGGCGTAGTCGCCGTGGCGGCGCGACAGTTCCTCGAAGCCCCAGACCGCGTCGGCCCCCGGAACCGGGAACTCGATCGCCGTGACGATCTCGCCGGGCTCCAGGGCCGTCGTGTAGAGGCCCTGGAAGAAATTGTCCGCCGGGACGCGCCGCTCGGCCCCGGGGCCGCGCACCACGATCGAGGCGCCGGCGGCGAGGCAGCAGGCGGGCCACTCGGTGGCCGGGTCGGCCAGCGCCACCGAGCCGCCGATCGTGCCGCGGTTGCGGATCGCCGGATGGGCGATGTGCGGCAGGGCGGCGGCGAGCAGCGGCAGGCGCTCGCGCACGAGTGCCGCGGTCCCGACGTCGCGGTGACGCGTCATCGCGCCGATCCGCACAGTGCTGCCGGCCTCGCCGCCGGCCTCCGAGACGCCGGTGAGTTCGGGGATCGCGTTGAGGTCGACCAGCAGGCCGGGCGCCGAGAGCCGCATGTTGAGGGCCGTGACGAGGCTCTGGCCGCCCGCCAGCGGAACGGCGTCCTCCCCGTGCTCGGCGAGCAGGGCCAGCGCCGCGTCGAGCGAGGCCGGACGCGCGTAGGCGAAGTCGGGCGCCTTCAAGCCCTGGTCCTCCTCCCGATGGGCTTGCCCATGACCGCCCCGATGGGACAGGCTGGAGGCCCTTATTGATCGTTCGCTCAATAGAAGGCGAAACCGAGATGGCGTCAAGCAGGCCGGCGGACAGTGACGGTCGCGTGCCGACCGGCCGGCGGCTGACGCCGGAGGCCCGCGAGCGCCAGATCGTCGAGGGCGCGGTCGCCTACTTCGCCGAGGTCGGCCTCGACGGGCACACCCGGGAGCTCGCCCGCCGGCTGGGCATCACGCAGCCGCTGCTGTTCCGCTACTTCCCGACCAAGGCGGCGCTGATCGAGCGCATCTACGAGGAGGTCTATCTCAGGCGCTGGGATCCCGGCTGGGAGGCGACGGTGCGCGACACCGCGCTCCCCGTCCTCGAGCGCTTCCGGCGCTTCGAGATCGACTACCAGCGCCGGATCGACGACTACGCGTGGCTGCGGATCTTCGTGTCGGCCGGCCTCAAGGGGTTCGATCTGCCGAGCCGCTACCTCGGCATGGTCCGCGCGCGCATCTTCGCGCCGCTGCTCGCCGGGATGCGCGCCGAGTCGAACCTGCCGGACCCGGAGGTTCAGCCGCTCGCCGCGGACGAGTTCGAGCTCCTGTTCGGCATCCACGGCGCGCTGGTCTACGTCGGCCTGCGCTCGCGGGTCTACGGCATGGACGGCACGGCGGACCGCGACGCGGTCCGGGCCGCCATGCTCGACGCCGCGCTTCCGGGGCTGCTCGCCACCCACCGCCAGGTGGTGACGGCGGCGCGGTCGTCCGACGCGCTGTAGGGCCGTCCCGGGATCCCCGGATCACGGGAGGCGCCGGTCCGGCCCGCCCGCGTCACCGGAGCGGGCGGCCGCGGCGATGACTTTCGCGGGAACTGCGTTAGCCTCGCGGGCCGGAGGAACGCCATGACCCAGGGAACGGAACCGGCGGCGCTGCCGCCCCACTTGGCACAGGAATACGCGGCGGCGCGGGACAACGGCTGCGTCGGCACCCGGCTGCTCTCGGAGGATGAGCGCTCCCGGGTCTGGACCATCGTCCTGGCGCCCGGCGCCCGGATCGGCTTCCACACGCACGTGCTCGACTATTTCTGGACCGCGGTGACGGCGGGGCGGGCCCGCTCGCATTACGGCGACGGGCGGGTCGCGGAGGTCGATTACCGCGCGGGCGACATCCAGCACCTGTCGTTCGGGCCGGGCGAGTCGATGACCCACGACCTCGCCAATATCGGCGACACGGAGCTGATCTTCACCACCGTCGAGTTCCTGGACAGCGCGAACCCGCCCCTCGCGCTCCCGGCCGCCGTGCGCGCGGAGGCGACCCGCCGCGCGGCCTAAGCGCGGGGGACATCGGGCGGGACCGCCGTCCCGGCCATCACCGCCTCGGGGCTGCGGAACCGCTCCGCCGCCGCCCGCTCGGCCGCGCCGCGCTGCTGCGCCTGCAGGTACGCGCCGAGATCGCGTCCCCGCGCCACGACGGCCGCGCCGTAGGCGCGTCGGCGCGCCTCGAAGGCCGTGAGCGCGGCGTCCACGTCGGCGCCGGCCGCGTCCAGGGCGTCCGCGAGGGCGGCGGCGTCCTCCATGGCCTTGGTCACGCCCATCCCGACATGGGGCCGGGCCACGAAGGCGGCGTCGCCGATCAGCGCGACGCCGCGCGCCGGGATCATGGTCGGCGTCTCGATGTCCAGGATCGCCTGCAGGAACGGCTGCTCGGCGCGCAGCATGACCTCGGCGAAGGGCGGCGCGAGGATCCGCGCCGCGTCGGCGCGCATCGACTCCAGCACCGCGGCCTTGATGCGGCCCGGCGGGATGGAGAGGGCGTGGCGGACGCCGCCGGTATCGGTCAGCATCGCGGCGAGCGCGGCCTCCTCGGTCGGCCTGTACCAGACCGCGTTGAAGCACAGCCCGGCGGCCTCGTCCGCGCGCCCGGGCACGGGATAGCCGAGGATCTGCTCGCCCGGAGGCAGGCAGAACGCGAAATGGCCGCCGATCGCCTCCCGGGTCGCCGGCGCGAGGGCCGCCGCGTCGACGACGGCGCGCCACGCCACGTAGCCGGCGTAGCGCGGCGCGACACCGCTCAGGAACCGTGACCGCACCGTCGAGAACTGCCCGTCGGCGCCGACGAGGAGATCCGCGGAGATCCGGCGACCGTCCTCGAAGAAGGCGACGACGCGCGCGCCGTCGGATTCGACCGCGGCGAGCGCCGCGCCGTAGCGGACGCTGTCCGGGGGCGCGGCGTCCAGGAGCAGCCCGTAGAGCCGTCCCCAGCTCGCCAGCACCTGCGGCAGGCTCCGCTCCGCGATCACGGTCCCGTCCCGGTCGAGGACCCGGCGGCCCTCGACGGTGACGCCGAGCTCGCCTGCCCCGGCCGGAGCACCGCAGCGCGCCAGCACCGCCCGGAGGCCGGGATGCGTGACGATCCCCGCCCCGCGGCCCGTGAGCGCGGCCGCCGACCGCTCGAACACCGTGACGGCGTGGCCGCTCCGCGCGAGCAGGCACGCCGTGGTCAGCCCGGCGATCGAGCCGCCGATGACGGCCACGTCCAGTCGCTTCATGCAGCCCTCGAACCGGGACAGCGGTCCCGACCGCGCCCAGCATGGACGCGCCCGACCGGCCGGCCAAGATCGAAATCGCCGCGGGGCGCCGCGCTAGACCGGCCGCACCAGCCGGTCGAGCCGCATCCGGGTGATCGCGCCGATCTCCTCCAGGGCCGTCGCCTCCTCGTCCGCGACCGCGCGCGCGAGGCGCTCCTCGAACAGCGCGCGGATCTCGCGCAGGTCCCGGCCGCGCACGGCGACGATGAACGGGAAGCCGAACCGGTGCCGGTAGGCGGCGTTCAGCCGGTCGAAGGCCGCCGCGTCCGCCTCCGTCAGCCGGTCGAGGCCGGCGCTGCCCTGCTCCTGCGCGGAATCGGCGGTCATCGCCCGGGCCCGGGCTTCCGGACCGGCGAGTTCGGGATGGCCGTTGAGGAAGGCCAGGCGCACGTCCGGCGGCGCCGCGCGCACGGCCGCCATCATCGCCCCGTGGAGAGCGGCGAGGTCGGCGAAGGGCGCCGCGCCGTGGGCGGCCCGGGCGACCCAGGGCGCGTGCTCGAAGACGCCGCCGAGATACGCGACGAAGGCGTCGCGCTCGAGGGCGTTGAGGCGGTCGAGGTCGATCATGCCGCTCAGCTTCCGCGATAGGTGGTGAAGCTCGACGGGGCGCACAGCATCGGCACGTGGTAATGCTGCTTGGCGTCGAAGACGGCGAACCGCACGACCGGGTTGTCGATGAAGATGTCGGCCTCCGCCGTGCCGGCCCGGCCCAGGAAATAAGGGTCGACGAAGAATTCCAGCTGATACTGGCCGGTCTCGGCCTTGTCGGCCGGGAGGATCGGCGCGTCGGTCCGGCCGTCGGCGTTGGTGACGACGCTCTTCACGAGCCGCCACTGGCCGTTCTCGAGGACGGAGAAGTCGATCCGGACCCCCGCGACGGGGCGGCCGCGATCGGTGTCGAGGACGTGTGTGGTGATGCCCGCCATGCCGGGTCTCCTTGTCGCGTCGGGGATCGGACGGGTCAGCTGCCGCGGTAGTAGGAATAGCCCCAGGGCGTGAACAGCACCGGCAGGTGGTGGCGCTGGCTCGCGTCGCGGATCCGGAACCGGATCGGCACGAGGCCGAGGAAGTTCGGGGTCGGGAGCTTCACGCCCAGGTTCGCGAAATACGCCTCGAGGTGCAGCACCAGCTCGTAGCGGCCCACCTTGAAGGCCTCGTCGACCAGGAGCGGCTCGGCGGTCCGGCCGTTCGGCGCGGTGGTGACCGTCCGGATCGGCCGGTAGCCGGTGCCGTCGTGCATCGCGAGGTCGCAGACCATCCCGGCGCCGGGCGTGCCGTGGAAATTGTCGATGGCGTGCAGGGTCAGCCGCGGCGAGAGGCCGGCCTGCGACACGGGCGCGGTGTTCAGCGTGCCGGGCTTGGTCGGGGCACCGGCCGGAGCATCGGCCGGAGCCGCCGCCGGAGCGGGCGCGCCCTGCGCCAGCGCCGGGCCCGCGGAGACCGCGGCCGCGGCGCCCAGCCCCGTCGCGACGAGGCCGCGCCGCGTCAGAGCGTGTCGTTCGGGTCCGTGTTCCAAGAAAGCCTCCCTCTCGTGCTGCGGTTCACGCCGGCTCGTGCGCCGCGCGGGCCCGGGCGCGCCGACCCATCTCCGGCGTCGCCGGCGGGACGAAGGCCAGGATCAGGACGAGCGCCGCGGCCTCGACGGCGGCGACCAGCCAGAGGCCGGTCGCGATCGAGCCGGTCTGCTCGCGCAGGTAACCCATCGCCGCCGGCGCTCCGAAGCCCGCGAGATTGGCCACCGAGTTGATGAGCGCGATGCCGGCCGCGGCCGCCGACCCGGCGAGGAAGCGGCCGGGGATCTGCCAGAAGACCGGGATCGCGCTCATCGTGCCGACGATCGCCACCCCGAGCATGAGCAGCGCGAGGACCGGCGCGCCCGCGATGAAGACGCCGGTGAGCGCGATGGCCAGTGCCCCGACGAAGGCCGGGACCCCGCAATGCAGCCGCGCCTCGCCGGTCCGGTCCGAGTGGCGGCCGTTGAGGATCATCCCGGCGCCGCCGCAGAGATAGGCGGCCGACATGATCCAGCCGACCGTCAGCGGGTCGGTGAAGCCGGCGTCGCGCACCACGCTCGGGCCGAAGAAGGTCAGGGCCGAGTTCGCCGTGACGATGCAGAAGAAGATCGCGATGCACTGCCAGACGCGCGCGTCCTTCAGCGAGGCGAGGATGCGGTGCTCGCGGTGGCCGAGGGCCGCGGCGTCGCGCGCGAGGTCGGCCTCGACCAGCGCCTTCTGCTCCGCCGTCAGCCAGCCGGCCTTGGCGGGCCGGTCCGTGAGGTAGAACAGCGTGACGATCCCGGCCAGGATCGACGGGATGCCCTCGAGCAGGAACACCCACTGCCAGCCGGACCAGCCGTTGACGCCGTGCATCCCCGACATGATCGCGCCCGCGAGCGGCCCCCCGATGACGCCGGCCAGCGCCGAGGCGGACATGAACAGCCCGAACACCTTCGCCCGGCGCTCGCTCGGATACCAGTAGGTCAGGTACAGGATGACGCCGGGATAGAATCCGGCCTCGAAGACGCCGAGCAGGAAGCGCAGGACGTAGAAGAACGCCGGCGTGGTGACGAACATCATCGCCACGCAGCAGAGCCCCCACAGCAGGGTGATCCGCGCGATCGTCTTGCGGGCGCCGATATGCTCCAGCAGCAGGTTGCTCGGCACCTCGCACAGGAAGTAGCCGATGAAGAAGATCCCCGCGCCGATGCCGTAGACGGTCTCGCTGAACCGGAGCTCGGCCAGCATCTGCAGCTTGGCGAAGCCGATGTTGACCCGGTCGATCCAGGACAGGATCCACAGGACCATCAGGAACGGCAGCAGCCGCCACGTGATCCGGCGGTAGGCGTCGTCCAGGCGCGCGGGCGCCGCGAGGGCCGGCATGTCGGTCGCGTGGTGCGCCTGGATCGTCATGGCTGGCCCCACAGGGTTGCCCCATCCGGAATAGGGCGTTGGAATTCCGAGCGATGCAGGACGGCTGCCAGTCTCGCGCCGGCGGGCCGCCCGCCCCGTCTCAGACGATGGCTTCGCGCGGCGCGAGCAGCGTCGCGAGGGCGTGGCCGAGGCCGACATTGTCCGCGGCGACGGCGGGCGGGCGCCGGTAGGGCGCGGCCGCGGCGGCGACGACCGCCTTCACCCCCGACGTGACCGAGCACAGGACCGGGACCGGCACGTGCGGCTGCAGGCGGGCCGCGAGGCCGACCAGGGCGGCGCCGCCGAGGATCACCGCCTCGGCGCGATCCTCCTCGGCGCAGGCCCGGCAGGCGGCCGCGAGGTCGGACAGCGCCGCCTCCGGGTCCTTGGCGATCTCGCCGCCGGTGCGCGCGATCGTCCGGATGCCCGCGAGGCCGTCACCGACGCCGAGGCTCGCGACGCACTCGCGGAGCATGGGCTTCCACAGGGCCCCGCCGGTCACGATGGCGTAGCGCCCGGCGACCCGCTGGGCCTCGCGGCACGACGCTTCGAGCATCCCCACCACCGGGACCGGTGAGACCTCGCGCAGGGCCAGCAGCCCGGGATCGCCGAAGCAGGCGAGGAAGACCGCGTCGCAGTCCCGGCCGTGCTCCGCGAAGGCGTCGAGGGCGGCGTGGCCGGCGATGGCCAGGGCCGCCCGGCTGGCGATGTAGGCGGCGCCGAACCGCGCCGTGGCCGGGACGAAGGTCGCAGTCGCGCCCGCCATCGTCCCTACCTGCCCGGCCAGGAGGTCGGTCACAGACGTGCTGGTGTTCGGATTGAGCAGCAGGATCCGCATGGCGCCCTCGGGTGGCGGGAGCCGGCCGGATGGCCGGGCAGAGGCCCGCACGCAGCCGGCCGGGGATGGAGAGGTCGGGGGGCCCGGCGGCGCGGGTCAGGCCGCGCCGCCGGGCCGTTCGTGTCTCCGATCCGGACCGGGGCAGGTCCAGATCCGGACGGCCTCAGGCAGGACGGCCTCAGGCAGGACGGGCCGCGCCCGCGGGGCGGCGCATGAGGGCGGTGTAGATCGCGAAGCCCAGGGCGCACCCGATGAACCACGTGAAGTTCGCCACGCCCTCCAGGCCCGGCAGGATCACGCAGAGCACGGGGATGAGGGCCGAGGGGATCATGGCGGTCACCGCGGCGCGGTTGTATCCGCCACTGTACCAGTACGTCCCGGCGGGGCTCATCGTGTAGAGGTCGTCGAGGACCACCTTCTGCTTCTTCACGAAGTAGAAGTCGGCGATCAGGATCCCGAACAGCGGGCCGATGAACGCGCCGAGGACGTCGAGCGTGTAGTGGATCACAGCGGGATTGTTGTAGAGGTTCCAGGGCGTGATGAAGATCGAGCCGACGGCCGCGATCATCCCGCCCATGCGCCACGAGATCCGCCGCGGCGACACGTTCGAGAAGTCGAACGCGGGCGAGACGAAGTTCGCGACGATGTTGATCCCGATGGTCGCGGTCATGAAGGTGAAGGCGCCGAGCACGACCGCGAAGGTGCTGTCGATGCGGCTCACCGTCTCCACCGGGTCGGTGATCAGGTGGCCGAAGACCGGAACCGTCGCCGAGGCGGTGACGACCGTCAGGAGCGAGAACCCGAGGAAGTTCACCGGGAGACCCCAGAAGTTACCCTTCCTCACCGCCTCGAAGCTCGCGCCGTAGCGCGAGAAGTCGCCGAAGTTCAGCATCGGCCCGGAGAAGTAGGAGACCACGAGGGCGACGGCGTTGATCATCACCGGCAGGGCGTCCCAGCCGGTATACTTCACGGTGCCCAGGGTCAGCCCGATCTCGCCGATCCCGGCCTTGGCGACGAGGTACGCGGCGAGCGCGATCATCACCACGTAGACCGCCGGCCCCGCCCAGTCGATGAACACGCGGATCGCCTCCATGCCGCGCCAGAAGACCAGCGCCTGCAGGACCCAGAGCGTCATGAAGGCGGCCCAGCCCAGACCCGACAGGCCGGCGAAGCCGTACTGCTTGACGTCGGCGTAGACGGCGAGTTCGGGGTAGAAGCGGAGCGCCACCACCGTCAGCGCCGCCGAGGCGAGGTAGGTCTGGATGCCGTACCACGCGACCGCGATCAACCCGCGGATGATCGCCGGGATGTTGGCGCCCTTGACCCCGAAGGAAGCGCGGCAGATCACCGGATAGGGCGTGCCGGTCTGCTGGCTCGGCTTGGCGACGAGGTTGCAGAAGATCTGGACGATCACGATGCCGACGAGCAGGGCGATCAGCACCTGCCAGCTCACGAGGCCCAGCGAGAACAGGGAGCCGGCGGTCACGTATCCGCCGACGCTGTGGACGTCAGACATCCAGAAGGCGAAGATGTTGTAGGTGCCCCAGGTCTGCTTGCGCAGCGGGGCCAGATCCTTGTTCACGAGATCCGGATCGTAGCTCGGCTTGATGACGACGGCTTCCCGTTCGTCCGACACGGCCGTGCTGATGCCGGCGGCCTCAACCTGTGCGTACATGGCGTTTCTCCCTGACTGGCGCAGCCCTGTTGCCGGGCTTTTTCCGTGACGCTGACGACCCGCTGGGACCGCCATGCAAAACCTGGAACTCTCCGTCTCCTGAGTTCTGAAAACACGACCTGAATACAGATCACGACCGAGTTCGGACCTCCAAGTCCCGGTCGCGACGTCGACTTTTCTATCCCGCGACGACCGCCGCGAGGCGGGTCCGGAGGCTGCCCGCGTCGGCCGGGGCGCCCGCGGCCTCCGCGAGGAGCCGGGCCAGGCCGGACGGGTCGTCCGCCTCCGCGGGGAGTCCGGCCGCGTGGACCCGCTCCGCCATCGCCACGCCCGCCGCGGACGACGCGTCGGCCAGCCCGGCGCAGACCGGGCCGAAGACCGCGCCGAACAGGGCGCGGCCCATGCGGGTCGGCCGGTAGCCGCCGCGCGGCGGGTGGGCCGCGATCCAGTGACGGGCGATGTCCAGCCGCGTGGTCACCCAGGCGTCGGGGTGATCGCCCACGTAGTCGAGGAACCGCTCCAGCGCGGCCATCCGCCCCGGACGCCCGACCAGGCGACAGTGCAGCCCCACCGACATGATGCCGCCCCGTCCCGCCTCGCCCTCGCGGTACAGGACGTCGAACGTGTCCTTGAGGTAGCCGAAGAACTGGTCGCCGTTGTTGAAGCCCTGGGCGGTGGCGAACCGCATGTCGTTGGCGTCGAGGGTGTAGGGGACGACGAGCTGCTGACGCCCCCCGATCCGCAGCCAGTAGGGCAGATCGTCGGCGTAGGAATCGGCGAGGTACAGGAATCCGCCCTCGGCGGCGCCGATGGCGAGCGTGTTCGCGGAGGTGCGCCCCTGGTACAGGCCGAGGGGCCTGCTGCCCGTCAGCGATGCCTGCAGCGCGACGGCGGCGTCGATGTCGGCGCGCTCGGCCTCCGGGCTGTGGTCGCGGTAGTCGATCCAGCGCAGGCCGTGGCTGGCGATCTCCCAGCCGGACTCGACCATCGCGGCGACGGCCTCGGGGTTGCGCTGCATCGCCGAGGCTACGCCGAAGACCGTGACCGGGAGGTTGCGGCGCGTGAACGCGCGCCAGAGGCGCCAGAAGCCGGCGCGGGCGCCGTACTCGTAGATCGACTCCATGTTGGCGTGGCGCTTCCCCGGCCAGGGCAGGGCCCCGACGATCTCGGAGAGGAAGGCCTCGGACGCCGCGTCACCGTGGAGGATGCAGTTCTCGCCGCCCTCCTCGTAGTTGATGACGCACTGGACGGCGACGCGCTTGCCCCCGGGCCAGGCCGGGTCCGGTCGATGCCGGCCGTATCCGACCATGTCGCGGGGATAGTCCTGGTCGAGGTCGAACATGGCGTGATCCCTCGTTCCGACGCGAGATAGACGCACGGCCGACCGTTGGTCCAATATCTTGTTCAGCTTGATTGATAGGTTGCACGTTTAGATGGTGCGATCATTGATCTGAGTGTCGGAGCGCCGTCGGGCGGACCGCCACCGGCCTGTCGTCGATCCGGCGGAGCCTGCCCGTGCCCGGTCGACGACCACACCCGCCGCCGCGTCGGCGGGCCGACGGTCGGTCGTCCCGAGCGGGCACCGCGGACCCTAACGGGCGCGGCTGGCGGGGATCGGGCCGGCGGCGAGCATGCCCATCAGGGCGTCGAACGCCAGCGGCTTCTCGACCAGGGGTATGCCGGCGGCGCGGGCGCGGCTCCGGATGCCCGGATCGGGGTGGCCGGTGATCAGGATCACGGGCACGCCGGCAGCGAGGTCCCGCAGCCGGCCCCACACCGCGAGCCCGTCCATCCCCGGCATGACGTGGTCCAGCAGGACGAAGGTCGGGTGCGGGCCGGGGAAGGCGGCCAGCAGCGCGCGTCCGTCGGCGAAGGTCTCCACCCGGTGGCCCTCGCTCTCCAAGAGGAAGCGGGTCGAGTGCAGGATGGCCGGGTCATCGTCCACGACGTAGATGAGGCTCGACGCGGCGGGCAGCGTGGCGTTCGCCGGGAGCGTGGCGTCCAGTGAGGTCATGGTGCCGAGCTTAGGGGCGGTTCGCGGCGGCCGACCTTGACCTGCCTCAAGACCGGGACCGCGTCCGTGCTGCCGCCATCCCGAGACCGGCGACGTTCCTGCCCCGGTCGATCCCGCCCTGCGCGTGCCGCTCGCTGTGCGGCGATCCGACACGTCGGGCGGTGACGCTCCGGTCCGCACCGGAGGCCCTTTTCGATTGATTCAGCTCCGATTCCTCATCTTGAAGTTGAACAACCGTCTCTGCGCGCACGATATCGCGATCCGGAGGCCGAATGACAGACCCCGCGACAGAAACCTCTTTGGAATAAATCTTAATCAGTTTGCTTATATTTTACGCAACCCGATCATGACTGCTCAGCCTGGCTGACGCGTTCGCAGCCCTGGGTTCCGTCGCCTGGACATCCGCCTCATGAAAATGACCATCAAACTGCGACTCGTCTCGCTGCTCGGCGGACTCGGCTTGGTGCTGCTCGCCACGGCGGCGCTCGGAAATCTCTCGCTCCACTGGAGCCATCAGAGCCTGAAGACCGTCTTCGATGATCGCGTCGTCTGTCTCCGGCAGTTCAGCATCATTCGCGACGCCTATGACGACCTGCTCGACGCCTCGCGCCAGCTGCGCGGCAAGCAGATCGAGCCGGCAGAGGCCAAGGACAAGATCGAGCGCGATCTGTCGAAGCTCCACAAGGAGTGGTCGGCCTATCTGGCGACCTACCTGACCCCGGAGGAGGAGGCCCTCGCCAAGGAGCTGCAGGTGCGCGTCGATCGGAACGACGTGATCGCGGCCGAGATCCTCAAGCGCGTCGCCGCCGGCGCGGCCTCGGATTTCGAGGCCACCCACACGGACCTGCTGAAGAGCATGCAGGCCACCAACGCCACGCTGAGCAAGCTGACCGCGTTGCAGGTCCGGGAAGCCGAGGCGGAGTTCCGGCGCTCGGAGACGATTGCCGGCTGGTCGCGCCTCGCGCTCCTGGCCGCGCTCGCGCTCGCCGCGCTCAGCATCGCCTACGGCGTGTACGTGATCGTCGTACAGATCACGCGCCCGCTGGGCAGCCTCGTGGGCGTCCTGCAGCGGATGGCCAAGGGCGCGGTCGACGCCGAGATCCGCGAGGCCGCCCGCGGCGACGAGATCGGGGCCGTCGGCCAGGCCGTCGAGGGCATCAAGGCCATGGTCGCCCGCAAGGCCGCCGAGGAGGCCGAGGTCCGGCGTCGCGCCGACGCGGCCGCCGCCGCCGAGCGCAAGCGCACCATGGTCGAGCTCGCCGACGGCTTCGAGCGCGCCGTCGGCGGCATCGTCGGCTTGGTCTCGTCCTCGGCCACCGAGCTCCAGGCCACCGCCCAGCAGATGACCGCCACCGCCCAGGAGACCGCATCCCAGTCGACCACCGTGGCCGCGGCCGCCGAGGAGGCGTCGACCAACGTCAACACGGTGGCTGCCGCCGCCGAGGAGCTCGGCTCCTCCGTCCAGGAGATCGGCCGGCAGGTGACCGGCTCGGCCCACCTCGCCCAGGCCGCGGTCGGCGAGGCCGACCAGACCGCCCACCTCGTCCAGGCGCTCAGCCAGAACGCCGCGCGGATCGGCGACATGGTCGGGATGATCTCCGGCATCGCCGGCCAGACCAACCTGCTGGCGCTGAACGCCACGATCGAGGCGGCCCGCGCCGGCGCGGCCGGGCGGGGCTTCGCGGTGGTGGCCTCCGAGGTGAAGGCGCTGGCCGAGCAGACCGCCAAGGCGACCGAGGAGATCGCGCGCCAGATCGGCGAGGTCCAGGGTGTGACCGCGCAGGCGGTGACGGCGATCGGCGGGATCACCGGCCGGATCCGGGAGATCGACAATGTGGCGACCTCGATCGCGGCCGCCGTCGAGGAGCAGGGCGCGGCGACCCAGGAGATCGTGCGCAACGTGGCCCAGGCCTCGGCGGGGACGAACGAAGTGACGGGCAACATCGCCGGCGTGGCGCAGGCCTCGGAGGAGACGGGGGCTGCGGCCTCGCAGGTCCTGTCGGCGGCCTCGGAGCTGTCGCGGCAATCCGAGCATCTCGGCGCCGAGGTCGCCCGCTTCCTCGCCACCGTCCGCGCCGCCTGAGGGTGGCCACGCCCGAGATCCGCGTCCGCCCGGTCCGACGGGGGGACGCGGATCTCGCCGACGCGCGCGTCCCGTCGGCGACGACAATCTCGGGAATCGAGTCCACCACCCGCAGCGCGCAGCAAATCCGCGATCACGCCAAGCTTGCCGGATCCCGACACGCGGGCAAGGCCGCGATCGACTTGAGCCAGATCAATGACCGGCCGCACGGATACCGGATGCTCGGCCCGTGAGAGATGGCAGGTCGTCTGTCGCTCAGGGCTCGGGCGCCCGGACATCGGGCCGCCGATGCCGTCAGTCCGCACGGGGATCCGGTGAGAACGATCGAGAACCGAACGGCGGACATGGTCCCGAACGCGCTCAACATGCTCCTCGGCGTCGTGCTCCTCCTCGCACCTTGGTACTTGGATCTGGGCTACGAGACGGCCGCCGCGCGCAACGCCTTCGTGACCGGGGGCGCCATCACCGTGGTCGCACTCCTGGCCCTCGGCGTGACCTGCGCCTGGGAGGAATACCTCAACGTCGCCCTCGGGCTCTGGGCGGCCGTGGCGCCGTGGGTTCTCGGCTTCGCCGACGCGACGGCACCCGTGTGGGTGCACGGCCTGACCGGGCTCGCCGTGGCCGCCCTGGCCGCGTACGCGCTGTGGCGGCTCTTCGTGTCGCCCCAGGCGCGCTCCGTCTGAGGCGCGCCCGTCGCCGCCGCGGCCGCGGGCATCCGGCCGGCACCCGCGACTACGGGATTGCCCTTAAGGGGCGCGCCTTAAGGCTCCGACCGGAATTTCTCCGCCTCCCGCCCGCTGCCAATCTCGTCCCGACCGACGCAGGCGAGGAGCGCAGCGATGAGCACCGAGTTCACGGCACGGACAGCACCGGAGGGGCCCGCAGCCCGTCCCGCTCCCGTCCCGGAGATCGAGGGGGGCACCCTGTTCGCGGGATGCCCCGACGTCGTCGGGACACCGTTCTCCTACGCCCGCGAGGAGGAAATCTACGGAGAGGGCGAGGAGGCCGAGTTCGTCTACAAGGTCCTCAGCGGCGCGGTGCGCACCCACAGGGTCCTGAGCGACGGGCGCCGCCAGATCACGGGCTTCCACCTGCCCGGCGACCTGTTCGGGCTCGGGCAGGGCGAGACCAATCGCCAGACCGCCGAGGCCCTCACCAGCACCAAGGTGCTGATCTTCAAGCGGCGACAGGTCGAGCGCGCCGCGACCGGGCGGGCCGAGGTCGCCTGCCGACTCTGGAGCGTGGCCACGAGCGACCTGCGACACGCCCAGGACCTGGCGCTCCTGCTCGGACGGCGCTCGGCCCAGGAGCGGGTCGCCGCCTTCCTGCTGGAGGTCGATGACCGCCTCGGCGCCGCCGGCACCTTCGCGCTGCCGATGACCCGCCGCGACATCGCCGACTACCTCGGCCTGACCATCGAGACCGTATCGCGCACCCTCTCGCAGCTGGAGGAGGACGGGGCGTTGCGACGCGACGGCGGCCGACAGGTGTGCCTGCATCGGACCCGGCTGCGCCGTCTCGTCGAGGATTGAGACAGGCGCCGCCGGGGACGCCACCGGCAACGCCGCTGCGGGCTGTCGCGCGGTTCGCGTTGGCTTTCGGGGTGGCTTTGGGGTGGCTTCGGGGTTCCTTCGGGATGGCGCCTGCGCGCAGGACGCCCCCTCGGAGACGGTCGCGGACGGCGCCGGCGAGCGGGTGCGGAGACGAAGGGCGTCACCGCCTCTGGAAGCGCGCGATCAAGCCCGGGGCCTCCTCGCGGATCAGCCCGAGAAAGTTGTCGATCACCGGGTTCCGGCGCTGATGATGCAGCGCGTAGACGTCCGCCGACAGGAAGGGCGGCTTGATCGGCAGGACGACGACGTCCGGATGCCTCGGTCGGCCGACGAATTCCGGGATGATGGCGAGACCGAAGCCCGCCGCGACCAGGTTGATCAGCGACGAGGCCTCGCGGACCTGCTGCGAGATGCTCGGCGTGAACCCGCGCGCGATGCAGGCTTGGTAGATATCCGCCGCGAAGCGCGAGCTCTCGAGGCCGAGCGAGATCAGCGGCTCGCTGCGGAAGACGTCGATCGCGACACTGCGACCGGCGGCGAGGGCGTGCTCGCGCGGTACGGCCACGCAGAGCCGCTCCGGCCACGCCAGGTGGGCGACGAGATCCGGATCCTCGGGGGGGCTGCGGAGGAAGCTGAGATCCGTCCGGTTCGCCTTGAGGGCCGCGATCTGGTCGGCCGGCGCCATCTCGTGGATGCGCACGTCCACCGCCCGGAAGCGCTGCTCGAAGGCCCGGATCAGGCAACCGGCCGGCCCCGCGAGGACGGAACTCGTCATGCCGATGTTGAGGATGCCGGCCGTTCCGGTGCCGATCGTCCGCGCCCGGTCGACGGCATCGGCGACCTGCGCGAGGACCGCCCGCGCGTTCCCGAGGAAATCCTCGCCCGCCGCGGTCAGGACGACGCGCCGGCTCGAGCGCTCGAACAGGTTGACGCCGATCTCCACCTCGAGATCGCGGATCTGCTGGCTCAGCGGCGGCTGCGATACGCCCAGGCTCTGGGCGGCGGCGGTGAAGCTGAGATGCTCCGCCACCGCGGCGAAGTAGCGAAGATGCCGGAGTTCCATGGGCCGACCCATAGGAATTTCGAATGGATAGAAGCACGGAAGGTCTTTTGCGTCTAGACTCGCGGGGTGGACGTCCTCGACGACCGGGATCTCGCCGGCCCGTCAGGACCGTCGACAGCGGCGTGTCGCCGAGGCGGGGCCCGGCAGGCGTCCGTCCCGCACCGCGCTCAGGTCCCGCCCGGGTGGATCCCGACGCGCTCCGCGGCGAAACGCTCGCGGAGCCAGGCCGCGGCGGGGCCGCAGGGCCGCTGCTTGTGCCAGACCAGTTCCAGGGCGATCGGCCAGTCGCCCTCATCGAACTGGAGGTCGGGCGTCACGAGGTACGGCGCCGTGAGGGACGCGGCGATGACGTGGTCGGTGACGAAGGCCCAGCCGATCCCGTGCTTCACCATCTCCAGGATGACCCAGTGGCTCTCCACCCACCACACCTCGGCGGCGACCCGCAAACGGCGCTTCTCCGCCCCGTCGCCGCGGGCGGCCACGAGGATCTGGCGGTGGCGCTTCAGCTCCTCCCACGCCACCCGCTCCTTCGCGAGCGGGTGATCGCGGCCGCAGACCAGCTTGAGCGGCACCCAGCCGATGGTCCGGAACCCGAGCTCCGTCGGGAGCCCCTCCTGGCGCCACATCACGCCCAGGTCGGCGGCGCCCGACTGGACCATGCGGCTGACATCCTCCATCAGCGGGAAGAGCAGCTCGAGCTCCACGAAGGGGAAGCGCTGGGCGAAGCTGGCGAAGAGGGCGCCGAGGGCGTGCTCGGGGTAGAGCTCGTCGATGGCGACCACCAGCCGGTTCTCGACGCCCTGCTCCAGGCTGCTCGCCACACCGATCAGGTGCTCCCGCCGGTCGAGCACCACGCGCGCCTCCAGCAGCAGCCGCTCGCCCGCCGGGGTCAGCACGGGGTTCCGGCCCGCGCGGCTGAACAGCGCCAGCCCCAGATCCGTCTCGAGGTTGGCCACCTGCGTGCTGACGGCCGACTGCGTCTTCCGCAGCACCCGCGCCGCGCCCGAGAACGACCCGGCCTCGGCCGCCGCTACGAAAGCCTGGAGCTGGTCGAGCGAGACCGCCATCTATCTGTTTATCCGATACTTCCTAACTTGTGGATCGCCTTATCGCAGATAGAGAGCGGCCGACCAATCCGCCTCTCGAGAGCGAGACCATGCGCACCACCCGCGACCGCATTCGCCACGCCATCCTGTTCGAGGTGATCGGGCTGCTCCTCATCGTCCCGCTCGGGACCGCGGCCTTCGGCCTGCACGCCGCCGACATGGGCGTGATCGGAATCGGCAGCGCCCTCGTCGCGACGAGCTGGAACTACGTCTACAATCTCGGCTTCGACCGGACGATGCAGCGGCTCGCCGGGCACACGCGCAAGAGCCTCGTCCTGCGGGTCGCCCACGCGGTGCTGTTCGAGGCGGGGCTGCTCCTGATCCTGCTGCCGCCGATCGCGTGGTATCTCGGCATCGGCCTCGTGGAGGCCTTCTTCATGGATCTGGCGATCGCGGCCTTCTACGTGGCCTACGCCTTCGTGTTCAATCTCGCCTACGATCGAACCTTCCCGCTCCCGAGCTGGACCGAGGCTGCCGCCGAGCCGTCCCGCTGACGCTCGCGCCGGCCGCGCGGCGAGACCGCGACGGCGGCGCGGCGGGCGTTCGAGGGTCCGCGGCGCCGCGTGAGGCGCCCGCTATCCCTCCGCGCGGACGAGATCCGTCGTCTCCGGTCCGCGCCGAACCTCCGCGCCCACGGGACCGACGGGTGGCCGGCCCGGCGGGATCAGCGCGGCGAGCGCCTTCTGGAGAAGGTCGGGCCGGACCGGCTTGTGAATCAGAGGGACCCCGCTGTCCAAGGCCTCCCGCATGCGGACGGGCGCGGTGTCGCCGGTGATGAGGATCGCCGGGATCGGCCGTCCCCAATGCTGCCGCAGCGTCGCGATGGCTTCGGCGCCGGTCTGGCCCCTGCGCAGGCGGTAGTCGCAGATCAGCGCGTCCGGCGGCGGCCCCTGCGGCGGCCGTTCGGTGACGTCGGTCGGGTCCTCGAAGGCCCAGCACAGGCAACCCCAGCCGGAGAGGAGCGCCACCATCGCGTCGCGGACGATGGCATCGTCGTCGACGATCAGGATGCGGGCGCCGACCAGGCGGCCGCTCTCCGCGCTGGCGGCCGCGGGCGCGTCGTCGAGCCTCGCGTCCCGCCCGGCATCGAGCGTCCGGGGGACGAGGATGCGGAAGACGCTACCGCTCCCCATCTTCGACGAGAGGGAGAGCGGGTGATCGAGCGAGGCGGCGATCCCGCGCGCGATCGCGAGTCCCAGCCCCAGACCTTTGTGACGATCGCGCTCCGGATTCCCGAGCTGGTAGAACTCCCGGAAGATGTCCTCGCACTTGTCGACCGGGATGCCGATCCCGGTGTCGTAGACTTCGATCGACACGCCCGCGCGCCGGCGCCGGCAGCCGATGAGGACGCCGCCGCGCTCGGTGTACCGGATGGCGTTGAGGACGAGATTGCGCAGGACCAGCTCCAGCAGGGCCGGGTCCGAGACGATCGCCAGGTCCGTCTGGGGCGTCCGATAGATCAGGCGCTTGGCGTCGGCCAGCGGCGCCAGCTCGTTCTCGATCTTGTCGAGGAGCGGCTGGAGCTCGAAGGCGCGGGGCCGCGGCGTGATGACTCCGGCCTCCAGGCGCGAGAAGTCCAGAAGCGTGTTGAGCATGTCGGTCGACGCGACGTTCGCGGTCTGGGCGTTCTGCAGGATCCGCCGCTGCGGCGCGGCGAGATCCGTCTGGCTCAGCGCCTGGAGGAAGAGGCCCTGGGCGTGGACCGGCTGGCGCAGGTCGTGGCTGGCCGCCGCGAGGAACTGCGACTTCGCGGTGTTGGCGTGCTCGGCGTCGCGGCGGGCCCGGTGCGCCGCGGCGGTCTCCGCGCGCAGCTGCTCCACGAGGGCCGCGTTCTCGAAGCGGAGCTCGATCGATTCCCGCACGCGGCGGCTGGCGAGCACGACCTGACCGTACTGCCCGACCACGAAGAGGATCGAGCAGATTGCCAGGGCGCGGTAGGGCGCGCCGCCGAGCGACCAGAGGGTTCCCGCGGCCAGGACGGCGACGGGCACGACGAGGGCGAGGTAGAGGTGCCGCCGCGGCGCCAGGAGCGAGACGCCGTTGCTGCAGGTCGCGCCCAGCAGCGACATGGTCAGGATGCTCACCGCCGGGACCTGGAGCGGCAGCGCGATCCAGATCAGCGATCCCAGGATCGCGCCCTCGACGATCTTGCTCAGGAAGATGACCCGCTCGACCCGGCGGGCGCGGTCGGGCTCGCCGATCGCGGCGCGGACCCGACGCGCGTAGGCGGCCGCCCCGAACCGCTCGACGAGGAACGCGCCGTACCAGCTCAGCAGGACGGCGTGGGGCACCAGGCTCCACAGCACGGCCAGCATGAGCGTCGAGACGAGGAAACCGACGGCGACCGACTGCGTGACGCCGTCCAGGACGAGGCGCAGCTGCTCGGCCGCGATCCGCTCCTCCTGCGACGGGCTCATCGGATCAGGCCGAACTGCTGCGCCTTGAACACCGCCTCGGCGCGCCGGGTCACCCCCAGGACCGACAGCAGACCCTGCACGTGGCCGCGGACCGTGTGTTCCGACAGGCCGAGATTGCGTCCGATCATCTTGTTGGACAATCCGCGCCCGACGAGGGTCAGCACCTCGGCCTGCCGCGGCGTGAGCGTCGGGCAGAGGGCGCCCCCGACCCGCGGGACCGCGGACGACCGGGCGAGCATCTCGCGCAGGACCGTCATCATCCGCTCGGGGCGGTCGGTCTTGGACAGGAACGCGCAGGCGCCCTGCGCCAGCGCCGTGCTGACGGTATCGGGCAGATCCAGGCCGGACACGACGACGATCCGGGCGGCCGGCCAGCGTTGCTGGAGCAGGCCCATCCCCTCGAGCCCGCCGATGCCCGGCAACTGGATGTCGAGGAGGACGATCGTCGGGACGACGGCCACGATGGCGAGCGCCTCGTGCAGCGATGGGCTGTCGAGAACCGGGATCTCATCGAACGCCGTCGACAGCATCGAGACGATGCCGGACCGGAACAGCGCGTGGTCATCGATGATGAGGATTGCTTCCTGCGCCATGCGGATCCTGTCTAGAGCAACCGCACAGGCGCCGTCACGGGTCATGGACCAGTCCATGTGGACTGGTCCACGAAGCCATCCCGATCGGCTAAGCCACGGGTCGAGGAATCCGATCGCGCGCGCCCGGACATGCAGCTGGAGACCACGCGGACGGGATCGGATGCTGGGCGAGGGCGTCCGCCATCCCGCGCGGCCCGCGCTTCACACCGCTGCCGTCGCGGCGACGGTCCGGTGATCGCGGGCGGTGACGTCCGTCGGACCGCGCGCGCGGCCCTCCCAAGTCGACTCGAGGGAAGTCCATGGTTCATCGCCGTCAGAGACGAGGCATCGGCCGGACCGCGTCCGATCCGACGTTCGACGCGAAGGGTCCCCTGATCGTGCGGTGGATCGGTGCCGCGGCCCGCAAGCGCGGCCGGGCGGCCGACCGGGAAGCTCCGCCCGCTCCGACCCCGGACAACGTGACGACGGACAACGTGACGAGGCTGTCCTGGGCCGACACCTTCGGACGGGCGATCAGCGCCGATCCTCAGCGGCCGGAGGGACCCGCGACCGTCCTCGCGATGCGTCCCCGCGCGAGCAGGCGCGCGTGCGGGCCGTTCGTCCGCACGAGACAGGCGGTGAGCGCCGCGATCCCGACCTCGCTGCCGTAGAGCGAGACGGATCGGCCGATCTCGGTCGCTCTACCGTCGGATCTCCGGGCCGGCCGGGAATCCGCGGCCGCCCGGCGGCGCGGTGTCCGGCGCGAGAAGGCCGGATCCGGTCCTGAGCCAGAGCCCGTCCGGCGCCGCCTCGACCGCGGACAGGCGCAGGGCCCGGAACGACCAGCCCGGCGAGACGGCACCGTCCCGGAGGTCGAACGAGGCCTGGTGCCGGGGGCAGTGCAGCCGGCCCGCGACGCAGCGTCCGAGGGCGAGGTCGGCCCCCTCGTGCGGGCAGGCGCGCTCGGCGGCCACGATCCGGGCCCCGTCCCGGACGAGGAGCAGGCGGCGGCCGCCCGCGGTGACGGGGAGCAGGTCCCGGTCGCCGAGAAGGTCGACCGGGCCGAGGCGGATCCGCCCCGGCAGATCCCGCTCAGCCACCGAGATAGGCGTCCCGAACGTGGGGATCGGCGATGAGGTCCTGCCCGCGCCCCTCGAGGACGATGCGGCCGGCTTCGAGGAGGTAGGCGTAGTCGCAGAGTTCGAGAGCCGCGAAGGCGTTCTGCTCGACGAGGAGCACGGTCGTGCCGGCGTCGCGGATCGCGCCGATCACCGCGAACATCCGCTCGACGATGTTGGGGGCGAGCCCCAGGGAGGGCTCGTCGAACAGCACGAGCTTCGGGCGCCCCATCAGCGCGCGGCCGATCGCCAGCATCTGCTGCTCGCCGCCCGACAGCGTGCCGGCCGCCTGGTCGCGCCGCTCCGCGAGGCGCGGGAACTCCCCGTAGATGCGCGCCAAGTCCGCCGCGACCGCCGCCCGGTCGCGGCGCAGGTAGGCGCCCATGGCGAGGTTCTCGGCGACCGTCATCTGCGGGAAGACGCGCCGGCCCTCCGGGCAATGGGCGATACCCGCCGCCAGGATCCGGCGGGGCTCCGCCCCCGCGATGTCCCGGCCGGCGAACCGGATCGCGCCGGAGCGCGGCGGGACGAGGCCGGAGATCGCCCGGAGCGTCGTGGACTTGCCGGCGCCGTTGGCGCCGACGAGGGCCACGAGTTGACCCTCGCGCACGTCGATCGTGAGCCCCTTCAGCGCCGTGACGTGGCCGTAGCCGCAGACGAGGTCGCGGATCTCAAGCATGGACCGCCTCCTGCACGGCAGCCGCGGCGGCCTGCCGGGCGGCGCTGCCCTGGCCGAGATAGGCCTCGATCACCGCCGGGTCGCTGCGGATCCGGTCTGGCGGCCCCTCGGCGATCAGGCGCCCGTAGTTGAGGACGACGATGCGGTCGGAGACCTCCATCACCATCGGCATGTCGTGCTCGACGAGCAGGATGGTGACGCCGCGCTCCCGGATCTGCCTGATCAGGCGCACGAAGACCCGCGTCTCGGAAGCGTTCATCCCTGAGACCGGCTCGTCGAGGAGCAGCATGGCGGGCTCGGTGGCGAGCGCCAGCGCCACGCCGACGAGGCGCTGCTCCCCGTAGGCGAGGGCGCCGGCCTTCTCCTGCGCCCGTCCGGCGAGCCCGACCCAGTCGAGGAGCGCCGCGGCCCGGGCGCGCAGCTGCCTCTCGCCGGCCCCCGCGCGGCCGAGGAGCGCGTCCAGAACGGGCGCGCGGCCAGCCGCGGCGCCCATCTGGTGCAGGCCGATCATCACGTTGTCGAACACCGTGTCGTCCGGGAAGACGCTGGTGCGCTGGAAGGTGCGGGCGAGGCCGAGCCGCGTGATCGCGTGCGGCGGCAGGCCCTTCAGGGACGTGCCGCGGAAGCGGACCGCGCCCTGGCTGGGCTTGAGGAAGCCCGTCATCACGTTGAAGGCCGTCGTCTTGCCGGCCCCGTTCGGGCCGATCAGGCTGACGATCTCGCCCGCGTGGACGTCGAAATGCAGGTCCGCGATGGCGACGAGGCCCCCGAAGCGGACGCCGACATGCTCGACGGAGAGGATCGCGCTCATCGCTGCACCGCCGGATTGGCCTCGAGGACGGGCGCGGCCGGGGCCGGGCGGCGTCCCAGCAGCGCCGCCAGTCCCGGCACGATCCCCCGCGGCATCACGAACAGGATCACGATCAGCACGAGGCCGTAGACGATCCACTGCGCCTCCGGCGCCATGACCGGGCGGAGCGCCACCGGCAGCAGGCCGAAGATCAGGCCGCCGACGACCGGGCCCAGCAGGGTGCCCTTGCCGCCCGCCACCACCATGATGACCATGGTGACCGTGGTGGCGAACAGGAACACGTCGGGATCGATGATCCGCAGGTAGTGGGCGTAGAGGCTGCCGGCCGCGCCGGCCAAGGCGGCCGAGATCACTGCCGCCACCGTCAGCGTGCGGGTGGCGTTGATGCCGACCGAGAGCGCCAGCGGCTCGTTCTCCTTGAGACCCCGCATCGCCCGGCCGAAGCGCCCGCCGACCAGGCGGGCGATCACGGCGTAGCAGAGCGTGCCCACGGCCAGCACGAGGTAGTAGTTCTGGAGCTTGGTCTTGAGCGTCCACATCCCCAGGCCCGGCAGGCCGAGGGTGATGGCCGGGATATTGGTCAGCGCGAGCGGCCCCTGCGTCAGCTCCACCCAGTTGAGCGCCACGAGCCGCACGACCTCGGCGAAGGAGATCGTCACGATCACGAAGTAGGCGCCCCGCACCCGGAAGGAGAGCCGCCCGATCAGGTAGCCGCAGCCGCCCGCCGCGACCGTCGCCAGCAGGAACCCGACCGCCGCCGGCCAGGGCTCGTGGACCGCGCGGATGCCGAACCCGAGATCCACGTCGAAGCCGAGGCTGGTCAGCGCGCTGACGTAGGCGCCGATCCCGAAGAACGCGATGTGGCCGAGGCTGAGCTGCCCGGTGAAGCCGAGGAGCAGGTTCAGGCTCATGGCGCCGATCGTCAGGATGCCGGTCACGATCAGCGCGTTGAGGAGGTAGGGGTTGGCGCCGAGCCCCAGGGGCAGGGCGACGAGGCCGGCGAGCAGGGCGAGGGGGAGGAGCCGGTTCATCCGATGCGCTCCGCCTTGGCGAACAACCCGGTCGGCCTGCAGAGCAGGACCGCGATGATGATCAGGAAGCCCATCGCGTCCCGGTAGCCGGAGGAGACGTAGCCGGCGCCCAGCTCCTCGGCGAGCGCCAGGATGAAGCCGCCGATCGCCGCGCCGGTGACGTTGCCGAGCCCGCCCAGGATGACGATGGCGAAGGCCTTGAGCTCGGCAAGGCCGCCCATCTGCGGGAACACCACGTAGACCGGACCGAGGAGCGCGCCGGCGGCCGCGGCGAGCGACGAGCCGAGCGCGAAGGTCGCGGTGTAGATCCGGCGGACGTCGACGCCCATCAGCGCCGCCGTGTCGGAATCCTGGAACGCGGCGCGCATGGCGAGACCGAGCTTGGTCCGGTTGATCAGCGCGTAGGTGAGGGCGATCAGCGTCAGCGCCGCCCCGAGCACGAACAGCCGCAGCCACGACACCGAGACCGGGCCGACCTGGAGCGGCGCCTCGGGAAAGGGCGCGGGGATCGCCTTGGCGACGCCGCCGAAGGTCCAGAGCGTGCCCGATTGCAGGACGATGCCGGCGCCGATCATCACCAGCATGGTGGTGTCGATGTCCGAGCCCCGGAACGGGCGCAGCAGCAGCAACTCGATCGCGGCCCCGAGCAGGAGCCCGCCGAGGATCGCCACCGGCAGCGCCAGGAAGAAGTTCAGTCCCAGCGCGGCGACCGCGAGGTACATGACGTAGGCGCCGACCGTGTAGAGCGCGCCGTGGGTGAAGTTCACGACGTTCATGATCCCGAAGATCAGCGTCAGGCCGATCCCCAGCAGCGCGTAGGTGCCGCCGAGGATGAGGGCGTTGACGAGGTGCTGGATCAGTTCGTTCACGGGCGGCCTCCGAGGGTGCGCCCCGGCCCGGGGCCGGTGGATGGGCGAGAGGACCGGCGTCGGGCCGCCGGTCCGGAGGCGCTCACAGCGCCGGCACGATCACTTTCCCGTCTTTGATCTCGATGAGGTAGACGTCGGGCTTGCTCTGCCCGCTCTCCTTCCCGGCGGGGCCGGCCTTGGCGAAGCGGATCGGCCCGTTGAGCCCGACGAAGTCGACCGACCAGAACGCCTTGGTGATCGCGGCCGGATCGGCCGAGCCCGCCTTCTCGATGGCGTGGGCGATCGCGCGGATGCCGTCGTACCCGCGAAAACTCTCGGTGACGCCGGCGAACTCGAAGCCGCGCTTCTTCCACGCGGCGATGAAGGCCTCGGTGGCCTTCGGGTCCGGCGTCTTGTCGGGCGACCAGGGCAGGAAGGTCGTCAGGTGCATCGTGCCGTCGGCGGCCGCGCCGGCCTGGGCGATGATCTGGTCCGGGTTCTGGGATCCGCCGGTGGTGATGACCCGCTTCTTCAGGCCGAGCGCCGCCATCTGCTTGAACAGCAGCACGAGCTGATCGACCGAGCTCGTGATCATGATCGTGTCGGAATCCGACGCCTTCAGCTTGGCGAGCTGGGCGCTCATGTCCTGCGCGCCCTGGTCCATCGTCTCGACGAGGCCGACCGTGACGCCCTTGTCCTTGAGCATCTTGCCGAAATCGGTCGCGGCGCCGCGGCCGAAATCGTTGTTGAGGACAAGGAAGTCGACCTTCTTCAGCCCGAGGCGAGACACCATCGGCGCGAAGGTCTCGGCCTCCAGCGACGAGGGCGGCGAGATCCGGAACACGTAAGGGTTGCCGGAGGTCGTGATCTTGCCGGACGAGGAGGTCTCGACCAGCATCGGCGTCTCGTAATCCGTGAGCTTGGGCATCACGGCGAGCGTCAGGCTGGAGCCCCAGGCGCCCATCATCACCGGGGTCTTGTCGCTGGTGATCAGCTTCTCGGCGACCGCGGCGGCCTCGGTCGGGTTGCTCTTGTTGTCCTCGATCACGAGTTCGAGCTTCTTCCCGAGGACGCCGCCCTTGGCGTTGATCTCGTCGGCGGCGATCTTGGCGCCGTTGACCACGTAGGTGCCCGAGGCCGCGAACGGCCCGGTCAGCGGCTCGTTGACGCCGATGCGGATCGCCTCCGCCCGTGCGCCGGTGGCCGTCAGCGCCAGCAGGATCGCGGTCGTGAGGGTGAACCTGCTGGGCATTCGCGTGTCTCCGGTGGATTGAGGCGGGAGGGGATCAGGCGCGGCCGAACCACGCCGCGAGGCGCGCGCGGGCGAGGCCGAGGAGCAGGCGGAGCGGGTTGAGGCCGGCGGGCGCCGGCGCCGCGACGCCCGAGAGCCGGGCATCGAGGTTGCGGGTGAACTCCGCGGCGATGCGGCCGGCGAGGTCGCGCACGAGGCCGGGCCGGCCGAACTGCGCGAGCGGCCCGGTCAGGGTGTAGCCGACGTCGAGGTCGACCCGGGCGGTGCCGGGCGTCGGCCCGGCCTCGACCCGGTAGCGGATCCGGCCCTCGGTCGCCGAGCGGCCGCCCGCGTCGGTGCCGGCCCCGTGGACCGCGCCGGTCCGGGCGGCCTCGTCCCGCGCGAGGCGGGCGCGGCCGCGGAACGTCGCGGCGATCGGCCCGATCCGCACCTGCAGACCGCCCTCGACCGTGTCGGGGGTGGGCCGCGCCGTCAGCACCGCGCCCGGCAGGCAGGCGGCGACCGCCGCGAGGTCGCCCAGCAGGGCGAAGACGGCCTCCGGCGGGTGGGCGACGTCGAGGACCTGCGTGAAGCCGTGGGCCGGCGCAAACGCGTCGGACAGATCCGCCACCGCGGCGGGCGAAGCCGGGGCGGGCCGATCCGCCGGCGGGGGCGCGAGCCCTGACGCGCCGACCCCAGCGCCGATCCGGGCGCCGACCGGGCCGAGCGGCCGCGCCGCGCCGGTCTCGGGGGGGATGCCGCGCCCGCGCCGGTCCGCGATCACCGCCATCACCGCCCGGACGATGCCGGCATAGCCGGTGCAGCGGCAGAGATTGCCCGACAGGCCGACGCGGATCCGCCGCTCGTCGGCCTCGGGCAGCCGCAGGACCAGGTCGCGGGCGGCCACCAGCATCCCGGGCGTGCAGTAGCCGCACTGGAGCGCGTGCTCGCGGTTGAAGGCGGCCCGCAACTCGCCCGCGATCGCGTCCGCGTCGAGGCCCTCGATCGTCGTGACCGCGGCGCCCGCGCAGGCCCCCGCGTAGGTGAGGCAGGCACGGGCCGGCTCGCCGTCGAGCAGGACCGTGCAGGCGCCGCAGACGCCGTGCTCGCAGCCCAGATGCGTGCCGGTGAGGTCGAGCCCGTCGCGCAGCACGTCGCCGAGGTGGCTGCGCGGCTCGGCCGCGACCCGCACGGCGCGGCCGTTCACCGTCAGCGCCAGGGCCATGCGGGACGTCCCGGGTTCGGCCAGCGCGGCGCTCATGCGGCCTCCGGAAGGGTGTTGGAGCGGGGATCGGGCGCGGCCGCTGCGGCCACCGCGCGGCTCAGGACGGTGACGTGGATGTGCCGCTCGACCGCGTCGGCCATGCCGGCCTCCCGCAGGGCCTGGTCGGCGGCCCGGGGGTCGAAGCGCGCGGCGAAGTCGGCGCCGATGCGGCCGCCGAAGAGCGGGCGGGCATCGGCCAGGAGCACGGGCGGCCCCGCGACCGCGCCGATCACGGCCCGGCCCCGGCCCGCGCCGGGCTCGAGGCGCACGGCCCCGATGGCGTGGGCGAACTCGCCGATCTTCGCGCAGTGCTTGACGTAGCCCCAGGCCGCGCCCGCCGGCAGCGCCGGGACGCGCACCGCGACCAGGATCTCGCCCGCGCCGAGGGCCACTTCGAGGGCGCCGGTGACGAAGCGCTCCACTGGAAGGGTGCGGCGGCCGTTCCGGCCCGCGATCTCGACCTCGGCGCCGAGGGCCGTCAGGGCGGTGACCCAGTCGGCGGCCGGGTCTGCGTGGACGAGGCTGCCGCCGACCGTGCCGCGGTTGCGCACCGGCCGGTAGGCGATCGCGGCCGCGACCCGCCGCAGCGCGCCGCCGGTGAGATCCGGGACGCGCCCGTCCTCGATGTCCGCATGGGTCACGCAGGCCCCGAGCACGAGCGTGTCGCCCTCGACCCGCGCGGTCCGGAGCTCGGGCACGCCGGTGATGTCGAGGATGAGGGTGGGCTCGACGAGGCGCAGGTTCAGCATCGGTCCGAGGGACTGGCCCCCCGCGATCAGCTTCACGCCCGCGTGGGCCTCGGCAAGGCGCGCCAGCAGCGCGGGCAGGCTGTCGGGGCGCTCCCAGGCGAAGGCGGCGGGCTTCATGCGGCCTCCCGCGCGGTCTCGGCGGGGGCGCGGGTGGCGAGCACCGCCTCCACGATCCGCCGGGGTGTGACGGGGGAATGCAGCATCTCGACGCCGAGCGGCGCCAGCGCATCGTTGATGGCATTGGCGAGCGCCGCCGGGGGCGCGATGGCGCCGCCCTCGCCGATGCCCTTCTGGCCGAAGCGCGTGTAGGGCGAGGGCGTCTCCATGTGGTCGATGCGCGCCATCGGCACGTCGGCGGCGCCGGGCAGGAGGTAGTCGGCGAGGGTTGAGGCCAGCGGCTGGCCGCGGCCGTCGAAGCGCATCTCCTCGAACAGGGCCGTGCCGATCCCCTGCGCGAGGCCGCCGTAGATCTGGCCGTCGACCACGAGGGGGTTCACCAGCGTGCCGCCGTCCTCGACGATGACGTAGTCGAGGATCTCCACCGCCCCGAGATCGGGATCGACCGCCACCACGGCCGCGTGCGCCGCGTACGAGAAGGTGCCGGAATCGCGCACCGGCTTGTAGCCGGCGGTGACCTCGAGCCCGCCGGGATCGGTGTCGGGCGCGAGGTCCTGCGGGCGGCGGTACCAGGTGCGGGCGATCACCTCGAGCGGGACATCGCCCGTGGGGCCGACGACGTGGCCACCTTCGAACCGGCATTCCTCGGGCCGCGCCTGGAGCAGGTGGGCGCCGATCCGCACGGCGCGGTCGCGCAACGCCTCGCAGGCCGCCGCCACCGCGCCGCCCGCCATCACCATGACGCGGGAGCCCCAGGAGCCCGTCGAGTAGGGGGTCATGGCGGTGTCGCCGTGGACGAGGCGGGTGCGCGCCACCGGGACGCCCAGGATCTCGTGGGCGACCTGGGCCAGCGTCGTCTCCAGGCCCTGGCCGTGGGAATGGGCGCCGATCCGCAATTCCAGGCCGCCGTCCGGGGTCAGGCGGGCGCTGGCCTGCTCGTGGCCGGGCACCATCGGGATGCCCCAGCCGGAATAGACCGAGGTGCCGTGCGCGGCCTGCTCGCAGTAGATCGCGAGGCCGAGGCCGATCCGGCGCCCGTCCGGCTCGCCCTCACGCTGGCGGGCGCGGATCGCGTCCACGTCGACGGCCTTCAGCGCCCGGGCGAGCGCCTCCGGGTAGTCGCCGCTGTCGAAGTGCTTCTTCGTGATGTTCTCGAACGGCATCTGCCCGGGCCGCACGAGGTTCTTCTCGCGCACGGTCTCGGGCGCGACCCCCGCCGCGCGGGCGACGGCGTCGAGCACCAGTTCCAGGGCGAAGCAGACGCCGGTGCGCGCGACGCCCCGGTAGGGCAGGATCGGGCACTTGTTGGTCGCCACCGACCATGTCCGGCAGCGATAGGCCGGGAAATCGTAGGGCCCCGGCAGGATGCTGGCGACCTGCGCGGCCTCCAGGCAGGCCGAGAACGGGTAGGCCGAGTAGGCGCCGGAATCGACGGTGGCCTCGCAGTCGATGCCGCGCAGGGTCCCGTCCAGCTCCGCGTAGGCGGTGATGCGGTAATGGTGCTCGCGGCAATTGGCGTTGGCGGTCAGGTGCTCGCGGCGGTCCTCCAGCCAGCGGACCGGATGGCCGCAGCGGAGCGCGAGCCAGGCGAGCGCCACGTCCTCGGCGAGCAGGATCGCCTTGTAGCCGAAGCCGCCGCCGACATCCGGCGAGACGATGCGGATGCGGCCCTGCTCGATCCCGAGGCATTCGGAGAGGCCGTTGCGCACGATGTGCGGCATCTGGCTCGCGGTGTGGACGACGAGCTGGTCGAGGCGGTGATCGAGGCTCACCACGGTGCCGCGGCCCTCGATCGGCGCCATGCACTGGCGGCCCGTCGAGATGGTGCGGCTCACCTTGATCGGCGCGTCGAGGGCGCCCTCGATGCCGACATCGACCAGGGTCTCCAGGAAGACGTTGTCGCCCCAGTGCTCGTGGACCAGGGCGGAGCCCGGCGCGCGCGCGGCCAGCATGTCGTGGATGGCGGGCAGCTCCTCCAGGTCGAGGACGACGGCGTCGGCGATGTCCTCGGCCTCCGCGCGGGTCGGGGCGACGCACAGCGCCACCAATTCGCCGACCTGCCGGACCTTGCCGGTGGCGAGCACCGGCTGCTCGGACACCTTGAAGCCGGGCAGCCCCGAGACCGCCCGGATCGGCAGCACGCCGTCGAGGTCGGCGGCGGTGAAGACGCGGTCGCGATGGGCCTTCGGCACGTGGATGGCGCGGATCCGGGCATGGGCGAGCGGGCTGCGCACGAAGGCGACGTCCTGCATCCCCGGCAGCCGGAGGTCGCCGACATACTGGCCGCGCCCGCGCATCAGGCGGTCGTCCTCCTTGCGGGGCAGGGGGGCCCCGACGCCCTCGCGGCTCATCGGGCGCCTCCGAAAACATCCTGGGCGGCGCGGACCAGAAGGCCGTCGGGCCGGCGGAATTCGTCGAGGATCGAGAAGTGGTCGGCGCCCGGGACCGGCAGCAGGGCGCCCGGCGCGTGGGCGGCGCCGCGCAGGGCGTGGAGGTTGCGCGCGTCGCGGACGAGGGCGGGCAGCTCCCGGCTGCCGTAGGCGACCGTCATGGGCTTGGGCACGACGGGCAGGCGCAGGGGCGACAGCGTCCCGATCTCGTCCTCGGTCAGCCCGAGCTTCTCGTTCAGGTAGGTCTCGCGGATCGGCGCGAGGTCGTAGACGCCGGAGATCGCCAGGACCGCGGACACGGCGGGATGCCCGAGATGGAGCGCGGCGAGCTGCGCCCCCGCGGACCAGCCGGCGAGGACGATCGGGCCGCCGATCCCGCGCGCCGTCCCGTGCGCGGCGAGCCAGTCGAGGGCGGCCCCGATCTCGGCGACGATCCCGGTGAGGCTCGCCTCGGGTGCCAGGGTGTAGCCCGGCATCGCCACCGACCAGCCGGCGGCGTTCAGCCCTTCCGCGAAGCAGGCGAAGTCGGCTCGGGCGTTGCGCTGCCAGTAGCCGCCGTGGACGAAGACGAGGCAGGGCGCCCCCGTCTCCGCCGCCGGGTAGAGGTCGAAGCCGGTGCGCGCGCCGGCGGCGTAGGGGATGTCGAGCCCGGCCGGGTGCGCCGCGCGGTAGGCCGCGGAGGCCGCGTTGCGGGCCGCGACCTGCGCGGCGCTGTCGGGCACGCCCGCGTTGTTGTCGTAGCAGGCGCCCCGGGCCGCGAAGTCCAGGCTGTCCCAGCGGCGGCGCGGGTCCGGCGGTGTCGGGTCGTCGAGGACGAAGGCGTTCACCGGCGCCACCTCAGGCCGCGATCGCCTGGGGCAGGATCGGCGAGTCGGCCTCGAAGCGCTTCCCCGCGCGCAGGCAGAAGGCCGGGCGCAGCAGGCGGTCGGCGATCACCCGCGTGTCCTCGTTGTCGCGCAGCAGGAAGCGGCCGCGATCGTCGTGCAGCACCGAGACGTCGGCCGCGTAGCCGACCTTGAGGGCGCCGATCCGGTCGCCCATGCGCAGCATCTCGGCCGGGTGCGACGTCACCATCGGCACCACGTCCTCCAGCGGGATGCCGAGCGCCATCATCGAGCTCATCGCCTGGGTCAGGCTGAACCGGGCTTGGCCGAGGAAGGGATGGTTCTCGTCGTCGTGGTGCTCGTCCGGGGTGCCGGCGGGCTTCGTCACCTCGGGCACCTCGGTGTTGTAGCCGTGCATGTCGGCGCCGAGCGTGTAGGGGATCACGCCGGCCGGCAGGGACGCGCGGGCCACGCGGTAGGAGAAGTGGCTGCCGTGGCCGACATCGACCTTCAGCCCGGCCTCCATGGCCCGGCGGATGATGTGGTGGACCTCGCCCTGCTCGTTGATGAAGCCGCCCGGGTGGCGGGTGAAGGGATGGGCCAGCACGTCGCCGGGCCGCAGCAGCGGGATCACCCGCTCGACGATGGTGTCGGCATCCTCGCCGTTGGCGCCCGATTCCGGCAGGCCCCAGAGCTGGCCGAAATGCACGTAGAGCGGCAGGTCGGCGCGCCGGCTGATCTCGGCGGCCATCTCCATCACCTTGATGCCCCAGCGGGCGAAGCCGCCGATCTCGGCGTGGCCCTTGATGCCGCGCACGAGGTCGCGGTTCTCGGTGGCCGACTTCACGGTGGCGTCGATGTCGACGCCGTCCGGGCTGTAGAGGTTCGGGTAGAAATGCCCCTCCAGGCCGCCGACGAGATAGGCCGACAGGAAGGCGAGCACCTGCGTCTCCGAGCGCTCGGCGATGAAGTGGCGGAAGCCCGGCAGGGTCATGCAGGACGGCCCGCCCTGGTCCACCACCGTGGTCACGCCCGAGCGCACGCCGACCATGTCGGGGTTCAGGCCGAACCGGCCGGTGACGTACTGGTAGACGTGGGCGTGGGTGTCGATCATGCCGGGCAGGACGAGCTTGCCCGAGACGTCGACCACCTCGGCGGCGGCCGAGGGCAAAATCGTCTCCGCCACGGCGGCGATGCGCCCGTCCCGCACCGCCACGTCGCGGATGCCGTCGATGCCGGAGGCCGGGCAGATGACCCGCCCACCCCGCAGAACCAGATCATAGCGGCGATTGTCCATGTCGACCTCGTGGTCCCGGCCGGCGCGCGCCGGCCTCGCCCTTGCCAAAAGCGAAGCATGCTTCGTATTCCGGCGTTGCACACCGCGTGCCAAGGCTGGAACCGTTCTGCGGAGGCGGACGATGGATGAGGTCCCGGACGCCGGGTTCGCGGCGGGGTCGGCAGAGGCGGGGGTCGCCGCGGGGGCGGCGAGCGCGGCAACGGACGCGGCAACGGACGCGGCGGCGGAGGCGCGGCACTGGCCCCTGGCCGAGCGCCCAGGCTTCCTCGCCCGCCGCATGCACCAGATCCACGTCAGCCTCTTCGCAGAACGCTGTGCCGCGTTCCGCGTCACCCCGCTCCAGTACAGCCTGCTCTCGCTGCTGCGCGATCTGGGGGAGGCCGATCAGACGACGCTCGCGAGCGCGGTCGCCCTCGATCGGACGACGACGACCGGCGCCCTGAAGCGCCTCGCGGCCCGCGGTCTGGTGAGCCGCACGACCTCGCCCCTCGACCGCCGCGCGCAGGTCTGCCGGCTGACGGACGAGGGCGCCGCGCTCCACGGCGCGATGGAGCCGGCGGCGCGGGCGGCGCACGCCGCGACCGTCGAGGCCCTCACTCCGGCGGAGCAGGACACCCTGACCCGGCTCCTGCGCCGCGTCATCGCGGGGCACGAGCACCGGCGCGGCCAGCCCGACATCCTGTAGGGCGTCGCCGACGCGGCCGGCAGCACGCCTCACTGCTCAAAGAAAACACAGATCGTTCTGCGTCTGAGCGCCGCGAAAAGCTCTTTCTTCCAACATCTTCGCGAAAATTGGACGCGCATTCCATTTACAGAACGCGGAGACGTTGCGCATAAATACGGCATGGAATGCCTACAGCGCGCGCTGAGCTGATCACGCGTCGCATCTGAGCTTCCCACCGCGCGACGAATGCCGGCACCCGACCATCGTTCCGCCTGCCGATGCGCGCCGCGCGCAGGCGGGCCGGCGCGGGGTTGGCACATGTCCTGCGTGTGGTGGGCAGCTCACAGCATGCTGTGGGAGCCTCAATGCCCGAACAGCGAGGTGCGATGACGACCCGCGATGACAGGTCCCGGCCCGCTCGCCCGACCACGACGGTGCTCGCCGTCCCCGACGCCACGCGCAAGGGCAACCAGGCCTACGACCTGATGCGCCGCGAGATCGTCGCCTGCCGCCTCCTGCCCGGCACGCGCTTCACCGAGGCCGAGGTGATGGAGCGGTTCGAGATCGGCAAGGCGAGCTGCCGGATCGCGCTCCAGCGCCTGGCCCAGGAAGGCTTCGTCAGCTCGATGCCGCGGCACGGCTACCGGGTCAGCCCGGTGACCGTGAAGGATGTCGACGAGGTCTTCGCCCTCCGGATGGAGCTTGAGCCCCTCGCGGCGCGGGGCGCCGCCGGCCGCGTGAACCGGGCGCATCTGGAGCGCCTGGAGCAGGTCTGCCGCCGCAAGATCACGGTGGAGATGGGCAACCAGATCGACTTCTTCCTGGAGGCCAACCGGGGCTTCCACCTCGCGATCGCCGCGGCTTCGGGGAACGGGCGCCTGTACCGGACGCTGTCGGGCCTCCTCGACGAGATGACCCGCCTCGTCGCCCTCGGCTTCGGCGTGCAGGGGGTGCGGCCGAACATCGAGAACGACCACACCGCGATGATCGAGCACCTCGTGGCGGGTGACGCCGACAGCGCCGCCCTGGTGGCCCGCCGCCACGTCGAGACGTTCCGCGACATGACCCTGGAGAAGGTCATCGCCAGCCTGCGCGACACCGCGGTGGTGGCGCCGGTGCGGCCGGCCCGAGTCGACGGGGGCGAGCCGTGAACGCCGTCGAGCTCGACCACGTCAGCAAGTGGTTCGACCGGCGCGAGGGCGGGCCGCTCCACGTCCTCGACACCGTCGACATCGCGATCCCGCAGCACGCGATCGTCGCGATCCTGGGCGCGTCGGGCTGCGGAAAGAGCACCCTCCTCAACATGATCGCCGGGCTGGTCGAGCCCGATCAGGGCGCCGTCCTCCTGAACGGCATCCCGTCGCACGCCTTCCGCGACTGGCGGGCCATGACCTACATGTTCCAGGAGGACCGGCTGCTGCCCTGGCGCACGGCCGCCCAGAACGTCGCCTTCGGCCTCGAGGCCGGACGCATGGGCCGGGCGGAGCGGGCCCGGCGGGTCGACGAGACCCTGCGGCTCGTCGGGCTGGAGGCCTTCCGCGACGCCTACCCGCACGAATTGTCGGGGGGCATGCGCAGCCGGGTGGCGCTCGCGCGCAGCCTCGTGACCGAGCCCAAGATCCTGCTCCTCGACGAGCCGTTCTCGAAGCTCGATCCCGAGATCCGCGCGCAGATGCACGCGGAGCTGCTGCGCATCGCCGGCCTGCGGGCGATGACCCTGGTCTTCGTCACGCACGACGTCGAGGAGGCGGTGGTGCTGGCGAGCCAGGTGGTTGTCCTGCACCCGCGGCCGGGCCGGATCGGCACCCTCCGGGCGATCGATCTGCCGTACCCCCGCGACCCGCTCTCGACGGAGGTCGCCGAGGAGGTTCGGCGCCTGCGCATCAGCCTCTCCGCCGCGAGCGCGCGATGCTCGTGAAGACCCCGCCGCGCCTGATCCGGCGGACGCGGACGTCCGGTGCCGGCCGCCGGGCGGGCGTGCTGCTCCAGCGGCTCGCCCTGCTCGCCCTGGCGCTGGCCGCGTGGCAGCTCGGATCGCTGCACGCGCCGAGCTTCGTCCTGCCGAGCCCCGCGCGGGTCTGGCACACGTGGCTCGGCCTCGTCGCCACGCCGAGCTTCGCCGCCGATCTCGGCATCACGCTGGGCCGGATCGGCGCCGGCCTCGCCTTCGCGGCCCTCGTGGGGCTGCCGCTCGGCCTGCTGCTCGGCGCGAGCCCGCGCCTCGGGCGCTTCTTCGAGCCGGTGCTGACGGTGACCAACACCGTCTCCTCCGCGATCTGGGCGATCTTCGCGCTGATCTGGTTCGGCCTCTCGAACTGGACCACGATCTTCGTGGTGTTCATGACCGCGATGCCGCTGATCCTGACCAACGTCTGGCAGGGCACGCGCACGGTCAGCGCCGAGCATCTCGAGCTCGCCCGCACCTTCCGGATGCCGCGCCGCAAGGTGCTGACCAAGATCTACCTGCCGACGATCCTGCCCGCCTTCTTCGCGGGCGCGCGCCTCGCCATCGGCTTCGGGGCGCGGGTCGTCCTCGTGGCGGAATCGCTCGGGGCGAGCAGCGGCATCGGCTACCGCCTGCGGCAGGCGGCCGACCTCGTCCAGACCGACCAGGTCTTCGCCTGGACCCTCACCCTCGTCGCCCTGATGATCGGGCTCGAGACGCTCGTCCTGAAGCCGGCCGAGCAGCGCCTGTTCGCCTGGAAGAAGGTGGCGCAGCCGTGACGGCCGGCGCCAGCCGGGGACACGCCCGCCGCACGTCCCCCCATCGCAGCTCCTGGAGAACGCCTTGAAACGAATCCGCGCCCTCGCCGTCGCCGCGCTCTGCGCGGTCGGCCTGCCCGGCCTCGCGCGCGCCGAGACGGTGCGCATCGGCTACTGGAGCTCGGGCATCAGCCTCGGCTTCGGCGCCGTGCTGGAGGCCGGCAAGTTCATGGAGAAGGAGGGCCTGACGGCCGAGTACGTCAAGTTCCCGGACGTGAACGCGCCGACCAAGGCCATGGCCGCCGGGGCGATCGATTTCGCGATCGCGGCGAGCGCCGGGACGGCGCTGAGCGTGACCGCCGACGGCCTGCCGATGAGCATCGTCCTCGCGACCCAGGTGGCCGACCTCGACTTCGTCGTTCCGGAGGACTCGCCGATCAAGGCGATGGCCGACCTCAGGGGCAGGAAGATCGGCACCTCGCCCGCGGGCAGCGGCACCGCCGCCATCGCGGCGGCGATCTTGGAGACCAATCACGGCCTCAAGCCCTCGGATTACCAGGCCGTCCCCGGCAACGATTCCCGGCTGGCGCAATTCCTCGTCCAGAAGGACATCGACGCCGCGGCGCTGCGCACCGTGACCCTCGCGCTCCTGCCGGACGTGAAGCTGCGCCGGCTCGGCACCTTCCGGGAGGAGTGGAGGCGCCTCACCAAGCAGGACGCGCCGCCGGTCCTCGGCGTCGGCCTGATGCGCAATGCCTGGATGACGCAGAATCCGGACGCGCCCGCCAAGGTCGTGGCCGCGATGCGCAAGGCCTACGCCTTCGGAAAGGCCGACAAGCCCGGCGTGGCCAAGATCCTGAAGGCGGCCGCGAACCTGAGCGACGCCGACGCCGCGGCCTACGCGGGCCTCTGGGACGGCATCTACACGGTCAGCCTGGAGCCCGCCGACATCGCCTCGCTGAAGCGGGAATTCGACGTCTTCAAGGCGGTCGGCGCCGTTCAGGGCAGCCTGCCGGACACGGCCCTGGTTCCCGGCCCCTACGAGCGGTCGAAGACGATCCCGTAGCCTTTCCGACCTGCAGAAGAGGGATTTCACGATGGCTCAGACCATGAAGGCGCTCGTGCTGGAGGCGCACGGCGACATCGACACGCTGAAGGTGGTGAACGACTACCCGAAGCCGTCCCCCGGCCCGGGCGAGGTCCTGATCCGCGTCGGCGCGTCCTCGTTCAACTACCACGACGTGTTCACCGTGAAGGGCATGCCCGGCATCAAGGTGCCGATGCCGGTGGTGATCGGCCTCGACATGGCCGGGCAGGTCGTCGAGCTCGGCGCGGGCGTCGCGGAGTGGCGCGTCGGCGACCGGGTGCTGGTCAACCCGCTCAACAAGGCCAAGGGCCTGATGGGCGAGATGCTCGACGGCGGCATGGCCGAGTACTGCCGGGTCTCGACGAGCCAGCTCATCGCGATGCCGCCGGACGTGAGCTACGCGGACGCGGCGTCCCTGCCGGTGGCCTACGGCACGGCCCACCGCATGCTGATCACCCACAACACCGTGAAGGCCGGCGACAAGGTCCTGATCCTCGGCGCCAGCGGCGGCGTCGGCACCGGCTGCGTGATGCTGGCCAAGCAGCTCGGCGCCGAGGTGATCGCCTGCGCGGGCAGCGCGGAGAAGATGGCGGCGCTGACGGCCCTCGGGGCCGACCACGTCGTCAACTACCGCGAGACCGACTTCTCCAAGTGGGCGATCCAGCAGTACGGCAAGCCGCAGCGCCGGACCTACGAGGGCGGGGTCGACGTGGTGATCAACTTCACCGGCGGCGACACCTGGGTGCCCTCGCTCAAGTGCCTGAAGCGCGGCGGCACGCTGCTGGTCTGCGGGGCCACCGCGGGGCACGATCCCAAGGAGGATCTCCGCTACATCTGGAGCTTCGAGCTCAAGGTGATCGGCTCGAACAGCTTCTACGACGACAACCTGTCGGCCCTGATGGACATGATCCAGGCCGGCACGCTGAAGCCGACCATCGACAAGCTCCTGCCCCTCGAGGAGGCCGCCGAGGGCCTGCGGATGATCCGCGACCGCGAGGTCATGGGCAAGATCGTCGTCACCCCCTGACACCGCCCGAGGAGATCCCCCAAGCCATGTCCGACACCCCCCTCACCAAGGAGCAGGTCGAGGCGCTGCTGCTGCGCGGCCCGTTCCACCAGTGGCTCGGCCTCTCCATCGTCGCCGTCGGCGATGGGACGATCGAGCTGAAGGCGACGTGGCGGCCGGAATGGGTCGTCAACGCCGAGCGCGGCTACGTGCACGGCGGCATCCTGGCGACGCTGGTCGACCTCACCGCCGACTGGGCGCTGGTCTCCAAGACCGGCCGGGGCGTCCCCACCGTGGACCTGCGGGTCGACTACCACCGGGCCGCGATGCAGGGCGATCTCACCTGCCGCGGCACGGTGGTGAAGTTCGGCAACCAGCTCTCGGTGGCCGAGGCGCAGATCCTCGACCAGGAGGGGCGCCTGCTCGCGAGCGGCCGCGGCGTCTACATGACGGCGCCGCCGAAATGACGGGGCCGGCCCCCGGCGCCCCGGCGGACGGGGCCCTCGACCACGTCGTGATCAACGTGCTGCGGCGGATGGACGAGGCGGCGGACCTGTTCGCCGCCCTCGGCTTCCGGTTGACGCCGCGCGGCCACCACTCGCTGGGCTCCGTCAACCACCTGATGATGACGGCCGGACCCTACCTCGAACTCGTCGGCCTGCCCGAGACGGGTCCGCAGCGGCAGGACGTTCTGGACAGCCCGTTCGGCCTGAACGGGCTCGTCGTGGCGAGCCGGGACGCCGACGCGACGCATGCCCGCCTCGCCGCGGCGGGGCTCGCGGCCGGGCCGCCCGTCGCCTTCACGCGCCCCGTGACCGTCGACGGCCGCGAGGAAACGGCCCGGTTCCGCACGGTGCGGGTGCCGGTCGAAAGGTTCCCGGCGGGGCGCCTCTACCATTGCGAGCACCTGACCCCGGATCTCGTCTGGCGCCCCGAATGGCTCGACCATCCGAACGGGTTCTCGGGGCTCGACGCACTGACGATCGAGAGCCCGGCGCCGGAGGCCGACGCCGCCCTCTACGCGAGCGCGAGCGGCGCCCCGGCCGAGGCCGCGGGCGGCGTCCGGACCCTCCGGCTCGGCGAGACGCGGGTGGCGATCGTGCCGGGGCCGGCCGCCCGCTTCTCCGCCCTGGCGTTGCGCTTCCGCGACCTCGACGCCCTCGAAGCCCGCGCGGGCGCGCTCCCGGAGGCGGCCTGGGTTCGGCACGGGCCGGACGCGGCCACGCTGACGCTGCCGGCCTTCGACCTCCGTCTCGTGTGCAGGGCGGCCCCATGACGCGCGCGGCCACGGCTCCGACCAATCTCGGCGACCTCGTCGACCGGTCCGGCCCGCCGGACAGGCCGCGGATCATCGGCGTCGGCCCGGATGGCGAGCCCGCGGTGATGACCCGCGCCGGCCTCGACGCCCGGGCCGACGCCTTCGCCCGCGGCCTGCTGCGCGGCGGGATCGCCCGCGGCGCGCGGGTCGCGATCCTCGCGGCCAACCGGCCCGACACGATCGCGGCGCTGCTCGGGGCGATGCGCGCCGGCGTGGTCCCGGTCCCGGTCAATCACAAGTTCCCGCCGGCCACGATCGCCGCCGTGCTCGCCGATTGCGGGGCGCGGCTCGTGCTCTGCGACGGCCCGCGCCGGGCGCTGCTGGCCGATCTCGGCCCCGATATCCGGATCGCCGGGTTCGACGATGACGGGCCGGAGGGCTTCGCGGCCTGGCTCGACCCCGGTCCGTTCGTGCCGGTCGTGCCCGAGCCCGACGAGGCGGCCCTGTTCCTCTACACGTCCGGCTCGACGGGCCGGCCGAAGGGCGTGCGGCTGAGCCATGCCAGCCACCTCTGGGTGGCGCGGACCCGCGCCGCGGAGACGGACCTGCGCGACGACCGGCTGCTCGTGGCGGCGCCGCTCTACCACATGAACGCGCTCGCCCTGGCGCTCCTCGTCTGCGCGGCCGGCGCCACGATGGTGCTGCTGCCGCAATTCGAGGCGCGGGCCTACATCGCGGCGATCGACCGGTACCGCTGCACGTGGCTCACCGCCGTGCCGCCGATGATCGCCATGATGCTGCGGGAGCCGGATCTCCTCGCGGAAGCCGACCTCACCGACGTGCGGACGGTCCGGATGGGCTCGGCGCCGGTCAACGACACCCTCGCCCGGCAGATCCGCGCCCTCCTGCCGAACGCCCGCATCCTCAACGCCTACGGGACCACCGAGGGCGGCCCGGTCGTGTTCGGCGACCATCCGGACGGCCTGCCGACGCCGGTCGCGTCGGTCGGCGCGCCGCATCCCCAGGTGGCGGTGCGCCTCGTCGGACCGGACGCCCCGGAGACCGGGATCCTGCAGATGCGCAGCCCCGCGATCATGCTCGGCTACCACAACCGGCCAGACGTGCCCGTCCCGATCACCGCGGACGGGTTCTACGACACCGGCGACGTCTTCCGCCGCGACGCGGACGGGTTCTTCTACTTCCTCGGGCGGACCGACGACATGTTCGTCTCCGGCGGCGAGAACATCTTTCCGGGCGAGGTCGAGCTGGTGCTGGAGCGCCACCCCGCGGTGCTCCAGGCCTGCGTGGTGCCGGTGGACGACGCCATCAAGGGCACCAAGCCGGTCGCCTTCGTGGTCCGCCGGCCCGCCGCCACCGTCGACGAGGCCGCTCTCAAGGATTACGCGCTCGAACACGCGCCGGCCTACCAGCACCCGCGTCGGGTCTGGTTCGTCGAGGCGCTGCCGCTCGCCTCGACCGGCAAGATCGACCGCGCGGCCCTGCGCCGGCGGGCCGAAGAGGCCGTCCGCACCCCGTGACCGGCCGGGGCGGAACGGCCCTTGCAGGTTGTGCTCCCGCGGACTGCGCCCGCAGAAATTGGCCTCGCACGGAAGGCCGACCGGCGCTCCCGTCCCCGTCCGCCTGACCCGGAACGCCAGGAGTGACCCCATGCTGCGACGAACCTTCCTGGGCGGTGCCGCCGCCGCGGCCGCCGCGCCCTTCCTGCCGGCCCGCCCGGCCCTCGCCCAGGGCGGCCGGGCGAGCGTCCTGCGCTTCGTGCCGCAATCCGACCTCACCATCGTCGATCCGGTGACGACCACGGCCTACGTCACGCGCAACCACGCGTTGATGGTGTTCGACCAGCTCTACGGCCTCGACGCGCAGTTCACGCCGCAGCCGCAGATGGTCGAGGGCCACACGGTCGAGGAGGACGGGCGGCGCTGGACCTTCCGGCTGCGCGAGGGCCTGAGATTCCACGACGGCGAGCCGGTGCGGGGCCGCGACTGCGTCGCGTCGATCCGGCGCTGGGCGCAGCGCGACAGCCTCGGGCAGGCCCTGATGGCGCGCACGGACGCCCTGGAGGCGCCGGACGACCGCACCTTCGTCATTCGCCTGAAGCGGCCCTACGGGCTGATGCTCGAGACGCTGGCGAAGCTCGGTCCGCCGGTCCTCGTCATCATGCCCGAGCGCCTCGCCGCCACCGACCCGGCCCAGCAGATCCCCGAGCTGATCGGCTCCGGGCCGTTCCGGTTCAACACCAAGGAGCGGCTCGTCGGCGCCCGCGTGGTCTACGACCGCAACCCGGACTACCGGCCCCGGGAGAACGGCCCGGTCTCCTGGGTGGCGGGGCCGAAGCGGGTCCATTTCGAGCGGGTCGAGTGGCAGGTCATGCCGGATCCCGGCACCGCGGCGGCCGCCCTCCAGAACGGCGAGGTCGACTGGTGGGAGAACCCGATCAGCGATCTCGTGCCGACGCTTCAAGCGCACCCGCAGATCGCCACGCAGCTCGCCTCGCCGCTCGGCAATCTCGGCACCGGCGTGATGAATCATCTCCACCCGCCCTTCGACAAGCCCGCGGTCCGGCGCGTGGTCCTCGAGGCCCTGTCCCAAGCAGACTTCATGGCGGCGGCCGCCGGCGACGATCCCAAGCTGTGGCGCAAGGATGTCGGCCTGTTCACGCCGGGGACCGCGATGGCCACTGATGCCGGGCTCGACGTGCTCACCCGGCCGCGCGATCTCGCCAAGGCCAAGCGCGACCTCGTGGCGGCCGGCTACAAGGGCGAGCGCGTCGTGCTCATGTCGACGAGCGAGAACCCCGTGCTCGGCGCCCTCGGCGAGATCATGCACGACCTGCTCCAGCGCCTCGGGATGAACGTGCAGTACGTCGTGTCCGACTGGGGCACGCTGGTCACCCGCCGCGCCAGCAAGGCGCCCCCCGACCAGGGCGGCTGGAACATCTTCACCACGACCTGGACCGGCCTCGACATGGCGAACCCGGTCGTGGAGCAGGTCCTGCGCTGCGGCGGCCCGAAGGGCTTCTTCGGCTGGCCGGACCTGCCGGAGCTGGAGAGCCTGCGCGAGGCCTGGATCGAGGCGCCGGACCAGGCCGCGCGCCAGGCGATCGCGGCCCGGATGCAGACCCTGGCGATGCGCGACGTGCCGTACCTGCCGACCGGCCAGTACTTCTACCGGACGGCCTTCCGGCGCGACCTCCGGGACGTGGTCGACGGCCAGTTCGTCTTCTGGAACGCCCGCCGCGCCTGACGGGCGGCGCGTCCGGGCCGCCCGTCGCCGTCGGCGACGGGCGCACGACTCAGTGCGCGAAGACGCCGGCCAGATCCCGGAAACCCTTGACCTCGATCGGATTGCCGCTCGGGTCGAAGAAGAACATCGTGCGCTGCTCGCCGGGCTCGCCGGCGAAGCGGACGACCGGCGGGATGTCGAAGGCGATGCCGGCCGCCTCGACGCGGCCGGCGAGCGCCTCCCAGGCGTCGAGCGGCAGCACCACGCCCAGATGCGGCATCATCACCGTGTGGTCGCCGACCTTCCCGCTCCGGGTGGTGGCGAAGGGCTCGCCCAGGTGCAGCGACAGCTGATGGCCGAAGAAGTCGAAATCGACCCAGGTCTCGGTGCTGCGGCCCTCCTGGCAGCCGAGGACGCCCCCGTAGAAGCGGCGCGCCGCGTCGAGGTCGGTGACGTGGTAGGCGAGGTGGAACGGCGTGAGCATCGACGGTCTCTTGCTTGCTGGGCTCGGTTGAGAGGGGGTTGCGGCGCCGTCAGGGCGCCGGATCGAGGGCACGCGCCGAGACGACGCCGCCGACGAGGTTGCAGGACAGCAGGAACGCGCTGTCGAGATCGCCGCCGCCGGCCGGCACCAGCGCCGTCAGCCGCGCGGCCAGAGCGCTTCGCGCGGCGCGGGCGATGGCCTGGGCCTCCGCGACAGCGACGGCCGCGAACCGGATCGTCTCCCCCGGCCGCACCTGCGCGAGGCGGCCGAGATCCGCCGAGATCACGGTGGCGATCTTTGGGTAGCCGCCGGTGGTGTGGCGGTCGGCCAGCAGGATCAGCGGGCGCCCGTGTCCGGGCACCTGGATCGAGCCGTTCACGATCCCGTCCGAGACGATATTGAAGCCGTCCGCGTGGGCGATCGGCGGCCCGTCGAGGTGGCAGCCCATCCGGTCCGCCCGCGCCGTGAGGGTGTAGGCTTCGGAGAGGAAGGTCCGCAGGCCGTCCGCGGTGAAGCCGTCGGCCTGCGGCCCGAGCACCACCCGGATCGGCCCGCCGAAGGTCGGCCGGTGGGCCGGCGGCAGGGTCAGCGGGCGGTCGCGGGGCGCGGGCGCCGCGAGGGGCAGCAGGTCGCCCGCGGCCAGGGGTTGGCCGTCGAGGCCGCCGAGGCGGGTGCGGGTGTGCGTCGCCACGCTGCCCAGCATCGGCGCGACGGCGAAGCCCCCGGCGACCGCGAGGCAGGCGCGCAGGCCCTGCCGCGGTCCGCCCAGGACGAGCCGGTCGCCCCGCCGCAGGTCGTGGGCGGTGAACGGGTCGAGGGCGCGGCCGTTCAGGCTTATCGCGAAGGGCGCGCCGGCGAGGGCGACGCGGCAGATATCCGTCTCGCAGGCGAGGGTCGGACCGACCATCGCCATCTCGATCACCGCGGCGTCGAGCGGGTTGCCGACGAGGCCGTTGGCCAGGGCCAGCAGGTCGGGATCCATCGCGCCGGACCCCGAGATGCCGTAGCGCAGGTAGCCCGGCCGCCCGGCATCCTGCAGGGTCGAGGCCACGCCGGGGGCGATGACGCGAAGGCCCTCAGGCATCGATCCGCTCCAGGGTCGCGACGGTCTCGCCGGCGCGGGCGGCCTCGCTGAGGGCGTCGAAGGCGGCGCGGTCGATCGGCTCGAACCGGATCAGGTCGCCGGCCGCGAACAGGAACGGCTCGGCCCGGCCCGGATCGTAGGAGCGCGCGGGCGTGCGGCCGATGAGCTGCCAGCCGCTCGGCAGCTCCAGGGGCGGCGAGACGCCGGTCTGGTTCCCGCCGATCGAGACGCTGCCGGCGGGCGTCTCGGGCCGCGGATCGGTGCGCCGGCTCGCGTGGAGCCGGGGATCGAGGCCGCCCAGATAGGCGAAGCCGGGGGCGAACCCGATCATGTAGACGCGGTAGTCGCGGCCGGAATGAAGGGCGATCACCGCCTCCGGGCTGAGCCCGGCCCCGGCGGCGAGGTCGTCGAGGTCGGCGCCGTGCGCGCCGCCGTAATGGACCGGCACCCGCCAGCGGCGCAGCGAGCCCGCCGCCCCGTCCGGCGGCGGCCAGTGCGCGGCGATCAGCGCGGCGAGGTCGGCCCGGGGCAGCAGGTCCGGATCGTAGAGGACGAGGAGCGAGCGGTAGGTCGGCACGGTCTCCAGGAGGCCCGGGCGCCCGGCGCCGCGGAGCGCCGCGTCGAGGGCGATGACCCGCGTGTTGATCGCGGGATCGACCGCGCGGCCGAGCTCCACCGTGAGCGCCCGGTCGCCGCTATCGAGGAGGCGGTAGCCGGGCTCAGACACCGAGCACCTCGGCCATCGGGCGCAGGGCGATGCCCTTGGCGGCGCACTCTGCCCGCAGGCGGCGCGCCATGGCGACCGCGCCGGGCGTGTCGCCGTGGACGCAGACCGTGTCGATCCGCGTCGGGATGCGCCGCCCGGACAGGCAGGTGATCGCCCCGTCCTCCAGCATCCGCGCCACGCGCTCCGAGACGGAATCGGGATCGTGCAGCACGGCGCCGGGGAGCTTGCGCGAGACCAGGGTGCCGTCATCCGCGTAGGCGCGGTCGGCGTAGATCTCGCGCGCGATCGGCAGCCCGAGCTTCTCGCCGGCCCGCTCGGTCTCCAGGCCCGGCATGACCACGAAGATCAGGTCGCGGTCGAGGGTGCGGATCGCCCGGGCCACCGCCAGAGCGAGGTCGGCATCCTCGTTGGCCATGTTGCCCATGGCCCCGTGGGTCTTCACGTGGCGCACCGGGCAGCCGGCATCCTGCGCCAGCGCCAGCAGCGCGCCGACCTGGTAGAGCACCGCCTTCTCGATGTCGGCGGGGCGCTCGCCGTGGATCGGCCGCCGGCCGAAGCCCCAGAGGTCGAGGAAGCTCGGATGGGCGCCGGCCTGCACGCCGTTCGCGGCGGCGCGGCTCAGGGTCTCGTGCATCACCAGCGGGTCGCCGGCGTGGAAGCCGCAGGCGATGTTGGCCGAGGTCGCCACGGTCAGCATCTCGGCGTCGTCGCCCAGACGGTAGACGCCGAAGCCCTCGCCCATGTCGCAGTTCAGATCGACGATCATCGGTGCATCCCTTCTCTCGCGCGGGGTCAGGCTTCGGCGACCAGGTGGGCCACCAGGGTGGCGGCGGCGCACAGATCCGCGATCCGCATCGCCTCGTCCGGGTTGTGGCTGCCGTTCTGGTTGCGGATGAAGATCATCGTGCTCGGCACGCCCTGGCCGGCCAGCGTCGCGGTGTCGTGCCCCGCCCCGCTCGCCATCGTGCGGAACGGCGTCCCGAGCCGGCGCGCGTGGCCTGACAGGGCCTCGACCAGCGCGGCGCTCATCCGCGCCGGCGTGCTGCCGGTGCGCTCGCCCAGCACGAAGCGTACCGAGCGGGCGGCCTCGATGGCGGCGATATGCTCGGCGAGCGCCGCCTCGACCCGGTCGAGAACGGCCGGCTCGGTGCTGCGAACGTCGAGGCAGAAGCGGACTTCGCCGGGGATCTTGGCGAAGGCGTGCTGAACCGGGTCGGTGGCGACCTCGCCCAGCGTGATCGTGGCCGGGCAGCCCTCCGCCTCCAGCCTGCCCCAGAGCGCGTCCAGGCCGGTGATCAGGTCGGCGAGGGCGAAGACGGCGTCGCTGCGCTCGCCCCGCGCCACGGCGCCGGAATGGCCGTAGCGGCCGAAGCAGGCCGCCTTGCGGTAGCGGAAGCTGCCGCTGATCGCCGTGACGAAGCCCACGGGGAGCCCGGCCGCCTCCAGCGCCGGGCCCTGCTCGATGTGCATCTCGACGAAGCCGTGGATCCGCGCCGGATCGAGGAGCCGCTCGCCCCGCGCCACCGCCCCCGGCCGCAGGCCGAGTTCGGCCATGTGGTCGCGCAGGCTCCGGTCGGTATCGGCGCGGGGCAGGTCGAGCACCTCCGGCGGCAGCAGGCCGAGCGCGGCCCGGCTGCCGACGTAGGAGGCCGGGAACCACACGCTCTCCTCGGCCCGGAACACCGCCACCGTCACGGGACGCGCCGGCACGATCCCAGCCCGGCGCAGGGCCTCCACGGCCGCGAGGCCGCCGATCACGCCCGCCGCCCCGTCGAAATTGCCCCCGTGGGGCACCGTGTCGACGTGAGAGCCGACCATCCAGGGCGCCAGTGCCGGGTCGCGGCCCGCCATCGTCAGGAACAGGTTGCCGGCCGCGTCGGTCTCGGCGGCGAGCCCGAGTGCCAGCCCGGTGGCTCGCATCAGGGCGTGGGCGCGCTCCTCGCCGACGCCGTAGGCCGCCCGCGTCACGCCCGGCGCGTCCTCGCTGAAGCTCAGGAGCTCGGCGAACAGGCCCGCGCAGAGATCCGGATCGATCGCGAGCCGGGTCATGCCGGCTGCCGCGCGGGTCCGACCCGGTCCATCGGCTGAACAATGAGGCACGCGCCCGGCGCAGTCGCGAAGGGAATACCGGGATCCGGAAGTTCGATGACCATGTCGGAGGCAGCCATGCTCAAAAATACCGCTTGAATGCCGGCGGTATACCGGTTCTGCTAAGGCATCCCATCCGATTTGGCAATGTAAAACGTCGGCGGATGGAAAATTAAATCTCTATATTGAGAGATTTTATGAACGATAAAACAGCAACATAATGCGATCTTCGTGCGGATCTAAGCATAGATCCGCGAATCGACTGCAAAACATCAGGTTTAACGATGGCTCAGACCGAGACGGCCGCGCCCCCGCTCCTGAAGATCAGGAAGCTGCACAAGAGCTACGGCACCAACGAGGTCCTGAAGGGCATCTCCCTCGACATCCACGAGGGCGAGGTCGTGTCGATCATCGGTGCGAGCGGCTCGGGCAAGAGCACGTTCCTGCGCTGCCTGAACCTCATGGAGACGCCGACCTCCGGCTTCATGGATTTCGAGCGCTTCGCCTTCGACTACGAGCAGGGCGCCCGCCGCCAGCCGACGCCGCAGCAGCTCTGCGAGTTGCGGGCGCGGATCGGCATGGTCTTCCAGAGCTACAATCTCTGGCCGCACATGACCGTGCTGGAGAACGTCATCGAGGCGCCGATCCGGGTGCGGCGGATGCCGCGCCGGCAGGCCGTCGCGGAGGCGGAGGCGCTGCTCCAGCGCATCGGCCTCTACGAGAAGCGGCACGCCTACCCGTCGAAGCTCTCGGGCGGGCAGCAGCAGCGCGTGGCGATCGTGCGCGCCCTGGCGATGGCGCCCAAGGTGATGCTGTTCGACGAGGTGACCTCGGCCCTCGACCCAGAACTGGTTGGCGAGGTGCTGGCGCTGATGGGCTCCCTCGCGGCGGACGGGATGACGATGCTGCTCGTCACCCACGAGATGGCCTTCGCCCGGGATGTCGGCACCCGCACCCTGTTCTTCGACGGCGGCGTGATCGCCGAGGACGGGCCGCCCGACGCCATCATCGGCGCGCCCCGGAGCGAGCGGCTGCGCCAGTTCCTCCGGCGCGTCCTGCACCAGCCCGCCGCGCCGGGACAGACGGCGTGAGCCGCCGGCCCATCACCGGGGAGAAGGGACAGCGATGAGCGTCGCGGCGTTGCAGGATTGGTGGCTCACCCTCTCGGACGAGGTCGTCACCTACGGCCCCGGCTTCCTCTCGGCGACCCTAGTGGTGCTCGGCGTCACGGTGGCGAGCATCCTGGTGAGCTGGGCCTGCGGCCTGCTCGGGGCGCTGGGCAAGCGCTCGTCCTTCGCGCCCTTCCGGGCGCTGGCGAGCTTCTACGTCTGGTTCATCCGCGGCACGCCGACCCTCGTGCAGGTCTTCATCGTGTATTTCGGCATGCCGCAGATCGGGGTGAAGCTCTCGCCCGTGACCGCCGGCATCATCGCGCTGGGCGTCAGCAGCGGCGCCTACGTGGCCGAGACCATCCGGGCCGGCCTCGCGGCGATCCCGAGGGGCCAGATCGAGTCGGCGCTGGCGCTCGGCATGAACCCGCGGATCATGATGGTGCGCATCGTCCTGCCGCAGGTCTTCCGCATGATCCTGCCGTCGTTGACCAACGAGGCGATCTCGGCGGTGAAGAATACCTCGCTGCTGTCGACGATCACGGTGGTGGAGCTGACGCTCTACGCGCAGCTCATGATCGCCACGACCTTCCGGCCGTTCGATTTCTACATCGCGGCGGCGCTGATCTACCTCGGCCTCACGTCGATCCTGTCGCAGCTCTCGGCCTATTTCGAGCGGCGCTACGCCCGCCTGTCCTGAGCCACCCCCGCCGCGGGACGGGCCGCGGCCGATCCTTCCCGCCCCGCCTCGAGACCGGAGACCGCCATGAACCGCCGCCACGTCCTCGCCCTCGCCGCCCTCTGCGCCAGCCTCGGCGCAGGCCTCCTCGCCGCCCCCGCGACCCGCGCGGCCGAGGGCAAGCTGGAGCTGATCGAGCCCGGCAAGCTGATCGTGGCGACGGACAGCACCTTCGCGCCCTTCAGCATGCGCACGCCGAGCGGCGAGCTCGACGGGCTGGAGGTCCGGGTCATGCGCGAGGTCTGCCGCCGGCTCGGGCTCGAGTACAGCCCGGTCAACATCAAGTTCGACGCCCTGCTGGTGGGCCTGATAGCCGATCAGTACGACATCACCAGCGAGTCGATGGACATCACCCCCGCCCGGCAGAAGCAGGTCGCCTTCGCGGACGGGTGGCTCGAATCCGGCGCGCGGATCGTCACCCGCAAGGATACCGGCATCAAGGGGCCGGCGGATCTCAAGGGCCGCAACGTCGGCGCCCTCTCGGCCTCGACCTTCGGCAAGCTCGCCGAGGAGAACGGCGCCACCCTGAAGAGCTACAAGACGGCCGCGGACGCCATGCAGGACCTCGTCGGCGGCAACATCGACGCGGTGATCAACGACGCGGTGGCCGGCAACTACGCCATCAAGGCGCGCAAGCTGCCCCTGGTGATGATCGAGACCCCGCTGAGCACGGTCCAGAAGGGCTTCGCCATCAAGAAGGGCAAGCCGAACCTGCACGCCGCCGTCAACAAGGCGCTCGGCGAGATGGTCGCGGACGGTACCTACGCCAAGCTCGTCACCCCGCTGATCGGCTATGATCCGGCCCCGAAGGAGCCGATCCGCACGCCCGCCATGTGAGCGGGCACGGCGGACGCGCGAGAACAAGAATGGGGAGCGGCTGAGCCGGCCGCTCCGGGAGGACACCATGAAGACCCTCGACGCCGCGTCGTACACGACGGCGCTCAGTGCACGGCGCGAGCAGAGCCTCGGCCAGATGGCCTACGACCGCCTGCTCGACATGCTCGTCCGCCGCGACCTTCCGGCCGGCACCGTGCTGCACGAGCGCCGCCTCGCCGAGATGCTCGACATCTCCAGGACCCCGACCCGCGAGGCGATGTCGCGGCTGGAGACCGAGGGGCTGATCGAGCGGCAACCCGGCGGGATGCTCGTGGTCAAGGAATTCTCCCTGCGCGAGCTGATCGAGATCCTGCATGTCCGCCGCCTGCTGGAGCGGGAGAGCGTCGCGCTGGCCACCGGCCGCATCGCCGACGCGGTGCTGGCGGACCTGCAGCGTCAGATGGAGTCGCTCTTGGCGGTGGGCGACCCGGACGCGCCGGGCAACTGGGAGGTCGACCGGCGCTTCCACGACCTGATCGCGGAGCACAGCCAGAACGCGACCCTCGCCAAGACGATCAAGGACCTGCGGCTCAAGACGCAGATGTTCAACCTGAGCCGGATGCCCGAGCGGTTCGAGGCGGTCCATCGCGAGCACCTCGCGGTGGTCGCCGCCCTGCGGGCCAAGGACGCGGCGGCGGCGGCGGACGCGATCGCGGCCCATCTCGAGAATTTCAAGCAGGGCATCATCCGGCGCCTGAGCGAAGTCTGAGCGAAGTCTGAGCGAAGTCTGAGCGAAGTCTGGGACGAGGGCGGCGCGATGCACGAGTTCACGGAGCTGCGCGGCCGCGAGGCGGCCTTCCCGGAGGCGGAGTTCGCCGCCCGGCAGGCGGCGGCCCGGGCCGCCATCGCGGGTGCCGGCCACGACGCCCTCGTGGTGACCGGCCCGGAGACGATCTACTGGCTGACCGGCCGCCAGACGGCGGGTTACTTCGCCTTCCAGGCCCTGCTCGTGCCGGCGGAGGGCGCCCCGGCCCTCCTGGTCCGGCAGCTCGAATTGCCGGGCGCGGCCGCCAACACGTGGCTCGACGACATCCAGGCCTACCCGGACGGCGCCGACCCGGCCGAGGCTCTGGCAACGCTCGTGCGCGGGCGCGGGCTCGCCCGGCCGGCCCTGGAGCGGGACGGCTGGTTCGTCGCGCCGGCGCTCGCGGCGCGGATCGACGCCGCCCTCGGAAGCGTCCCGCTGCCCGATGGCTCCGGCCTCCTCGCCCCCCTGCGGGCGGTGAAGTCGGCGGCCGAGCTCGCGGCGATCCGGGCCGCCGCCCGGTACGCGCAGGCCGGGCTCGCCGCGGGGCTCGACGCCTGCGCGGCGGGCACCGACGAGAACGCCGTCGCCGCCGCCATGCTGGCAGCCGCGACGGCCGCCGGGTCCGAGGCCGTGGCGATGGAGCCGCTGGTCGCGTCGGGCCCGCGCAGCGGTCTGCCGCACATGACGTGGCGGCGGCGCCGGCTGGAGCCGGGCGACGCGGTCTTCCTCGAGCTCGCTGGCAGCCACGCCCGCTACCACGCGGCGCTGATGCGCAGCGTCTGGATCGGCCCGCCGCCGGCCGAGGCGCAGCGGATGATGGACTGCGCCCTGCGCGCCCTCGACGCGGCGCTCGGCGCGATCCGCCCCGGCCATCCCTGCGCCGCCCCGCACGCGGCGGCGCAGGCCGTGATCGACGCGGCGGGCTACGGCCCAGCCTTCCGCAAGCGGATCGGCTACTCGATGGGCGTCGCCTTCGCGCCGGACTGGGGAGAGGGTGCCCTGCTCTCGCTGTTCACCGGACAGGACCGGCCGATCGAGCCCGGCATGGTCTTCCACCTGCCGGCCACCCTGCGCCGCTACGGCGCCTGGACGGTCGGCGCCTCGGAGACCGTCATCGTCACCGCCGGCGGGGTCGAGCCCCTGTCCGACCTGCCGCGCACCCTGTCGGTGCGGTGAGGCGTCGCGGATCACCGCGGCCTGCAGGGACGCGGTGCGCGTTGGATCACGCCGGAGGTGACCGGCGCTTCCGCCACGCCGCGCCCTGCGCCGCAGCCACGATGATCCTCTTCAGAGGCCATCAGGCCGCTCTCGACACCGGCGATCGATCCGGGGGATGATCGGCTTCCGGGACGCCCTTGAGAAGGCGCGTGAGATAGGCGCGTATCGGCCGGTCGTATAGGCGCAGCGCCAGGTAGCTCAAGATCAACGTCGCTGCGAAGAGCGTTGCGGCCTCGATCGCGGCCGACTTCCCGCCGCTCAGCTTCTGGTACAGGCCGTGGATCCACGAGAAGATCGGAAAATGCAGGGCGTAGATCGGATACGATAGGTCTCCGCCGAGGATCGAGAGGTCCTTCAGCGGGTCCGCCAGGGTGATGGACGATCCGCCGATGACGAGCAGGGGGGCCAGCAGCAGCTTCCAGAGCATCCGCTGCGTGTGGTTCAGTTCGTACGGCAGGGTGAAGATGATCACCATCACGACGAGCAGGACGTAGAAGACCGGCGTCAGGTTGGCCCGCCGAGCGAGCAGATCCTTGATCTGGTAGCAGAAGACACCGACGAAGAAGGACGACCCGACGTGGCCGAATCCGAGGATGAAGTTATCCGTCTGATCGCCTCCGATTTCGACAGTTAGGCCGAAGCAAGCGGACACGATGTAGAGAGGTGCCGACGCGTAAACCGGGTTGAGACGTCGGATCGATCACCAGAACGCGCTGGCCATGATCTCGAAGAACAACGAGACCTGTGGGCCGTTTAATGGAAAGACCTGAGGACCGCCGATCGGCGGCGGGGCATGGAAGTAGGGGATGTTGAGGAGCCCGAGAAGGACGGCGACGACGATCTGGCTGGCGTAGGCGGCGCCGGACGTCATGGAATCTCGCAGCGCGACATACGGCGCGCTGATGAGGAGCGAGAGCGCGATGACGGGCATCAACCGGACGAGACGCTGCAAAAGGAAGTCCATGTTGGAGAGCCGATCCCTTCGATCCCTGTAAGCGCGGGCAAGGACGAAGCCGCTCAACGTGAAGAACGTATCGACAGAAAGTCCTCCATTGACGGCAAGCCACGGCACATCAAGCCAGTGCCCGGTATGAAAGAGGAGCACGCAGAGAGCGGACAGACCGCGTGTGCCGTCCAGAGCCGCGCAATGTTCAACTTCGTCATCGTGGGATGGCGCGGTCGAGCCCGGGAGCGCATTCTCTGCCGTCGCGCAGGCTCGAAGGCGCAGCCACAGTGGTGGCAATATTATCCTCATCACTTGGCGATACTGCTTTGCTCTCCGATCCGAATGGGCATGATGCGATACGAACACGGTATATCGGTCGTCATTGCAACACATAATGGTTCCGCGCTCCACCGCGAGCAGGTGCACAGCCTCGTCGCGCAAATCGTGCGCCCGCTGAAAATCATCGTCTCAGACCACAACTCGACCGATAATACCCTTGAGATTGTTCAGTAATTTGCGACCTCAAGCAAAATTCCAATTCAAATATTTCAGAAATCGCCCGCACTTGGCTTTCGGGACAGATTCTTGTGCGAAGCGCTGCACGCACGCGGGCATCTCGTGGCCTTCTGCGATCAGGACGACATCTGGGACCCGAGGAAGATCGAGCTTTGCTCGCGCCACATCGATGATCGCGCCGTGTCCATGATCGCCCATACGGCCCTGAGCGTCGACGCGGGCAACCGCGCGCTCCGGTTATTCTCGCAGGGGATCCAGCGCGATGGCGTGTAGCCGCCGCTGAGCTAAGATCCCTGGCTGACGTTCTTCGGCTTCTCGATCGTCTTCCGCCGCGATCTCCTCGACCTATGGGATATCGAAGACCGCTTCATCGATTTCATCGTGCCGAGCGCGATGATCGCGCACGATCGGTGGGTGACGTTCCTCGCGCAAGTCGTCGGGCAAGAGGTGGAGATCGATGTCCCGCTCGTCCGCTACCGCCAGCACGGCAACAACCTGTTCGGCGACGGGACGCGCGTGCGGCATCCCAGGCCCAGGAGCGCGGCCGGCGGATCGGATCCCTACCGGGACGCGACCGCCGCGATGATCCGGATCGTCACACGTCTGCCGGACGCGAGCACGGGGGCCTTCCCGCTCTTCGATCGGGACCGCGCGGTCGGTTTCCTGCAGCGCGCGCTGCACCAGCTCGACGAGCGGGAAGCCGTCTACAGGTCGGCCTCGCGCCTCGAGGCACTCAAGCGCCTCTGCGCTGTAGTGACCTCCGGGACCTACCGGGCCGTCCACGACGGCAACATCCGTTGGCGGTCGATCGACAAGGATCTCACGTTCACGCTGGTCCGACGCTGACGGCCCGCGCCGACCGTGCGGCAGGTCTGGCGGGCCTCATCGCCGGCCCGGCCAGACGACTGGGCCCGCATCGGACGGCCCGCCGCGTACAGCGCGGCGCCTCCCGGCGCTCCGCGAACGTCCTGCGGAGCCTCGGACCTGTCGGTGCGGCGGCGGACCCGACGAGCGCTTCGCCGGTCGACGCGCATCCGGTCAGGCGCCGCAGGTCTCCGCCACGAGCCACGCGGTGAGGATCGCCACCGCGTCGAGCAGGTCGTCGATCGCCATGGCCTCGCGGGGATTGTGGCTGCCGTTGGCGTTGCGCACGAGCAGCATCGCCATCGGCACGCCGGCCTTCGCGAAGGCGGCGGCGTCGTGGGAGGCCGGGCTGCCGAGGGGCCGCGTCGCGATGCCGAGGGCGTCCGCGGCCGCCGCGAACCCGTCGCGGATCCGCGGCGCGACGGCGCCGACGCCCGCCTCGGCGCGCGGACCCAGCGTCACCGTCACGCCGCGGCGGTCGGACACCTCCGCCACCGCTGCCAGGAACGCCGCCTCCAGTTCCGCCAGCACCGCGGCCGCGTAGGCCCGCATGTCGAGGCTGAACCGGAACTCGCCCGGGACCGTGGTCAGGCCGTGCGCCGCGGCGTCGGTGTGGAACCGGCCGAAGGTGACGGCCATCGCGCACCCGGCCGCCTCGCGCTCCGCCCAGACCCGGTCCAGCGCCAGGGCGATCTCGGCCCCGGCCATGGCCGCGTCGCGCCGGAAGCGGCGCGGCGTCCCGACATGGTCGTAGCGGCCGGCGATGCGGACGTCAGGATAGCGGACGTTGCCGGGGATCCCGGTGCACAGTCCGACCGGGATCCCGGCCTCCTCGAGGCTCGGCGCCTGCTCGATATGCACCTCCAGGAAAGCGTGGATCGCGGCTGCGTCGAAGGCCGCCGGGCCGCGGGCGAGCGCGTCCGGGTCGCCACCCTCCCGGGCGATGTGGTCGGCGAGGCTGAGGCCCGTGTCGATCCGGGCCGCGTCGAGCGCCCCGTCCGGCAGGGCTCCGAGCGCCGCGCGGCTCCCGATATACGAGACCTGGAACCAGACGCTCTCCTCGGCGCGGATGCCCAGGACGGAGATGTCCCGCTCCGGCTCCAGGCCGAGTTGGCGGATGGCCGCGACGGCGGCGAGCCCGGCCACCACGCCGACGGCGCCGTCGAAGTTGCCGCCCTGGGCCACGGTGTCGAGGTGGGAGCCGATCAGGATCGGCGGCAGGGTTCGGTCCCGCCCCGGCAGCGTCATGGCGGTGTTGGCGGCGGCGTCCCGGGCGATCGCGAGGCCGAGATCGGAGGCGCAGCGCGCCACCGCCGCGTGCGCCGCGGTCTCCTCCGGGCTGTAGGAGGGCCGGGTGAACCCGGGCTCCGTCCGGCCGCACCGGGCCAACTCCGCGAACAGGGCCTCGACCCGGCCGCGCTGCGCGCGCACAGCTACTGAGATGGCGGACACGCGGTCCATCGCTACGCTTCCCCGAGCGCCGGTCCCCGGGACGGGCCCGCCGGTGCCCCTGCCACTTTCGTGCCGGCCCGCCGGATCACCGGGCCCGGTCACCGAGCCCGGTCACCGGGACCGGTCACCGGGACCGAGTCTGCCGGATCGCCGGGCGCGCGGCCAGCCGCGCGGGTCAGCCCCGCGGGTCAGCCCCGCGGCGCGGGATCGTTGCCCGGCCGGATTCCGGCGGCTATCGCCGGTCCCGGCAGGCGGGCGGAGGTTCTGCAGATGAAGACGATCGGGTTCCTGTCCTTCGGGCACTGGTCGCCGACCGGCGGGTCGGCGACGCGCAGTGCGGCCGACACACTCCTCCAGTCGATCGACCTCGCGGTCGCCGCGGAGGAGCTCGGGGCGGACGGCGCGTATTTCCGGGTCCACCATTTCGCGCGCCAGCTCGCCTCGCCCTTCCCGCTGCTGGCGGCGGTCGGCGCCCGGACGAAGCGCATCGAGATCGGCACCGGCGTCATCGACATGCGCTACGAGAACCCGTTCTCCATGGTCGAGAATGCCGGCGCGGCGGACCTCATCGCGGGCGGACGCCTGCAGCTCGGGCTCAGCCGCGGCTCGCCCGAGCAGGTCATCGACGGCTGGCGGCACTTCGGCTTCGCCCCGGCCGAGGGCGAGACGGACGCCGATATGGGGCGCCGGCACACCGAGGTCTTCCTCGACCTCCTGAAGGGAACGGGGTTCGCCGAGCCCAACCCGCGGCCGATGTTCGCCAACCCGCCGGGACTCCTGCGCCTGGAGCCGCATTCCGAGGGGTTGCGGGACCGCATCTGGTGGGGATCGGCCTCCGACGCGACCGCGATCTGGGCGGCGCAGCAGGGCATGAACCTGCAGAGCTCGACCCTGAAGGCGGACGAGACCGGCGAGCCGTTCCACGTCCAGCAGGCCAGGCAGATCCGCCGCTACCGGCAGGCGTGGCAGGATGCGGGACACGCCCGCGCGCCGCGGGTCTCGGTCTCGCGCTCGATCTTCGCGCTCGTGAACGACCTCGACCGCGCCTATTTCGGGCGCGGCACGAGCAGCGACCAGGTCGGCATCATCGACAACATGCGCGCGGTGTTCGGCCGCTCCTACGCCGCGGAGCCGGACCGGCTGGTCGACGAGCTGCGCGCCGACGCGGCGATCGCGGAGGCCGACACCCTGCTGCTGACGGTCCCGAACCAGCTGGGCGTCGCCTACAACGCCCACCTCATCGAGAGCCTGCTCTCGCACGTGGCCCCCGCGCTCGGGTGGCGCTGAGCCGACCTCCGGCCGGGTTCGCCGGCGCCGAGGGCATGCAGCCCCTCGGCCGGCCCTGTCCCGGGGCCCGGCCCGCCGGCCTACCCATCGCCGCGAGCGTGCGGTAGCCTCCCGTCGGCCCGGCACGCGGTGCCGGCGCGCCCGAGTCCGGCACTTGTAAGGGGATCACCGGGATGTCGCACCCGTTGGACTGGAACGCGTTCGCCGACGCGTGGTGCGCCGCCTGGAACGCGCACGATGTCGAGCGGGTGCTGGCCCATTTCCACGACGACGCCGTGTTCACCTCGCCGGGTGCCGCGCGGATCGTCCCCGCTTCGGGCGGAACGGTGCGGGGCAAGGATGCGCTGCGCGCCTACTGGACGGAGGCCCTGCGGCAGATCCCGGACCTCCACTTCGCGGTGGAGCAGGTCTTCGCGGGCATCGACACGCTGGTGATCCAGTATCGCAACCAGAAGGGTGTGAGCGTCAGCGAGGTGCTCGTCTTCGAGGATGGCCGCGTGCGGGCGGGGCACGGCACCTACCCGATCGGCGTCGACAACCCCGTCGGTGCCGCGGCGGGCTAGAGCCGTTCGCGATGCGGCCGCGCCGGCCTCGGCGGGGCCGCCCGCATCGCAACCGGGTCCGTGCGCGTTGGTTGGCGTCGCGTGGCGAACGGGCGCGGGCCCGCTGCCCGCAGCGGGAGACGAACCATGAGTGATGGCTACCCTTCGATGACGGCGCTCCTGGGCCTCCTCGCCCTGGCAGGCTACCAGAACCGCGACAGGCTCGCGGAGCTGCTGGGCGGCGCCGGTCAGACCGCGCCCGCGGGCCCCGGCGGTCCGGCCGGCGTCTCCAACGGCGCCTCCGGTGCCGGCCTGGGCGGTCTCCTCGGCGGCCTCCTGGGCGACCGGCGCGGCGAGGCTCCCGGCGGGTTCCTGCACAGCGGACTCGGCGAGATGCTGGACCGTTTCCAGCAGGCCGGTCACGGGACGGCCGCACAGTCCTGGGTCAACCCGGGACCGAACCAGGAAATCGCGCCGCACCACCTGGAACAGGCGATCGGACCCGACGTCCTCGCGGCTCTCACCCAGCGGACGGGACTGTCCCGCGATGAGCTGCTCTCCCGGCTGTCCCGCGAGCTCCCCCGGGCCGTCGACCGCTACACGCCCGACGGACGGATCCCGGCCTGAGGTCAGGCCGGCGGACGGATCCCGGCCCGACCTTGGGGGGTCGGGACCGTCACGGTCGTCGGGGCGTGCGCGGCTTCGGCGCGGCGAGCCGATGGGCCGCCGTCAGGGCCGACATCAGGGTCGTCTCGTCGACGATCGCGAGGTCGCACCGCGTCGCGCCCATCCGCCCCCAGCCACCCGGAACGGGGCTGAAAGCCGCCGGCACCTGCTCGCAGAAGAAGTCGCGCAGGTCCGGGTCGAACATCAGGTTGATGTCGTGGCCCACCTCGTCCAGCGTCGCGAAGGTCTTGCGCGGCGTCCGGAAGGCCGTCCTGTGGAAGTGGGGGGCGGAGGTCACCGCCTCCAACGTCGCGATGAGCGCCTTCACGCGCGCGATATCGACGCCCATCGCGGCCCTCCTCTCCTAGGTCGGCGGCGGATCGGACCGCCCGCCCGACCGGTCACCCGGTCCGGCGCTCGCAGAATCGCAACCGGTTCCCGAACGGGTCCGCCACCTCCAGCACCTCGCCCCAGGGCGCCTGCTCGATGCCGGGCCGGGCATAGCCGTAGCGCTGGTCGGTGAGCGCCCGGTGATAGGCCCGGATGCCGCGCATCGGCACGAACACGGTCGAGCCGGGGGTGGCGTCGCCGTGGTGCTCGGTCAGGTGCAGCCGCAATCCGGCGCGGGCGACCTCCATGTAGAGCGGCAGACCCGGCTCGAACCGGTGCTCGAACCCCGGCGTGAAGCCGAGAAAGCCGCAGTAGAACGCGCGCGCCTTGGCCTCGTCGAAGATGCGCAGAACCGGCACCGCCTCCAGGAAGCGGGGGCCGTCATCCGCGACCCGGTCCAGGCCGGCGCAGGCGGTGTTCCAGTCGTCGTAGCCCAGCCCGGCGGCGACGAGTTCGAGGGCGGCCGCGTGCGGGACGGCGAGGTCGCGGGCTGCCAGCGCGGCGCGCAGCCGCTTGGCCATGGTCTTGGCCTGATCGACGGTCGTCATGGTCCTCTCCCCAGGCCGGCGTCGGTCCGTCGGTGCCCGCGTTGCCGACCCGGCGCCGGTCAGGGACACGGTGGGGGTGGGTCGTCCGCGATGCGTTCACCATCCCGGTTCCGGGGCGAGCGGCAGGCCGCATCGGCCTGGCGGCAGGCTACCCCGGCCGCGGCGCGGCCGCCAAGAGGGGTGAAGGGAGGGGAGGGCTGACACGGGACCTGCCGGCTTCCGACGGGTCACGACCCCGTGCCGCGCGCGGCCAGCCGATCGCTGGCGCAGGCGGCGGTCTACCAGCGACCCGCCGCCTGGCGCTCGCGGAGCGCGATCTCGTCCGCGCTGGGTGGTTTGCTGGCGAAACTGCCGGTCTGGACCGCCCCGTCCCGCGCCAACACCGCGACGTGGACGCCCTTCGGCGAGTGGCTCTGCTCGACCAGCGTCCAGGTGCGGGCCGCCGCCGGGTCGTCCGCGTACCAGCGCTTGCCGCGGCCGAGCATGACCGGGAATGTGATCAGGACGAGCCGGTCGATGAGGCCCGCCGGAAGCAGCGCCGGATAGAGCCTGCTGCTGCCCTGGATGAGGAGGTCGGGGCCCTCGCTCTCCTTGAGGCGGGTGACCGCCGCGACGGGGTCGCCGGCGAGGCGCCGGCTGTTGTTCCAGTCGAGCGCGGCGTCGCTTCCGGTGACGACATGCTTGCGGATCGCATTGAAGGTCGCGCCGATCGGCTGCTCGGCGTTGTGCGGCCAGTAGGCGGCGAAGATCTCGTAGGTGCGCCGGCCGAGCAGCAGCTCGTAATCGCCGCCGAGCAGCTTGCCCATCGGCCCGGCGAGCGACGCGTCGAAGTACGGGAAAGTCCAGCCGCCGTGCGCGAAGCCGGTCTGATCCTCCTCCGGACCGCCCGGTGCCTGGATCACGCCATCGAGGGACTGGAAGAGGGAGCCGGTGATCTTACGCATGGGCGGAGTCCCCGCGGAGGGCAGCCTCGATCCGGGCGATGTCGATCTTGCGCATGGTCATCATGGCCTCGAACGCGCGCCGGGCCGCGGCCCGGTCGGGGTGGCTGTTGGCGTGCAGGAGCGCGCGCGGCGTGATCTGCCAGGAGAAGCCCCAGCGGTCCGTGCACCAGCCGCATGCGCTCTCCGCGCCGCCGTGGCCCACGACGGCGTCCCAGTAGCGGTCGGTCTCCGCCTGATCGTCGGTCAGCACCATGAAGCTGACCGCTTGGTTGGCCCGGAAGGCCGGGCCGCCGTTCAGGCCGACGAATGGCCGGCCGAGGACGGTGAACGCGACCGTGAGTTCGTCGCCCGCGGACCCGCCGGGGAAATCCGAGGGGGCGTTCATGGGCGCGCCGACATGGCTGCCGGGGAAGGTCGCGGCGTAGAAGTCCGCGGCCTTGCGGGCCTCGCCGCGGTCGAACCACAGGCAGGTCGTCAGCTTGTCGCTCGTCATGGCCGGACGCTCCTCAGGTGGCTTGCCGCGGGCCGGCGAGGCCGAGCTGGTGGCCCGCCGGATCGGCGATGTTGGCCGCGTAGCTGCCGCCGGGGATCGGGTCGGGCCCCTGGAGGACCGTGCCGCCCGCCGCCCGGACGGTCGCGAGCGCGGCGTCGATGTCGGCGACGTGGATGTACCAGTTCCAGCGGGCCGGCGCGCCGGTGGCCGCGCTCGACATCACCGCGCCGGGGCGCAGGTCGCCCCGCCCGATGAAGGCGTACTCGCCCAAGTCGCCCATCGGCATGGCACCGAGCTTCTCCCAGCCGAACAGCGCCCCGTAGAAGGCGAGGGCCGCCGCGGGATCGGGGGTGGCGAGTTCGATCCAGACGCCGTGGCCGCGCGTCCGCTCCGTCACGAGCGGCACCGGCCCGAAGGCCCGGCTCGCGCCGGGACGGGCCGGATCCATCGCGGCGAAGATCACGCCCTGCGGGTCGCTCACCATGGCGAAGCGGCCGACATGGGGGATGTCGACGGGCCCGAACCGGACCGCGCCGCCGAGATCGACCGCGCGGGAAGCCAGGGCGTCGACGTCCGAGGTCGCGAGGTAGACCACCCAGCCGGGGAGGCCGGGGGCCTCGGGCATCGGCCGCCGGATCCCGGCCACGGGCGCCCCGTCGGCCTCCGCGATCCGGTAGCCGCCGTGCTCGGGCATCGGCGACGGCGCGACGCGCCAGCCCGCGACCGCCTCGTAGAAGGCCTGCGCGGCGTCCGGGTCGGACGCGTTCAGCTCGAACCAGATGGGTGTCCCCTCGGCGGGTGGCATCGGGCGCTCCTCCGTGACAATCGGCGCTGCGGCCGCCGCGCGGCGCCCCCTCCGGCCCCGCTTTGCCCAGGCTCGCATTCTCGGTTACACAAAGCAACCATGCAGTCAGAAATAATAACCGCGCGTTCATCCCGGCCCCGCGAGCGCCTGTACGACGACGCCTGCGGCACGGCCCTCGCGCTGGAGTTCATCGGCGAGCGCTGGTCGCTGCTGATCATGCGCGAGCTGGTCTACGGCCCCCGGCGCTTCGGCGAGATCCGGGCGAACCTCCCGGGGATCAGCGCGAACGTGCTGACGCAGCGGCTGGAGAGCCTGGGAGCGGCGGGCATCGCCCTGCGCTACCGGCTGCCGTCGCCGGCCAACGTGCAGGTCTACGATCTCACCGACTGGGGCCGCGAGGCCGCGCCGCTGATGCGCGATCTGGGCCGCTGGGCCGCCCGCTCGCCGCGGCACGATCCGAGCCTGTTCATGTCGGGGGCGTCGGCCATGATGTCGCTCGAGGCCCTGGTCGACCGCGGGCGGGCGTCGGCGCTGTCGGCGACGGTCGCTTTCCACTTCCCCGGCGAGGACTTCGTCGCGACGGTGGCCGGCGGCGGGATCCACGTGCGGCGGGGCGTCGCCGAGGCGCCCGACCTCGCCTTCACCGGCGACACGATGGCGATGCGCCGCACGGTCTACGGCAAGGCGCCACTGGACCGGGACGGCGCCGGCGGGACGCTCGCCGTCGCGGGCCCCGCCGACCTGGCGCGGTCCTTCATCGACCTCTTCACCCTGCCGGCCAAGGCGGGCTGAGGTGCCCGTCCCGCGGCTCGCGCGGGGAGGGCGCGCCGCCCGCGAGCGCGCCGACAACGCCGGCGAGCACGTCGAGGCCGACCGCGACGTCGGCCGGGTCGACGGTCCCCGCCGCCCCCCAGCCGACGCCGCCCCGACAGCGGATCAGCGCGAGGCCGATCGGTCCGAGCAGGGCCATGTGGGACGCGTCGGTGGTCACGCCCTGCGCCAGCCGCACGGCGCGGTGTCCCGCGGCCTCGACGGCCTCCTCGAACAGGCGGACCAGACCGGGATCGCACCGGGTGGCATCGGGATCGACGCTGCGCTCGACGGTGATCCCCAGCCAGCGCCGCGCCGCGACCGCCTCGAGGGCCGCGGCGAGTTCCGCCACGGCCGCGCGCCGCGCGCCGTCGTCGGCGGAATCGACGCGGACGCCCAGTGTCGCCGACCCCGCGACCACGAAGGTCGGCACCGGCGCGACGTCGAGGCGCATGACCGTCACGGTGACCCCCTCCCGCGCCAGGCCGACGCGCTCGGCGACGAGGACGCATTCGGCCGCCCCGGCGAGGGCGTCCCGCCGGCCCGGCATCGGGTTCGCCGCCGCATCGACGGCGGCGCCTGTCAGCGTGACCCGGAGCATCGTCGATTCCGACAGGGCCGGCACGATCCCGACCGGCGCTCCCGATCGCTCCAGCACGGGGCCGGCCTCGGCGGCGACCTCGAGATAGGCCAGGATCGCGTCCGAGGCCCGGCGCGCGCTCGCGAGGTGCGCCGGGTCGAGCCCGTGCGCCTCCAGGGCGCGACGCAGGGTGACGCCGTAGGCGTCGTCCCAGTCCAGCGCGTCCGGGGCGAGCCGCCCGACCACGGCCCGGCTGCCGAGCTGCCGGGGACCGAACCGGCTGGCCGCGTCCGCGACGAAGGCGACGACCTCGACCGCGTGGCGCGGCGGCGGTCCGTGCCGGATCAGGCGCTCGACGGCGGCGATGCCGATCAGCACGCCGAGCGTCCCGTCGTAGCGGCCGGCATCCTCGCGCGTGTCGACGTGGCCCCCGACGACGACGGCCGGGCCGCCCGGAACCGCGCCCTCAATCCGGCCGACGAGGTTGCCGGCGGGATCGCGCCGGGCCGACAGGCCGGCCTCCGCCATCCAGCCGAGGACGAGCGCCTCGGCCTCGGCCTGCTGCGGGCTGAAGACGCGCCGCGTCAGGGTCCACGGGTAGGCGCTGATCCCGGCGAGCCGGTCGACGCGCGCGAGGACGATCCCGGCGGCGCTCTCGGGCGCCGCCGTCACGGCGCCCTCGGCGTCACCGCGATCCCGGCCCCCCAGTAGCGGTTGGCGATCAGCTGCTGATTCCGGATGAGGCCGATCGCCGTCCTGGCGTCGCCGCCCGCGAACGTGCCGACCGCCGCCCCGCAGAGCGTCAGGTACATCCGCTGGTGCACCACGGACTCGAAATAGGCCCGGGGCGGCGGGGCGAGGTCGAGGCCGGCATCGAGGTTCTGCTGGCGCACCCGCGCGGCGGCCTCCGCCACCGCCGCCTGCACCGTCTCCATCATCGCGCGCTGCGCGGCGTCCAGGATCTCGGACGCCTCGCGCTCTTCGGGCGTCAGAACAGGGCAGGCGACAGCCATCGCGACCTCCGTGTCGATCGCCGGTGAGGCTGACCGGCCGGCCGCGCGGCAATATGGCCGGCGCGTATCAATTCGTTACGGCGCGCCGAACCCGTCACGAACCGTCACTTGCGCAGCGGCACGCCCTTCGTGGTGAAGCGCTGGCCGCCGCCCGTGTAGCGGGGTCGCGGCTGGCCGCCCGTCCGGCCCGCACCGGCGCCGGTCCCCGGCGGCTGCGAGAACGGCACCAGCTGGTCCGGCCGCGGCCCGATGAGGTCGGCGCGGCCCATCTCCCGCAGCGCCTCGCGCAGCAGGGGCCAGTTCTCGGGGTCGTGGTAGCGCAGGAACGCCTTGTGCAGCCGGCGCTGGCGCAGGCCCTTGATCGCCTCGACCGACTCGCTGCCGCCGCGTTTCACGCCCCGCAGCGTGTTGATCTCGGTGTGGTACATCGCGGTTGCGGTCGCCATCGGCGAGGGCAGGAACGTCTGGACTTGGTCGGCGCGGTAGTTGTTCTTCTTGAGCCAGAGCGCGAGGTGCATCATGTCCTCGTCGGTCGTGCCCGGATGCGCCGCGATGAAGTACGGGATCAGGTAGTACTTCTTACCCGCCTCCTTGGCGGCGGCGTCGAACATCTCCTTGAACCGGTCGTAGGTGCCGATCCCCGGCTTCATCATCTTGTCGAGGGGGCCGCGCTCGGTGTGCTCGGGCGCGATCTTCAGGCGCCCGCCGACGTGGTGGGTGACGAGCTCCTTGATGTATTCGGGGCTCTTCACCGCGAGGTCGTAGCGCACGCCCGAGGCGACCATCACCTTCTTGACGCCCTTCACCTCGCGGACCTTGCGGTAGAGCCGGATCAGGTCGTCGTGCGAGGTGTTCAGGTTCGGGCAGACGTCCGGGAAGACGCAGGAGGGCAGCCGGCACGCCGCCTCGATCTTCGGGTCCTTGCAGGCCATCCGGTACATGTTCGCCGTCGGCCCGCCGACATCCGAGATCACGCCCGTGAAGCCCGGGGTCTTGTCGCGGATCCGCTCGATCTCGCGCAGGATCGAGCCCTCCGAGCGGTTCTGGATGACGCGGCCCTCGTGCTCGGTGATCGAGCAGAAGGTGCAGCCGCCGAAGCAGCCGCGCATGATCGTCACCGAGAACTTGATCATGTCCCAGGCGGGGATCTTCGCGTCGCCGTAGGACGGGTGCGGGGCGCGGGCGTAGGGCAGGTCGTAGACCGCGTCCATCTCGTCGCTGGTCAGCGGGATCGGCGGCGGGTTGAGCCACAGGTCGCGGTCGCCGTGGCGCTGGACGAGGGGGCGCGCGTTGCCGGGATTGGCCTCCCGGTGCAGCACGCGCGAGGCGCGGGCGTAGGCCTCCTTGTCGTCCTTGACCTCGTCGTAGGCGGGCAGCCGGATCACGGTCTCGCCGGGCCGGCGGGTGGCGGCCTCGTCCGTCGAGTCGAGGTCGTCGGCGGGCAGCTCGGTGTAGTGGGCAGGCACGCGGCGGAACAGGGCGACGCCCCGGATCGCGTCGAGCTGGTGCGGCGCCTCGCCGGCCGCGAGGCGGTTCGCCACCTCGACCACGGCGCGCTCGGCGTTGCCGTAGATCAGCAGGTCCGCCTTGGCGTCCGCGAGGATCGAGCGGCGCACCTTGTCGGACCAGTAATCGTAGTGCGCGATCCGGCGCAGCGATGCCTCGATGCCGCCGAGCACGACCGGGACGTCCTTGAAGGCCTCGCGGCAGCGCTGCGTGTAGACGATGGTGCAGCGGTCCGGGCGCCGGCCGCCCTCGCCGCCGGCCGTGTAGGCGTCGTCGTGGCGCAACCGCCGGTCCGCCGTGTAGCGGTTCACCATCGAATCGAGGTTGCCGCCGGTGACGCCGAAGAACAGGTTCGGCTTGCCGAGCGCCTTGAACGGCTCCGCCGAGTGCCAGTCGGGCTGGGCGATGATGCCGACCCGGAAGCCCTGCGACTCGAGCAGCCGGCCGATGATGGCCATGCCGAAGCTCGGATGGTCCACGTAGGCGTCGCCCGTCACCAGCACGATGTCGCAGGACTCCCATCCCAGGGCCGCCATCTCGGCGCGGCTCATGGGCAGGAACGGCGCAGCGGGCCCGCGCGGCGACGGCGTGCGGACGGGGGGCGCCAGGGGACGGGCGGTGGACGCTTGGAGTTCCATGGTGTCCCTGCATAGGCCTCCGGGGCCGCGATCTCAACGAATGGCAGGGCGGCGGTGGCCGCGGCCGTGCCGCCCGAGGGCGCCCTGCGCCGATCCGGCGCACCTCGAGACAGGCGATGCGCCGCCGTCGCGGCCGGCCCGGCTCAGCGCGCGATCAGCTCGCGGATGCGGGCGGCCAGGGCCTCCACGGCGAAGGGCTTGGTCAGCACCGCCATGCCGGGCTCGAGACGCCCGTCGCCCGGCAGCGCGGTCTCGGAGAAGCCGGTGATGAACAGCACCTTCAGCTCCGGTCGGCCGACCCGGGCGGCGTCGGCCATCTGGCGCCCGTTCATGCCGCCGGGCAGGCCGACATCCGTGACGAGCAGGTCGATCCGCGCACCCGATTGCAGCACGCTGAGGCCGCCCGCGCCGTCCGCGGCCTCGATCGCCGTGTAGCCGAGGTCGCTCAGCACGTCCGTCACCAGCATGCGCACCGTCGGCTCGTCGTCCACGATCAGCACGGTCTCGCCCGCCTCGGCCTGCGCCATCAGGCCCCGGCCCGGGTCGGGCCGGTCCGCGTCCGCCTCGCCGAAGTGCCGCGGCAGGTAGATGCACACGTTCGTGCCCTGGCCGACCGTCGAGGTGATCCGGACCTGCCCGCCGGATTGCTTGGCGAAGCCGTAGATCATCGACAGGCCGAGGCCGGTGCCCTCGCCCATCGGCTTGGTGGTGAAGAACGGGTCGAAGGCCCGGGCAACGACCTCTGGGGGCATGCCGGTGCCGGTATCGGACACGCACAGCGACAGGTACGGCCCCTCCGGCATGTCCTGGGCGTCGGCCTGCTGCCGGTCGATCCAGCGGTTGTCGGTCTCGATGGTGATCCGGCCGCCCCCGGGCATCGCGTCCCGCGCGTTGATGCAGAGGTTCAGGAGCGCGTTCTCCAGCTGGGACGGGTCCGCGAGCGCGGCCCAGAGCGCGTCCGCCCCGACGTGCCGCACCTCGACGCTCGGCCCGACCGTGCGCTGGATCAGGTCGAGCATCCCGCGGACCAGCCGGTCGGCGTCGATCGCCCTGGGCGCCAGCGTCTGGCGGCGCGAGAACGCGAGCAAGCGGTGGGTGAGGGCCGCGGCCCGCCGGGCGGCGCCCTGGGCGGCGGCGATGTACTTGCCGACATCCTTCGACCGCCCCTGGGCGATGCGGGCCTCGATGAGCTCCAGCGAGCCCGAGATGCCCGCCAGAAGGTTGTTGAAGTCGTGCGCCAGCCCGCCGGTGAGCTGGCCCACCGCCTCCATCTTCTGCGACTGGCGCAGCGCCTCCTCCATGCGCGCCCGCTCCTCCCCGGCCTGCCGCAGACGGTCGGCCGCCGCCCGGAGATCGCGCGTCCGCTCCTCGACGCGGGCCTCCAGCGACGCGTTGAGCTGGCGGATCTCGTCCTGCGTGCGGCGCTGCCGGTAGGCCGCGAAGGCCAGCAGGGCGGTGGCGAACAGGCCGCCGCCGCAGACGAGCCAGATCTCCGGCAGCGCCGAGCCGCGCCGGGGCGAGACGCGCTGCGCGAACGCGACGGTCCAGGTGCGGCCGCCGAGTTCCAGATGCGCCTCGCGGGTGAGGCGTCCCGCCACGGCGGCGGAGGCCCGCGCGGACCGGTGCAGCAGGTTCGCCTCGCTCGGCGCGCCGTCGTAGATGGCGAAGGCCGCGTCCTCCTCGGCCTCCGCCGCCACGATGCTGTTGAACAGGTCGTCGGCCCGGAAGGCGCCGAACACGAAGCCCAGGTAGCGCCGCCGCCGGTCCTCGAGGTCCGGCGGCACGACGCCGCCGGCATAGACCGGCATGGCGACGAGGAAGCCCGCCTGCTTGTTCGCGTCGATCTCCTGCACGAGCTGGATCCGCGCCGAGGCGGCCGGCTGGCCGGTGTCGCGGGCCCGCTCGACCATGTCGCGCCGCACCGGGTCCGACATCACGTCGTAGCCGATGGCGGCGAGGTTGCGCGGGTTCGGCGGCTCGGCGAACAGGACCGGGCTGATCATCGGGTTGTCGGTCGGCGGCCGGACCCGGGCATTCTCGACGCCCAGGGCCGCGGCGCGCGCGGCGAACGTCTCCCGCGCGGAGGCGGGCAGGGTCGGCGTGAAGCCGATGCCGAGGAAGCCGGGGTAGAGGCGCTGGAACTCGATCCGCTGCACGTAGGCCCGGAACTGGGCCAGCGTGACGGTGTCGCCGTCGGCTGCGAACAGGCCGGCGGCGCCGCGCAGGAGCGCCGTGTAGGTGCGGAACTGGTCCTCGACCGTGCGCAGCTCGATCTCGGTGGCGTGCTCGAAGGTCAGGCGGTCGCGCAGCGCCGCCGCCTGCCAGGTGAGGGCCGTGCTCAGCCCGGTCGCGAGGAGGCCGGCGGCCAGGATCGCGGGCGGGATCCAGCGCGCCGCGCCCGCCCCGCGGCGGGCGGCGGGCGCGACAGGACCCTGCGATGCGGTGCGGTGGGACAAGGGGCGAGACCGGACTTCGACTGCGGCCCGTCAAAGCAGGCATGCGCCGGGATGCAAGTCCATGGTGGCGTCACCGGGGCGAGATTCCCGCATCGCGGCGGGCGCTCAGGGCGCGCGGCACGCCATCGCGGCGGTAGCCTCGATCACGCTCAGCGCCCGGCGCCGCACCTCCAGCGCCGCGTCCGGGCTGTCCGACACGGTGGAAGCCTCGCGCCTCAGCGTCGCGTCGCAGGCGCACGAACGGTAGCCCGCCGCGTCGTAGCAGGCGTCGTGGCGCATGCACGCGGCATCGAGGGCGTCGGTCGGCGGCAGCCCCTCGCCGCGCTGACCCGTGCCGCAGTAATTGCCGTGGAACAGCTCCTTGCCGGCGATGACCCGGCCCAGGTCGCCCTTCGGCGGTGCCGGCGCCTCTGCCTGCCCGCTCGGGTTGAGGTCGTTGGCCGGCCCGCCCGCCTTCGATCCGGAGGAGCGCAAGGTCTTCGGGATGCCGGAGCGCTCGCCGGGCTCGTTCAGGGCCTCGCCGGCCCGTCCGTTCGGGTCCGAGATGTCCGGGAGCGGCGGGGGCGGTCCCGGGCGAGGCTCGCCCGGCTCGACGGTCGCGGCCGGCAGGTCTCGGACATCCTGCACGTCTTGGACGCTCTGGACGCCTCGCGAGTCCGGAACGCCCTGCGCCCCGGACGCGTGCGGGTAGGCGACGAGCAGCAGCCCGAGCGTGGCGAGGAGAGACGGTCTCACGGATGGCCCCTGATTCAGCCGCCCCTCAACTCGAAGCTCGGCTTCTCCGTTCCGGACTTTCGCCCGCCACGGTCACGGAGCCCTGCGGGGCGGACGCGGGCCGCGGGGCAGCACCGTCCGGGCGGCGCGGCACGCGGCGCCGTGCGCGGGCACACGGGGGCTCGTCCTGCGTGTTGGACCCCGGGGTCGCGGATCCCACATCGAGGCGTAACGCGGCCGGGATGATCCCGGCGACAGACCTGAGCTGGACCTCCGCCATGACCTCTCGTCTTCTGATCGGCGCCGTGATCGGGATCGGCCTGTCCGGGCCCGCCCTGGCGCAGAGCTTCACCGCCCCCGCCGGCATCCCGGCCGTCACCGCCCCCGGCGGCCTCCAGGGCCGCGCGACGCTCGCGGATCCGCGGACGGCGCCGGACGGGCGCGCCGGTATCCTCGACGGCGACGGCAGGCCCCCGTCGGCGGTCGGCACCGTCGATCCGCGCCGCCGGCATCCCGGGCGCTAGGGCGCGCCTCGCCGCACTGGAGCACCGCTGGTCAGTCCCGGTCGGGCGCGCCCGGCGCGTCGGGCGTCGCGGTCATCGTCGCGGCGGGCGCTCCGAGGGCGCGCGAGACCGCGGCGGCGCCTCTCCGCACCCGCTCGCCGATCGCGCGCAGCTTCTCGTCGGACAGCCGGTGCGTCGGCCCCGACACCGAGATCCCCGCGATGGCCTCGCCGTGGACGTTGAGGATCGGGGCGGCGACGCAGCGCATCCCGATGCTCCGCTCCTCATCGTCGATCGCGTAGCCCCGGCGGCGGGTCGCCTCGACGTCGTCGCGCAGTTGGTCAAGTGAGCCGATGGTCTTGTCGGTGAACCGCGCGAAGGTCTTTCCCCGGAACAGGCGCTCGATCCGGGCCGGCGCGTAGGTGCTCAGCAGAGCCTTACCGATGCCCGACGCGTGCAGCGGCGACAGGGAGCCCGGCGGGAAGAAGGCGCGGATCGTCTCGTGGGTCTCCACCTGGCTGACGAACAGGACGTTGCCGTCCTTCTCGACGCCGAGATTGGAGGTCTCGCCGGTCTCCTGCATCAGCGTCCACATCATCGACCGGCTCCGCTCGACGACGTTGTGGCGGCGCAGGAACGCCGATCCGAGCCGGTAGGCCTCCGCACCGACGTGCCACTCCTGCTTGTCGGCGCTGATCTCGACGAGGCCGCGGCGCTCGAGCGTCGCGAGGACCCGGTGCATGGTCGCCACGGATTGCTCGAGCCTGCCGGCCAGTTCCGAGAGCGTCAGCCCGTCGCCGCCCGCCAGGACGTCGAGGACATCGAGGGCGCGGTCGAGCGCCTGAATGGTCGCCGTGGGCTTGGCGCCGCCGAACCCCTTCGGCCGCCCGCGCCGCCGGTTTCCCGAATCCATGGCGTTCTCGCCTTCGCCGATCCCGCGCAATTCCTAGGATGGAAAAATTTTTCTCACAACGGAAAAAGGTAAGACGTTGCCACGGCGTGTCTTTTCGCGCCTTGCTCATCGATGAAAAAGTTTTTCAAGAAAATATCAATACGGTGTCGGCGGTGCTATCGTTCCCGTATTGGAGGAGAGCGCCGCCGATGTTCGCACAGAATCCCGTCTTCATTCCCGGCCCGACCAATATGCCGGAAGTGCTTCGCCGCGCGGCCGACATGCCGACGCTGGATCACCGGTCGCCGCTGTTCGCGCAGATCCTTCATCCGGCGCTCGCCGGCGTGAAGAAGGTCCTGAAGAGCGAGGACGCCGAGGTGTTCATCTTCCCGTCGACGGCGACGGGCGGCTGGGAGACCGCGCTCTCCAACACGCTCAGCGCCGGCGACACGGTGCTGGCGGCGCGCCACGGCATGTTCAGCCACCGCTGGATCGACATGACCCGCCGCCACGGCCTCGATGTCCGGGTCATCGAAGCCCCGTGGGGCGAGGGGCTTCCGGCGGATCGCTTCGCCGAGGCCCTCGCGGCCGACAAGGCGCACCGCATCCGGGCCGTGCTCGTCACGCACAACGAGACGGCGACCGGCGTCCGCTCGGACGTCGCCGCCGTGCGCCGCGCGCTGGATGCCAGCAACCACCCGGCTCTGCTGCTGGTCGACGGCGTCAGCTCGATCGCGTCCATGGATTTCCGCATGGACGAGTGGGGCGTCGATGTCGCCGTGACGGGCTCGCAGAAGGGCTTCATGCTGCCCGCGGGCCTCGCCATCGTGGCGTTCTCGCCCAAGGCCATGGCCGCCACGGCGACGGCGACGCTGCCGCGGACCTATTTCGACATCCGCGACATGGCGAAGGGTTACCCCAACGGCGCCTATCCCTACACGCCGGCGGTCGGCCTCCTGAACGGCCTGAAGCTGTCGACGGAACTGCTCCTGGCCGAGGGGCTCGAGACCGTCTTCGCCCGGCACCGCCGCATCGCGGACGGGATCCGCGCCGCCGTCGCCGCCTGGGGCCTGGAACTCTGCGCCGCGCGCCCGGACCTCTACTCGGACACGGTGAGCGCGATCCGCACCCCGGAGGGCTTCGACGCCACGCGGATCGTCACACACGCGGCGCGCCACTACGACGTCGCCTTCGGGGTGGGCCTCGGCGAGGTCGCCGGGAAGGTCTTCCGCATCGGCCACCTCGGCAGCCTCACGGATGTGATGGCGCTGTCGGGGATCGCCGCCGCCGAGATGGCGATGGCCGATCTCGGCCTGCGCATCGCGCTGGGATCGGGGGTCGCGGCCGCGCAGGCGGTGTACCGCCGCGCCCCGGCCGCCGCCCTGCGCGCCGCCGCCTGAGGGGAGCGCCATGGAAAGCGCCCTGATCACGCCCACCCTCGACGACGTCCTGGCCGCCCACGAGCGCATCCGGCCCTTCATCCACGAGACGCCGGTCCTTACCTCGCGGATCATCGACGAAGCGGCCGGCGCGCAGCTGTTCTTCAAGTGCGAGAACCTGCAGAAGGCCGGCGCCTTCAAGGCGCGGGGCGCCTCGAACGCCGTCTTCAGCCTCACCGACGCGCAGGCTGCCCGGGGCGTGGCGACCCACTCGTCGGGCAACCACGGCACCTGCCTGTCCTACGCGGCGGGCCGGCGCGGCATCCCCTGCACGGTGGTGATGCCGCGCACCGCGCCCCAGGCGAAGAAGGACGCCGTGCGCGGCTACGGCGGCCGGGTGGTGGAGTGCGAGCCGTCCACCTCATCGCGCGAGGCCGTGTTCGCCGAGGTCGTCGCCGAGACCGGCGCGGAGTTCGTGCATCCCTACAACGATCGCCGCGTCATCGCCGGGCAGGCGACCTGCGCCCGCGAGCTGATCGCGCAGGTCCCGGATCTCGACGCGGTGATCGCCCCGATCGGCGGCGGCGGCATGGTATCGGGCACCTGCCTGACGCTGGCCGGGCTCGCCCCGCACATCGCCGTCTACGCGGCGGAGCCCGAGCAGGCCGACGACGCCCATCGCAGCCTGAAGGCCGGACGGATCATCGCCGACGACGCGCCGGTGACGGTCGCGGACGGCCTGAAGGTGCCGCTGAAGGACCTCACCTGGCACTTCGTCCGCCACCACGTCGCGGATATCCTCACAGTCTCCGAGGCCGAGATCGTCGCGGCGATGCAGCTGATCTGGAAGCGGCTGAAGATCGTCATGGAGCCGTCCAGCGCCGTCGCCCTGGCGGCAGTGCTGAAGAACCGCCCCATCTTCGCGAACAAGCGGGTGGGCGTGATCATCACGGGCGGGAACGTCGATCTCGACGCGCTGCCCTGGCAATAACGGGAGGCCCACGATGCACATGAACGCCCGATCCGCCGATCTCGAAGTCGGCTTCGACGTCCCCGCGCTGCCCGGTATGCGCGAGGACGAGATCCAGACGCCCTGCCTGATCGTCGATCTCGACGCGCTGGAAGGCAACATCCGCAAGATGGGCGACTACGCCAAGGCGCACGGGATGCGCCACCGCGCCCACGGCAAGATGCACAAGTCCGTCGATATCCTGAAGCTTCAGCAGAGCCTCGGCGGCGCCTGCGGCGTATGCTGCCAGAAGGTCTCGGAGGCGGAAGTCTTCGCCCGCGCGGGCATCAAGGATATCCTGGTCTCGAACCAAGTGCGCGACCCCGGCAAGATCGACCGGCTGGCGCGGCTGCCGCTGCACGGTGCCCGAATCATCGTCTGCCTCGACGACGTGGCGAACGTCGCCGACCTCTCGGCGGCGGCGCAGCGGCACGGCACGCAGCTCGACTGCTTCGTCGAGATCGATTGCGGCGCCGGCCGCTGCGGCGTGCGGACGACCCCCGAGGTGGTGGCGATCGCCCAGGCCGTCGCGGCCGCGCCGAACCTGTGCTTCGCGGGCCTCCAGGCCTACCAGGGCGCCATGCAGCACATCGACGGCTACGAGGAGCGGCGGGCCAAGCTCGACGCGGCCATCGCCCAGGTGCGCGACGCCGTCGCGGCGCTGAACCGGGAGGGCCTCGAGCCGGAGCTCGTCAGCGGCGGCGGCACCGGCAGCTACTATTTCGAGGCGGGATCCGGCGTCTACAACGAGCTGCAATGCGGCAGCTACGCGTTCATGGACGCCGATTACGGGCGTATCCGCGACCGGGACGGAAAGCGCATCGACGCGGGCGAGTGGCAGAACGCCCTGTTCATCCTCACCAGCGTGATGAGCCACGCCAAGGCCGACAAGGCGATCTGCGACGCGGGCCTGAAGGTGCAGTCGGTCGATTCCGGCCTGCCCTTCGTCTTCGGCCGCGACGACGTGAAATACATCAAGTGCTCGGACGAGCACGGGGTGATCGAGGATCCCGAGGGCCGGCTGAAGGTCAACGACCGTCTGCGCCTCGTCCCCGGCCACTGCGATCCGACCTGCAACGTCCACGACTGGTACGTCGGCGTCCGCAACGGCCGGGTCGAGACGCTCTGGCCGGTCTCGGCCCGCGGCAAGGCCTACTGACGCACCCTGCACACCGTCCGTCATCGCGAGCGCGGCGCAGCGATCCGGGGACGCGCCTGGATGGGGCCCGCTGCCCTGGGTCGCTTCGCGACGCCCGCGATGACGGGGGCGACATGCCGGCTCACGAATTGAGGACACATCCGCGATGATCATCGTTCCCGAGCACGCGATCGACGGGCTGTTGACCGAGGCGGAGTGCTTTACCGCCGTCGAGCAGGTCTTCGCCTCCATGGCGCGGCGGCGGGCCGGCAACTTCCCGGTCGTCCGGGAAGCCATCGGCCACGCCGACGCGCTCTACGGCTTCAAGTCGGGCTTCGACCGGGACAGTCTCGCGCTCGGCCTCAAGGCCGGCGGCTTCTGGCCCGGCAACGCCGCGAAGGGCCTGACCAACCACCAGTCGACGGTGTTCCTGTTCGACGCCGATACCGGCCGCTGCCGGGCCGTCGTCGGAGGGAACCTCCTCACCGCGCTGCGCACGGCCGCGGCCTGCGCCATCTCCGTCCGGCACCTTGCCCGCAAAGATGCGCGGGTGCTGGGCATGATCGGCGCGGGCCACCAGTCGGCGTTCCAGCTGCGCGCCGCGCTGGCGCAGCGGCCGTTCGAGCGGGTCCTCGCGTGGAACCTGCATCCCGGCATGTTCGGCCGGATGGAGGCGGTGGCGCGGGAGCGCGGCGTGCCGTTCGAGGCGGTCGACCTCGACCGCCTCGGCGCCGAGGCCGACGTCGTCGTGACGATCACGTCCTCCTTCGCGCCGATCCTGAAGGCCGCGCAGGTCCGGCCGGGCACGCACCTCGCCTGCATGGGGACGGACACGCGCGGCAAGCAGGAGGTGGAGGCCGAACTGCTCGCCGCCGCCACGGTGTTCACCGACGAGGTCGCGCAGTCGGTCAGCATCGGCGAGGCGCAGCACGCCGTCGCGCGGGGGCTCCTCGCCGCGGATTCCATCGTGGAGATCGGGGCGGTGATCAACGGCGATCACCCCGGCCGCGTCTCGGAGTCCGAGATCACCCTGTTCGACGGCACCGGGGTCGGGCTGCAGGACCTCGCGGTCGCCGCGGTGGCGGTCGACCGCGCGGTGGCCAAGGAGCTGGCGGCCGAGGTGGATGTCTGACGGGCACGACGGGCGCGGCCCGAGGGCAATACAGTTTCCGGCCGAATGCTTGGGTCGACGCATTCCTCGCCGTCATCACGAGCAAAGCGAAGTGACCCAGGGTCGCGCGACCTTTACAGGCGCTGCGCTGCTCTGGGTTGCTTCGCTCCGCTCGCAAAGACGGTCGCACATGAATTATCAATCGAAGAAATTATAAGAGGGCATTAACCTGGCTCCATCTCTGCGTGCCAGGATCTTCTCAAATCTCCAGAGAACATCGACGCTGACGGGGACGCGCGCCCGATCCTGGAGCCGCGTCGCCGAACCCGATGTCTGGATCCGCGAGCCCCTCTGCGGAGGATGAGTAGGCCGGCCTACGCCTCGTCCCGCACCAGGGCCGCCGCGAGGGCGTTGTGGCGGGCGGTCAGCGCCCCGGTGTCGAGGGTCGTCAGGCGGCCCTCGCGGACCACGATCTTCCCGTTGATGACGCTCCAGGCCACCGTCTGCGGCGCGCAGAAGGTGAGGGCGGCGACAGGATCGTGCAGCGCCCCCGCCATGCCGAGGCCCCGCAGGTCGAAGGCGACGATGTCGGCCGCCATGCCGGGGGCCAGCGCGCCGATATCGTCCCGGTTCAGCACCTTCGCGCCGCCCAGCGTCGCGATCTCCAGCGCCTCCCGCGCGGTCATGGCCGCCGGCCCGAAGCCGACGCGGGCGAGCAGCATGGCCTGCCGCGCCTCGCCCAGCATGTGCGACCCGTCGTTGGAGGCCGAGCCGTCGACGCCGAGCCCGACCGGCACGCCCTCGCACCGCATCTGCCGGACGGGCGCGATGCCCGAGGCGAGGCGCATGTTGGAGCAGGGACAGTGGGCCACCCCGGTCCCGGTCCGGCCGAACAGCGCGATTCCGGCGCGGTCGAGCTTGACGCAGTGGGCGTGCCACACGTCGGGGCCCGTCCAGCCCAGGTCGGCGGCGTACTCCGCCGGCGTCATCCCGAATTTTTCCAGGCTGTAGCGGACGTCGTCGTCGTTCTCCGCGAGGTGGGTGTGGAGCGAGACGCCGTAGTGCCGGGCCAGCTCGGCGGCATCGCGCATCAGGCCGCGGCTCACCGAGAACGGTGAGCAGGGCGCCACCACGATCCGGCGCATGGCGAAGCGCTCCGGATCGTGCCAGCGCTCGATCAGACGGCGCGTGTCTTCGAGGATCGCCGCCTCGTCCTCGACGACCGAGTCCGGCGGGAGTCCGCCCGCGCTCTCCCCGACGCTCATCGCGCCGCGGGCGGCGTGGAAGCGCATGCCGATCTCCTCGGCGCCCTCGATGGAATCGTCGAGCCGGCAACCGTTCGGGTAGATGTAGAGGTGGTCGCTCGACGTGGTGCAGCCCGAGAGGATCAGCTCCGCCATCGCGGTCTGCGTCGAGACGCGGACCATCTCGGGCGTGAGCCGGGCCCAGATCGGGTAGAGCGCCTTCAGCCAGCCGAACAGGTCGGCGTCCTGCGCGGCCGGCACCGCGCGGGTGAGCGTCTGGTACATGTGGTGGTGGGTGTTCACGAGGCCCGGCATCACCGCGTGGCCGCGCATGTCGAGGACGGTGTCGGCCCGCTGCGGCACCTCGGCGGCGGGGCCGACGGCGACGATGCGGTTGTCCTCCACGTAGACCGCGCCGCCGGGGATCTCCCGGCGCTGCGCGTCCATCGTCACCAGGATGTCGGCGTTCGTCAGCAGCAGGGAGGTCATCGCGTCTCTCCGGGTGCGCCCTGGAGGCCGCGCCGGACGGGCCGCGACGCCTCCCCACGGCCAGATGCCGCCCTCTGGCAGCAGGAACGCCGTGCCGGGCGCACCGTCTCGGGGCCGTCAGCGGGCCGCAGCATACGGCAGCTGCCACCGGCCACCTTGGCGATTTTTCGCAAACTGCTTCCGAAATCCCGGCATGGCATTCGCGGCCAGCCATGCAAGGTTTGAGAGCCAGCCAAGTCGGCAGCGCATGACCCCGGAGCGGCCGCCGAGAGCCCGCTCCCCCGCCCCCGGGCGTGCCGCCACGGCCCGCCCTGCGACTGGCCCCACACCCGCTCCTGGCGGCCCGGACCCGGAAGAGGTCCGGCCACCGCTGCCGGGTCCCCGACGACACCATCACGGGACGACGCCTCGACAGGTCCCGGCTGGCGGAGGACACGCCCATGACGTCTCACGACAGGACAACGCCCGAGGTGGACGCGGTCGACGCGATCCCGCCCCTTCCCAAGCTCCTCGCCTACGGCATGCAGCACGTGCTCGTGATGAGCGCGGGGGCGGTGGCGCCGCCGCTCATCCTCGGCGCCGCGATGAACCTGCCGACCGAGACGGTCGCCTACCTGATCAACTGCGACCTGCTGGTGACGGGCATCGCGATCCTGATCCAGTCCCTCGGCCTGGGGATCTTCGGCATCCGCCTGCCGGTCATCATGGGCGTCAGCTTCGCGGCGGTCGGCCCGATGGTGGCGATGGCGCAGGACCCGACGATCGGCCTGCCGGGCATCTTCGGCGCGACCATCGGGGCGGGTGTGTTCGGCCTGCTGCTCCGGCCGTTCTTCTCCAGGCTCGCGAGCTTCTTCCCGCCGCTGGTCACCGGCACGGTCATCCTGATCATCGGCGTCACGCTGCTGCCGGTCGGGATCAACTGGGCGGGCGGCGGATTCGGGGCCGCCGATTTCGGCGCCCCGGTCCATCTCGGCGTCGCGGCCTTCGTCCTGGCGGTGATCCTGGTGGTCAGCCGCTTCGCCACCGGCTTCGTCGCCAACGTCGCCGTGCTGATCGGCCTCGTCGCGGGCCTGTGCCTCGCCTGGCCGCTCGGCCTGTTCCGCCTCGACGGGCTGGCCGAGCGCCCGCTCATCGCCCTCGTCACGCCGTTCCACTTCGGCTGGCCGACCTTCCACCTGACGGCCGTGGCGGCGATGTGCATCGTCATGATGGTCACGCTGGTCGAGTCGACCGGCATGTTCCTGGCGGTGGGCGACATCGTCGGGCGCCCGGTGGACAAGCGGACCCTGACCCGCGGCCTGATGGCGGACTCGCTCTCGACGCTGATCGCGGGCTGCCTCAACACCTTCCCGCACACCTCGTTCTCCCAGAACGTCGGCCTCGTGAACATGACGCGGGTGCGCAGCCGCTACGTCACGGTCGCGGCGGGCTTCATCATCCTGGGCGTCAGCCTCCTGCCCAAGGTCGCCTTCGCGGTGGCGTCGATCCCGCCCGCCGTGCTCGGCGGCGCCGGCATCGTGATCTTCGGCATGGTCGCGGCGGCGGGCCTCAAGATCGTGGGCGGCGCCGATCTCGGGGATCGCCGGAACCAGATCGTCGTCTCGGTCAGCATCGGCCTGAGCCTGATCCCGATGGCGGCGCCGAAGCTCTTCGCCGCCACGGCGCCGGACTGGGCCGGGCCGATCCTGCACAGCGGGATCACCCTCGGCGCCATCGGGGCGATCGTCCTCAACCTGCTGCTGAACTCGGACCGTCTCGGTGCCGGGGCCGAGCACCGCGTCGCCGACGCGGAGCCCGCCTTCCCGCACGCGGCCGTCCTGGACCGGGCCTGAGGGGAGAAGCCATGTCGGCCGAGACCATCAAGGCGCTCTCGCGGCGCCACTTCCTGAAGGCCGGCGCGGCGGCGGGCGTCGCCGTGAAGGTCTCCTTCCTGGCGCCCCCGGCCCGGGCGCAGCTCGCCGAGACCGGCCTGTCCGCCGGCTCCCCGTGGGTCGCGCCGGGCCGGCCCCGCTACCGCCTCGACGCCGTCGCCAAGGTCACGGGCGCCAAGACCTTCTCCCGCGACTACCGAGCCCGCGACCTCGCCGGCTGGCCCGACGGCCAAGCCCACGCCTTCCTCGTCGCGGCGACCCGCGCCGACCGCCGCTTCACCGGCCTCGACCTGTCGCGGCTCCCGGCCGCCCTGCGGCCGGACCGGATCGTCCGGCACGAGGACCTGGTGGCGGACGGGGTCTCGGTCCCGCACGCCGACTTCTTCGGCGACTGGTTCCTCGTGCCGCAGGGCGAGACGCCGCGCCTGCTCGGGCAGCCGGTGGCGATCCTGATCTACGCCGACTTCCCGCGCTTCGCCGCGGCCAAGCGCGCCCTGCGCTTCGCCGACGACGTCGTGCAGTACGGCGCCGAGACCGGTCCCAGGCCGCCGGCCCATTACGGCGCCTCGCGCTGGGTGCGGATCGAGGGCGACGCGCCGGACGCGCCCGACCGGTTCTCGCCGTTCGCGCAGTCCCCGATCTTCGCCGGCTTCTCCGGCGACGAGCCCGCCTGGCCGAAGGCCGGCGACGACGGCCCCTTCGCCCGGGGCATGGCGGCGGCGGCCGCCATCGCCGCCGAGATCGACGGCGCCGGCGCGGACGCCCTGGTGATGCGGCGGACCTACCGGTCGCAGTCGACGGACGCCTCGGCCATGGAGGCCGACAACGGCAACGTCTGGTACGATCCGGACACCGCCACGCTGCGCCTGATGATGGCGACGCAGTCGCCCTACGACGTGGCCGAGGCCGCGGCCGCGCTGGTCTCGAAATCCCGGTTCCCGCTCAGGGAGGTCGATCTCAAGGTCGGCTACACGGTCGGGTACGGGACGAAGGACCACCACATCTTCCCGTTCCTCTGCGTCGTGGCCGCGCTCTACGCGGGCGGCCGGCCGGTGCGCCTCGCCAACGACCGGTTCGAGCAGTTCCAGAACGGACTGAAGCGCCACGCCTTCCGCATGGACAACGTCCTGCTGGTGGACCGGGCCAGCGGCCGGTTCCGGGCCATGACCGGGCGCTTCGCCTGCGACGGCGGCGGGCGCCCCAACTACTCCGTCGCGGTCTCCTTCGTCGGCGCCACCGCGGCGCAGTCGATCTACTACCTGCCGAAGAGCGACTTCCAGGCGATCGCCCTGGCCTCGCGGGCCGTGGAGGCCGGATCGACCCGGGGCTTCGGCACGCTCCAGACCATGTCGGCCACCGAGATGATGGTCGACGAGGCGGCGGCGCTCCTGGACATCGACGCGATCGACCTGCGCCTGCGCAACGTGCTCCGCTCGGGCCAGCGCAACAGCCAGGGCGCGGTCCCGGCCGGGGCGCTGCGCAACGCGGAGATCCTGACGAAGGCCGCCGCGCACCCGCTCTGGCGGGACCGGGCGGCGCGCAAGGCCGCCTACGAGGCCGCCCATCCCGGCCGCCGCTACGGCGTCGGCTTCGCGCAGGTGCACAAGGATTACGGTACGGGCGCCGAGGCGGCGGTCGCGTCGCTGGAGCTCGACCCGCGGGGCCGCCTGAGCCTGCGCCACGTCGCCCACGAGATGGGCCCGGGCGTCACCACCTCGCAGGCGGTCATGGTGGCCGAGATCCTCGGCCGGGTGCCTTCGGAGACCGCGTTCGGCGTGGTGCGCTGGCCCGAGATGCCGCTGGAGACCTCCGACCAGCCCTACACGACGCCCCAGGAAGAGGAGGACCGCCGGGCGCAGAACCCCCGCTGGACCCCGCGCTTCACCTCGCCGATGAGCGCGACCAACTCCGCCTACTACCTCGGCCACGCCACCCGGACGGCCGCGCGGTTCCTCGTCGACCACGCCGTCTGGCCCGCCGCCCGCGCGCTCTGGGCGCGGGGCGGCGGCGGCGGGGCGCTGGCCTCCTACCACGTGGTCGCCCGCGACGAGCTGCGGCTGGTGGACGGGCAAGTGCTGGGCGGCGGCCTGCCGCCGCTGTCCCTGGAGGCGGTGGCCGCCGAGGCGCACCGGCTCGGGCTGCCGGTGGGCGTGACCCTCCACACCTTCAACCGCTGGCAATGGGCCGAGGCCGAGTTCGACCTGCCCGCAACGGGCCGGACGCGCCTGCCGATCGACGCCCTGGCGGTGCGCTACGGCGCCGGGGCCCCGCCCGAGCGCCGCGCCCTGATGGCGGATGCGGGCTGGCACTTCGTGCCCCGGGCGGCGGTCTTCTACCCGCCGACCCAGCGCAACAATGTCGGCACGACCTACTACGCGCCGATGGCCACCCTGGCGGAGGTCGCGGTCGACACCGCCAGCGGCGACGTGACGATCCTGTCCCACCACTCGATCCTCGAGTGCGGCCGCCAGATCGTGCCCGAGCTGGTCTCCGGCCAGGTGCAGGGCGGCCTCGCCATGGGGATCGGCCACGCCCTCAAGGAGGTGCTGCCCCTCTACGAGGACGGCCCCGGCGACGGCACGTGGAACTGGAACCGCTACGAGCTCCCGCGCGCCCGCGACGTGGCCCCGTGGAACCAGACGGTGGAGATCCTGCCGCCGCTCTCCGAGACCGACCCGCCCAAGGGCGTCGCCGAGGTCGTGATGATCGCCGTCGTCCCGGCGCTGGCCAACGCCGTCGCGCACGCGATCGGCCACCGCTTCCACGAACTCCCCATCCGGCCCGAGCGCATCCGCGAGGCACTGGCATGAGCGCCGCCATCGAGATCAAGGACCTCTCGCTCCGCGTGAACGGCGCGGCCGTCGGTCCGATCCCCGTCCCCGTCGGCACGAGCCTGCTCGACGTCCTGCACGAGTGGCTGGGCCTCACCGGCAGCCGCATGGGCTGCGGGCAGGGCATCTGCCACGCCTGCACGGTGATGCTGGAGGAGGCGGCCGGCCCGCGGGAGATGCGCGCCTGCATCACCGGCGCCCACTGGTTCGAGGGGCGCAGCATCCGCACCGTCGAGGGCCATGCCCGCACCGCGCCGGACGGCACCGTCGTGCTCTCGCCGGTCCAGCAGGCCTTCATCGAGACCTTCGCCTTCCAGTGCGGCTACTGCACGCCGGGCTTCGTCACCGGGGCGAGCGTGCTCATCGAGCGCCTGCGCCGCGAGCCGATCCGCCGCGACGAGGTCGAGCGGGTCGTCACCGAGGCGCTCGACCGCCACATCTGCCGCTGCACGGGCTACGTCCGCTACCATCAGGCGGTGCGCGACCTCGTGCTGGCGACCCCCGGTCTGGTGACCGCCTGAGGCGCGCCGTGCGGATCCCGTCCCTCACCACCCCCGCGCGGCGCGTCGGCGCCGGGCTCGCCGCCGCCCTCGCGGTGGCCGTCTCGGCGGCCGGCCTCGTCGCCTCCGGCGCCCTGGAGCGCAGCGTCGTCGCGCGCGACGTCGAGACCCCGCTGAGCGCGGAGGCCGTGCGCGGCCTCGCCCCCCGCGGCGCCAAGGTCGCCGCCGCGGCCGACTGCTTCGCCTGCCACACGGCCCGGGGCGGCGCCCCCTGGGCGGGGGGACTGCCCCTGGAGACGCCCTTCGGCACGATCCACGCCACCAACATCTCGCCGAGCCCGCAGGGCATCGGCGGCTGGAGCCGCGCCGACTTCCACCGGGCCCTGCGCGACGGGATCGCGCCGGGCGGCCGCCACCTCTACCCGGCGATGCCCTACACGTCGTATCGCGGCCTGACGCCGGAGGATGTCGACGCCCTCTACGCCTACCTGATGACCCGCGCGCCGGTCGCGGTGGAGAACAGGGCCAATACCCTCGCCTTCCCGTTCGACCAGCGCTGGACCCTGGCGGCCTGGAACCTCCTGAGCCTGCCGGCCACGGTCGCCGCGCCCGATCCGGGCCGCTCCCCCCTGTGGAACCGGGGCCGCTACGTCGCCGACGCCCTCGGCCATTGCGGCGAGTGCCACACGCCGCGCAACGCGCTCCAGGCCATGCGCCCGGACGCCGTCTATCGCGGCGCCACGATCGAGGGCGTCGAGGCGCCCGACATCACGCCCGCGGGCCTCGCGCGGATGGGCTTCACCCCGCACGGGCTCGTCGGGTTCATGCGCACGGGCCTCTCGGCCCAGGGCGGCGCGACGCACCAGATGTTCGACGTCGTGCATTTCTCGACGCAGCACATGGACGCGGCCGACCTCACGGCGCTCTCCGCCTACCTGTTCGACCGCGACGCCCTGCCGGCCGAGCCCGAGACGCCGGTCGCCGCCACCCCCGCGGCGATCCCCGCGGCGGTCGCGGCCGGGGGTCGGGCCAGCTACGCCGGCCTCTGCGCCGGCTGCCACGGCGGGGCGGGGGAGGGGATCCCCCACGTCTCCGTGCCGCTGCGGACGAACACCGCGATGCGGGTCGCGGGCGCGGGCGGTCTCCTGCGGGCGATCCTCGTCGGGCTCCCGGCGCAGCGCTTCCCGGGCAACGAGCGGATGGAGGCCATGCCGCCCTTCGCCGCCCTGATCGACGACGCGGCGCTCGCCGACCTCGCGACCTGGATGCGGGCCGAGTGGGGCGGGCAGGGTCAGGCGGTCACGCCGGACGAGGTCGCGCGCCAGCGCGCGGGTTTGCGGGCCGACGCTTCGCACTGAAGGCGGCCGGGAGGAGGGGGCGGACATGACCATGGCTTGTCGGATCGCGGCCGCGCTGCTGCCGCTCGGGATGACGTGCGCGGCGGGGGCGCAGGACCTCGGGACGGCCTCCTCGGCGCCGGTGGCGCCCGAGGCCACGACGGTGGTGGAGGACGGCCCGTTCTTCCTCTTCGCCGACACCCAGATCAGCTACCGCTACCAGTTCCCCACCGTCTCGCCCGGAATCCAGATCCAGCGCCCCGACGGCAGCTTCGTCTCCCGCGCGGCGCCCAAGCACATCCTGAACATCTCCCACGCCGATGCCTGGGCCTACGGGACGAACTTCTTCTCCCTCGACATCCTCAAGTCCGGCTCCCAGTTCCCGGCCGGCACCACCAACGCGCCGGGCTCCGTCGCCGCCCCGTTCTTCGCCGATTACGGCAACACCGAAGCCTACGGGCTGTATCGCGGCACGCTGAGCCTCAACGCGCTCACGGGCACGAAGGCCTTCACCGTTCCCGGCCTCGTCAAGGAGGTGTCGCTGGCCTTCGGCTTCGACGCCAACGCCCAGAACGACGCCTTCGGCTCGAAGAAGCGCGACATCGTCGGCGGCCTGAACTTCGCCTTCGACGTGCCGGCGGGCTTTCTCAACCTCTCCGTGCAAGCCTACAAGGAGTGGAACCGGAACGGGTTCAATCTCCAGCCGGACCGCGACCAGAGCTTCGACACGGTCCCGGAATTCGAGCTGGTCTACAGCTTTCCCCTGACCTTCACGGGGCTGCCGCTCAGCCTCGTCGGCTTCAACAACATCGTGCTGCCGAAGGGGCGGGGCGTGAGCAATCCGGCCGCCTTCGCCTTCAACCCGCCCCGCGGGCTCGAAGTCCTGTCGCGCACCAACCTCGTGCTCGATCTCGGCAAGCTCGTCTACGATCAGCCCAACCGGGTCGATGTCTTCGTCGGGTTCCAGTACTGGCACAACAAGTTCGGGAACGTCGAGACCGCGACCTTCAAGGGCACCGAGGAGAAGAGCTTCCTCGCCGGCGTCGCGTTCCACGTCTTCTGATGCCGTTTCGGTTGATCAGATCGGTTCCGCCGTCGTTGCGAGCGGAGCGAAGCCATCCAGCCGGCACCACGTTCCCCGATGTCCCGCAGCCCTGGGTTGCTTCGCTGCGCTCGCAATGACGGAGCGGGCTGCACCGACCGAAACGTCACGCCGCGGGGGATGATCGGGTCGGACGCCGAGTTCAAAATGTCGGGACAGTCCGTTGACAGGTCCGAACCGCTCCTGACGATCCCCGCCCATGATTTCCCTGGAAAGCATCCGCATCTTCCTGCGCTCGGCGGAGACGGGGAGCTTCTCGGCCGCCGGCCGCTCGCTGCGGCTGTCACCGTCGGTGGTGAGCTACCGGATCCAGACCCTGGAGGAGCATCTCGGCTGCCTCCTGCTCACCCGGACGACGCGGCGCATGAGCCTCACGGAGGCCGGCCGGATCTTCTACGACCGCTGCCTCGACATCACCGCGGCGGTCGAGCAGGCGGAGAAGAGCGTCGAGACCGCGGGCGCGGTGCCGCGCGGGGTGCTGAAGGTGACGGCGCCGCTCGGTCTCGGCCGCCGGGTCGTCGCGCCGCTCGTGCCGCGCTTCCGCGCCCGCCACGGCGAGACCGATGTCCGCCTGCGCCTGTCGGAGCACCTCCTCGACCTCGTGCAGGAGGCGGTCGACGTCGCGGTCCGCCTGTCGCAGATGCGCGATTCCACCTTCACCCTGCGGAAGGTCGCGGAGATCGAGCGGGTCCTGTGCGCGGCGCCGGCCTACCTGGCCGGGCACCCCGCGCCCGCCGAGCCGGCGGACCTGCTGCAGCACGCTTGCCTGCTGCTGCGCTATCCCGGCGCCGAGCAGTTCCGCTGGACGCTGGTCGACGGCCAGGAGACCGTGACCCTGCCGGTCTCGGGGCACATCGACGCCGACGACGGCGACACGCTCACCGCCTGGGCGCTGGCCGGCGAGGGCATCGTCCTGAAGCCGCTGTTCGAGGTCGCGGCGCACCTCGCCGAGGGCCGGCTCGTCCCGGTCCTGGAGCACACCCCGCCGACCAGCGTGACGCTCGGCCTGCTCTACCCGTCCCGCAAGATGCTGTCGGCCCGGACCAAGACCTTCGTCGACATGACGCACGAGGCCCTGCGCCAGCACGTGAGCGAGCAGCTCGCCCTGGTCGGCGGCCGGGCCGTCTGACGCCGGCGCCTCAGGCCGCGACGAGGGCCTCCAGGCGCAGGGCGGCGATCCGTCCGACCTGCCGCAGGGCCTCGGCCCGCTCGGTCTCCGGCGGGTTGCCGAGCCGCTGCTCCAGCCGGGCGAGGATCGCGTCGCGGTCGAGGCCCCGGACCGCGATGATGAACGGGAAGCCGAAGCGCTCGGCATAGGCCCGGTTGAGGTCCTGCAGCCGCGCCATTGCGGGGGAGGGGCCGCCCAGCAATCCGCTTCCCGCCTGCTCGCGGCTGGAATGCGCGGTGAGCTCGCCGCGCTGGGCGGCCCGCCCGGCGAGTTCGGGATGCGCCCGCAGCAGGGCGAGCTGGCGGACCGGGTCGGCGCCGGCCACCGTCGCCTCCATCGCCGCGTGCAGGTCCGCGCGCCCCGCGAAGGGCCCGCGGTCGAAGGCCGCCTCGGGGACCCAGGGGGAGTGCTCGTAGACCTCGGCGAGAAGGTCCACGAAGGCGTCGCGCGCGAGCGCGTTGAGCGCGGCGATGGTGATCACGGAATCGTCCTTTCCGGGGTCGGTCCCGCCGCCGGGGCGCCGGGAGGATGGTGGGCCGCCCAGTGCCGGGCGATGTCGATCCGCCGGGTCACCCAGACGGCGGGACGGGCCAGGACGTGGTCGAGGAACCGGGCGAGGGCCGGCAGGCGGGCGGGACGTCCGACGAGGCGGCAATGCAGCCCGATCGACAGCATCTTCGGGGCGCCCGCCCCCTCCTCGTAGAGGCAGTCGAAGGCGTCGCGCAGGTGCGCGAAGAACTGCTCGCCCGACGGGAAGCCGCCGGGGATCGAGAAGCGCATGTCGTTGGTGTCGAGGGTGTAGGGCACCACGAGGTGGTCCCGGCCGGCGACGCGGACCCAGTAGGGCAGGTCGTCGGCGTAGCTGTCCGAATCGTAGAGGAAGCCGCCCTGCTCGACCACGAGCCGCCGGGTGTTCGGGCTGTCGCGGCCGGTGTACCAGCCGAGCGGCGTCTCGCCGGTCAGGCTCCGGATCGTCTCGACCGCGCGGGCGAGGTGCTCCCGCTCGATCGCCTCCGGGACGTCCTGGTAGGGCAGCCAGCGCCAGCCGTGGCCGGCGATCTCGTGGCCGTCGCGGAGAAAGGCCTCCACGGCGGCCGGATTGCGGGCGAGCGCCTGCGCGACGCCGAAGACCGTGAGGGGCACGCCGCGCTCGCGGAACAGGCGCAGGATCCGCCAGACGCCCGCGCGCGCGCCGTACTCGTAGAGGCTCTCCATGCTCATGTGCCGCGCGGGGAAGGGTGTGGCCCCGGCGATCTCGGAGAGGAAGATCTCGGCGTGGGGGTCGCCGTCGAGGACGGAGCGCTCGCCGCCCTCCTCGTAGTTCAGCACGAACTGGACGGCGACCCGGGCGCCGCCGGGCCAGCGGGCGTCGGGGGGCGCCTCGCCGTAGCCGACGAAGTCGCGCGGGGGGCCGTCTGTATCCGGTGCGGTCACGGGCGGGATCCTGCGTTGGCGCGGAAGCGGGGTCGGACGGTTATCGCGCGGCGAGCCAGCGGGCGAGCGCCGCGCGCTCCTCGGGCTGCATGTCGGTGATGTTGTTCGGCGGCATCGCGTGGGTCAGGACGGCCTGCAGGCGGATGGCCGGCGCGAAGCGCGCGACGTGCTCGGGGCTGTCGAGGAGCACGCCCTTGGGCGGGCTCGTCAGGCCCGGCCACAGCGGCTCGGCGGCGTGGCACATGGCGCAGCGCGTCCCGACCACGGCCATCACGGCGTCGTCGACCGCGGGGCCCGCGAGCGCGCCCGTCCCGGCCGCCGCGAGGCTGATCGCCGGGGCCGGGGCCGGGGCCGGGGCCGGGGCCGGGGCCGCCTCGGCGGCGGCCGACAGGCCGATCCGCTCGCGGGCGCCCGGCGACGAGGCGACGCTGATCGCGACCGCCACCGCCACGCAGGCCGTCGCGACGCCCCAGGTCCACCAGCGGTCGCCCCCGCCGGCGTTGCGCACGTTGAAGTAGTGGCGGACGACGCCGCCCGCGATCACCACGAGGCCGACGATGGTCCAGCTGTAGGGCGAGGACCACGCCATCGGGTAGTGGCCGGACAGCATGAAGAACAGCACCGGCAGCGTCAGGTAGTTGTTGTGGGACGAGCGGTTCTTCGCCTGCTTGCCCCAGGCGGGGTTCGGGACCCGGCCCGCGACCAGCTCGGCGATCGCCTTGCGCTGGTTGGGCATGATGACGAGGAACACGTTGCCGGTCATCCAGGTCGCGATCACCGCGCCCGTGTGCAGCATCGCGGCCCGGCCGGAGAAGACCTGCTGGAAGCCGTACGCGAAGGCGACGACCGTGAGGAACACGGCGGTCGCGAGCAGCGGCGGCCGGTTGGCCAGGGGCGAGCGGTTGAGCCCGTCATAGATCAGCCAGCCGAGGGCGAGGGCGCCGAGGCCGATGGCCGCCCCGGTCATCGGCGTGATCACGCGGACCGCCGGATCGATCAGGTAGAGGTCGGCCTGACCGTAATAGACCCAGCACAGCAGCGAGAAGCCCGACAGCCAGGTCGCGTAGGATTGCCATTTGTGCCAGATCAGGTGCTCCGGCATCCGGTCGGGCGCGACGAGATACTTGCGCACCTGGTAGAAGCCGCCGCCGTGCACCTCCCAGGCCTCGCCGCCCTTGCCGGTCGGGATTGCCGGAATGGCGCGCAAGCTGGCGTCGAGATGCATGAAGTAGAACGACGCGCCGATCCAGGCGATCGCGGCGACGACGTGGGTCCATCGAATGAGGAACCCGCCCCATTCGTGCAGGATCGGATACATGGGACGGATCCTCCGCGATCTGTCGTGGGGCCGGGTTCGGCCTCGATCGCGGCTCGTGGTTCGGCCCGAGCCGCTGCCCCGGGTGTGCCCGGAACCGAGGCCGGCAGCGACCCGCCCCGGCGCCAAGGACCTTCAAAATCGTTCGGAAAATGCCGGGCGCTTTCCGGGTTGTCCGAGCCCCCCGCCCCGTGCTCGTCTCCACCGTCTCCTTCGGCCCGACAGACCTTCGCCCGCCTCGGGCCGCGGGCGCGGGCCTTTCCGTCCGGGAGGACGCCGATGGGCCATCTTTCGACACACGTCCTCGACACGGCCGCCGGCAAGCCGGCGGCCGGGGTCACCGTCGAGCTCCGGCGCCTCGCCGGGGACGGCACCGGGGAGACCGTCGCGTCGGCCACGACCAACGGCGACGGGCGGACCGACGCCCCCCTGCTCGCGGGCGACGCCCTGACGCCCGGGACCTACGAGCTCGTCTTCGCCGTCGGCGCCTATTTCGCCGGGACGGGTGCCGGCGCCGAGCGGCCGTTCCTCGACCGCGTGCCGGTGCGCTTCTGCGTCTCGGACCCGGACGCCAAGTATCACGTCCCGCTGCTCATCACGCCGTGGAGCTACTCCACCTATCGCGGGAGCTGACACGGGATCGGCCGGCATCGGCCCGGGCGGAGCTTGCCGGAGCGCCGGACCTCAGCCTTCCGGCCGCGCTCCGGCGGCGCGACCGGTCGCCTCCCGGGGCGAGTGGCCGAACAGCGCCTTGTAGGCCCGGCTGAACGCCGCCTCCGACTCGTATCCGACGCGCAGGCCGATCTCGCCGACGCGGGCGTCGCCCGCGGCGAGCATGTCCCGCGCGAGGTTCAGGCGCCACTCGTTCTGGTAGCGCAGGGGTGAGCGACCGACGAGCGCGTTGAACCGCTCGCAGAAGCTCGACCGCGACATTCCGGCGACGTCCGACAGGGCCTCCACGCTCCAGCGCTGCAGCGGCCTCTCGTGCATGATCTTGAGGGCGCGGGCGATGCGGGGATCGGCCAGGCCGGCCAGCCACCCCGACGTCCGGCCGAGATGAACCCAGGTCCGCAGCGTGCGGATGACCGCGAGGTCGATGATGCGCGAGATCATCAGGGCCGCGCCGGGTTCGGCGTCGGTCGTCTCGACCAGCAGGAAGTGCACGAGGCCGTCGAGCCATCCGGCGCCCTCCTCGCGCCGGATGCAGATGTGCCGCGGCAGGAGCGCGATCATGCTGCGGAGCGTGTAGGGATCGAACCAGAACCGGCAGGCGACGACGTCCGCGCCCTCCGCGGCGACCAACCGCCCGGTTCCGAGGCCGCGAGGCAGGAACAGCAGGTCGCCGGCGCCGACCGCGAGGGACTCGCCGTCGCCTTCGAGGATGAGGGCGCCCGCGATCACCACGAGGACGTGGCCTGCGCCGGCATCCAGATCCAGGCGCTCGCCCGGCGCGACCGGCCGGGACTCGACGCGGTCCCCGGTGAGGCGGATCTGCGCGAGCACGTGGGACAGCAGGTCACCGGACGCGGCGCTGCGCGGCCCGCCCTCCGGAAGATCGGTCAAGTTTTCCAGCGTTTCCGACATGGCTGGCGCCGGCTCCCGATCCTAAACGTGGGCCCATCGAAGCGCGTATTCGCTCGGCGCATCCGGATCTACAAAGCTATAAATCGGCATCTATCGTGTCCATCTACCTTGTTCACGAATAGATCCGGTCCGTCGAGCCGCGCTCAGTACACGAAGGAGCCGACGATGAGAACCGACCCGCAGCGCGATCGCGGTCCTGCCTTGCCCTGGCTCACCGCCTACTACTTCGTGCGTGCCGGCGTCGCCGCCGCCTGGGTGGCCGCCGCGCTCGGCCTCGGGCGAGGCATGCCGGCGGTCGCCGCGACGCTCTTGGTCGCCTATCCCGCCTGGGACGCGCTCGCCAACCTGGCCGACGCGCGGCACAACGGCGGCCTCGCGGGCAGTCCCAGCCAGGCCCTCAACGCGGCGATCAGCGCGGCGACCGCGATCGCGGTCGCGGTCGCCCTCGGACGGGGCCCGAACGCGGTGCTCGCGGTGTTCGGCGCCTGGGCCATCCTCTCGGGACTGCTCCAGCTTCTCACCGGCGCGCGCCGCTGGCGGGCCGGCGCCCAGTGGGCCATGGTCCTGAGCGGCGCGCAATCGGCGCTCGCCGGCGGCTTCTTCATCCGGCAGGCGGCCGGCGCCGCGGTCCCCGGGATCGTGGATGTCGCGCCCTACGCGGCGTTCGGCGCCTTCTATTTCCTCGTCTCCGCGGCCTGGCTGACGGCGACGCGCCTGCGGGACGCGTCGCGGGCCCGCGCCGCCTAGGCGCCGGTGCGGCCGGGCGGATCCGACCTCGATCATCGCCCCGGCCCCTCCGGACATCCGCACCGTCGTCCCCTCCCGACCGCCGTCGGACAGCAGAGGCCATGCTCCATGGGCGCGCGAACGAGCGTGAAGCCGCGGAGGAACGCGGTCGAGGCCTACCTCCACGTCCTGCACGCGCTGATGCTGCGCGACATGCGCACCCGCTTCGGCGCGTCGATGTGGGGCTACGGAGTCGTCGTTCTCTGGCCGTGCGTGCACGTCTTCGTGCTGATCACGATCTACACGGTTCAGAAGCTGCCCGCGCCGCTCGGCGACGACAGGGCCCTGTTCTTCGCCACGGGCGCCGTGCCCGTGCTCGTCTTCCAGTACATCTCGCGCGAAGTCATGAAGTCCGTGATCGTCAACCGGCCGCTGACCTACTACCCGCAGGTCAGGCTGTTCGACCTGGTGTTCTCCCGCGTGCTCGTCGAGATCGTGACCGGCTTCCTGGCCCTGCTGGTCGTGAGCGGTGTCCTGGTCGCGCTCGGCACGAACCCGGTCCCGGCGGACCCGCTGACGGCGGTGGGCGGCTACCTCGCCGCGATCGCGCTCGGGATCGGGATCGGCACGATCAACGTCGCGATCATCGGCTTCTTCCCCGGATGGCTGATCGGCTACGCCCTGTTCAGCATCATCCTCTACGTGTCCAGCGGCGTCCTCTTCCTGCCGAGCTACTTGCCGGAACGGCTGTACTACTGGGCCAAGTTCAATCCGGCCCTGCAGGTCGCGGAATGGATGAGGTCGGCCTACTACCCGGCTGCCGGACTGCAGGTCGACCATCTCTACGTCGTCGTGTTCGGCCTGACCGCGGCGTGTGTCGGCCTGGGCCTGGTCGTGCGCGGCGGCGGCCAGCTGCGAGGCTGAGCGGGGACGCGTCCGATCGGCCCGGGCGCGGAGGACGCGGCTCAGCCCGATCGCGCGTCCGACGACGGCGACGTCGCGCCGCCGCGGTGGGCGATCAGGTCGATCTCGACCAGGGCGTCGTAGGCGAGCCCGGTCGTGCCCACGCAGGTGCGGGCCGGCAGCCGGTCGGGCGGGAAGAAGGATCTGTAGGTGGCGTTGAAGGCGGCGTAGTCGCGCTTGAACTCGGTCAGGAACGCGCGCGCGACGACGACGTTCTCGAGGCCGAGGCCGAGGCCGGCCAGGACCGTCGCGAGATTGGCCATCACGTTGCGGGTCTGCGCCTCGATCCCGTCGGGCAGGACGCCGGGCCTGTCCGGCGTGTCGGGCATCTGACCCGTGACGAAGACGAAGCCGTCGACCTCGACCGCGTGGCTGAAGGGGGCGACCGGCTGCGGCCCTCCGGAGACCATGTGGAACAGCATGGCCGACGAGGCGGACTGGGGTTGCGGCACCGCGATCTCCCTTGCGACGGGCGCGACCCGCCCGATCTCCGTGATCCAGGTCCGCGACCGTAGGGTCACGATCAGGCCGGGGATAGTGTCGGATGCGGCGGTCCGATCCGGTCCGCGCCATGCCCGGTGGAGAGGGTCAGAAGAAGCGCCGAATCTCCTCCGCGATCGCGTCGCCGTCCGTCTCCAGGGCGAAGTGCCCGGCGTCGAGGAAGGTGACGCGCGCCTCCGGGATGTCGCGCCGGAACGCCTCGGCGCCGGGCGGGATGAAGAACGCGTCGTTGCGCCCCCAGACGGCGAGGAGCTTCGGGCGACGCGCGCGGAAGAAGGCCTGGATCAGCGGGTAACGCTCGAGATTGCGCTTGTAGTCGAGCTTGAGCGTGACCTGCCGGTCGGCATTGCCCGGCCGCGCCAGGATGGCCGCGTCGAGCGTGTAGGCCTCGGGCTCGATGCGGGACGGGTCGGGCACACCCTGGACGTAGGCGGCCCTGACGCCGTCGAGGGTCATGCGGGCGCGGATCGCCGCGACGGCGGCCGCGTTCGGCGCGGCCCAGTAGGCCCGCAGCGGCGCCCAGGCCGCGTCGCCGAGCCCGTCGAGATAGGCGTTGCCGTTCTGGGACACGATGCCGGCGACGCGGTCGGGATGGGCGAGCGCCAGATCCCATCCGACCGGCGCCCCGTAATCGAACGTGTAGAGGATGTAGCGGTCGAGGCCGAGCGCGCCGACGAACGCCTCCGTCGTGCGCGACAGCGACGCGAAGTCGTAGACGTAGGCGCGATCCTCCGGGACGTGCGTGAACCCGAAGGAAGGCAGGTCCGGCGCGATCAGGCGGAAGCGATCGGCCAGCCTCGGCATGAGGTGCCGGAAGTAGAAGGACGAGTTGGCGAAGCCGTGCAGCAGCAGGATGACCGGGGCGTCGGGACGACCGGCCTCCCGGTAGAAGACGTCCACGCCGTCGGCCCGGACCGTGCCGTGGCGGACCTCTCCGGCCCGCGCGGGGTGGACCTCCGCCCGCACGGTGCCCGACGCCGCCGCGCCCGTCGCCAGCACGCCGCCGGCGAGCACACGCCGCCGCGTCGCGCCGGCCGGTCCGCGCCCCGTCATCTCGTCTCCGTGCGTGTGTCGCATCATGGCGCGCCTCATCCTGGCGGGACGGCATGCGTCGGGATCGTCACCGCCGGGTCGGACGGCGCGACCGTCGTGCGGGACGGCGATCCGCCTGGCCGGGCCGCGGCCCGGACGCGCGAACCCGACGGCGCGACCATGATGCAGGGACGCGGCGCGCTCCGGAACAGCGAGTCGTCGCAATTCACCATTCCCTGCCGTGAAACGGTCGACGGCCGGCGCGGCGGCGACCGCGGGCTTCCCGACGGTCTGACGCGCCGCCCCGGCGCTAGAGGCCGAGGTTGCGGCCCGGATGCGCGTCGGCGAGCTTGGCCCGGCGGACGTAGCCCCGCATCGTCTTGAGATCCCGGTGGCGGGAATGCGCCATGATCTCCTCGTCGCGCGATCCGCGCCTGTACGCCTCGGTGATGAAGCCCGCGCGGAACCCGTGGGCGGAGATGCGCTCGCGGGGTCCGGCGACGAGGCCGGCTTCCGCCGCGCGCTTCTGAACGATGCGGCCCACCGAGTCCGGATGCAGCCCGTCGTCCATCACGGTGCCGTCCGCCCGGACCGCCCGGAAGACGTAGCCGTCGGCCGGCGCCGCCTGCAGCCAGCGCCGGAGCGCGGCAACCGGACAGGTCGCGGGGCTCCCGCCTGCCAGAACGGTCACGACCGTGCCCTCGCCGTCCTGATCACCTTTCGAGTGCGGCAGGAAGACATCGACGGCGCCGTCCCGGAACGCGAGATCTTCGCGGCGGATCCGCGCGACCTCGGAGCGCCGGAACGCGCCGGCGAAGCTCAACAGGAACAGGGCGCGGTCCCGGAGCGCGGCCACCGTCCCTTCGCAAGCGGCGACGATCCGGAGCGTTTCGGGCACGCCGAGCGCGGCGGCCTGCTTCTTCGGCCTGCCGTAGCGCCGGAACATCCCGCGCAGCGCCGCCCGGACGGCCGGATGCGCCGGGATCCACGGCAACCCCTGGAGCTTGTGCGCCTGACCGATCGTGACGAGCCGACGCTCGATCGTCGCGCGCTTGTGGGTCTCGGCCATGGAGGTGAGGTAGCTCGCCACCTGCTCGGGACCCGCGGGGAGGGGCGCGAGATCGTGGCCGCTGCACCAGCGCGCGTAGTGCTGCCAGTCGGCGCGGTAGGCCCGACGGGAATTCTCCGAGAGCGCCTCGTCGGCGAAGGCGCGGGCGCGGGCGGCAAGCGTGGCGGGCAGCGTCATGGCTCTCTCCCTCGGTCGCGCCTGAGCGTGGCGCTACGTCTGATAAGAAAGGGTTATCAGACGCTGGCCGATGCGGCGCGGCCCGGGCCTCCCCACTCGTGGAGGAGGGTGGGCTGCGTGCCTCGCGAACGGTCCACGAGCGGAGAGGACATCCGCGCTCCGCGGCAGGTCGAGAACGGCGCGCGATGGCGCGGATCTGCGGGCCGGCATCACCCGCTGCGGCGAGTCGGAGCGTCCAGCGGAACCGTGTGATCGGGTCGGGGGTGGCGCCCCCTCGCCTCCGCATCCGGGCAGACGGTCCGCCAACGGTCCGAGCCAGCCGCCCGGCCCGCCGGCAATGCTTCTCCGGTTCGTCCGGATGGTCACCCTTCGGCAGCGTCGCTGCGCCCGGGGCGAGACGTTGGAACACCGCCGCGGGATGTGTCCGAGATTGCGGTCACGCGCTCGACGAAAGTTCATCCAGTGGTTGTGAAGCACGCCGCGGAACTTTAATCCCGGACGAGCGCGGTTTTTATTGATCGCGCTCCGATACCGAGCGCGCAACCTCAAATCACTATTGGATATCCTCGGCAAGAAGACCGCGATCATTAACCTGTATTTAGTTTTGCACCCGCATCTTGGCTCAAATCTCTCCGCAGCGAGCAAGCTGCGGAGCTCTCTGCGATCCTGAACACTGGAGGGGACGTCATGGGTCGGTTTCGCAATTTGCGATTGGGCACCAAGATCGCGATACCGGCCGCCCTACTGCTCGCGACCGCCGTCGGCATCGTCTTCTTCGCGCGGTCGGCGATCGACGAGCTCGAGAAGAACACCCAGCAGATCGTCGACGTGGCCGCCGTTCGCGCCGTCACAGCGCTGCAGATGGCGCTGGCCATGAGCAACGCGACGATCTCCGAGAAGAACATCATCATACAGACCGATGCGGCCACGATGGCTGCCGAGCGTCAGCACTTCCAGCGCGAGCGGACGCTCGCCTACGAGGCGATCGACCGCCTCATCGCCCTCGCGGACACCCCGGCTCGGCATTCGGCGAACGAAGCCATCAAGGCCGATATGGGCGCGTATTTCGCGGCGGCCGACCGTGCCATCGCCCTGGGCATGAAGAACGATGCCGAAGGGGCCCGGACGATCTCGGTCGACGAGGGCCGCCCCGCGCGGGCCAAAGTGCTGGAAGGCGTCCAGATGCGGACCGAGACGAACGCCAGGGAGCTCAGAGCCTCCAGGGACCACGCCGTCGCCGTCGCCGAGCAGATCAAGCTGACGCTCACGGTCATCGCCGCGTCGGGCCTTCTCGTCGCATTCGGGATCCTCGGCGGGATCGTGCTGTTCGGGATCAACCGGCCGCTGGCCAGCCTCGTCGGCGTGCTGCAGCGGATGGCCAGGGGCGAGGTCGACGCCGAGATCAAGGAGGCCGCCCGCGGCGACGAGATCGGTGCCGTCGGCAAGGCGGTCGAGGGCATCAAGGCCATGGTGGCCCAGAAGGCCGCCGAGCAGGCCGAGATCCGGCGCATTGCCGACGAGGCGGCGGCCGTCGAACGCAAGCGGACGATGGTCGAGCTCGCCGACGGTTTCGAGCGCGCGGTCGGCGGGATCATCGGCATGGTCTCGTCCTCGGCCACCGAGCTCCAGGCCACGGCGCAGACGATGACGGCGACGGCCACCGAGACGGCTGGCCGGTCGACCACCGTGGCGGCCGCGGCCGAGGAGGCCGCCAGCAACGTCAACACGGTCGCCGCCGCCGCCGAGGAACTCGGCTCCTCGGTTCAGGAGATCGGCCGGCAGGTCGACGGCTCGGCCGACATGGCGCGGGTGGCGGTCAACGAGGCCGACCAGACCGGCGCGCTGGTGCAGGAACTGAGCGCGTCGGTCGCGCGCATCGGCGACGTCGTCGGCATGATCTCGACCATCGCGGGACAGACCAACCTGCTCGCCCTGAATGCCACCATCGAGGCGGCCCGCGCGGGTGCCGCCGGCCGCGGCTTCGCGGTCGTGGCAACGGAGGTGAAGGCTCTGGCCGAGCAGACCGCCAAGGCCACCGAGGAGATCACCGGGCAGATCGCCCGGGTTCAGGCCTCCACCGGTCAGGCCGTATCGGCCATCGGGTCGATCACCGTGCGGATCCAGGAGATCAGCCACGTGGCCACCTCGATCGCCGCGGCCGTGGAGCAGCAGGGCGCGGCGACGCAGGAGATCGTCCGGAACGTCAGCCAGGCCGCGATGGGCACCGGCGAAGTGACCAGCAACATCGCCGGCGTGGCCGGCGCGGCCGAGGAGACGGGCGCCGCGGCGAGCCAGGTTCTGGGAGCGGCTTCCGAGCTGTCGCGCCAATCCGAGCATCTCGCTGCCGAGGTGGGGCGCTTCATGGCCACCGTCCGAGCCGCCTGATTCGGGGGCGACCCGCGACCCCCCGTCCGGCTCATCGCCGGACGGGGCCGTTTCAGGACCGAGATCCGCGAAGGCGGCTCTCGTCCGCCCTGAACCTTCTTCCCGCATCCGGCGTTGAAGACTTCAATCCATGATTGAGGTCCCGATGAAACACCGTACTCTCTTGCGTACTCTCTCGGCCGCTGCGCCGCTCGCGGCCGTCCTCGCCGGGACGGCCTACGCGCAGGCGCCGGCCACCGCGCCGGGCGCGCCGCCGACCTCCTCGGGCGTCGTCACGCCTCAATCGGGCGCGACCGGCGCGCCGGTCGCGGTGACGGGGTCGCCGACCGGGCAAGCCGCCGACACGCGTTCCAACAGCTCCTCAGCCGCGGGCAACGCCAACCAGCCGGAGCGCCCGTCGCCGCAGGGCGGCAGCGGTGGCAGCAGCCGATAGCCGTCGACGATCCGCCGGCACGGCCCCGGTCACGGCCCCGTTGCCGGCGGCCTCTCCCTGAACCGCTCGCGCCGCGCGGCGGCTGCGACACCGGCCATCGCGCTCGGGTCGCTCCGTCGCCGCGCGTCAGGCCTCGTCCTCGGCCGAGCCGGGCCAGGCCGGACCGTGACGCTCCTCGAGTTCGGCTCGGCCGGCTTCAGTGATGCGGTACTCGACGGTCTTCGTGTCCGGATCCGTCCGACCCGTCGCGAGAACCAGTCCCAGGACCTCCATGCGCCGCATGTAGCCGCTGACCTGATAGAAGCGGGCGCCGGTCTGCGCGAGGGTGCGGAGCCGGTAGAGGCTGCCGGGCGGGAGCTTGTACATCGCCCGCCACCGTATCGGTTGTCGGCCCGGACGTCAGTGGGGACAGGTCGGTTCGGCCGGCAGCCCCGCGGGTGCTGGACCGCCGCGCGATGCGCGCGGGTCGTTCACGCGAGGCGGGACGACGCGGCGGATCGGGCCGCGAGCGCCGTCAGGACCGTCCGCCCGTAAGCGGTGGTCGCGAGGCTCGCGCGGAGCTCGCGGTAGAGGTCGTCCCTCCCGAGGCGACAGTCGAGATCGGGGCGCGCCGCGAACCCGTCGAGTTCCTCGAGGATGAGCGCGGCGAAGTCGGCGGGCTCCAGCAGGCCCTCGGCGGCATCGAGGACGCCGTACTCCTCCAGGAATCCGCCACTCAGGGTGATCAGGCCATCCCTGTACCGGATCAGCGCGAAATAGACGCCGAACCGGATCATGGCCCGGTCGCGCCAGCCCGCCTCGGCGATGTAGGTCCTCATCATCACGTCGGTGGAGAAGACCTCGTGCTCCCCGTCGCGCTGGGCGAGGTAGTCGCGGAAGACGTCGTGGGCCGTCGGATCGAGGTGGAGCAGCGCCTGCATGGCCGGTGCCAGCGCACCCTGATCGTCCTCGGGCCCCCAGAGCTGGCGATACAGCTTCCTGGCCTCCACCACCCCCGGCTGGACCGCGAGATAAGTCGTGAGGAGTGCGCGCAGCGCCGGAACCACGGCAACGCGCTCGCGGGCGATGCGCGCGAAGAAGGCCGATTCCGTCATCGCCCGCCCGCCGACCTCGAAGGTCAACGCGAGCACGTCGCCCCGCAGGAGCTCTCCCAGATCCGCTCGGATCCGGCCGGTGAGCGCGTCCAGGGCTTCGGCGATGGCGGCGGCCGAGAACGCCGCGACGGTGACCACCGGCTGCGAGCGCGCCAGGAAGCGCCGGACCGCCGACGCGCTCGGGCCTGCCGACGGCCGGGGCCGATAGCCGTCCTCCTCCGGGGTGATCGTCCGGGCGGGCGCCGCGTCGGCGCACCGAGCGCGCGGGATGTAGACGGAGTCGCTGAAGAAGCGGATCTCGACCCGCTCCGCATCCGCCACGTCGGCGAAGGCGGAGACGGCCTTCGCGCCGTCGTAGCGCGCGAAGGAGAAGACGGGCGAGCGCGTGCCGTCCAGGCCGATGCGCTGGAAGTCCGTGGTCCGATCCCAGAAATACCCCGACTTGATCCAGAACGCCCGCTCGTCGGGCTCCCAGGCCACCTCGGTGATCGCGCGCGGAGGCTCGGAGCCGGGCCGCGCGACGAGCGTCGCCGCGCGGGCGACGGGCCCGGTCGTCCAGAGTTCGACGGCCTGTCCGAGGCGGGGAGGGCCGGCGTCACCCGTATCGGCCGCTGCCTCCGGTGGGCCCCCGCGCGGGACGGAGTGCGGCGTGACGGCGTAGCGGCCGCTGGGGCTGAACCAGTAGGGCCTCACCGCGTCCGGCAGCGGGTCGTAGCGCAGCGTCGCGCCGGCCCGTTCGAGCCGACACAGCCCGTAGGCCGACCCGCCCGGCCCGCACCGGAAGCCGATGAAGGCCAGTCGCCCTCCGGGATCCTCGAACAGGTCGCCGTGAATGGTCAGGATGGTCGGCCCGTCCGGGCGCGGCGGATAGGCTTCCTCGGGCGACAGGGACCCGACAGGGCCATCGGCATGCCAGACGAGCCCGCGCCCGTGCTGCAGGATCTCGAGATCCGACGCCCGCAGGACGACGATGTCGTCGAAGTACTGCTCGTCGTTCTTCGGTCCATGGCTCCGATAGACCGCGATCCGGTCGGCATCGCGGGTGACGAACAGCTTGTGATTGAAGGGTCCCTCGCCCGGCAGGCGGCGCCGCACGCGATCCCGGCCCGCCCGCCAGTCGATCAGGCAGATTTCCCCGTCATCGGACAGGCAGACCAGTCCCGCAGCGCCGACCAGGGCGGCGGCCCGGATCGAGTCCTGCGGAAAAGGCAGGATCATGCGCCACCGCCCGCCGTCTTCGACGGCCGCGACCGTGTTGTATCGCTGCTCAGTGCCGGTGATCGCCAAACGGGGCATGCACGATCCTCGTCAGCGCCGGAAGGTTCGGTCGACGGGCACGCCGCCCTCCGGGGACGCCCGATGGCCGCGGAGAGGGGAGGGCGCCGTGACCCGTATCTCCCCGTGCCTCGCACGGATCGAGGGGCGGGCGGTCGAGCCGGTCCTGCACCGTTGTCGAGATCCTGCCGACGCGTCCCGGACGCTTTCCCAAAGACTTCATCCATCTCGCGCAGCGCGCCGGCAGCATCCGTGCCGTCGGCTCCGGGTCCGGGTCCGGCCGGTGTTGCGCCGGAAGAGCACGGGGCTTGTCCATGTCTAGCGCCCTCGTATGGTACCCCGCGCTGCAGCGAACGTCACGGCGCGGCGATGAGCTAGTCCTCTGGACAGGGCTACCGGCTCCGACGATGCCATCGGACAGGTTTGGGCACCGTGGCTCTGTTCTGCTGGCTGCGGTTCGCATGACAGAGGGAGCGCCACCGTGAGGCAACGCCGGCGCGCGGCCGTACGGCCGCAGGGCGCGTGTGACAGGAATGAGGACGGGTTCGGCGCATTCCCGGACGCGATCGTGACGGCTCTGGCGCTCCGCGCGATCGACGGCGGCCCCCGGATCGCCCGAGGCACACGCCTTCGACCATGCGGACAAGGGCTGGCGCTCGACCCGGCGTCGACGAAGACGGTCACATGTCGGGCGACGACAGGCCGCCCGACAGCGCCGGGGGCTTCCACGGCCTTCCGGCCTGGCACGCAGCATCATCGAGCACGCGCCACCGGCCGGATACACGCACGGAACAGAATCCACCCATCATGCAGCATCTCCATGGACGAAGCGTGAGGACATCGAAGGCCATGCGCCGTGAGATCACTTTTCTTACCGTGGCAATTCTAGGGTCTTGTCTTGGAGTCCCTGCAATGGCGCAGGAGATGCGCTGGCAGAAGCGGGAAGGGGACGGTCGCGTCCATCTTGCCTACGAGATTCCGGACAGCGGCGCGCAGAGCCTCGCGCTCACCTGCGACACGCGGGGCGGACAGCTGAGTGTCGACTACTACGACGACAGAGACCGCGCTCGGGACGGCACCCGGGCCGAGGTCGAGTTCGCCTCGGAGGGCGGTACGCTCTCGCTGCCGATGCGGGCGAAACAGCTGGAACTCGACGACCAGATCGTGCTCCAGACCACGACAACGTTGACGCAAGACTGGGTGCGGATCCTGTCCGGCAAGACCCTTCGCGTGACGCTCTCTGGCGACACGCAGCGGATCCCTCTGGCCGGCGCCCGGACCGGTCTCGCCGCCCTGGTCGCGGGCTGCAGCCGCCCTTCGCGATGACTTCGCGATGACTTCGCGATGACGCCGGGGGTCAGATCGTAGTATAAGTGCCGATCATGCGGAATTCGTCGCCGCATTCCATAATGTTTGTTATGCGAATATCTTTCAGCGGCTCGAAGCTTCTCATCGAAGACGGCATCGCCGACTTCCCGCCGGACGCCTGAGGACGCAGCGCGCCCTCCCCCAGACGATCGGGCCGCCGGCGGGCCGCGCGTGCCGAACCGTCACCGGAGCGGACGGTCGCCCTCACCCCCGACCCGCGCGTCCCACCCCGCCATCGTCAGCCGGGCGACGGCCTCGAGCTCCTCCCGGGTCGCGCCGTCGCGGGCCTGGAGCGACATGCCGTTCTGCACCGTGAGCACGAAGCGGGTGAGTGCGGCGACGTCGACGGCGGCGCCGATCTCGCCCGCCGCGACCGCGCGCGCGAGCCGCTCCGCGACCCGTCGGCGTCCCTCGGCGCGGGCCGCGCGCAGCATCGCGCCGAGCTCCGCCTGTCCCTCGCTGCCGGCAGCCGAGAGCGTCACCATGCAGCCGAGCGGCTCGATGCGGCCGCAGGCGCCGGTGAGCGCGGCGGCCGAATCCATCAGGAGCGCCTCGACGGCCCCGCGCGCCGATGCGGCAGCGTCGAAGTTGGCCCAGACCATCCCGCCGTACCGGTCGCCGTAGTGGCGCAGCGCCTCGGCGTAGAGCGCCTCCTTCGAGCCGAACGCCGCGTAGAGGCTCGGCGACCCGATCCCCATGGCCGCGGTGAGATCCGAGATGGATGTCGCGGCGAAGCCGCGGCGCCAGAACAGCTGCATCGCCTGATCGAGCGCCGCCTCCCGGTCGAAGGCGCGGGGCCGGCCGCGACCGCGGGCGGGCGCGGCCCGGTCCCCTGCCTGATCCCCTGCCTGGTCCCCTGCCTGGATCGAAGCGGATTTTTGCATCGATCGTTATATAAACCGCTTGACCCGGGCCGGCAACGCATCTAGCCATTTCTGTGTCGTTCATTACAGAAAGAGGCGGACGTGAGTGAGCTGGCAGGCAAGCGCGCCCTGGTGACGGGCGCATCACGCGGCATCGGTGCGGCCATCGCCCTGGCGCTCGCGGACCGGGGCGCGGACGTCGCCATCACGTACGAGCGGTCCGCCGAGCGGGCGGCCGAGATCGTCCGCGCCATCGAGGCGAAGGGCCGCCGCGGGCGTGCCATCCAGGCCGACAGCGCCGACGCCGCGGCGGTGAAGCGCTCGGTCGACGAGGCGGCCGAGAGCCTCGGCGGGCTCGACATCCTCGTCAACAACGCCGGCATCGCCCGCGGCGGCCCCGTCGCGGAGATGAGCCTCGCCGACATCGACGCCATCCTGGACGTCAACGTCCGCTCCGTCGTGCTGGCGTCGCAGGCGGCCATCCCGCACCTGAAGGAGGGCGGCCGGATCATCTCCATCGGCTCCTGTCTCGGGGAGCGGGTCCCGTTCCCCGGGGTGACGGTCTACTCCATGTCGAAATCCGCCCTGCTCTCGTTCACGCGGGGTCTGGCGCGCGAACTCGGGCCGCGCGCGGTCACGGTGAACCTCGTGCAGCCGGGATCGACCGACACCGACATGAACCCGTCCGACGGGGCGCAGGCGGACATGCAGCGGGCGATGACCGCCCTCGGCCATTACGGGACGCCGGACGATATCGCGGCCGCGGTAGCCTTCCTGGCGAGCCCGGCCGCGCGCCAGATCACCGGCACCACCCTCACGGTCGACGGCGGCGCCAACGCGTGAACCTCCGCGGCGGACCGCCGGACGCGGGCTCCGTCGCGTCGATTCGCCGATGGCCGCCCCGCCCCCGGTCGGGGCGGCCCACCTGCGCGGCCCTCCTGCGCGGCCCTCCCGGGCCGAAGCTCCGGGTCGCGCGCACGGCTTCGGCTCAGCGGACGCGCTCCCACGTGATGGCGATCCGCGTGCCGTCCGGGCGCCGGAAGCTCTCGCTCAGCCGGTCCCCCTCGACGGTCAGGCGAAGCTGCTCGGTCGTGCGCACGTCGCCGACCCAGTTCGGGAAGGTCGAGCCCTCGACGCGGTTGCCGCTGAACGCGCCGTCGGCGTCCACCGTGTAGGTGCCGAAGAACCCGATGCTGCCGGCCATGGCCGCCCGGTTCTCCTCCGCTGTCCCCTGACCGCGCGCGCTCGAGGCGAACCGGGGAATGTCGGCGTCCGTGAGCACCTCGACGAAGTGCATGTCGCGCGTGAACACCAGCAGCCCGCTCGGGCGCGCGCCGTAGGCCGGCGCGTTGCGCCCCTCCGGATCGAGCCGAGCGGACACCATGCGCCACGTCCCCAGCACCTGGTTGGCGGGCTCGGCTCTGGCGGTCGATGCCGCCGCGAGCGCCGTCACGAGCGCCGCCGCGAGCACGGCCAGGCCCCATCTCGATCGGATCATCCCTCCCCTCCCCTTCTGCCCGCGGCAGGCACCGCGACCGACATGGACGGCGCGGCGCTCCACCCTAGCCGCCCCCGTGGACGAAGGCGCCATCGTCGTCGCGTCCTTGTCTCCGCGACGCTGCCCCGGCACGCGGTCGGGCACCGACACGCGCGCAGGCGCAGCGCCGTGGATCAGCGGATGCCGCCGCTGGCCGTGATGTTCTCGCCGGTGAGCCAGCGCGCGTCGTCAGAGGCGAGGAAGGCCACGACGGTGGCGATGTCGTCCGGCTCACCGGCCCGGCCGAGGGGCGTCTGCGCGACCATCCCGGCCTCCATCTCCGAGCCGGAGATGCCGGCCGCGTGCGTGCCCTCGGTCACCACGTAGCCCGGGCTGACGACGTTCACGCGGATCTTGCGCGGGGCCAGCTCGTTGGCGAGCACCCCCGATATGGCGTTCACCGCCCCCTTGGTCCCCGCGTAGACCGCCGCCGCCGGCGTGTGGACGTGCGTGATCGCCGAGGAGACGTTCACGATGCTCCCGCCCTCGCCGAGATGCTTCGCGGCCGCCCGCGTCGCCAGCAGGACGCCGAGCACGTTGACGTCGAACTGGCGGCGGTAGTGTTCCTCGGTGACCTCCTCGATCGCCGCGAACTCGTAGACGCCGGAATTGTTGACCAGCACGTCGAGCCGCCCGAACGCGCGGATCGCGGCCTCGATCACATCCTGCGCCTCGGACGCTCGGGACACGTCGCCCTGGGCCGCGACGGCCCGGCCGCCGGCGGACGTGATCGCGGCCACGACGGCGTCGGCCCCCGCCCTGCTGGACGCGTAGTTCACCACCACGGCGGCGCCGTCCCGCGCCAGCGCCTTGGCGATCCCCGCACCGATGCCCTTCGATGCCCCGGTCACGACGGCGACCTTGCCCGCAAGCTTCGACATGTGTCCTATCTCCGATATGGGCCGGCCGCGGGATGGCGGCCTGAGTCCCATAGTTCGGAACTTCGGAACTAACGGAGCGTCGTTCAAGACCCCATATGGACGAAAGATGAGACCGCTGTTTCACCCCGCCATCGAGGACGTGCGACCCGAGGCCATCCTGCACGCCCTCGCCGACCCGAGCCGCGCGGCCATCTTCGCCAGGATCATGCGGGCGGGATGCGTCGAGGCCTGCTCGGCCGTGTCGGCGCTCGGGGACCGCGTCATCCCGAAATCCTCGTTGTCCAACCACTTCAAGGTCCTGCGCGAGGCCGGGTTGATCCGCAGCGAGCGTCACGGCGTCGAGGTGCGCAACCATTCCCGCTGGGCCGAGGTGGAGGCGCGCTTTCCCGGCCTGCTGATGGGCATCATCAACGCCTACGCGGCGGAGGCCGGCCCCGCCGCAGAGGCTGCCGGACCGCGATAGGGGCCTGGCCCGGGTCGGCCGCCTCGAGCGCGCACGGCCGCTCGCCCGGAGCGGCCGACGGTCGGTCAGGACCGATCCCGCCGAGACACGCGCGCCGGATCAGCGCGGCCCGATCGGCTCCGAGGCCAGCAGCGTCTCGAAATACGCGATGGTTCTCATGAGCCCGTCCCGCAGCGGCACGGTCGGGCGCCAGTCGAGGAGTTGCGCGGCCAGGGCGATGTCGGGCCGCCTCTGGCGCGGGTCGTCCACCGGCAGCGGGGCGTGCACGAGCTTCGAGCGCGAGCCCGACAAGTCGACGACGAGTTCGGCGAGCTGCCGGATGGTGAACTCGTCCGAGTTTCCCAGATTGACGGGGCCGGTGATCTCGGCGTCGGTGGCCATCATCGCCTGCAGCCCCAGGACCAGGTCGTCGACGTAGCAGAACGAGCGGGTTTGATGCCCTTCGCCGAAGATCGTGATCGGCGCGCCGCGCAGGGCCTGGACGACGAAGTTGGAGACGACCCGGCCGTCGCTGGGATGCATGCGCGGGCCGTAGGTGTTGAAGATCCGCACCACCTTGATCGGGACGCGGTGCTGTCGGTGATAGTCGAAGAACAGGGTCTCGGCGCAGCGCTTGCCCTCGTCGTAGCAGGAGCGCGGGCCGAGGGGATTGACGTTCCCCCAGTAGCCCTCGGGCTGCGGGTGCACGAGCGGATCCCCGTAAACCTCCGAGGTCGAGGCCTGGAGGATCGGCACGCGGAGCCGCTTCGCCAGCCCCAGCATGTTGATCGCCCCCATGACGCTGGTCTTGGTCGTCTGGACCGGGTCGAACTGGTAGTGGATCGGGGATGCCGGGCAGGCGAGATTGTAGATCCGATCCACCTCGACGAAGAGCGGGTGCGTGACGTCGTGCCGTATGAGCTCGAAGCGCGGATTGTCGAACAGGTGGGCGATATTGCTCTTCCGGCCCGTGAAGAAATTGTCGACGCAGAGCACCTCGTGGCCCTGCTCCAGCAGGCGCTCGCTGAGGTGCGAGCCGATGAAGCCGCCGCCGCCGGTGATCAGGATCCGATCGCTCATCCGTGATGCTCCTGGCGCTCAGAGCCTGGCCGCGTCGGTGGCGGCGCGGGTCCTGAAGAGGGTGAGCCGTCTCAGCCAGTGCGGGCGCGCGGCGCGCCGCTCGGGCAGGTTCCGCTCGACGAAGCTGGCGAACTCTTCGAGGTCGAGATCGAAATCCTCGCGCTCCCGGCTGCCGGGGACATGCAGGGCGTTGGTCGAGGTATCGAGGTCCGTCACCCGCTCGGCGGGGAAGTAGTGACAGGCCGACACGTTCTCGCGAAAGATCTCGGTGTCGTAGATGCGCAGATCGTCCTTCCCGCTGAGCACGGATCGGCTCGATATGACGCATCCGGGCGCGTTGGCGACCCACTTATACTTGGCGAGCCCGGCCCCGAAATGCGTCACGAACAGGTCGGTGTGGAGCGCGGCCACGAGGCTCGCCCCCATCGAGCAGGGCACGAGCGGCAGCAACTCCACGTTGGAGACATCGGCGACCCGTGCGCGGAGCGCCCCGATCAGGTCGAGCTCCTTCCGGACGATGGACGGCACGGTCCCCTCCGCGGGCACGAGGCTCTCGCAGTAGCTCTCGACGTAGCCGCCCGCAGTGCCCGCGAGCGTGTTGTGCCCGTCGACGATGACGAGGAATCTCTCGCCGCGCCGCCGGCCGAGGCGTCGGATCAGCGCCACGTAGCCGTCGAGCTGCCGGACCCACTGGCGGTTCTCCAGGCGCAGCCCGATCAGGACGATCGTGGCCCGGCGCGCCGCTTCCGTCAGGCGGGCATCGAGCGCGGGTTCCGCGCTCCGCGCCAGGGCCGCGAGACGATCGGCCAATCGCTGGCTCACGCGGTAGGACCGGAAGGGCAGGAAGGTCGCCGCGCCGGCGACGGCGGCCTGCAACAGGGGCAGCGGGCCTTCGATCCCGCGATACACCTGCCCGGCGAGCTCCGGGAAGACGGCGTCGACGGGAGAGATCGGCTCGTTGCAGCTCGCGAACAGGAACACCGCCGGCGCGCGACCGAGCGACAGCACGTCGTCGACCGCGGCCAGCTCGTTCCAGATGGCGTGACTGATGTGCGCGTGCTCGAAGACCACCCCGACGCGCGTCGACCGCGCCGCGCCGTCGATCAGCGCCGGCAGGAGGTACTGCCGCCACAACCGCACCTGCACCAGGGTCGCGGCGTCGAACCCGACGCTTCCCAGGTTCGGCCGGGCGTAGGCCGTGTTCGCGCGAACGTCCAGCAGGGCCGACGCGAGGCGCGAGTTCTTGCCGATCAGCGTGCACAGCGTCTCGTTCCGGTCCGCCGCGTAGCCGACAAAGCGGAAGCCCGGCATGGGCAGGTAGATCGAGAAGCGCAGATCGCCGCCGTCCGGATGGGCCGTCTCCTGGCCGCCGCGCGCGACGATCGCCTTCGTCACCAGTTCGGGCAGGTGGGGCGGAGCCCCCGCCGGTGCGGCGTTGAGGCGTGCCAGCGCCGCGTGCATCGCCTGCGCCCGCGGATCGGAACCGCCGCCCGTGACGACCCGGACAGCGTGCTCCGGGCTCGCGGCAGCCGCGCGCGCGAGGGCTTCGATCAGGAGGTGGAGATCCTCGATCATGGCCCGCGTGTTCGACGCGTCGCCGTCGTCGGTGTGGAGCGCCTCGGCCTGCCACTCGAGCGGGCCGGGGCCGTCCCACGGCGCGGCGAGGAAATCCGCAGCGCAGGACGCCAGCGGTGTGCCGTTCGGGTTCAGGAATCGGAACGCGCGCGCGTCGTTCGGACCCAGGAGCGCGACCACCGTGGCGCGCCCGCCGAGATCGATCAGACCCAGGACATCCCAGTCGGGCTCCGTCGGGGCAGGCGCGACGAGCCGACCATCGCGGCTCGCGACCGCCTCGCCCGATCGATGCAGCCTGCGGGTGTGGCGGATGATCATGGGCGCCCGTCCTCGATAGCTCCGTCCGGGTTTGTCGAAGTTCGGGCGTTGCCACAAGGAGGCCCTTGGGCGCGCCCCGGAACAGGCCGATCCGATCGGATGCGCCCGACGCGCCCGCAGTGGACCCGCGTCCCGTCGACGGGGTGAAGGCTGCTAGGCGGCCCGCGATCACCTGTCCCGATGACATAGCAGAGCGGGGTGCCGCGGCGCGCTTCGATCGGTGACGGCGTTGTCGGGTCGCCGGGAGCACTGACACATTGTTGCGGCGGCGCCGAGGAGTTCTTGCCGCGCGTCGCGCCGATCCTGGCCGACACGATCTGCTGCAGAGAGTTGTATATCTGCGGGTCACACCGATACTAGAAGTTGCTAAATTTCCGGCATGGACGGTATGATACTGGTACCGAATATCGATTTTGGTATATCACTACCAGAGATCGGGTTTGTGCGAACCGATTTGCGCCGGAGGAGGCCAGGCTGTTGCAGACTACGGCTGATCTTGCATTGCGCGCGGCCGGCTATGTCGGCGCCTGGACAGCGGACGTGTCGGCGGGACAATCCCTCCTCGACGAGGGGACGGCGGCGCTGCTCGCCGGGGATGCGACCCTGGCCGGGCGCCCGCTGCCCATCGAGATCGCCCTTCGATGCACCCATCCGGACGATCGCGACTGGGTCTTCGCGCGCATCGCCCGGGTGCGCCGGACCGGCGGCCCCGTCTCGGCCGAGTACCGCGTCCTCACGGACGGCGGCGAGGTTCGATGGGTTCTCGACCGTGGCAGCCTCACGCCCGATCCGGCGGGACGGATGCGCGGTCGCGGCATCATCATCGACACCACGGACAGCCACCGCGGCCCCTTCCTTCCGAGCGCGGCGGGCGATCTGCCGGCGGACGACCCGATGGTCCTCGCGATCGATCACCTCCTGCAGGCGCGCGCGGCGATCGTCGCGATGGGCCACCAGCGGCTGCAACAGGTGTCGGATCTGGCGCTGTTCGAGGTCGGGCGAGCGCTGGCGCGGCGCGCTCGGGCGTAGCCGGACGGTCCTGCCCGCGGGACGCCGGCGCGGATCTCCCCGGATTGCCACGGACGCGAGTCAGTGTTCGAGGGCGTGCGCCGGAGCACGGTCGGCGGCCTCGGCCCGTGAGAGCTTACCGACAGGCCGAGAGATCAGTATTCCCGGTGGAGGCTCCGATGGCTGATGCTGCGATCCGCGAGACGATACACCTCGACGAAGGCGACGTGATCGTCCTGCTCCCCGGCAACCTGTCCCCGGCCAGCATCGGCCTGCTCCAGGCCAAGCTCGACGGTTTGGCCGCGGACCTGAACGCGCGGTGCCTGGAGGAAAGCCGCGCTTCCCTCTCGGGATTGGCCGGGCTGGCCGCCTTCCTCGCGAGCTGAGGCCGCCCAGACAGCGCAGCACGGGCCGTCCAGACCGTGCTGCGACGGCTGGAGGACAGGTGCCGCCGGTCGAGACAGCCGCGACATGCCCCCTCGCCCGACCCGGTCGGAAGCGGCCCTAGTGCAGGTGCAGGGCCTTGAGCGCCTTGCGCACCAGTTTCTCCCCGCAGGGCTTGGCGATGAAATGGGCCTCCTCGGGCAGCGCGGTCGCCTCGCGCGGATCGCAGCCCGAGCAGACGATGATCCGGGTCTCCGGCCAGCGTGCCCGGACGGCGTGCGCGAGCGCGCGGCCGTCCATCGTGCCGGGCATGTTGATGTCGGTGTAGAGCAGGACGGCCCCGTCACATGCCTCCAGATGCTGGAGCGCGCCCTGGGCGTGTTCCGCCTCCAGCACCTCGAACCCCAACGCCGTCAGCATGTCGGCCGCGACGAGGCGGCTGAACTCTTCGTCCTCGGCGAGGACGGCGATGGGGCGAGGTCTTGACATGCAGCGGCAACTGCATCGCCCGGTCGCCTGTTTCAGCGTGGCCGGGGATTTTCCGACGCCTGCGACCCTTTCGACAGATCCGGCTCGCCGGCGGCGCTGTCGACCTCCCGACCGCGCACGCGGCGCACGAGGCCAACCCTGCGCGACCCCAGCCGGACGCTTCGGTCACCGATACGGCAAGTCATCGCCGCGCTTGCCGGGCTTCCGGGCGCCGTCGCCGAGATCAGCGTGCGCCGCCGCAGCCTCGTCCTCGACCGATGCGGCACGCGCCTCCAGTGCCGCGCCGACCTGTCCAGGCGAATACGTGATTCAGCCGGCCTCGCGGCCGCCGAAATATGTGCCTCGTCTGCGAGAGACTTCATATCCGGAAGTCGCCCATCGAGCCGGGTGCCCCTGTCGACGTAGAAGCGGCCGCGTCCTGTAGGGCGAAACCTGACTTATGATGCTTGCAACGGTTTGCTACGGCTGATGGTTACTGCTCGCGAAAAGCGTGGAGAGCTCGATGTACGCCTCGGTGCTGGGTGGTCCGGAGATAGCGGTCGAGCCTCCGGGTGCCGGTCCGCCGCCTGAGGCGATCACCCTCCGCGAACACATCCGCCTGATCCTACGCAAGCTCCCGCGCCCCGCGCCCAGCGCTCAGTACAGCTGAAGGGAACGAAGCACGACGCCGTCGGTGGTGTGGATCTCCACGCACCAGCGCTCGTCCGGATCGGGCAACTCGCCCCGTGCGTGCATCTCGGCGATCAGCTGCGTCGCCTCGGCCACGGCGATCTCGATCGAGTTTGCCAGCACGCCCTCCTCGTCCTCGATGACCTCGTCCGGCCCCCTCAGGCGGAAATGGTACCGCTCTACCATGTCGCTCCTGCTCACGCCGTCGGCACGGCATGCCGACCGCGCGAGGGTAGCATCGAATGGCCGGATAAAGCCAAGCTGGCATGCCAAATCGGGGCCGACCGGGGCGATATCTGCCCGGGGCAGCACAGGTTCCCGCCTGTGATCTGCGAGGATGTCGGGGGCAAGGCCGGTGCGCGCCGACGCAGGTTGTTGCGCCGGCCAAGCTCTTAACGCGTCAGGCCTTTTCGCGGCGCATTGTGCGGGCATGTGCCATTGCCCGACGAGTTCGCCATGCATTTCGAGATCCGCGCGACCGACACCCGTCTGTGGACCTGGGTCCTCCTCGATGCGACGCAGATGCCGGTCCTGACCTCGGACCGCACCTTCCCCTCGGAAGCCCAGGCCTCGGCGGCGGCGCTGGCCTTCGCCAAGCTCGTCACGCGGGCCGGCAGGACCCTCACCGCCGCACCGCCGGGCGGCCTGATCTGAGGCGACCGCCGTTCCCCGGCGCGACGGGGTCTATGGCTGACGCCTGACGCAACCCCGCAACGCCATGTCGGTGTGCAGGGCGACGATCTCCGCCTTGGTCATCCGGCCGTCGGGCCGGTACCACGTGCAGGCGCTGGTGAGCATCCCGAGGATCGCGTAGCCGGCAACCCGCGCATCCCGGACGTCCAGCTCCCCCGCCTCCGATCCCCGCTCGAGCAGCGCGACCAATCGGTCTTCGTAGGCCCGGCGCAGGGCGACGATCGCCGCGTAATGCGGCGGGTCGAGCGAGCGCAGCTCGAAATTCGCGATGAAGACTTCCTGCTTCTTCTCGAGATGGTACGTGACGTGGTGCGCCACGAAGGCGCGGAGACGGTCCGTCGGGGTGCCGGTCGCCGTCGCCAGCGCCGCGTCGGTCCGCGCCAGCAGCGTCTCCATGTGGTCGCGGACGATGTCGAACAGCAGATCCTGCTTGCAGCGGATGTGGTTGTAGAGCGAGGCCGCCTGGATCCCGACCTCGGCGGCCAGGGCGCGCAGGGTCATCGCCTCGTAGCCGTGGCGATAGATGAGCCGAAGCCCGGCCCGGCGGATGGCGGCGGCCGTGCGCGGCCCGTTCGATCCGGCGGTGCGACCCACGAAGACACTCCGAAGACAGTTCAGAGCGCAACAGACACCGGGGAATGCTCACGCCGATCCTCGCTATAGGCTAACGAATAACCGTTCGTAAATCGCCTTGCCAGCACCGCTTAACGAACGTACGTTCGTTTCAAAGAGGCGAGTGCCCGATTCTCAGGCGAGGAGACGCGCGATGCCCATCGGCCTGCAGGATTTCGACTTCGGCCTGGGCGAGACGGCCGACGCCCTGCGCGCCGAGGTGGAGCGCTTCGCGCGCGCCGAGATCGCCCCCCGCGCGGCGGCGATCGATGCCAGCAACGCGTTTCCCGCGGACCTCTGGCCCAAGCTCGGCGCCCTCGGCGTTCTGGGCGTCACCGTCGAGGAGACCTATGGCGGCGCCGGCATGGGCTACCTCGAGCACGCCGTGGCCATGGAGGAGATCAGCCGGGCCTCGGCCTCGGTCGGGCTGTCCTACGGCGCGCATTCCAACCTCTGCGTGAACCAGATCCGCCGCAACGGCACCGAGGCGCAGAAGCGCCGCTACCTGCCGAAGCTGATCGCGGGCGAGCATGTCGGCGCGCTCGCGATGTCCGAGCCGGGCTCCGGCAGCGACGTCGTCTCCATGCGGCTGCGGGCCGACAGGCGCGGCGACCGCTACGTCCTGAACGGCACCAAGATGTGGATCACCAACGGTCCCGACGCCGACGTCCTGGTGGTCTACGCCAAGACGGATCCCGAGGCCGGTCCGCGGGGGATCACGGCGTTCCTGGTCGAGAAGGATTTTCCCGGCTTCTCCACCGCGCAGAAGCTCGACAAGCTCGGCATGCGCGGCTCGAACACCTGCGAGCTGCTGTTCCGGGACTGCGAGATACCGGAGGAGAACGTCCTGGGCGCGGTCGGGCGCGGCGTCGGCGTGCTGATGTCGGGCCTCGACTTCGAGCGCGCCGTGCTGGCCGCCGGGCCGCTCGGCATCATGCGCGCCTGCCTCGACGTGGTCCTGCCCTACCTCCACGAGCGCCGGCAGTTCGGTCGGCCGATCGGCGAGTTCCAGCTCATGCAGGGCAAGATCGCCGACATGTACACGGCGACGAACGCCGCCCGGGCCTACGTCTACGCGGTGGCGCGGGCCTGCGACCGCGGGCGGGCGACGCGCCGGGACGCCGCGGGCGCGATCCTGTTCGCGGCCGAGCGCGCGACCGCGGTGGCCCTCGACGCGATCCAGGCGCTCGGCGGCAACGGCTACATCAACGACTATCCGACCGGCCGGCTGCTGCGCGACGCCAAGCTCTACGAGATCGGCGCCGGCACGAGCGAGATCCGGCGGATGCTGATCGGCCGCGAATTGTTCGCCGAGACGGCCTGAGCGGGGAGCGGGCGCCGTGCCGGTGATCGAATCCGCTCTGGATCCGCGCGCGCCCGAGGCCCGCGCCAATGCCGAGGCCATGCGCGCCCTGGTGGCGGACCTGCGCGCGACCGCCGACCGCGTCCGGCTCGGCGGCGGGGAGGCCGCGCGGGAGCGCCATCGCGCCCGCGGCAAGCTCCTGCCCCGGGACCGGATCCGTGCGCTGATCGACCCGTTCTCGCCGTTCCTGGAAATCGGCCAGTTCGCCGGGCACGGCCTCTACGGCGGCGAGGTCCCCTCGGCCGGGATCGTCACCGGCATCGGCCGCGTCGCGGGGCGCGAGTGCGTGATCGTCGCCAACGACGCGACCGTGAAGGGCGGCACCTACTTCCCGATGACGGTGCAGAAGCACCTCCGGGCGCAGGAGATCGCGCAGCAGAACCGGCTGCCCTGCCTCTACCTCGTCGACAGCGGCGGCGCGCATCTGCCCAGCCAGGACGAGGTCTTCCCGGGCCGGGACCATTTCGGCCGCATCTTCTACAACCAGGCGACGATGTCGGCGCAGGGCATCGCCCAGATCGCCGTGGTGATGGGCTCCTGCACCGCCGGCGGCGCCTACGTGCCGGCGCTGTGCGACGAGTCGATCATCGTCCGCGGCCAGGGCACGATCTTCCTCGGCGGGCCGCCGCTGGTGAAGGCCGCGACCGGCGAGGTGGTCAGCGCCGAGGAACTCGGGGGCGCCGACGTGCACGCCCGGATCTCGGGCGTGACCGACCACATGGCGGAGACCGACGCCCACGCCCTCGGCATCGCCCGCCGCATCGTGGCCAACCTGAACGCGGTGAAGCGCCCCGCGCTCGCGCCGCGGCAGCCCGAGCCGCCGCGCTACGCCGCCGAGGAGATCTACGCGGCGGTGCCGGCCGACCGCCGGACGCCCTACGACGTGCGCGAGGTCATCGCCCGGCTGGTGGACGGCAGCGACTTCGACGAGTTCAAGCGCCTCTACGGCCAGACCCTGGTCTGCGGCTTCGCCCATATCTGGGGCTACCCGGTGGGGATCGTCGCCAACAACGGCATCCTGTTCTCGGAGAGTGCTCTGAAGGGCGCCCACTTCGTCGAGCTCTGCGCCCAGCGCGGCGTGCCCCTGGTGTTCCTCCAGAACATCACCGGCTTCATGGTCGGCCGGCGCTACGAGGCCGGCGGCATCGCCAAGGACGGGGCCAAGATGGTCACCGCCGTCGCGACCGCGGCGGTGCCGAAATTCACCGTCCTGATCGGCGGCAGCTTCGGGGCCGGCAATTACGGCATGTGCGGGCGGGCCTACGGGCCGCGCTTCCTCTGGATGTGGCCGAACGCGAGGATCGGCGTGATGGGCGGCGAGCAGGCCGCCTCGGTCCTGGCCACGGTCCGGCGCGACGGTGTCGAGGGCCGCGGCGGCACGTGGTCGGCGGAGGACGAGGCGGCGTTCAAGGCGCCGATCCGGGCGCAGTACGAGGAGCAGGGCCACCCCTACTATTCCAGCGCCCGGCTCTGGGACGACGGGGTGATCGACCCGGCCGACACGCGCCGCGTCCTGGCGCTCGGTCTCTCGGCGAGCCTCAACGCGCCGATTCCCGAGACCCGCTTCGGCCTGTTCCGGATGTAGGAGGCGCGGGATGAGCGGCACCTTGCTGGAGGCGGTCGACGAGCGCGGGGTCGCCACCCTGACGCTCAACCGTCCGGAGCAGCACAATGCCTTCGACGACGGCCTGATCGCCGCCCTCACCGCGTCCCTGCACCGGCTGGGCGCCGCTCCCGGGATCCGGGCGGTCGTCCTGGCGGGCGCCGGCCAGAGCTTCTCGGCGGGCGCCGACCTCGCCTGGATGCGCCGGATCGCCGGCCAGTCCTTCGACAGCAACCTCGCCGACGCCGCCGGGCTCGCGGGGCTGATGCACAGTCTCGACCGGCTGCCGAAGCCGACGCTCGCCCTCGTGCACGGGGCGGCCTACGGCGGCGGCGTCGGGCTCGCCGCCTGCTGCGATATCGCCATCGCGGCCGAGAGCGCGCGGTTCTGCCTGAGCGAGGTGCGGCTCGGCCTGATCCCGGCGACGATCGGCCCCTACGTGGTCAACGCGATCGGCGCGCGCTGGGCCCGGCGCCTGTTCCAGACCGCGGAGGTCTTCTCCGCCGAGCGCGCCCGGGCGATCGGCCTCGTGCACGAGGTGGTGCCCGACGACCGGCTGGAGGCGGCCGGCGCGGAGGTGCTGCGCGACATCCTCCGGGGCGCCCCGGGCGCGCAGGCCGAGGCCAAGGACCTCGTCTTCCTGTGCGAGGGGCGGCCGGTGGACGCCGACCTGGGGCGCGAGACGGGCCGGCGCATCGCCCGGCGCCGGGCCTCGGACGAGGGGCAGGCGGGCATCGCCGCCTTCCTCGACAAGCGCTCAGCCCCGTGGCGGCGGGACTGAGGGGGCGGCCATGTTCGGCAAGATCCTCATCGCCAACCGCGGGGAGATCGCCTGCCGGGTGATCGCCACCGCCCGGCGCCTCGGCATCGGCACGGTCGCGGTCTATTCGGAGGCGGATGCCGGCGCCCGACACACTCGGATGGCCGACGAGGCGTGGCCGATCGGGCCCGCCCCGGCGCGCGAGAGCTACCTCGTGGCCGAGCGGATCCTCGACGTCGCCCGGCGCGCCGGGGCGGAGGCGATCCATCCGGGCTACGGCTTCCTGTCGGAGAACGCGGACTTCGCCGGCGCCTGCGCCGGGGCCGGCCTCGTGTTCGTCGGCCCGCCCCCGGCGGCGATCCGCGCCATGGGCTCCAAGGCCGAGGCCAAGGCGCTGATGGAGCGCGCCGGGGTCCCGCTGGTGCCGGGCTATCACGGCGCCGCGCAGGATGTCCCGGCGCTGAAGGAGGCGGCCGCCCGGATCGGCTACCCGGTGCTGATCAAGGCCTCGGCCGGCGGCGGCGGCAAGGGCATGCGCGTCGTCGAGGCCGCCGCGGCGTTCGAGGCCGCGCTGACCGGCGCGCAGCGCGAGGCGCGGGCCTCCTTCGGCGACGACCGGGTGCTGATCGAGGCGTACCTGACCCGCCCCCGGCACATCGAGATCCAGGTCTTCGCCGACAGCCACGGCAACACCGTCTCGCTGTTCGAGCGCGACTGCTCGATCCAGCGCCGCCACCAGAAGGTGATCGAGGAGGCGCCGGCCCCGGGGATGGATCCGGTCCGGCGCGCGCGGATGGGCGAGGCCGCGGTCGCGGCGGCGCGGGCGGTCGGCTATGTCGGCGCCGGCACGGTGGAGTTCATCGCCGAGGGCGAGACCTTCTACTTCATGGAGATGAACACCCGGCTCCAGGTCGAGCATCCGGTGACCGAGATGGTCACCGGCCTCGACCTGGTGGAGTGGCAGCTGCGCGTGGCCGCGGGCGAGCGGCTGCCGCTCGGCGCCCCGGATCTGATCCTGCGCGGCCACGCCATCGAGGCGCGGGTCTACGCCGAGGATCCGGCGCGCGATTTCCTGCCGGCGGTCGGCACCCTCGCCCACCTGCGCCAGCCGGAGGCGGTGCCGGGGCGGGTGCGGGTCGAGACCGGCATCGTTCAGGGCGACCGGATCACCCCGGATTACGACCCGATGATCGCCAAGCTGGTCGTCTGGGGCGAGGACCGGGCGGCCGCGATCCGGCAGCTCGCGGCCGCGCTCGCCGCCTACGAGGTGGTCGGCGTGACGACCAATCTGGATCTCCTGCGCGCCGTCGCCGGCCACCCCGCCTACCGCGCGGCCGACCTCGACACCGGCTTCATCGCCCGCCACGCCGACGACCTGCTGGCGCCGCTTGCGACCGGTGCGGTCGATCCCACGCTCTGGGCCGCCGCCGCCCTGACCGTCCTGCGCGACCGGCGCGCGGCCGTCGCGGCGCAGGCGCGGGCGAGCGGCGACCCGTGGTCGCCCTGGGCCGATCCGGATGCGTGGCGGATGAACGGGGCGGGCTACCAGGACCTGCAGTTCCGCCACGGCGACGCGCCGCCCGTCACCCTGCGGGCATGCCCCCTCCCCGACGGCAGCGCCCGCCTCGACCTGCCGGGCGGCACCGTCCTGGCGGCGCTCGCCGAGGACGCCGAGGGCGAGCGGCTGATGCTCGACGGCGTCTGGCGCCGGCTGCGCGCGGTCCGCCGCGGCGCGGAGCTGACGGTGATCGTCGGCGGCCGGAACGCGACGCTGGTCCACGTCGATCCCCTCGCCCCGCCCCGGACCGAGGCGTCCGGCAGCGACCGGGTGACGGCGCCCGTGCCGGGCCGCCTGACCCAGCTCTGGGTGCGGCCCGGCGATGCCGTGGAGAAGGGCGCGCCGCTCGCGGTGATCGAGGCGATGAAGATGGAGATCACCCTCCGCGCGCCGCAGGCCGGCACCGTTGCCGAGACCCGCCACGCCGTCGACGACATGGTCGAGGAGGGCACCGAGATCGTCACCTTCGCGGCGGAGGAGCGGCCCGCATGAGCTATCCGGCCCGGGTGCAGGTGATCGAGGTCGGGCCGCGCGACGGGCTCCAGAACGAGCCCGCGCCGGTGCCGATCGCCGCCAGGGTGGCGCTGATCGAGGCCCTGGCCGAGGCCGGGCTGACCCGCATCGAGGCCGGCAGCTTCGTGTCGCCCCGATGGGTGCCGCAGATGGCGGACACCGCGGAGGTTCTGGCGCGGCTGCGCCCCCGGCCCGAGGTCGGCTATTCCGTGCTGGTCCCGAACCTGCAGGGCCTGGAGCGGGCCCTCGCCTCCGGCGTCCGGGAGGTCGCGGTGTTCGCCGCCGCCTCCGAGAGCTTCTCCCGGCGCAACGTCAACGGCTCGATCGCCGAGACCCTCGACCGCTTCGCCCCGGTGCTGGAGGCCGCGCGCGCGAGAGCCCTGCGGGTGCGGGGCTACGTCTCCTGCGTCCTGGGCTGCCCCTACGAGGGCGACGTCGCGCCGGCGGCGGTCGCCCGCGTCGCCGCGTCCCTCCACGCGATGGGCTGCCACGAGATCGCCCTCGGCGACACGATCGGGACCGGGACGCCGCGCGCGGCCCGGCGGCTGGTCGAGCGGGTGGCCGCCGACGTGCCGCTGCAGGCGATCGCCCTGCACTTCCACGACACCTACGGGCAGGCCCTGGCCAACATCCTCGCCTGCCTCGAACTCGGCGTGTCGGCCGTGGACGCCGCGGTGGCGGGCCTCGGAGGCTGCCCCTACGCGCCGGGGGCCGCCGGCAACGTCGCCACCGAGGACGTCGTTTACATGCTGCGCGGCATGGGCATCGAGACCGGGATCGATCTCGATGCCCTCGCCGCGGCCGGGCGGTCGATCGCGTCCCAGCTCGGCCGGGAGCCGGCCTCGAAGGTCGCCCGCGCGCTGGCCGCCGCGCCGCCGCCGACACCCTGATCGAAGGGCGGCCTCGGACAGCGCCGCGGCGGCGCGCGCGTTCGGAGGAACGAGGGAGGACGACATGAGCGACCGGGCGGTGAGCTATGTCCACGGGGCGATCGGCGAGCCCCTGCTCGGCCTGACCATCGGCCAGGCCCTGGATCGCGCCGCCGCGGCGTGGCCGGATCACCTGGCGCTGGTCGCGCACGCCCAGGGCGTCCGATGGACCTGGCGCGAGCTGAGGGACCAAGCCGACGCCTTCGCGGCCGGCCTGCTCGCCCTCGGCCTCCGGCCCGGCGACCGCATCGGGATCTGGTCGCTCAACCGCGCCGAGTGGGTGCTGACCCAGTTCGCCGCCGCCCGGGCGGGGCTGATCCTGGTGACGATCAACCCGGCCTACCGGCTGTCGGAGCTGGAATTCGCGCTCAACAATGTCGGCTGCACCGCCCTGGTGACGGCGACGGCGTTCAAGACCAGCGACTATCTCGGGATGCTCGGCACCCTGGCCCCCGAACTCGCCGCCTCCGGGCCGGGCCGGCTGTCCGCCGCCCGCCTGCCGCACCTGCGCACGGTGATCCAGATCGGCGGACCGCCGGCCCCGGGGACGGTCCCGTTCGACGCGGTCGCGGCCCGGGGCGATGCGGCCGGCACCGGCGCCCTGCGCGACCTCGCCGACGCGATGCAGTTCGACGACGCGGCCAACATCCAGTTCACCAGCGGCACGACGGGCGCCCCGAAGGGCGTCACGCTGACCCACCACAACATCCTCAACAACGGCCACTTCGTCGGCCGCGCGATGCGGCTGACCGCCGAGGATCGGATCTGCATCCCGGTGCCGCTCTACCATTGCTTCGGCATGGTGATGGGCAATCTCGCGGCCCTGACCCACGGTTGCGCCATGGTGTTTCCGGGCGAGGGCTTCGACCCGCGCGCGACGCTGGAGACCGTGCAGGCCGAGCGCTGCACCGCGCTCTACGGCGTGCCGACCATGTTCATCGCCGAGCTCGACCATCCCGAATTCGCGCGCTTCGATCTCCGCTCCCTGCGGACCGGGATCATGGCGGGCGCACCGTGCCCGATCGCGGTGATGCGCCGGGTCGTGGAGCAGATGCACATGCGCGACGTCACCATCGCGTACGGCATGACCGAGACCAGCCCGGTGAGCTTCCAGAGCTCGAGCGACGACCCGCTGGAGCGGCGCGTCACGACCGTCGGCCGGATCCACCCGCATCTCGAGGTCAAGATCGTGGATCCCGAGGGACGCGTGACGCCGCGGGGCGCCCGCGGCGAGCTGTGCACGCGCGGCTACTCGGTCATGCTCGGCTACTGGGGCGATGCCGCGCGGACCGCGGAGGTCCTCGACGACGCCGGATGGATGCACACCGGCGACCTCGCGACGCTGGATGCGGAGGGCTACTGCAACATCGTCGGCCGGATCAAAGACATGGTCATACGCGGCGGCGAGAACATCTATCCGCGCGAGATCGAGGAGTTCCTCTTCCGGCATCCGCAGATCCAGGATGTCCAGGTCTTCGGGGTCTCCGACCCGAAATACGGGGAGGAGCTGTGCGCCTGGATCAGGCTGCGCGACGGCGAGACCCTGTCGGAGCCGGCGGTGCGCGCGTTCTGCGCGGGGCAGATCGCGCATCAGAAGATCCCGAAATACATCCAGTTCGTCGACGCCTTCCCGATGACGGTCTCCGGAAAGATCCAGAAATTCGTGATGCGTCGGTGCGTGGAGGAGCAGCTGGGCCTCGCGCGATCCGAGACGGCCTGAGCCGGTCTCCGCGAATGCTGTCATCGCCCGGCGGAACGAAGATTTCGTCGTCCGATCGGGCTTGAACGTTGCTGCGCGCGCCGCGAGCGGACATGCTGGCGCGCGACATCACCGAGGCGGCGTATCAGTGTCGGCATGGCCACAGGGCGACGGCGAGATGGCCGCGCGCATCCGCGACTTCGGCTGGGAGCGGACGCCGCTGGGGCCGGCCGCCCGCTGGCCGGAGCGCCTCAAGGTGATGGTCGAGCAGGTGCTCGCCAGCCCGCTGGTCGCGTCCCTCGTCTGCGGGCCCGAGCGCCTCCTGATCTACAACGACGCCGCCGCCCGGCTCTACGGCGCCCGGCACCCCGAGGGTCTCGGCCGGCCGCTCGCGCGCACGTTCCCGGAGGGGTGGGCGACGGTCGCGGACTTCTACGCGCGCGCCTTCGCGGGCGAGGCCGTGCAGGTGGCCGGGCAGCCGCTGGACACCCGCGGCGAGGGCGCCGCGGAGGACGTCTTCGACGCGCTCCTCGTGCCCGTGCGCGACGCCGACGGGAAGGTCATGGCCGTCCACATGACCGGCTTCGAGATCGGTGAGCGCCTGCGCGCCGAGGCCAAGCTGCGCACGAGCGAGGCCCGGTACCGCAACCTCTTCGACGCCATCGACGAGGGCTTCTGCACCATCGAGGTCCTGCTCGACGCGGCCGGGCGGGCGGTCGACTACCGCTTCCTGTCCGTGAACGCGGCCTTCGAGCAGCAGACCGGGCTCCGCGACGCGGTGGGCCGGACGGTCCGGGCGCTGGCGCCCGACCTCGAGCCGCACTGGTTCGAGACCTACGGCCGGATCGTCCGAACCGGCAAGGCGGAACGCTTCGAGGACCGCGCCGACGCGCTCGGGCGCTGGTACGAGGTCTACGCCTTCCCGATCGGGGCGCCGGAACGGCGGCAGGTGGCGGTCCTGTTTAAGGACATCCTCCAGCGCAAGCGCGCCGAGGATCGGCTGCGCGCGAGCGAGGAGCGGTTCCGCGCCCTCGTCACGGCCAGCTCGGACGTCATCTACCGCATGAGCCCGGACTGGAGCGAGCTGCGGGTTCTGGAGGGCCGCGGCTTCCTGGCCGACACCGTCACCCCGAACGACGACTGGCTGAGCGCCTACATCGATCCGGCCGACCAGCCGCGCCTGCGCGAGGCCATCCAGCGGGCGATCCGATCCAAGACGATGTTCGAGCTGGAGCACCCCGTCCGGCAGGCGGACGGGAGCCTGGGCTGGGCGCTGTCCCGGGCCGTGCCGCTGCTCGACGATGACGGCGAGATCCGCGAATGGTTCGGCGCCGCCAGCGACGTGACCGCGCGCAAGCGGGTGGAGGACGATCTGCGCGCGAGCGAGGAGCGGTTCCGCGGGCTGGTCGAGGGGTTCGGTCAGTTCAGCTGGGAGGCCTCGGCCGAGGGCCTTATCGAGGTCGACAGCCCGGGCTGGCGCGCGTTCACCGGGCAGCGCCCGGACGAGTGGCTCGGGCGCGGCTGGATCCACGCGATCCACGCGGACGACCGGGCGCTCACGGAAGCGAAGTGGCGGCAGGCCGTCGCGACGCGGACGGCGGTCGATCACGAGTATCGCCTGTGGCACGCCCCGAGCGCGTCCTGGCGGTGGTCGAACGTCCGCGCGGTGCCGATCACGAACCCCGACGGGTCGATCCGCAAGTGGTCGGGGGTGAACATCGACGTCACGGACCACCACAGGCTGCTGGCGCGCCAGGAAGTGCTGATCAACGAGCTGCAGCACCGCACGCGCAACCTCCTCGGCGTCGTCAGCGCCGTGGCGGGCAAGACACTGCGGCAGGGCAGCTCGGTCGAGGCGTTCGAGGCGCGGCTGCAGGCGCTCAGCCGCGCGCAGGGCCTGCTCAGCCAGTACGGCAGCGACTCGGTCGAGGTGGGCGCGCTGGTGCGCGCCGAGCTGGCCGCCTACGTCGACGGCGCGACCGACCGCATGACCGTCGCCGGCCCCGAGGTGCACCTGACCGCGCGACAGGTGCAGAACTTCGCCCTCGCCGTCCACGAGCTGACGACCAACGCGGTCAAGCACGGGGTGCTCAAGACCGGGACCGGCCATCTCAGCGTCACCTGGGAGATCGTGCGCGACCGGCGCGAGCGCCGCCGACTGGCCCTGTGCTGGATCGAGAGCGGCCTGCCCGCGCAGGCGGCGCGCGTCACCCGCCGCGGCTACGGGACCGAGCTGATCCAGGAGGCGCTGGCATATGCCCTGGGCGCCACGGTCGAGTACGCGCTGGACCGCGACGGCGTGCGCTGCCGCATCGAGATGCCGGTGTCCTAGGTCGCGCGAAGGCCGCGATGCGCGCGCGATCCGTCAACGTTGGTCAGCGGCTTCCGCGATCACGAGACCGTCCACCCGAAGCATTCAAGCATCATCATCGCGGATCCAGCGCGGAAAAATCCAACGACAACCGTTACAGCGCGATCTACCGCGTCCCGACCGGCAGATATTATCGTCCGACGGCGGCCCCAGTTACGATCGTAACCAAAAACTCTTCCGACAGACACGAAGCGGCCGACCACCGAACTTACTATGCATCTCGGACAGTCATGAGGTCTGAGAATGAACGGTGTCGCCCCCTCGATCCGCCCTTCCGCGCGAGCCGGAGATCCGGACGCGGCGTTTCTCGCGACCGTCGCGGCGCTTCGGCCCCTCATCGCGGAGCACCGGTCGGCCCTCGCTGTCGGCCCGGACCTGCCGGAGCCGGTCGCAGAGGCGCTCATCGACGCCGGTCTCGCGCAGCTCTGGCTTCCGCGGGGCCTGGGCGGTCCTGAAGCGCATCCGCTGAGCGTCCTGGCGGCGATCGAAGCTCTGGCGGAACTCGACGGTTCGGTCGCCTGGTGCGCCGCGATCTCGTCCGGGGGCGCGTCACGCTTCGCCGACCTGATCGACGCGGACGTGATGCGTTCGCTCATCCCTGCCGGCAGGAAGTTCGCGGGCAGCGGGAGCGGCCAGCCGACGGGAACAGCGGTTCGCCATGGATCCGGCTGGCGGATCAACGGACGCTGGTCCTGGGCGAGCTTCTGCCGCTACAGTTCCGTGTCCGCACTCATGTGTGTGGAGATCGACGGCGAGCGGCCGAAGCTCGACGAGAACGGGCGGCCGTCGCTGCGCGGCGTCTTCATCGCCTCGAAGGATGTCGAGGTCGTCGGCAACTGGAATGCCGGGGGGCTCCGGGCCAGCGGGAGTCACGACGTCGCGTGCACCGACATCTGGGTGCCGAACGAGCAGACCATCGACGGCGCGAGCCTCATGATGCCTCGCGACAGAAGGCCCCTCTACATGCTGCCCATGGCATCGGCGGCCGCGATCGCCGCCATCGGTGTTCCGCTCGGGATCGCCCGGGCGTCGATCGACGCGTTCATCGATCTCGCGCAGACGAAGACACCGCATGGCGGCAAGGTGCCCCTGAGACTTCGCGAGGATGTCCAGGTCGCGATCGCGCGTGCCGAGACGAGCCTCGGTGCCGCGCGCGCCTTGGCCCGGGACACGGTCTCCGAATTCTGGTGGGAAGCCGAGAACGGCCGTCCGATAACGCTCGCGTGGCAGGCCAAGCTTCGGCGGGCCTGCTGGTACGCGGGCCATGTCGGGAAGCAGGTGGTCACGAGCATGTACGAGGCGGCCGGCAGTTCCGCCGTCCTCGAAGACCTGCCGTTCGCGCGCCAGCTCCGCGATGTCTACGCGGCCTGCCAGCACATGCATTATCAGGACCGGTTGCTCGTGCCGACCGGCCGCATCCTTCTGGGCCTCGAAGCCGACGCGCCGTTCATCTAGAGCCGTCGCCGATCACGCATGCGCCGACCGCTCCTCGCGCCACGGTCGCCCCCGTTCCTCGGGACCCCATCGAGGAGGGACGCGACCCTGGCTTCACGAACAGGCGTTCTCGACCTTCGAGAAGATGGTCGTCTCGAGCGCGACGTGATCGGCCACGGCCTTCGGCTGCGGAGACCGTTCGACGGCGTGGAAGACCGCGTGGATCGCCTCGGCCGTCTTCTCGTCGGTCCGGACGAGGCGCCCGGTCCAGGCCGTGATCTCCTGGGGCGACGACGTGCTGGTCACGAAGCCGATGATGTCGCCCTCGGCCGTGCCGACGAGGATGCGGCTTCGATGCGTCTGCGCGAAGCCGGGATCGGCGGCGGTGTAGGTCCCGGAGACCGCCTCGCCCATCTGGAGGAGGCGGAGTTCCGCGCCGGCTTGGCTCCGCCAGACACCATCGAACATCGTTGCTCAAGCCCGCCGATCGAGCGGCCGCTCGCACGGCCCATCACAAGCGATATAGCAGATTTGATATAACGGATGCGCGAGCCCGGCAATGCTGGGGCGCGGTCCGCGTCGCGTGAGGCGCTGGGCGCGGCCCCGCTACCAGAGGGCCCCGTGCGGGTGGAACCGCACGGCGTCGCCCGGCACGACCTCGGTCCGGTCATCCTCCAGCTCCACGAGGCCGTCGGATTCGGTGAGCGATGACAGCATGCCCGCGCCGTCGCGCTGGAACTTCCGGGCCTCCCAGGCGCCGTCGGCGTCCCGGGCGAGGCTGACCCGGACGAACTCCCTGCGGCCCGCGCGCTTCCGATAGGGGAAGGCCGCCCTGACGGTGAATCCGCGCGACGGCGCGTAGGCCTCGCCGGCGAGCCGGGCGAGGAGCGGCCGCACCACGAACAGCAGGGTGACGTAGACAGCCACCGGGTTGCCCGGCAGGCCCAGGAACGGCTTGCCGTCGATCATGCCCATCGCGACCGGCCGTCCCGGTTTGATCCCCAGCCGCCAGAACACGAGGCGCCCGATGCTCTCGACGGCGGTCTTCACGTGATCCTCGTCGCCGGTCGACACGCCGCCCGAAGTCAGGATCACGTCGTGCTCGGCGGCCGCCGCCGAGAGCCTGGAAGCGAGGGCCGCCGGGTCGTCGCGGATGACGCCGAGGTCGCGCGCCGCGACGCCCATCCGCCGGAGAAGAGCGAGCAGCAGGACGCGGTTCGAGTCGTAGATCGCGCCCGGCCCCAGGGCCGCCCCGGGCTCGACGAGTTCGTTGCCCGTCGAGAACACGCCGACCCGCAGGGTGCGGCGGACCTTCAGCGTGCGCAGGCCGACCGCGGTCGCCAGGGCCAGGTCCTGCGGCCGGAGACGCCGGCCGGCCGCGATGATCGTCGAGCCCTTCGCCGCGTCCTCGCCGGCGTCGCGGCTGTTGGCGCCTCGCTTCAGCCCGAGCGGCAGGGTCACCCGGCCGTCGGGCAGGACCTGGACGTCCTCCTGCATGAAGACGGTGTCGGCCCCCGCCGGCATCGGGGCCCCGGTGAAGATCCGGGCGGCCGAGCCCGCCACCGACACGCCTTCGGGGGAGGCGCCGGCCGCGACGACCGCGCCGACCGGCAGGATCGTCGCATCGGAGGCGCGCAGGTCCGCGAAACGGACCGCGTAGCCGTCGACGGCCGAGTTGGGGAACGGCGGGACGTCGATGGGCGCGACGCAATCCTCGGCCAGGACGCGCCCGTCGGCGTCCGGGACGGGAACGTCCTCGGTGCCGACGATCGCTGCGAGGCGCTCGCCGAACAGCGCGTGCGCGTCCTCGATGGTCATCAGAGGGCCGCCGAACGCGAAGCAGTCGTCGCTGAGCTGGGCCATCCGGCTAGAGCCTCCCGAGGACGTCTTCGAAGGGAACGGCCACGTCGAGCATCAGCCCCGTCACCGCCGCCGCGTCGTTCAGATCTACGACGGGAATGCCCGAGGCCGGAAACGCGACGTCGCTCGCGATGCCCACGATGGTGGTGTCCAGTGGATGGAGGGGCGGGCGGCCGGTCTCGGCGCGATGGACCTCGATCTTGGGGATGGGCTCCCGCTTGTACCCTTCCACGACGACGAGGTCGCACGGGCTGATCCGCCGCAGGAGCTGGCCGAGGCTCGCCTCCTGCTCGTCGCGCAGCTCGTGGACCTGGGCCCAGCGGCGGCCCGACGAGATCAGAACCTCGCTCGCGCCCGCCCTGCGGTGCTCGTAGGAATCCTTCCCGGGCCAGTCCGTGTCGAAGTCGTGATGGGCGTGCTTGATGGTCGCCACCCGCACCCCGCGGGTGACGAGCAGGGGGATGGCCCGGACCAGCAGGCTGGTCTTGCCGGCCCCGCTCCACCCGGCGAGTCCGATTACGCGCATGCCGGACACCGCTGACAGCCCCTCTCGTGCCGTTCCCACTGCCCCGCGCGAGGGCTCAGGGCAAGCGTCGGCCGCGCCGCCGGGACGCGTGACCCCGGCGTCACGCAAATTGAAACGACTTCAAAAACGATATAACACCTCCGCTATAACGGCTGCCATTTGGTATGCCACGAGCGAGCGCCACGCCAACGGACCCGAACGGGCACGCCATGCACGACTTCAACCGTCCCTCGATCGCGCAGGCCTGAGCATGGGCGACGCATCCTCCGCGGCGGACTGGGCCGCCATCGTGACGGACGCCTACTGCGCCGACGCGAAGCCGCCGCTCACGCAGGAGCTCGCCGGCCGGGTCCGCGACGCGCTCGCCCAGGCGGCCGCGTCGCCGGCCGGAGACGCGCCGGGCTCCCTGATGGACCGCCTGAACGACGCCCTCGATGCGTTCGAGACCGAGCTGCGCTCCGTCGTCGGACCCAGGGTCACGTCCCTGGACGAGGCGACGGGCACGGCCACGATGAAGCCGCGGTCCGAGGCCGGCCAGCCGCTCCGGGCCTTCGGCGGCCAGTAGCCCCCGACCGGACCTCAGGACACCGCGACCACCCGTCCCAGCAGTTGGAAATCAGATACCGCATGAGTGAGGCACCGGGGACAGTCAGGACTTTCTCGCATCCCGGCCGGGGGCGGAACAAGGCGCGCAGCGTCCCCAAGGGGCGCCAGGTCGAGCCGCGGGCGAAGGTCGAGATCGAGGCGCTTCTCGGCTCCCGCTCGCGCCAGCGCGACCTGCTCATCGAGCACCTGCACCTGATCCAGGACACCTACGGCCAGATCAGCGCCGAGCACCTGGCGGCGCTCGCCGACGAGATGGCCCTGGCCTTCGCCGAGGTGTTCGAGACCGCGACCTTCTACGCGCATTTCGACGTCGTGAAGGAGGGTGACGCCTCGATCCCGCGGCTGACCGTCCGGGTCTGCGACAGCATCACCTGCGCGATGTTCGGCGCCGACGAGCTGCTGGAGACGCTCCAGCGGGAACTCGCCTCCGACGCCGTCCGCGTCGTGCGCGCGCCCTGCGTCGGCCTGTGCGACCATGCGCCCGCCGTCGAGGTCGGGCACAACTTCCTGCACAAGGCAGACCTCGCCTCCGTGCGGGCCGCGGTCGAGGCCGGCGACACGCACGCCCATATCCCGGACTACGTCGACTACGAGGCCTATCGGGCCGCCGGCGGGTACGCGACCCTCGACCGGCTCCGCAGCGGGGACCTTCCGGTCGACGACGTCCTGAAGGTGCTCGACGACGGCGGCCTGCGCGGCCTCGGCGGCGCGGGCTTCCCGACGGGGCGCAAGTGGCGCTCGGTGCGCGGCGAGCCCGGCCCCCGGCTGATGGCGGTCAACGGGGACGAGGGCGAGCCCGGCACCTTCAAGGACCAGCTCTACCTCAACACCGACCCGCACCGCTTCCTCGAGGGCATGCTGATCGGCGCCCACGTCGTCGAGGCGCCGGAGGTCTACATCTACCTGCGGGACGAATACCCCATCTCCCGCGAGATCCTGACGCGCGAGATCGCGAAGCTCCCCGCGGGCGGCCCGCGCATCCACCTGCGCCGCGGCGCCGGCGCCTATATCTGCGGCGAGGAATCCTCGCTGATCGAGTCCCTCGAAGGCAAGCGCGGGCTGCCGCGGCACAAGCCGCCGTTCCCGTTCCAGGTCGGCCTGTTCAACCGTCCGACGCTGATCAACAACATCGAGACGCTGTTCTGGGTCCGCGACCTGATCGAGCGGGGCGGCGACTGGTGGAAGAGCCACGGCCGCAACGACCGCGTCGGCCTGCGCTCCTACTCGGTCTCGGGGCGCGTGAAGGAGCCGGGGGTGAAGCTCGCCCCGTCCGGCCTCACCATCCAGGAACTGATCGACGAGTATTGCGGCGGCATGGCGGAGGGCCACACCTTCGCGGCCTACCTGCCGGGCGGCGCGTCGGGCGGCATCCTGCCGGCGTCGATGAACGACATCCCGCTCGATTTCGGGACGCTGGAGAAGTACGGCTGCTTCATCGGCTCCGCCGCCGTCGTGATCCTGTCCGACCGGGACGATGTGCGCGGCGCCGCGTTGAACCTGATGAAGTTCTTCGAGGACGAGAGCTGCGGGCAGTGCACCCCCTGCCGTTCGGGGACCCAGAAGGCCCGCATCCTGATGGAGCAGGGCGTCTGGGACACCGAGCTCCTGGGCGAATTGTCCCAGTGCATGCGGGACGCCTCGATCTGCGGCCTCGGCCAAGCCGCCTCGAACCCGCTCAGCAGCGTCATCAAGTACTTCCCGGAACTGTTCCCCGCCCCGCGCGCCGCGGCTGCCGAGTGAGGCAACCGATGGTACCGGCGAATTCTATCCCGATGTCCGAGCCAGGAGCGGCCGCATGAGCAACGCCCCCGAACAGCGCGGCGACAAGACCGAGAAGCCCGAGATCCGGGCCGACGGGCTGCAGGATGCGGGCGGCCCCGCGCCGGGCCCGAAGCCGGGAGCCGGCGGCTCCTACTCGGAAGGCGCGAAGGCGGGCGGCCAGGCGGCCCCGGAGCCGTCGGGCCTGCACGATCTGAAGGAGCGGCCGACCGCCCCCCCGACCATCGCGTTCGAGTTCGACGGCCAGCAGGTCGAGGCCGCCCCCGGCGAGACGATCTGGGCCGTCGCCAAGCGCCTCGGCACCCACATCCCGCACCTCTGCCACAAGCCCGAGCCCGGCTACCGCCCGGACGGCAATTGCCGCGCCTGCATGGTCGAGATCGAGGGCGAGCGCGTGCTGGCCGCCTCGTGCAAGCGCACGCCGGCCGTGGGCATGAAGGTCAAGTCCGCGACTGAGCGCGCCACCAAGGCCCGCGCCATGGTGCTCGAGCTGCTCGTGGCCGACCAGCCCGAGCGCGCGACCTCGCACGACCCGACATCGCACTTCTGGGTGCAGGCCGACTTTCTCGACGTGTCCGAGAGCCGCTTCCCCGCGGCCGAGCGCTGGACCGGCGACTTCAGCCACCCGGCCATGAGCGTCAATCTCGACGCCTGCATCCAGTGCAACCTCTGCGTCCGCGCCTGCCGCGAGGTCCAGGTCAACGACGTGATCGGCATGGCCTACCGCTCGGCCGACGCGAAGGTGGTGTTCGACTTCGACGACCCGATGGGCGGCTCGACCTGCGTGGCCTGCGGCGAGTGCGTCCAGGCCTGCCCGACCGGCGCGCTGATGCCGTCCGCCTACCTCGACGCCGAGCACAACACCCGGACGGTCTATCCCGACCGCGAGGTGACCTCGCTGTGCCCCTATTGCGGCGTCGGCTGCCAGGTCTCCTACAAGGTGAAGGACGAGAGGATCGTCTACGCCGAGGGCGTGAACGGCCCGGCCAACCACAACCGGCTCTGCGTGAAGGGCCGCTTCGGCTTCGACTACGTCCACCACCCCCACCGCCTGACGGCGCCGCTGATCCGCCTGGACAACGTCCCGAAGGACGCCAACGACCAGGTCGACCCGGCCAACCCGTGGACGCACTTCCGCGAGGCGACCTGGGAGGAGGCGCTCGACCGCGCCGCCGGCGGCCTCAAGACGGTCCGCGACACCCATGGCCGCAAGGCGCTCGCCGGGTTCGGCTCCGCGAAGGGCTCGAACGAGGAGGCCTACCTCTTCCAGAAGCTGGTGCGGCTCGGGTTCGGCTCGAACAACGTCGACCACTGCACCCGGCTGTGCCACGCCTCGTCGGTCGCCGCCCTCATGGAGGGCCTGAACTCGGGCGCCGTGTCGGCGCCGTTCTCGGCGGCGCTCGACGCCGAGGTCATCATCGTGATCGGCGCCAACCCGACCGTGAACCACCCGGTGGCGGCGACCTTCCTCAAGAACGCCGTGAAGCAGCGCGGCGCCAAGCTGATCGTCATGGACCCGCGCCGGCAGGTGCTGTCGCGGCACGCCTACAAGCACCTCGCGTTCAAGCCCGGCTCGGACGTCGCGATGCTCAACGCGATGCTCAACGTGATCATCGAGGAGCGGCTCTACGACGAGCAGTACATCGCCGGCTACACCGAGAACTTCGAGGCGCTTAAGGAGAAGATCGTCGAGTTCACGCCGGAGAAGATGGCCTCGGTCTGCGGCATCGACGCCGAGACCCTGCGCGAGGTCGCCCGGCTCTACGCCCGGGCCAAGTCCTCGATCATCTTCTGGGGCATGGGCATCAGCCAGCACGTCCACGGCACGGACAACTCGCGCTGCCTGATCGCGCTCGCCCTCGTTACGGGGCAGATCGGGCGCCCCGGCACCGGCCTGCATCCGCTGCGCGGCCAGAACAACGTCCAGGGCGCGTCCGATGCCGGCCTGATCCCGATGGTCTACCCGGACTACCAGTCGGTCGAGAAGGCCGCGGTGCGGGAGATGTTCGAGGAGTTCTGGGGTCAGAAGCTCGACCCGCAGAAGGGTCTCACCGTCGTCGAGATCATGCGGGCGATCCACGCCGGCGAGATCAAGGGCATGTTCGTCGAGGGCGAGAACCCCGCGATGTCCGACCCGGACCTGAACCACGCCCGGCACGCCCTGGCGATGCTCGACCACCTCGTCGTGCAGGACCTGTTCCTGACGGAGACCGCCTTCCACGCCGACGTGGTGCTGCCGGCCTCCGCCTTCGCCGAGAAGGCCGGCACCTTCACCAACACCGACCGTCGCGTGCAGATCTCGCAGCCGGTGGTGTCCCCGCCGGGCGACGCGCGGCAGGACTGGTGGATCATCCAGGAACTGGGGAAGCGCCTCGGCCTGCCCTGGAACTACGGCGGCCCGGCCGACATCTTCCGCGAGATGGCCATGGTGATGCCGTCGTTCAACAACATCACCTGGGAGCGCCTGGAGCGCGAGGGCGCCGTGACCTACCCGGTCGACGCGCCCGACCAGCCCGGCAACGAGATCATCTTCTACGCCGGCTTCCCCACCGAGAGCGGGCGCGCGAAGATCGTCCCGGCCGCCGTGGTGCCCCCGGACGAGCTGCCGGACGAGGACTACCCGATGGTCCTGTCGACCGGCCGCGTGCTGGAACACTGGCACACCGGATCGATGACCCGGCGCGCCGGCGTCCTCGACGCGCTGGAGCCCGAGGCGGTCGCCTTCATGGCCCCGAAGGAGCTCTACCGGCTCGGGCTGGAGCCCGGCGACACGATGAAGCTGGAGACGCGCCGCGGCGCTGTCCACCTGAAGGTGCGCTCCGATCGCGACGTGCCGGTCGGCATGATCTTCATGCCGTTCTGCTACGCCGAGGCCGCGGCCAACCTGCTGACGAACCCGGCGCTCGACCCGATGGGCAAGATCCCGGAGTTCAAGTTCTGCGCGGCCCGGGCCTCCGCCGTCCACACGGCGATGGCCGCCGAGTAGGCGGCGTGACCTCCGGCGGCGCGCCCAGGCGTGCCGCCGGCCCCTGGCGGCGGACATCGGGCTCGCGGGCTGATACTGTTTCCAATTGATCAGCCCGGTGCCGTCTTTGCGAGCGCAGCGAAGCAATCCAGTCGGCGCCCCGCTGACCGATGTCGCGCGGCCCTGGGTCGCTTCGCCGCGCTCGCGATGACGCAGCGGGCTGATACCGTTTCCGGTTGATCGGCCCAGTGCCGTCCTTGCGAGCGCAGCGAAGCAATCCAGTCGGCGCCCCGCTGACCGATGTCGCGCGGCCCTGGGTCGCTTCGCTGCGCTCGCGATGACGGAGCGGGTTGCACAGACCGAAGCCGAGGCCCGACCTCGAGAGGCCGCTCCCCACGGAGGCGCGCCTCTGCGCGGCCTCGCTCCTACGAATCAACCTTCATCAGCGAGGCGAGAAGGTCGAGCTCGCCCGCCACGGCCTCCGAGGCGAGCCGCTCCATGCGCAGGTAACTGTCGAGGATGGCGTCGCCCGTGCTGGTCAGGACCGCCCCGCCGCCCCGGCGGCCGCCCTTGCTCGCGGAGACGAGCGGCTCCTGGAACGCCTTGTTCAACGTGTCGATGAGGTACCAGGCTCGCTTGTAGCTCATGCCCATCCGGCGCCCCGCGGCGGCGATGGAGCCGGTGTCGCGGATGCCGCTCAGGAGGGCGGCCTTGCCCGGTCCCAGCAGGGTGTCCGAGCCGAGCTCGATCCGCAAACTGATGCTCGTGTCCTCGCCCAACGCACACCGCCGCTTCGCTGGAGGCCCCAGCGCCTCGCAGGCGTCCCTACGCGAAACGGCCCCGTCGATCATCCCGTCGGGCGACAGGATCGTCCGTCCCGTTCCGTCGAGGCCGCGGCCAACGGTGCGCGCGTCACGCGGCTCCCGCGGCGGGCGTGAAGCCCAGAGCGCGCAGCGCGGCGGCCGTCCCGGGCTCGCCCAGCAGGCTCAGGAAGGCCGCGAGCGCCGGCATCTCCCGCGCGTCCGCGCGATACGCGAGGTCGTAGGCCTCCTCCGTCAGCGGACGGAAGCCCAGCCGGTAGGCATCCGCGACGCTCGCGATGGCCACGCCCCAGTCCGCCCTGCCCTGCGAGACCGCCGCGGCGACGGCGTTGTGCGAGCGCGGCTGGTTCCAGAACCCCGCCGGCCGGGCACCGTTCAGCAGCCCGTCCACGAGCAGGCGCGTGCCCGATCCGGCGTTGCGGTTGACCATCACGGCGTCGGGGTCGGCGAGCGCCGCGGCGACCGCGTCCGCGGCATCGCGCCCTTCGAACCGGGCGTCGCCGCGGCGGAACACGACGCCCTGGAGGCGGCGCCACCCGGGCGCGAGGGACAGGCCCTCGGTGAGGAACGGGGCATTGTACCGGCCCGTCTCGGGATCGAAGAGGTGCATGGCGGCGACATCGCACTCGCCGCGCCGCAGGGCGGCGAGGCCGCCGGCCGACCCGACCCAGATGGTGCGGGCGCGGTACCCTCGCTCGCCGAGCAGGCCGACCACCCGGTCCAGGCCGATGCAGTGGCTGCCGACGATCGTCAGGTCCGGCGCCCGCACGCCGGCGCCCAGGCGGACCACGGCGACGCCCTCCCCCGCCTCGACGCCGGCGCGCGCGGCCGGAACCGCGAAGAAGCCGTCCGCCTGCGAGAAGGCGGTGACCGAACCCGAGCCCTTCGGCAGCGGCAGGGCGATCGTCCCCTCGGGACCGTGGGCGAGGGAGGTCATCACGAACTCGGTGCGGCCGAGTTCGGAGGGCACCCGCTGGGACACCCGCGCCGCGATCGTCTCGTCCTCGCGCGGCGGCAGCCCGGCGAGCGCCCGCACGTACGGCACGACGAAGTCGTGGAAGGTGAACATCGCGGAGGTGGGGAACCCCGGCAGGACGATGACCGGCTTTCCCTGCGCCACCGCCACGCAGAGCGGCTTCCCGGGCTTCAGGGCCACGCCGTGGAACAGGATTCCCGGCTCGCCGAGGCGGGACAGCACCCGATGCGAGACGTCGCCGGCGCCTTTGGACGTGCCGCCCGAGAGCACGACGAGGTCGCTGTCCCGGAGGGCGGACCGGAGGGCGGCCTCGAGGACGGAAGCCTCGTCGCGCACGATCCCGAGCCGGACCGGCTCCCCGCCGTTCTCGGTCACCGCGGCCGCGATGATCGCGCCGTTCGAATCGTAGATCGCGCCCTCGGGCAAGGGCTCGCCCGGTGCGACCAGCTCGTCCCCCGTGGACAGGATCGCGACCCGCGGGCGTCCGGTGACATCGACGGCCGCGAGGCCGCACGCCGCCAGCATGCCGATCTCGCGGGCGGTGATCCGCGTTCCCGCGCGCAGCACCGTCTCGCCGCGGGCCATGTCGGCCCCGGCATAGCCCACGAACTGCGCCGGCCGCACCGCGGTCAGGACATCGACGGCGAGGCTCCGGGCGTCGAACTCCGTGTGCTCGACCATCACCACGGCGTCGGCGCCGCGGGGGATCACGCCGCCGGTGGCGATCGGCGTCGCCGTTCCCGGCTGGACGACGACGGTCGGCGCGACGCCGCAGGCGAGGATCTCGCGGTTCAGCGTGAGACGCCGCGGGCTCGCCGGCCCGGCGCCTTCCGTGTCGGTCGCGCGCAGGGCGAAACCGTCGACCAGGGACCGGTCGAAGGGCGGGACGTCCATGGGCGAGGCGACGTCGCGGGCCAGAACGCGCCCGAGCGCGTCGTCCAACGACACCGTCTCGGACGGCAGGCGCGCGTGCGGGACCGCCGCCCGGAACCGCGCGAGCGCGTCGTCCCGGCTCATCACCCGGAGAAACTGCTCCTGGCTCGAGGCCGCGGCGAGGCGCGCGACGAAATCCGCCGCCCCGTCACGGTCCGCATCGGCGCTCACAGGGCCCAAACCTCTACCTCCTCGCCGGCCCGGAAGCCTTCGCTCTCCGGCTCGACCACGACGATGCCGTCCGCCTGCACCAACCGACCGAGCGGAAGGCCGGCTCCGCCCAGCGGCTCCACGCCGTCCGACCCGCTCCGGACGAAGACGACCTCGGACAGACCGATCGACGAGACGATCTTCCGGAGGAGGACGTGCCGCCGCGGCGAGCGGTCCCGCGCGCCGGCGAGCCGCGCGATGAGCGGACGGCCGAGGGCCAGGAACGCGGCGAGCGCCGCCTCGGGAGGCCCGGGCACCAGGAGGACCGGCCTGCCGGCCGCGGAGCCGACCGCGGTGGTCTCCCCGGGCCGCACGGCGATGCCGTGCGCGCGGACGTCTCCGGCGCGGGCGAGGGCCGCCGCGCTGTGGTCCGAGCGGCCGAAACCGCTGCCCCCGACCACCAGCACCGCGTCCGCCGTGCCGCCGCGGATGGCCTCGGCGATCTCCTCGACTCCCCGGGCGCGAACCGCCTCGGTCGCCCCGCCGGCCCGCGCGATCAGACGCCCGAGCAGGGGCGACACGGTATCGAGGCTGGACGTCCCGGCGGTGACGACGCGCAAGCGCGGCTGACGGACGTCGACCGCCTCCAGGCCGGCCGCCTCCAGGACGAGCAGGTGAAGGGGCTCGATCCGGGTGCCGGCCTCGATCAGCCGCGCGTTGGCGGCGACGTCCTCCCCCGCTCCGCGCACGCCCTCCCGCGGGGCGATGTCCGCGACGACCATGCCGTCCGCGAATCCCTCCGGGGGCAGGACGGCATCGGTGCCCGACGGCAGCGGCTGTCCCGCCTCGACCCAGGGTGGCGGTCGCGCCGGGAAGATCGGCGCGTAGGCCGACGCGCCGCCCACCGCGGCGGCCTCGACCGCGAAGCCGTCCCGCATCGCCGTCGGGCCCGCGGGCACGGCGGCGTGCGCGACGACCGCTCGCGCGGCGACGCGTCCGAGCGCCGCTGCGAGCGGGACGGTCGCGGGTTCGACGGGAGCCGCCGCGCCGCTGAGCAGGATCGCCGCCTCCCGAAGCGGGATCAGCGCCGAGGACGCATTTCGGATCATCGTCGCGGCGATGCGCCATCCGGGTTCGATGATCAAGGGCCGGCGCGGCGGCCGACCCGGCGACACGACAACGGCTGCCCCGGGCGATATGCTCACCGCCTACCCGCACGCGCTCCCCTGACAGGCATGACAGGTCCATTCCGCCGAACCTGCGTCACGAGGTCGGCCTCGACGGCTGATCTCGCCATCCGCCTCGTCCGATTCCCGAGGACCGGCCCGGGGGCATGATGCAGACGCTCCAGGACATCCTCTCCCGCCTGTTCAGCCTGGATCGGGACGTGCTGGCGATCGCGTGGCTGTCGCTGCGTGTCAGCCTCACCGCCGTCGGCATCGGTCTCGTGCTCGGTATACCCCTGGGTGCGTTCCTGGCCGTCGCCCGCTTCCCCGGACGCGGCGCCGCGGTCGGCCTGCTCAACGCCTTCATGGGGCTGCCGCCGGTGCTCGTCGGCCTCGCGCTCTACCTCGTCCTGTCCCGCTCCGGTCCGCTCGGACCGCTCGGCCTGCTGTTCACCCCCGCCGCGATGATCGCCGCGCAGGCGACGCTCGCGACCCCGCTCGTCGCCGCCCTGACGCAGCAGGTCGTCGCCGACGCCCAGGTGCATCTCGGGGAGCAGCTGCGCTCCCTCGGCCTCTCCGCACCGCGTCAGGCCGCGGCGATGATCTACGACGTGCGCTTCTCCCTCGTGACCGCCGCGCTCGCCGCGTTCGGCCGGGCGATCTCGGAGATCGGCGCGGTCCTCGTCGTCGGCGGGAACATCGACGGGTATACCCGCACGATGACGACGGCGATCTCGCTGGAGACCCAGAAGGGCGATCTCAGCCTCGCCCTGGCGCTCGGCCTCGTGCTGATCGGCCTCGTTCTGGTGGTGAACGTCGCCGTGGCCCTGCTCCGCCGGCACGCCGCGCGGGTGTACGGATGAGCGCGACGCCGGCCATCCGCCTCGAGGACGTGACCCTGGTCCTCGACGGTCGGACGGTGCTCGACCGTCTCTGCCTGGAGGTCGCTGCGGGCAGCGTCACGGCCGTCATCGGCCCGAACGGGGCGGGCAAGAGCGTCACCCTGAGGGTCGTCGACGGGCTCCTGCGGCCCGTCGGCGGTACGGTGCAGGTCGGCCCGCACCGGCGGGCCTTCGTGTTCCAGCGGCCGGCGCTGATCCGCGCGACCGCGGCCGCGAACGTCGCGCTGGCTCTCGGAGACCTGCCCCGTCCTGCGCGGGCCGCGCGGGTGGAGGAGGCGCTCGCCCGCGTCCGCCTCTCCGAGCGCGCCCGCGATCCGGCGACGCGGCTCTCCGGCGGCGAGCAGCAGCGGCTGGCGCTGGCCCGTGCCTGGGCGGTCGGCCCCGGCCTGCTCCTCCTCGACGAGCCGACCGCGAACCTCGACCCGGCCTCGACCGAGATCGTCGAGGGATTGGTGTCCGCGATGGCGCGGGCGGGCACCACGGTCGTGCTCGTCTCACACAATCTCGGGCAGGTGGCGCGCCTCGCCGACGCGGTGATCGTGCTGGCCTCGGGCCGCGCCGTCGAGCATGGTCCCGCCCGACAGATCCTGTTCTCGCCCCGGACGTCCGAGGCGCGGGCCTACCTCGCTGGGGAATTGCCGTGGACGCCTTTCGTCGCCGCCTCCTGACCCTGGGACTGGCCGCGCTCCTGAGCGCGGCTGCCCTCCTGCCGCCGGCCGAGGCCGAACCGGTGTCGATTGTCGTCGCCTCGACGACCTCGACCGAGCAGTCCGGCCTGTTCAAGCACATCCTCCCGCTCTTCCGGGAGGCGTCCGGGATCGACGTGAAGGTCGTCGCCCTGGGCACGGGACAGGCGCTCGACGCGGCGCGCCGCGGCGATGCCGACGTGGTCCTGGTCCACGACCGTCCGGCCGAGGACAAGTTCCTCGCCGAGGGCTTCGCGAAGCGGCGGTACGACGTGATGTACAACGATTTCGTGCTGATCGGCCCGGCCTCCGATCCGGCCGGCGTGCGCGGCCTGGGCGTGCGCGAGGCCTTCGCCAAGCTCGCGGCCAGCAAGGCGGCGTTCGTGTCGCGCGGGGACCGCTCGGGCACTCACAGCGCCGAGCTGCGCAGCTGGAAGGAGGCGGGCGTCGATCTCGCGGCCGTGCGCGGCCCCTGGTACCGGGATGTCGGCCAGGGCATGGGGCCCGCGCTCAACACGGCCTCGGCCCTCGGCGCCTACATCCTCGCCGACCGGGGGACCTGGCTCGCGTTCAAGAACCGCGCCGACCTGGTCATCCTGGTTCAGGGGGACCGGAGCCTGTTCAACCCCTACGGCGCGATGCTGGTGGATCCCGACAGGCACCCCGGCGTGAAGGCGAAGCAGGGACAGGCCTTCATCGACTGGCTCGTCTCACCGGAGGGGCAGCAGGCGATCGCGGGATACAAGGTCGGCGGCGAGCAGCTGTTCTTCCCGAGCGCCGGCGCGCCCGTGACGCGCTGACCGGGGATCCCCGGGTCGAAGCGCCGGACCGCCGTCGCCGCGCGCGCCTGGCCGTCCCGGGCACCCGCGAGGGTGGGCGGCGGATCTCGCCGGCATTCGCCATCGTGCCGCTCGGAGACCGGCCAGGGACGATGGCCGGCCGGGTCGGAACGGCGCGGGACGTCGCGATCCGCTTCACCGAACCGGAGGTGCCGAGCGCGCGTTTGGCCGAGGTCACCCAGGACTGTGCGGGTCCACCGTCGCGAGGGAGATCATCGTGGTCGGGCATTCAACCGAGCGGCCTGAGACGCCCCCGGAACCCGCGGCGCCCGAACACTCCGCGTTCGGCGCGTACAGCTCTCCACCCTGCTTCATGCACGAGCTCGGCCCCGACTTCGTCGGCCCGGCGGCGGAGCCTCGGCCTTCCGAACCCTGCGGTCCTGAGAGCGCCGCATCCGACTGGCCGAGCGTGCGGCAGTGGCGAAAGGAGACCCGCGCCGCGCTCATCGCGCGGCGGGTCGGCATCTCCGCCCAGGACCGCGCCGCCCGGAGCGAGCGGATCGAGCAGGGTCTCCGAGCCGCTCTACCTTCGCCATCGGGCCTATCGATCGGTCTCTACTGGCCCTTCAGGGGCGAGTTCGACGCCAGATCCCTCCTGACGGAGCTGCGCGGAAGCGGGGCGCGACTGGCGCTTCCGGTCGTCGTCGAGAAGGCGCGCCCGCTCCAGTTCCGGGTCTGGTCGCCGGGCGAGCGCATGATCCGCGGCGTCTGGAACATACCCGTTCCCGCAGAGGGCGAGATTGTCGACCCGGACGTCCTGATCGCGCCGCTCGTCGGCTTCGATCGGGCAGGGTACCGCCTGGGATACGGCGGCGGCTTCTATGACCGGACCATCGCGTCCAGGTCGACGAAGCCGCGGGTCATCGGCGTCGGCTTCGAGCTCGCGCGGCTCGCGACGATCCACCCGCAGGCGCACGACGTCGCCATGGACATCATCGTGACGGAAGGCGGCGTCTGGCCCCGCACGGAGCGACCCTGATCGCGCCGCGGAGCGGGCCGGTGCCCGCGCTGGCCGGCTCGGCAGAGCCTGGCCCAGGACCGTTCGGCCTGAGGTCGGCGGATGAGGGCGCGGGGGTCTCAACCGAGGCTCCTGATCGGGGGGCCCTTGGAACAGGCGGCCGCGGCGGCTCGTTCAGGCGTCACGGCCCGCCACGTTGGCGAGCCGGTGACGACCAGGATACAGCCATGGCTACAGGCACCGTGAAGTGGTTCAACGAGACCAAGGGCTACGGTTTCATCCAGCCCGACGATGGCGGCAAGGACGTGTTCGTTCACATCTCGGCCGTCGAGCGTGCGGGCCTTCGCTCCCTCAACGAGGGTCAGAAGATCTCCTATGACGTCGAGGCGGACCGCCGCAGCGGCAAGGAGAGCGCCGCCAACCTGAAGGCTGGCTGAGCACCGCGCGACGAGTGGCCTGGATCGGGGCCGCTCGTCACAGATCGGGCTTCGAACTCGGGGCAGGAGACCGCGTCAGGCTCTCGATCTCCCGCATCGGCCTCCCCGACTTGCGGGCGATCTCCTCTTCCTGCTCGGTAATGAGAGTGCGAGCCGGCTCGTCGCCGTCGAGGCCGCCCAGGATCTCGGCCGGCACGCGCCGATTCGAGGCGCGGCTGCCGTCGGCGTAGGTGACGTCGAACAGCACGAACCCCTGCACCTTCGGCAGAGACTTGGTACGCTTGGCCATGAGGGATATGCCGGCTTCTCGGACGAGGCGAACGCCGTCGCGGCCCCTGCGTCTTGCAGGCGCGACGCGCGGTCAGGAGCGCGTCTCATAACCCATCCTTCCCGTCTGCCGGAATATCCATGGCGCCGGCCCACAGGGGGACCTCCGTGACATCCTGGACGCACATCGACACCGGCATCGTTCCCGGCGGCACACCGTTGCACCTGATGCAGCGCGGCCACGAGTTCTCGATCGTCGCCGACACGATCGAGTTGATGAACAGCACCCGCGGAGCCTCCGAGGAGGCGCTGGCGATCCTCGCTTGCGGCCGGGTGCGCGGCCGGGGCGCGGCGCGCGTGCTCGTCGGCGGCCTCGGCATGGGGTTCACCCTGCGCGCGGCCCTGCGCAACCTCGAGCCCGAGGCGCGCGTCACGGTTGCCGAGTTGGTTCCGACGGTCGCGGCTTGGGCGCGTGGACCGCTCGCGGACGTCTTCGCCGGCTGCCTCGACGACCCGCGCGTCGACCTGCGCGAAGCCGATGTCGACCACCTGATCCGGTGCGGCCCGGCCGCCTGGGACGCGATCCTGCTCGATGTCGACAACGGACCGGAAGGGTTCGTGCGCCCGGAGAACGATCGCCTCTACGGCAAGGACGGGTTGGAAACGGCGCGGCGGGCGCTGCGGCCGGGCGGCGTGCTCGGCGTCTGGTCGGCCATTCCCGACCGCAAGTTCAAGGCGCGCCTCCAGCGCTCGGGTTTCGCCGTCGAGGAGCTTCGCCCCCACGCGAACGGGCGCAGCGGCCCGCGGCACGTGGTGTGGATCGCGACCGCCGCCAGCCCGACGGTCTGACCCTTCCTGAACATCGATTGGGCCGCGTTCCGGCCCTGACGGCCTTGCCTCGGCAGCGAGCGGGCGTCCTTCGCACTCTATCCTTCGCGTCCCGGCCCTCTTACACTCGATCCGTCGCCGGATCGGCCAGACTTCAGGTTCCGGCGGCTGGGGGACGCGTGCCCCCTCCTACGGAGCCGTGAGCCCGCGATGGCCGACCTCATCGATTTCCCCGGGAAACGCCGAGGTGCCGGCTCGGCCTACCGGCTGCACCGGTTCGGCGCGGACGGCAGCGACCGCGGCACGGTCCTCATCCGAGCCCGCGACGACGCGGAGGCCAGGCATCAGGCCGACAGGCTGGCCGAGGGATTGTTGGCCGAGCTGTGGTCCGGGGACCGGCTCCTGGATCACTTCGCGCCGGCCGGCCACCCGGTTGCGGCCTGCATCGGTCCCCTGCGCGACGGGCCCTGATCCCGCGGACGCGCTGGCCTGCCGGCGCCGCGAGCCAGCCGTTGTTACATTGTTGCATGCTCTAGCGCGAGGTGCGATACGCCGCGGATGTCAGCTGAGGCCACGCTCTGGGATCTGGTGACCGCCGAGCGTATCGCCATCGAAGATGTCGGCGCCGCCGTCGACGCCTACCTGGCAGAACCGACCACCCAGGATCACGCCATCGGTCCGGACCACGTGCTCGATCTCGCGGCGGCCGTCGCGGCCCACCCCTCCGCGCCCGCGATCGTGGTCGACACCGAGTCCGACGAGCCGTCGCGCCGCATGGCGGTGCGGGCGGCCCTGCTCATGAGCCGCCCCACCACCCGATCAAACAGCGACTGAGATTGCGGCCACCCGCGCCTGTCCGCCGGACGACCGGCGGCGGCGTGCGGGCCTACTGGTCGTCATCGTCGTCGTTGACCTCGACGAGATCGCTGGTGTCGTCATCGTCCTCATCGACGACGAGGTTGTCGTCGTCGACCTGCTCCCCGTCGTCCTCGATGTCGAGCGCGTCGTCATCCTCAGCGTTGCTGTCCGTGTCCTTCTCGGCCTCCTCGGCCTCGACCTCGTCCAGCGAGACGAGTTCGGGGCCCTCCGTCTCGTCCTCTTCGTCGCTCGGCGCCTCTTTGCGCGCGACGACGGGAGCGCTCCCCCTGGAATACGATGTCGCGGCAGCGATCGGCACGACCTCGCCCGAGTAGGGCGAGATCACGGGATTCTTGCCGAGATCGTAGAACTTCTTCCCCGTCGTCGGGCAGATACGCTTCGTGCCGAGGTCCGGACGCGCCACTGAGACTCTCCCTGAAGGCCGTGAGACGCTGGATCGCCAGCGAGCATGCGGTGATGTCTACCACAGTCGGCAGCCCGATGCCCCGCCTCTTCGCGCCGAGCGAGGCGTGTCTGCACGACAGAGGTGCCGACACGCGATCGGCAGAGGAGGCAGAGGGGGAGAGTGCGGCGGGGCCCGACCTCCGTGATGCCGCGCGATGTCGCGGACGCTGCGGTGACGCAGCGACCGCGATGTCCGCGATGCGGGTAGGACGTCATCCAAATAGGGGTGGTGCTCCGGAGCACGTCGCGCCGTGATGTGTGGTGCTTAATCGTGTCTCGCACCGTCATCGCCGATGGGATTTGTGCGGCGCAGGTGCTGGAGGGTCTCCACCATGTTGACTCGCACCGTCATAGGCCTCGTCGCCCCCGTCTGCCTCGCCGCCGCGTGGGCCACGCCGTCCCTGGCACAGCCGGCCGCCAATGGCGGGCCGAAGTTCCTCATCCACGGCAACTATTGCGGCCCCGGCAACAACGCGCCTCTGCCGCCTATCGACGCCCTCGACGCAGCCTGCGCCCGCCACGACGCCTGCACGCCGGATATCGGACTTCCGACAAAGGCCTGTAACCTTCGACTGGAACGCGAGGCAGCCGCGGTTGCTCGGGATCCGCGGCAGCCGGACAATGTGCGCTCCCTCGCCGGATTCGTCGCGTCGTTCGCGGCGTCGAACGCGTCGAGCCCGGCGCCGACGGTGCTCCCCGCGAGACTGGCGCGCTGAGAGCCCGACGCATCCGCCACCATTCGCCCGCGCGGGCGCAGGGCGCCGGCTCGAACCGGAAGCCGGCGGGATCGCCGGCCGTGGGGGTTCATCCCGCCTGCGCAGTCTGCCGCCCCGGTCCCACGCGCGGGAATCCGGTGACGGCGATGGCGCGCGCGGAGCCCGCCGCGGCCGGGCGGGCCGCGTTGCGCGAGCGTGGGGGCCTACCGTCCGCTGGGCGCGGCGTAGCTGCCGGTAACGCCGTTACCCCGGCTGCTGCCGCCCGCAGAGCCGGGGGTCTTGTTCCGGACGAAGCTCGCACCCGGATAGCGCCGCTGGACCCGCGACATCGAGTGTCGCCGCACGTGATGGCGCCTCATCCGGACGTCGGTGAGCATGTCGGACGGCGACGAGAGGCCGGTCGCGGGGCCCGCGGGAACGGCCGAGGCGGGGACGGCCAGGACGCCGAGGCCGACACCTGCGAGCGCGGCGAGAACGAGAATGCGCATAGAACTCCTCCATGCCTCGGCGGAGATGGATCGCCTCGGCATGGAGGGAAGACCTGAAGCGCGCGTCTGGTTCAATGAGCGTGCCTTCGTGAGCGCAGTCTGCCGGGCGGCCGCGACGCCGGCGGCAGGGACAGCCTGGTCACGCGCGGTCACAGCTGCGCCGCCGGCGCGATTAATCCCGGACGCCGCGTGCGCAGCGGCACGTCGCTCCGAGACAATCGCCCCCATATCAGTGTCACGCAAGATGAAATGGGCCGTAAGTCTCGGACTGTACTGCGTAAAGGAGCAAGAATTAGCCTATGAAGACCCGTATCGCCGCTACCGTCACCGCTCTCATGCTCGCCGTAGCTCCGATCTCGTCCGCCATGGCCTACGATCGTCCTGCCTGGACTGGCTCCACGCCCTACGATGTCGAAACCACGGGCTCGTTCGGCGCCCCGTTCGGCGGCCGCTACGACCGCGACCCCTGGACCTGCCCGCAGAGCTCGGCCGCGGAGGGCAATGCCAACCAGCAGAACTTCCCGGTCAAGCAGTACGGCCAGACCGCCGGCGGCAACCGCTGCTGAGGTCGGGGGACACGATGCTGAAGGCCTTCTCCTACGCGATGATCGGCGCCTTCCTGGGCGGCCTCATGATGACCGTCGTCGGCTCGGCCGGCGTGCTGATGGGCCTGTGAACCCGGCAGGATGCCGGCGGCCACCCGGTAACGGACAACGAGACTGACGCGAGCGGCGGGGTGCGAGCCTCGCCGCTTTCGCGTGTCCTGCCGCTCGATCCGCCGATCCGACCTGCCCGCTCGCCGGCTTGTGGCGCGGACGAGAAACCGTGTCCCATGTAACGCGCGCGGTCACGCGCCGAAATCCACCTGTAACAGAAGCATTGCGTTATCGATCCGCGGGTCGAACGCGGGGCGCGCGCCGCTTCGCGCGGCAGCCCGATCGCGGCGCCACTGATGTTCCGGCAATCCCGACGAGGCGATTGCTGGAGCGCGGAGACGTGAGCGTCGGAGTTTTCTGCCCGATCCTCGATTGACCGAGATCATTCCGATCCGCTGCTACAGGTGAGACCTTCCAGATCATGAGCACTTCAGACGCCCTCGACCGGGCCGATTCCGCGCGGCGGGCGGGGGAGAACCAGGCCCGGCTGACCGCCGACCTGAAACCGGCCTACGACTTCGTCGTCTGCGGCGCGGGCGCCTCCGGGTCGGTCGTCGCGCGGCGGCTGGCGGAGAACCCCGAGGTGCAGGTGCTCCTGCTCGAGGCGGGCGGCTCGGACGACGCCGAGGCCGTGCTCGATCCCGCCCTCTGGCCGACCAATCTCGGCGGGGCGCGGGACTGGGGCTTTCGCGCGGAGCCGAATGCCCACCTGAACGGACGCACGCTCTCCATGGCGATGGGCAAGGGCCTCGGCGGCGGCTCCAGCGTCAACGTGATGGTCTGGGCGCGCGGCCACCGGTGCGACTGGGACGCCTTCGCCGCCGAGGCCGGCGACGCGGCCTGGGGCTACGAGAGCGTCCTCGACATCTACCGGCGCATCGAGAACTGGCGCGGCGCCCCAGATCCGGGGCATCGCGGAAGCGGCGGTCCGGTCTGGGTGCAGCCCGCCTCCGATCCCAGCCCCGTGGCCCACGCCCTGCTCGACGCCGCGCGGGACCTCGGCATCCCGACCTTCGACAACCCCAACGGGCGCATGATGGAGGGGCCCGGCGGCGCGGCGATCACCGACATGCTGGTCCGCGACGGCCGGCGCGTCTCGCTGTTCCGCGCCTACGTCCATCCCTGGCTCGACCGCCCCAACCTGACCGTCCTCACGGACGCGCTCGTCCGCCGCGTGACCTTCGACGGCCGCCGCGCCACGGGGGTCGAGTTCGTCCACGCGGGCGCGGTCCGGACGGTCGGCGCGCGTGCCGAGACGGTCCTGTCGATGGGGGCGATCCACACACCCAAGGTGCTGATGCTCTCGGGGATCGGCGACCGGGACGAGCTCGGGGCGCTCGGCATCCCGTCGGTGCAGCACCTGCCCGGCGTCGGACAGAACCTTCAGGACCACGTGTCCTTCGGCTGCACCTGGGAGTATGCCGACCCGATCGCGCCGCGGAACAGCGGCAGCGAGGCGACCCTGTACTGGACGAGCCGGCCCGGCCTCTCGGCGCCGGACCTGCTGTTCTGCCAGGTCGAGTTTCCGGTTCCGAGCGAGCAGACCGCGGCGCGCGGCGTTCCGGCCCACGGCTGGACGATGTTCGCCGGCCTCGCGCAGCCCGCCAGCCGCGGCCGCCTGCGGCTGCGGAGCGCCGACATGGCGACGCCGCCGGTCATCGAGGCGAACTTCCTGTCCCACCCGGCCGACGTGACGGCGGCCGCGGCCTGCGTCGATCTCTGCCGCGCCCTCGGCAACGCGCGGGCGTTCCGCCCGTACGTGCGCGCCGAGGCCATGCCGGGCCCGCTGTCCGGCGCGGCGATGGCGGACTACATCCGCGATGCCGCCGTCACCTACTGGCACCAGAGCTGCACCGCCCGGATGGGCCGCGACGCGCTGGCGGTCGTGGACGGGGCGCTCCGGGTCTACGGCATCGACGGCCTGCGGGTCGCCGACGCCTCGATCCTGCCCCGCGTGACCACCGGCAACACCCAGGCGCCGTGCGCGGTGATCGGCGAACGGGCCGCCGAGATGCTGAAGCGGGCGAACGGCCTGTAACGCCCGTCGCCGCAGCGAGCACGATCGGCGGACCGGAGGGCTCGCTCAGGACGCCCCGTCGCGCGGACATCGCACCGGCCGAGCCGGGCGTCGATCCCGTCCCCGGAACCGCGACGCACAGCGCGTCGCGGACGGCCCGATCAGGCCGCGTGTGACGGCCGGAAGCGCTGAGGTCCCCTGAGCCGCTGTCGAGGAGCGCCCGGGCGGAAGATCCACGGGCTCACGGCCGGGAAAGACACCGCGGATCCTTGCCCGGCCTCTTTCCGAGGATGCCGGGCCGTCCTGTTCGGGTGCCACGGCGCGTCGTGGCGATCATCACTTCGGCGGTCGCGGATGGCTATCGACACGATTGAACACACGCTGCGCGCGATGGGAAACGCGGCGCGAGGCCTGGCCGCGATCGGTGCGGCCCTGCGATTGCGGCAAGACGCGAAGGAAGGCGCGCGGGAAGGCGCGCGGGCGGTCGATCCCGAGGTGGCGCGCCGACTGCGCGACGTGGTCGCCGCCGTCATCCCGGGCGGCCTCGGTGAGCTCGAACCCGAGCAGGTGTCCGCGATCCTGGCATCCGTCACCCACGCGCTCGAGGAGGCGCGGGATCTGCTGGATCACCCGGAGCGGCCGCCGGTCTGGCAGGTTCGCGATCCCGCGATGTTGCAGGCTCAAGGCCAAGCGTCGCGCAGCGTCGTGCGGCGCCTCGCGGCCTTGTCGACCGAGCGCCCGTCGCTCGCGGCCGCACTCACCGGGCGCTTCCTGGATGTCGGCACCGGCGTGGGCGGCATCGCGCTGGAGGCCGCGGCACACTGGCCCTCGCTGCGGGTCGTCGGCCTGGACATCTGGGAGCCGGCCCTGGCCTTGGCGCGCGAACGTGGCGGCGAGCCCCTTTCACGGCCGTATCGAACTCCGTCTGCAGGATGTGACGCGGTTCGACGATTCGGCAAGCTACTCGCTGATGTGGCTTCCGGCACCCTTCCTCTCCCGGGACGCGGCCCGAACAGCGCTCGATCGACTCACGGCGGCCCTCGAGCCGCGGGGGTATCTGGTGGTCGGACTCTACGCTCCGCCGGCGGATCCCGCGGCCGCCGCGCTCGCTGCCCTGCGGCTGGCCCGCAGCGGCGGACATCTGTGGGAAGGCGCGGCCATGGAGGCCGAACTCCGCGCACGCGCCTTCACCGCGGTCGAGACTTTCGCGGGCCAGCCGGTCACGCTCGTGATGGGGCAGCGCGCGTAGAGCGATCGCACGCGCGCGGCCAACGGCGCGGGCCGCCTGCCCGCCGCGGCGTCGGAGTTCGCGGTCGTCCCGACCGGTCGAGGTTCGGTCGAAGCGCGCACCCGAGCCCCCGCGAGGGATCCCGCGTCGAGCCCCGCGTCCGGGCTTCTGTGACCGGGATCACAGCGACCGGCCATCGGTCGGCGGCAGAGTGCCTTCACCCCAACAGGGAGACGCACGATGAAGATGATCTCGACGAAGATGTTGATGGTGGCGGGTCTCGCGGCCGCGACATTGGCCGGTGGTGCCGCCAGTGCCGACGCCCGCGGGTTTGGCCGTGGCGGTTTCGGACACGGAGGCTTCGGCCATCACGGAGGCTTCGGCCATCGCGGGTTCGGGCACGGAGGCTTCAGGCACGGCGGGTTCGGTCACCATCGCCATTTCTACCGCCGTGGATTCCGTCGGCGCTTCGGCGGGTTCAGCTGGGGCTATCCCGCGAACAGCTCCTTCCTCGGCCCGAACTTCGGCGACTGCCGCGCGCTCTACAATCCTGTCTTCTTCGGCCATGAGCGCGTGTGCGGCTAGCGGAGCGACCATCTTCGACGGATCGCGTTTCCGTCACGCGATCGGCCGCCGCTGCACGCGCGGCGGCGGCCGGCTGACCGACTCCATCCCGCAACCCCTCGCTCCGACGACGGGATCCGTGACGGCGACCCCAGCCCCATCCGTCCCGGGGATGCCGCCCGACTCTCGTGATCCGAGCCGCATCGGCCGCGGATCGAGCGACAGCTCGTAGCGGCCGCGAATTCGGACCTCACGTGCCGCCCTCGCTTGAGGGCGGCACGTGAGCGTGGTGAGGGTTGTCTCACCGAGGATGGTATCGGTGACGCGATCCGGGCGCGTCACGGCGCCCTGGCGCTGCGCCGAGGAGCAGGGCGATGGCGGTGGGGACATCGATGGGTGCAGGTCAGGAACGCGAACCGGCGACACGCCGCGCGGCCCCGGATTTCTACGACAGCCTGCCCCGGTTCACCGCCTTCTCCAGCCTCATGGATCCAGGCCTCTACCGGCCCCTGCCCGCGGATTGGTGGCTCGGCGTGGCCGATGTCGTCGGCTCCCGGCAGCAGATCGGGCTTGGCCGCTACAAGGCGGTGAATGCGGCCGGCGCAGCCATCATCACGGCGGTCTCCAACGCACTCGGCCGGCGCGAATTCCCCTTCGTCTTCGGCGGCGACGGGGCCAGTTTCGCCGTCGCCCCGGACGACGCGGACGCCGCGAGAGACGCGCTGGCGGCGACGGCCAGCTGGGTCCGCGAGGCGCTGCAACTGGAGCTGCGCACCGCTCTCGTGCCGGTCTCGGCCGTGCGCGATCGCGCGCTCGACGTGCGCGTGGCGCGCTACGCGCCCAGCGCCCACGTTTCCTATGCCATGTTCAGCGGAGGTGGGCTGCCCTGGGCAGAGGCGGCCATGAAGGCCGGCGACCACGCTATCGCACCGGCCGAGGCCGGCACCCAGCCCGACCTGACCGGCCTCTCCTGCCGCTGGCAGGAGATCCGTCCCCGGCACGAGCTGATGCTCTCGCTCATGCTCGTGCCCCAGCACAGCGGCGACGCGCCGGCCTTCCGGCAACTCGTGCAAGAGCTCCTGCAGAGGCTCGAGATCAGCGCCGAGGTCGCGCGCCCGATGCAGGACGCGGGACCGGAAATGCGCGGACCGTGGGCGGGACTGGACCTCGAACTGCGGGCGATGCCGGGCTCTCGCAGGAGCCGCTTCTGGGCCAAGCTCCGCCTCACGGCGCGATCGATACCGGAATACCTGATCTACCGCACGGGCGCGCGGGTCGGCGCGTTCGATCCCGCCGTTCTGCGGCGCGAGATCGTGGGCAACACAGATTTCCGCAAGTACGATGACGCGCTGCGGATGACGCTGGATTGCACCCGCGCCTTCGCCGATCGACTCGAGGCGGAGCTCGCCGGCGCGGAGGCGCAGGGGATCTGCCATTTCGGCCTGCAACGCCAGTCGGCTGCGCAGTTGACCTGCATCAGACCTCCGGTCCCCGGCAGCGGGCACATGCATTTCATCGACGGTGCCGGTGGCGGCTATGCCGCGGCGGCCGCGAATCTGAAGGGTCGCGCGGCCGATGGCGGTGCCTCGGCTCAGACCCGCCCGTGACGCGGCTCCGGACCGTGCCCGCTGCGGGACGGGGCGCGGGCGCGCGATGACGCGATCGGCAGGGCGGTTACCGGCCCGGGATCCCCGCCGGGTGGCCGGGATGGGCCCTGTGCCGGATGTCCGCTCCGCGGCGGCGCGGTCGGCTCTGCGCCCGGGACGAAGCCGGATCGACGGGGCGCGCGATCGTCCGTGTCGAGCCAGCCGCGGTAATGCACCACCAGCCCCACGCGTGACAGGGCGATCGAGACGTCGAAGCGGAACAACCCCGCCTCCTCCCACTCGCGGGCGGCGGTGCGGGGTGCGAGCGCCAGCGGCAGGGGCAGCCGCGCGACGGACCAGCCGCGCAGCACCATGCGCAGGCCGCCGCCCTCGGGCGCGAGGTCGAACCTGAAGCGGAGCGGGCCGAACCGCTCCACGACGCAGCCGCGCTCCTCGGAGAACGCGCTCGTGAACCGGCGACCGGAGAACGCGCGCGTCCAGCGCTCCACCCCGCGCGTCTCGCTGAAGCCGACGTGGAGATCGTGCGCGCCCGCGACCGGCAATCCGAGGAGCGCCGCGAGGCCGCGCGCGACAGGGTGGCGGCCCCGTCGCACGACGGCGCGGCCGTGCGCCCCCGCCTCGCGCAGCACGCCGTGCAGGGCCGCGACGCGCGGCGCGAGTTCGGCGAAGCGCGGACCCAGGACGCGCGCGTAGAGCGCATCGGCCTGTCCCGACTCCCGCACGTCGTGGCGGATCGACAGGCGCGCGAAGCTCGGCTCGAAATCGGACAGGTCGAGTGCGGTCCCGGCGTCGCGCGCCCCGGGCGCGATCGCACCGTCCAGGATCCGCTCGGCCAGGATCGCCGCCGGCAGCACCGGGATCTCCGGGCCATGACCGTCGGCCGCCAGGAGGGTCCAGCGCCGTTCGACGCGGCGCCCTGCGGCCGTGCCGAACATCCGGACGACCATGCCGGACCGATCCGAGCCCCAGCGCGCGGTCAGCCGCTGTGCCAGGAGAAGCCCGCGCGCGAGCCCCTGCAGGGAAAGGATCCAGCCCCAGCGCACCGGCCAGCTCGCGCACCAGAGGCCGATCGTCTGCACCGCGAGTTCGGTCCCGGCCCTGAAGCTGACCGCCGGCCGGCCCGGAAGCCGATCGGGCAGGAGATCGAGGTCCGGGACGTCCGCCAGGGCCAGCCAGCGGCGGCCGAGGGACGCGCCGTCGGACAGGGCGAAGCGCTCGCGCCGCAACGCCTGCCAGCCGACACCCACCGACCAGCGCTGTCCGCGCCAGAGCCGGATCGGCCGGCCCACGTAGCTCAGGATCGCCGCGGCGACCGACGTCCCGGCGGTCGCGCGGTTCGAGGCGCTGATCGCGATCTCCACGGCGGTGACCACGTCCATCCCCTGCGCCAGGCGCCGGGCGACGGCACCGGACAGGGCGGGGACGCTCGATGCACCGGAGAGGATCGCGACGCCGGCCGCGCGTGCGGCGGCGTCGAGCTGGCCGATGCCGGTCACGAACGCCCGGCCGTCCGCGAGATCGAGGTACGGGATCGCCGCGGCGATACAGGCCCGGGGCAGAGCGTAGCCGCTGCCCTGGAAGGGGCCGGCCGCATCGATCACGAGGTCGGGACGGACGCGTTCCAGCAGGGGCGCGACGGCACCGTTGCGGTCGGCCTGAAGGGGACGGCACGGAGGATGGGCCGCGCAGAACGCCTCGGCGCGCGCCAGGCGGCGGCCGGCGACGACCACGTCGTGACCGGCCTCCGCGAGCCGCCGCGACAGGCGAGCCCCGAAGCCGCCGTACCCGCCGAAGACCAGGATCGTGCTCACGCCGCCTCTCCCTGCCCCGCCGGCTCGGCGTCCTGGAAGACCGCTTCCTGGTGGATCAGCCGCCCGAACCAGGGGTGGGCGATGTCGAGGATGAAGCGGAAGGCGCCCGGCGTCGCGTCCCCGCCGGCATCGGCGTGGGTGACGGTGAGCGCGCCGGGGGTGAGCCAGCCCGGCAGGTGCAGGCGGCGCCCCAGGCAGGCGATGAAGTAGCGGTGGCTGCGAAACGTCAGCGCCCCGTCCTCGACCGCCACCGTGAGGCTCATGCCGACGCCGGCGCCGACATGCTCCTCCAGGCCGGTGGGACCGGCGAAGCGCTTGGCCGAGTGGATCACCTGCGGGAAGCCGGAGGCGCGGGCGTACAGCCGCGTCCAGACCTGACCGCCGCCATCCGGGTCCTCGGTGACGGTGACGACGCCGGCGCGGCCGGTCTGGCGTTCCAGAGGCAGCGGGCCGCCGACCAGCCGCGTCGCCTGCGCGACGAGCCAGCCGAAGCGGCTGACGTCCATCGCGACGACGTGGCCGACATAGACCGCGCTCGCCCCCTGCGCGAGCCGCTTCCCGAAGCGGCGGCGCACGGCCGGCGACAGGCTCGCCCACGCGCGTTCCGGGATCAGGGCCCGGAAGCGCAGGTCCAGCAGGTCGCCCGGCTCGGTGAGCGACCGGGCGGGGGAGAACGCGCGGGACGGCCCCGCATCGGCTCGACGGACATGTCCCATCGCGGTCACCTGGGCCCCTCGATCGGTCCGGCTCCCTGAAGACGACCCTCGGATCGTCACTCAGCCTTGGCCGGCAGGAACTTCACGATCCGGCCGCCCAGCCGGATGAGCTTGGCCAGCGTGCCCCGGGGCACGTTGAGCATCTGGCCGTACCAGCGCTCCATCGACTCGGTGAAGTCGAGCATCGCGCGCAGGCGCCGCTTGGCGACCGCCCCGAGCGCCGGGTCCGCGTCCGCTTCGGCGACGCAGGCGCGCAGGGCCGCGATGGCGGGATCGATCTCGCGCTCCTTGCGGCCGGCGGCGATGCGCGTGACCATCTCCCAGAGGTCGGTCTCGGCGGCGAAGTGGTCGCGGCGCTCGCCCATCACGGGCACACGGCGGATCAGGTTCCAGCCGAGCAGCTCGCGCAGGGAATTCGAGACGTTCGACCGCGCGATGCCGAGCATGCCGGCGATGTCCTCGGCGGCGAGAGGGCGCTCGGAGAGGTAGAGGAGCGCGTGGATCTGCGCGACCGAGCGGTTGACGCCCCACTGGCCGCCCAGATCGCCCCAGTGCAGCACGAAGCGCTCGACCGCGGCCGGCAGGGGACTCGGCATGTCTGTTATTTCTGTCATGACAGAAATAACAGACCAGAACGAACACGCTGTCAAGCGGCCGGGATCGCGGGCTGTCGACGCTCGGCCGGAGCCCGGTCGCGCCGCCAGGGCGGGACCGGGCATCCCGTCCCGCGCCTGACCGGAAACGGCGCCCGCGTCAGGCGCGGGGGCGCCTCGCCCCGCTCTGGCGCGGGTGAGGCACCTCCATCGGGGCGGGTCGGGACCACCCCGGTCTCCGGTCCCGGCGCGGGCGGCTACTGGCCGTGCCGCTTCAGCCACGCCTCCATGTCGGAGATCTCCTTCTCCTGATCGTCGATGATCTTCTGCGCCATCGCCTTGGTGGCCGGATCCTTGGCGTGCGTCAGCGCGACCTTGGCCATGGCGACCGCGCCCCTGTGGTGCGGGATCATGTGCCTGCGGAAGTCGACGTCGGCATCGCCGGTGTAGGGGACGTCCATGTCCTTCATCATCGCCGTGTCGGCGGCCTTGAACGCCTTGGTCGAGGCGTCGTCCTTCGGGTTCGGCTTCATCGAGCCCATGTCCTTGCCGGACATGGAGCCGTGGTCGTGCATGCCCTGCGCCAGGGCCGCCCCGGCCAGCCCGGTCGACAGCAGGGCGGCGGCGAGAAGGGTGCGGAGGTGCGTCATGGATCGTTCTCTCCCGGTGGGGTCAGTTGAACTTGCCGCTGGCGGTCGCGCCGTCCGGGCCGGTGAGCTGCACCGCGCCCTTGGGGCTCGCGCCGAGCGCGGTCGCGGCCTTGCCGGTCATGCGGTTGCCGTCGGCGGGCTCGAGCGGCACGCGGGTCGGCTTGCCGCCGACGACGAGGATGGCGGTGCCCTTGAAGCCGGCGGCCGGGACCGGCTTCTGGCCCTCGTCTGACAGGAACACGTCGACGGCCTCGCCCTTGGCGACGAGCTCGACGTGGAACCTGCCGGCATCCGTCACACGGCCGCCATGCTGGCCGGCGGTCTCGTGGGCGTAGGCGGCGGTCGCGGCGAGCAGGCCGGCGACCACGGTCACTCTCGATAGGGTCACGCTCTGGTCTCCTCTGGGGTCAGTAGGCCTCGGCCGGGCGCGGGCGCGCGCCGTCCGGGGATGGGTGGGCCGGCGTGTCGGCGTGGAGGGCGCGCAGCCGCTCCAGGGGCGCGCGGCCGAAGCGCAGGAACAGGACGGGGGTCAGGACGGTGTCGAGCAGCGTCGCGCTGACGAGGCCGCCGAAGATCGTCACCGCCACCGGGTGCAGGATCTCCTTGCCCGGGCTCGCCGGGTCGTAGAGCAGCGGCACCAGCGCGACGCCGGCGGCGAGCGCCGTCATCAGCACCGGGGTGAGCCGCTCCAGGCTGCCGCGCACCACGAGGTCGGGCCCGAACGGCACGCCCTCGTGCAGCGACAGGTTCAGGTAGTGGCTGATCTTCAGGATGCCGTTGCGCGCCGCGATGCCGGTCAGCGTGATGAAGCCGATCATCGACGCCACCGACAGGGGCTGCCCGGCCAGCCACAGGGCGACCACCGAGCCGATCAGCGCCAGGGGCACGTTGCCCATGATGATCAGGGCGAGCGCCGCCGACCTGTAGCGGCTGAACAGGATGGCGAAGACGAGCGCCAAGGACACCGCGGAGAGCACCGCGATGGTCCGGCTGGCCTCCTCCTGCGCCTGGAAGGTTCCCTCCAGGCTGGTGAAGAAGCCCGGTGGCAGCGGCTCCTTCGCCACCGCGTCGCGGATGGCCGCCACGACGCTCGCCATGTCGCGCCCGCCGTCGGTGTTGGCCTGCACCACGATGCGGCGCCGGGCGTTCTCGCGCAGGATCTGGTTCGGGCCGTCGGTCTCGCGGATGTCGGCCACTTGGCGCGCCGGCACCCAGCCCGAGGGGGTCTCCAGAAGGAGGTCGCCCAGGCCCGCGGTGGTCCGGCGGTCCTCGGACAGGCGCAGCACCACGTCGAAGCGGCGCACGCCGTCGACCACCGTCGAGACCACGCGCCCGTTCGAGAGGCGGCTGATCTGCTCGACCACGGCCGCGGGCTGCACCCCGTAGAGGGCCGCCCGCGTGTAGTCGACGCGGACCTCGAGCTGCGGGATGCGGACCTGGCGCTCGACCTGCAGGTCGGCGAGGCCGGGGATCGCCGCCATCCGGTCGCGCAGAGAGTTCGCCACCCGCCGCAGGGCGTCGAGATCCTCCCCGTACACCTTGAGCGCGATCTCGGCGCGCACGCCCGAGAGCATGTGGTCGAGCCGGTGCGAGATCGGCTGGCCGACGTTGACGGCGACCGGCAGGGCCGCGAGGCGCCCGCGGATGTCGGCGACCAGCGCCTCCTTCGGGCGCTCGGCACCCGCGTCGAGGGCCACCTCGATCTCGGAGGCATGGACGCCCTCGGCGTGCTCGTCGAGTTCGGCCCGCCCGGTCCGGCGGCCCACCGTCCTCACGCCCGGGATGTCGAGCAGCAGCTTCTCGGCGATCAGCCCGACCCGGTTGCTCTCGGCGAGCGAGATGCCCGGGTTGAAGGTCATGTTGACCGTGAACGAGCCCTCGTTGAACGGCGGCAGGAAGGCCCGCGGCAGGGTCCAGGCCGCGACGCCGGCGGCGACCACCGCGACCGCGACCGTGCCGACGAGCAGGCCCTGGTGCCGGAACGCGACCCGCAGCAGCGCGGCGTTGCCGCGTTTGAGCCGTTTCAGGAGTCGGCTGTCGTGCTCCTCCAGCGTCTTCAGGCCCGGCAGCAGCAGGGACGCCAGCACCGGGGTCAGGGTGATGGAGGTGAGCAGGCTCGCCAGGATGGAGATGATGTAGGCCTCGCCCAGCGGGGCGAAGAGGCGTCCCTCGATGCCCGACAGGGCGAAGAGCGGCACGAACACCAGGATGATGATGAGCGTCGCGTAGACGATGCCCGAGCGGACCTCGTTCGAGGCCTCCACCACCACCTGGAGCACGCCTCTCGGGTTGCCCGCCCGCCGGTTGTCGCCGAGCCGTCGGTAGATGTTCTCCACGTCCACCACCGCGTCGTCGACGAGCTCGCCGATGGCGATGGCCAGCCCCCCGAGCGTCATCGTGTTGATCGACAGCCCGAACAGGTGGAACACCGCCGCGGTCGTCAGCACCGAGACCGGGATGGCCAGCAGCGAGATGGCCGTCGTCCGCACGTTCAGCAGGAAGGCGAACAGCACCACCGCCACCACCAGCACGGCCTCGACGAGGACACGCGCGACGTTGCGGATCGAGGTCTCGATGAAGTCGGCCTGGCGGAACAGGATTCGGTCGGCCCTGATGCCGGACGGCAGGGTCGGGCCCATCTCCTTCAGGGCGGTCTCGATGCTGCGGGTGAGCCGCACCGTGTCGACGTCCGGCTGCTTCTCGACCGAGACGATGACCGCGGGCCTCGCCATGTAGCCGGCGTCGCCGCGCTTCACCTTCGCGGCGAAGGAGACCTCGGCGACCTGCCTCAGGTGGACGGGCGCGTCGTTGATCGTCGCGACCACCAGGCTGCGCAGGTCGTCGAGGCTCATGGTCCGGCCGATGTTCCGGATCAGGTATTCGCGCGCGTTCTGGTCGGTGAAGCCGCCGCCGGCATTGGTGCCGAACCGGGCGAGCGCCGTCTCGAGCTGCGCGTTCGTGACGGCGAGCGCGCGCATGGCGGCCGGGTTCGGGCTGACCCGGAACTGGCGCACCTCGCCGCCGATGGGGATGACCTGCGCGACGCCCGGGATGGTCAGCAGCCGCGGCCGGATCGTGAAGTCGGCGACCTCGCGCACCTGCATGGGGGTCGCGGTGTCGCCCGTGACCGCCACCAGCAGGATCTGGCCCATGATCGAGGAGATCGGGCCCATGACCGGGGTCACGCTCCGGGGCAGCTGGTCCTGCACCAGGGCGAGGCGCTCCGCGACCTGCTGCCGGTTCCGGTAGATGTCCGTGCCCCAGTCGAACTCGACGTAGGTGATGGACAATCCCACGCCCGAGACCGAGCGCACCCGGGTGACGCCCGGCAGCCCGTTCATCCGGGTCTCGATGGGGTAGGTGACGAGTTGCTCGACCTCCTGGGGCGCGTAGCCCTCGGCCTCCGTCATGATGGTGACGGTCGGCTTGTTGAGGTCGGGGAAGACGTCGACGGGCAGCCTGGTGGCGGTGAAGGCGCCGTAGAGCACGAGCACCGCGGCGAGCGCGAGGACGAGCAGGCGGTTGCGGACCGATTGTCCGACGAGGACGGTGAACATCGGCGGATTCCTCAGCGGACCTGGTCGAGGAGTTCGGCGCCCTGCGTCACGACCCGCTTGCCGGGCCCGACCCCCTCCGCCACCAGCACCCGGCCGCCGTCGAGGGGCTCGACGCGGACCGGCCGCGCCTCGAAGCGCTCGGCGGTGGTGTGCTCGTAGACGACGTCCTGCCCGTTCCCCGCGCGCACGACCGCCGCGCGCGGCAGCGCCAGCCCGGCCTGCTCGGTGTCGGTCCCGGCGAGCACGGTGACGAACTGCCCGACCCGCAGGCCCGAGGCGTCGCCCTGGACGGCGAACTGCACCGGGATGGCCTGGTTGCGGTCGGCGAGGCCCGAACCCTGGTAGGCGAGCTTGAGGGTCCGGCCGTCGGCGAGCCGTGCCGTGGCGTCCTGCGCCGCCGCGAGGGCGTCGAAGCTCAGAGCCTCGACCCAGAGGCGGCCCGGGTCGACGACCTGGAAGACCATCTGCCCGGGGGTGGCCATCTGACCGGCCACCGCCGCGGCCTGCGCGACGACGCCGTCGACCGGCGCGACGAGCGGCTCCGGCTCACGCCTGATCCTGTCGAGGGCCGACCGTCGGTCCTGCAGGCCCTTGAGCTCCGCCAGGGCGTCGTCGAGCTGGGTCTGGGCCACGGCGCCGGTCAGGGCGAGCCGCCTGTAGCGGTCGACCCGACGCTCGACGATGGAGATCTGCTGGTCGAGATCCCCTTGCGTCTGGCGCATGTCGGAGACGTCGACCGCCTGGATCGGCGGTGTGACCGTGGCCAGGACCTCGCCCTTGCGCACCCGCGTGCCGAGGCGCGGGAACAGTCCCGAGGGCGGAGGCGACAGGCGACCGCCGACCGAGGACTGCACGACGCCGCTGGCGTTCGGGTCCGGGATGATGCGGCCGGGCAGCTCGACCGAGCGGTGGAAGCTGCCCCGCTCGGTCACCGTCGTGCGCAGGGCGAGCAGGCGCTGGGTGGGCTTCGGCACGAAGACGGATCCGTCGGGCAGGCGCTGCGCGAGGTCCGACGCGGACGGCGCGGCCGGGCGCGTCCCGGTCAGCGCGGCCCCCTGCACGGGGGCTTCGCGGTCGTCGTCGCCGTGCGCGAAGGCGGCGGTGCCCAGAACGAGGGTGATGCCGACGGCGATCAGCGCCGCCGTCGGGACGCCGCGGCGGCCCCGCGCGAGCGCGGTGACGAGGACGCCGAGCAGGAAGGCGACGGCGACCGCGCCGACCAGGATCGGGTCCCCGGCGCCGAGGCGCTGGCGGACGCCGCGGGCGACCTCCGAGACGCGCGCGAGCGCCGCCCGTGCCGCGGCCGGCTCGGCGGGAATTGCGGCGCCGGCATCGGCCGGCACGGTCACCGTGACCGGCAGCACGTCGACCGCGCCGCCGGCGGTGACCGTCGCGACGAGGTCGTGCCGGCCGGGCCTCGACAGCCACGGGGCCGGCAGCGTGTAGCCGCCCCCGGGCGTGACGGTGGCGGTCCTCGGGCCCTCGGGGGTCTCGACCTCGATCGTCGCGCCGGTCACCGGCTCGTTCGTCCGGAAGCGGTCGAGGAACAGGGTCAGGGCGCCGTCGCGCGGGATGGCGACCAGCTCGAAGGCGTCGGAGAAGGCCTCGCCGCGCGGGGCGATGGTCTTCGAGACGGGGGGCGGGGCGGCGCCGTGATCGTGGCCCTCGTGGGCGCGGGCGGGCCCCGCCAGGACGGCGGCGAGCAGCGCCACCGCGCCGAGGGCGGCGGCAAGACGGGTCGACATGGAAACGGTATCCTCGCGATGGGGATGCCGGGCGCGGCCACGGGCGGGCGCACCTCGGGCGTCGCGCGCCTCGGGCGCGCCTCATCTCACGCGCGGGTTCGTGGGGGCTCGGGCAGGGCCTCGGGGCCGAGGCCGGTGCGGCCGGCGACGTCGCCCGGGACCAGCGTGACGGCGCCGAACAGGTCCGGCGACAGGCCAGGGGGCCCCCCGAGGACGCCGGTGGCGCAGCAGGCCATCGTCCCGCAGCAGCGGGTCTCGCGGCCCGGACGACAGCACCCGTCCTCGGCCGGCTCGACGCGCGCCGCCGCGACGGTGGCGCGGGCGACCTTGGACCATGCCGGCGCCGCCGACCGGGCGGCGGGCGTCACCGGTACGGACGCGGTCGCGGCGACCGGGGCGACCGCCCTCGGCTGCGCCGCGGCCGCGCGGTGGCCGTGGTGGGCATGGCCCTCGTGGGCCTGGGCGGCGGACGGCGCGACGTAGGCGACGATCGCGAGGATCATCGCCGCCATCAGGCGCAGGATCTGCCGGTCCGGGCTCATGGGTACGGGATTACACCGGTTCTGGCGGCGGGACCATGTCCGCGGCCGGGACGTGGACGCCGACGTGCGATTCCGGTCGCTGCGGCGCCACCTCGGGCTGCCGCGAGCAGGGGCTCGGCCGGGAAGCCGGCCGCGGTGACGCGCTTCGTCGCCAGGTCGACCTCTATGTCGACCTCGATCCCGGCGCCGGGCGCGACGGCCTGCACGGCGCGGGTCACGGACCCGGCGCAGCCGCCGCGCCCCGTCTTCCCGACCTCGAAGCGGACCATGTGGCTCTCCTCCCGACGGCGTCCGGACGAGATGGGGCTTCCCACCGTTGGAAGGTCAAGGCCCGAGATCTGCCCAGCTTCGCGCCCATCGAAGGCCGAGACTCGTCCGGTGCCATCCCGCCCGGCCGGGATGGTATCCCGCGCCGGTCGTCCCGCGCCCGGCCTCGCCGGCCTCGAGCGGAGCGGATCAGTCCCGCGAGCGCCCCAGGGCCGCTCCGCCTGTTCGCGAGGACGTGACGGACGCGCTCCCGGCACGCCCGCCTGCGAACCGCGGAAACCGGTTGGGTCATCCTGGTGCGCCTGCTGGTAGGCCGGGTGGTAAGCTTGGTATTAGGCTCGGCGGTGTTCTTCCCGGACGGCATCCGGACGCTGCTCGACCCCGAGGTGCCCGGTGCCGGTCGTTGGACGCCAGCCACGCCCGCCCCTTCGCGACACGCCCGGACCCAGGCCGCCCATGACCGACGCCTCATCGTCCGCTGAGCCCGGGCGGCCCGAGTCCGCGTCCGCACGCGCGCCCGGTTCCGTGGGAGAGGTCTTCCGCGCCTTCCTCAAGCTCGGATTGACCGCGTTCGGCGGCCCCATCGCGCACCTGGGCTACTTCCGCGACGAGCTGGTCACCCGGCGCCGATGGCTGGACGAGCGCGGCTATGCCGACCTGGTGGCGCTGTGCCAGTTCCTGCCCGGGCCCGCCTCCAGCCAGGTCGGGTTCTCGCTCGGCGTGCTCCGCGGCGGCGGCCTCCTGGGCGGGCTCGCCGCCTGGGCGGGGTTCACGCTGCCCTCGGCCCTGCTGCTCCTGGCCTTCGCCTACGGCGCCGCGGCCCTGTCGGGTCCGGTCGCCGACGGCGTGATCCACGGTCTCAAGCTCGTCGCCGTGGCGGTCGTCGCGCAGGCGGTCTGGGGGATGGCCCGCTCCCTGGCACCGGACCGGCCGCGCGCCGGCATCGCGGTGGCGGCCCTGTTCCTCACGGTGTTCGTCGCGGGCTCGGTCGGGCAGCTCGGCGCCATCGCCCTCGGTGCCCTCGCCGGGCTCGTCCTCTGCCGGGCGGCACCGCAGGCGCAGGCGGGGCACCTCGCGGTCCCGGTGTCCCGGCGGGCCGGCGCCGCGGCGCTGGTCGCCTTCGCCCTGCTCCTCGTCGTGCCCCATCTGCTCCTCGCCGGCCTGCCATCCCAGGGCCTGGCGCTGTTCGACGCCTTCTACCGCTCCGGCTCCCTGGTGTTCGGCGGCGGCCACGTGGTGCTGCCGCTGCTGCAGGCCGAGGTGGTCGCGCCGGGCTGGGTCGGCCCCGGCACCTTCCTCGCCGGGTACGGCGCCGCCCAGGCCGTGCCCGGCCCGCTGTTCACGTTCGCGGCCTACCTCGGCGCGGTCGCGGGGCCGTCGCCCCACGGCGTGGTCGGCGCGGCCATCGCGTTGGTCGCGATCTTCCTGCCGGGCGTGCTCCTGGTCTACGGCACGCTGCCCTACTGGGACGCGTTCCGGACGCGTCCGCTGGCCCAGGCCGCGATGCGCGGGACCAACGCGGCGGTGGTCGGAATCCTCGGTTCCGCGCTCTACGATCCCGTCTGGAGCAGCGCGGTCGGCAACCCGCGCGATTTCGCCGTGGCCGTGCTGGCGTTCGTGCTGCTGACGGTCGGTCGGGTGGCGCCGTGGATCGTCGTCGCGCTCACGGCCCTGGGCGGCGTCGCCCTCGCCTCGCTCTGACCGGACCCGCCGCCCTGCCCCGATCGGCCTGCTCGACCCGGCCGACCTGGACCCGGCCGACTTGGACCCGTCCTGGCCGGTGCGACCGAGAGGACCAGCTTCGACCGAGGGAGCCGGACATGCGGCGCGGTCGGAAGACGAGCGCGGGCAGGCGGTGCCGACGCTGCGCCGGATCGCGGTGCGGAACGGAACTACCCCGTCCCCGTCGCGGAGATCGCTTCGGGTGCGCGCTTCGCGGCCAGACCGGCAGCGGCCCCGGCCGCGACGGGCGGGCCCTGTGAGCCCGGATGCGTCACAGGGCCCGCCACCTTCGAGGCGCCTCGGCTACGGCTTGTTGGCGGGAGCCGGGTTCGTCGTCGTGGCCGGAGGCGCAGGGTTCGCCGGCGCCGTGCCGGCGGGAGGCGGAGGCGGCGGGGGGGTCTCGGCCTTCTTCTCGTCCTTGCAGGCCGTGAGCGCGAGCAAGCCGACGAGCGGCAGCAGATAGCGAATTCGCATGAGCGTTCCTCCTGTCTGGGCGATGTAGGCCATGAGGAACGTCACCCGGCCGCTGTTCGATCCAGCGCGCCGCGAGCCCGGCCCCTCGGACGATGCCGATTCATCGCGGGTCGCGGCGAGGCACGGCCACCGGCCCGATCCCGCGGGCCGGCAGGTCGGAACGACGCGGAGCGGACGTCGCGAGAGCCGGCCTCGGGTCGGGAGCGGGCGCGGCGGCAACGTCCGCGACCCTGGATCACCGCGCGGAGGCGGACCGTCGCGAGACCACCCGCATGCGTCACGCGCGCCGCCTCCGGTCGCAGCGGCATACGGCGGCACGCCGCCTCACCGCTTTCGGCTATACTGCGCCGTGAAGCGCGTGCGGCGGCCTCCCATGGCGAGAGGACCCGGACGGCCTCGCGTCGATGTCGCTCCTGCCCGCCGCCCCATCCTGGAAGCGCTGCCGATGCCGAATCGAGTCCAGTCGGCCTTCCGCGCGACCGCCGAGTTCGGCGTCGGCCTGGTGGCGGCCTGCAACCGGCTGCGGCTGCCCAGGGCGGCGAATCCCTTCGTCGTCGGTGTCCACGCGCCGATGCGCGCGGAGCTGACGCTGGAGAACCTGCCGGTCACCGGGACGATCCCGCCCGGCCTCGACGGCCTCTATCTCAAGATGGGGGCGAACCCCGTCCGCGCGGCGACGCGGGGCCACGACTGGTTCCTCGGCGACGGCATGGTGCACGGTCTCGCGCTCGAGGGCGGCAGGGCGCTGTGGTATCGCAACCGCTGGATCGGCTCGCGCACGGCCGCCGCGGCGCTCGAGCGGCCCGCGGCGCCTGGGCCGCGGCGGGGCGGCAACGACACCGTCAACACCAACGTCGTCGCGATCGGCGACCGGATCTTCGCGGTGGTGGAGGCCGGCAGCTTCCCGGTCGAACTCTCGCCCACCCTGGAGGCGCAGCGCTACAACCCGTTCGACGGGACGCTGGCCGGCTCCTTCAGCGGGCACCCGCACCGCGACCCGCTGACCGGCGAGACGCACGCCGTCGCGTATGACGGCCGCGTCTGGGACAGCGTGCGCCACGTCGTCCTCGCCCCGAGCGGGCGGGTCGTGCGCGATGTGCCGGTCGCGGTCGCGCACGGCCCCTGCATCCACGATTGCGCGATCACGGCGCGCTTCGTGATCGTGCTGGACCTGCCGGTCACGTTCTCGTTCCGGGCCCTGCTCGCCGGGTACCGCTTCCCGTTCCGCTGGAACCCCGGCCACGGGGCCCGTGTCGGCCTCCTCCCGCGTCAGGGCGACGGCGCCGACATCGTCTGGTGCGCCGTCGAGCCCTGCTTCGTGTTCCACACCGCCAACGCCTACGACGACGCGGACGGGCGGGTGATCCTCGATGTCGTCGCCTACGGGACGGTGTTCGCCTCGGCCGCCGGCGGGCTCGATACGCCGGGCCGGCTCGAGCGCTGGATCATCGACCCGTCGACGGGTCGGGTCGAGCGGCGCGTGATCGACGCGGCGGCGCAGGAATTCCCCCGCATCGATGAGCGGCGCCTCGGGCAGCGCCACCGCTACGTCTACACGGTCAGCGTGCCGGCCGACGGCAACACGCAGCTCGCCGGCGCGACGCAGCTCTACAAGCACGACCTCGAGACGGGCGCGCGCCACGTGCACGACTTCGGTCCCGGTCACGTCCCGGGGGAGTTCGTCTTCGTGCCGGCGCGGACCGGGGCCGATGAGGACGAGGGCTGGCTCGTCGGGCTCGTGATCGACACCGCCGGCGACGTGACCGACTTCACCGTCCTCGACGCGCGGGCGTTCGACGCCCCTCCCCTCGCCCGGATCCGCCTCGGGCACCGGATCCCCCCGGGCTTCCACGGCAACTGGTTCCCGGCGCGCGGGCCGGCCTGAGAGACCGGGCGCGGTCCCGGTGACGGCCGAATCCGGACCGATCAGGCCGCGGCCGTCCAGCCGACCACCGCCGTCACGGGGTCGCCGGGACCTCCCGCGGGCTTGAGGACGCGCCGCTCGACGCGGACGAAGCCGGCGCGCTGGAGGTACAGGCCGACGAGCTGGGCATGTCCCCCACCGTCGAGGGCACTCCAGATGGCCACGGCCTTGGTCGGGAAGCAGCGGTTCGAGAAGCTGATCACCGCCGGGGCACCGGGGCGCAGCACGCGCGCGACCTCGGACAGGACGGAGACGGGGCGCTGGAGATACTGGACCGAGACGCAGATCAGCGCGGCGTCGACGCAGGCCGTGTCGAGCGGCAGGCGCGGCTCGGCGTTGAGGTCCTGCACGAAATGCCGGGTCAGGCGCGGGTTGGCGGCGAGTTCGGCGGCGTTCAGGCCGTGACCGGTGACGCTGGCATACGCGACCTCGTCCGGCAGGTGGCTGACCCAGCTCGACATCAGGTCGAGGACTTCGCCGCCCGCCGGCACGATCGCCCTGTAGAGGTCGGTGACCGCCGCGACCGCGGCGGCATCGATATGGGTCACGAAGCGCGGTTGCGCGTAGAAGGCGGGATCGGGATCGCGGTCGTGCTTGGCGAACGCCTCCGGGGGAAAGTCCGGCAGATCCTGGGTCATCGTAGCGCGCTTCCGGATCTGACGGCGCGCCGGCTCCCAGAGCCGGCGCGCGAACCGTGGATTGCGTGCGCGTGTAGAGAGAGCCCGGACGCCCCGCGGCCAGGTGTCCACGTCGCCGCATCGGCACGGGGACGCCGGCGAGGCCGCCACCGGGAACGGGAGTCGTGACCGGCAGCTCTCGCGGCCGTATCGTGGGACGTCAGGCTCCGTGGCCGGCACAGCGGCCGAAGGGAGTGCAGCATCCCCCTCGCCTCTTCGCCGACCGCATCCACGCCGTGGCACGCCTCCCGAGGACAGACCGATCGCACGCGAAACACCATCCCGCAGCGGCCCGAGCCAGAGCGCCTCGCGACCCGCCGAGCGCGAAGCCGCCGGCCGGTCCTGCGGGTCCTGCACGATGTGCTGTCGCGTTCTGGCGATCCCCGCCCTCGGCAAGCCGGCCGGGATCCTGTGCCGGCACAACACCGGAACCGGCTGCGGGATCTACAGCGAACGGCCGGGGGCGTGCGCCCGATGGGACTGCCTCTGGCGCAAGATCGACGCCCTGCCGGACGCGCTCAGGCCCGATCGATCGGGCGTGATGTTCTCGTTGGACGATCGCCCCCCCGCGGCCGATACGGCGGGAGCGGCCTGCATCGTCGGGCGGGCACCGGAGGGCATGGGCGCCTTCGACCGGCCAGACGTGACCGAGGCCTTCGCCATGTTCATCCGCGAGGGCACCTGGCCCGTGTGGCAGGTGTCCGAGAACGTCGCGACCCTGGTGCATCCGGGTCCGCGGATCCCTCCCCCTTGATCGACGGGGTGCGGGCAGGCCGGATGACGGGACGCGCGCATGGCGATCCGCCCGTGTCGACGCTCCTGGTGACCCGTGCGGGCTCGCGGGCTGAACGGACAAGCCGAGGGCCTCGTCCCGACCAGCCCGCCGCGACGGAGGACAGGGCCGCGACCGGGCGCGCGATCCGGCAGGGTCGACGGGCCGTCAGCGCTCAGGATCGGGCACCGGCCGCGCGCGCGTGCTCCAGGAAGAAGCGGATCATCTCCCGGCTCGCGTCCGGGCCGCGCGGGTCGGTGAACGAGCCGGCCGGGCTGCCGCCCGACCACGCGTGCCCGGCTCCGTGCAGGACCCACTGCTCCACCATGGCGCGGCCGGACGCGTCCGAACGGACGGTGCGGGTGTAGTCCACCCCGTCCGGTGTCCGGCCCCGGGTCACCGCTGTGCGGAGCTCCGGGTCCGACGGCCCCTGCGCGGCCACGCGATCGCCGTTGGCCGCGTGCACCGTGCGGTCGCGGTCGCCGTGGAACACGATCAGCGGCACGGCGTGGCGTTGTCCCGTCGTGCGCGCGCCGTCCCCCTTCATGGCCGCGAAGGCCGAGGGCACGTCCCGCGCCGAACCACAGGCCAGGCCGGAATGGACGCCGATCGCCGCGAACAGGTCGGGGTAGGTCATCGCCAGGATCGCGGCGGCCGCCCCGCCCGCCGACAGGCCCGCCGCGTAGACCCGCCTGTCATCGGCCGAGAACTCCGCGATCACCTGCCGGACGATGCCGGCGATCAGGGCGGGCTCGCCGCCCTCCCGCTGCTGGTCGCCGGGCTCGTACCAGTTCCAGCACCGCTGCATGTTGGCCGAGCGCGGCTGCTCCGGATAGACCACCAGGACGCCGCGCGCCTCCGCGACCGCGTTCATCCGCGTGCCTGCGGCGAAGTCGTCCGGGTTCTGCGTGCAGCCGTGCAGCATCACCACGACGGGCAGGGCCTGGCCGGTGTAGCCGCTCGGTACGTAGACCTTGTAGGTCCGGGTCCCGGCCGCGCCGGTGAACGTGCGGACCTCGAAGCGTGCCCCCTCCGGAAGCCGAGGCGCGGCCGGCGTCGCGCCGTCCGGCCCGTCGCGATCCGTGCCGATGCCGGCCTTCGCCAGCGCCTCCTGGACGGTGCGCATCACGGTGCCGGCGATGTCGCCCGCGGATCCGGCGTGGGGATGGCGGCCCGGACGTCCTCCGGCCGTCTCCGGCGCGACCCAGGCTTCGCCGGGAGCGGAGGGCGCGACCATGTCGAGGATGTCGGCCGCGTCCGCGCTCGGCGCACCCGTCTCGGCGGCGCTCCGGGCCGCCCCCGACCACAGCCTGAAGGCTGCGGCCTGGCGCTCCTGAAGCCTGGCCATCGCCTCCGCGGCGCGGGCGGCACGGGCCGGGTCGACCTTCGGGAACGCGAAGCGCGTGAAGGCGGTCTTCGTGGCGTGATCCATCGGACGGGTCCTGGCTGAGCGGGAAGCGGGCGCGGCGGGGTCCGGCCGCGTCGGCGGGGAGAGGTGGCGCCGTCAGGCCGTCCGGTCGGCGAGCGCCGCCTTGACCGCGGGACTGGCCTGGAAGGCGCCGAGCACCTCGACCGAGGCGATGGCGGCGCGCGCCAGTTCGGGCGTGACGTCGAGGGCGATGCTGGCCAGCCCGAGCACCTGGATGTGCAGCGGCGCGCCCGCGTCGCGCGCCGCCTCGAGCGCCTGCTTCGTGTAGTGCGACAGGCCCAGGCTGAGCTGCTTCCGGCTGACGGATTGCCTGACGGCCTCGCCCTGGCGCTCGATCTGATTGCGCACGGCGGTGCGGATGAAATCGGCACGGTTGGCGTAGAAGCCGTCGCGCACCATCAGGTCGATGTGGCCGAGGTCGACGAAACCGAGGTTGAGCGTGATCTTCTCGCTGTCCGGCAACCTGGGTCGCAGATCGTGCACCTTGTCGGCCATGTCAACCATCCATAAGCCATCCGGTTGGATGGTCTAGAGATGGTGTGCAGATGCGGCGGCGCAAGGGTTGCCGGTGACGACTCCGATCCGAGGGGCCGATCGCGACGTCTTCGAGGATGCGCGGAACTGCCTCGAGGACACGACCAGCGTCGCGTCGGATCGAACCGCGGCAGGGCGCGGCCCCGCTGGGTCTCGCCACGAGAGATCGATTCCGGATCCGGACGGGTCGTCAGCTTTGAGGCCGGCGCGCGGTCGGTGCGGCCTCGTCCCATTCGCGATCCTGCTCCGCCAGCAGGGCGGCGCGACGGGCCGCCGCGCTCGCGGCGTCGCATGACGGTGCCGCCCCGGCCTCCTCCAGGGGACGCGGAGGAACCGGATCGGACGCGCGAGCGAGGCGGGTGAGTGCGGCGACGACGTGGTCCACGTCACCGGATGTCACGGCGCCTGTCCGGAGGAGCCCGAGACGCGAACACGTGGCGATGTCCGCACAGGATGCGTCCGCGAAGCGGAGCGCCGCGATCTGACCCGCCGCGAGGGGCAGGCATCCGGCCGGCAGCCCGCGCAGCCGGCCGAGCCGCCGCGCCCGCGTGGCCTCGGGTGTGTGCATCTCCCGCGCGCCCGGGAGCCAGCGCGCCAGCACGTCGAGGATGAAGTGCCGGACGCGCTCGACGCGGATGGGACCGAACTTCCTGATCGTGGCGATCGCGACCGGTGAAGACTGGGCCAGATGACCGAGATCCGGGAATCCGCCCTTCCGCAGGCGGGCGCGCAGGGACGCCGTCAGCAGGCCGCGCCCGAAGCCCTCGGCCGACAGACGCCGGATCGTGTCCGGGGACAGGTCGTCGAAGAGGGGAAGGCGGGCGCCGACCTCGGCCATGAGGCTGTCGGACCAGACGGCGCGGAGGGATCGGTCGGGCATCACCGCGGCCGATAGGGCACTTGCCGGGTGTCCGCAACGAACCGTCACCGCGGGCCCGAGGGACGGGCGCTGAACGGACCGTCGGACGCGGCATCGCTGGTCGCTCGCGACCGGCCCTGTCCCGCGCGTCGCCGCGGAAACCGTCCGATCAGATTACGATCTCACCGCGGTCAGTTCCTGGAGAGCGCAGTCGATCGCCCGGATGATCTGCTCGCTGGTTCGAACTACGTCAGCGTCTCGCGATAGAGCGACGACCGCTTGCTGCAACGCCCGGAACTGATCGAGCCGGATGGCCGGATCGAGACCGCGCGCGACGGCCGACTGTACGAGGCCGCGGACGAATTCATGCGCCAGTTGCTCGTCGAACGCCTGCAAATTCCGGATCTCTGCCTCTCAACCGCGACACGTCTAACACCGTCGGGATGAGAAGAGATCCGCGCAGCGCCGAGGCGCCGGATCCGGCCCCCGGCCGCACGGCGTCATCGCGCGAGGGTGGCCTCCGCGATCCGGACGGCCGATTGCGCGTCCGCGGCGACGGCGTCCGCGCCGACGACACGGGCGCTGGCAGGCTCCCGCACGAAGAGCGGCCCGCCGACGATGACGCGCAGGTCCGGGTTGCACGACGCGGCGCGCAGTTTCGCCACGGACACCGCCATCACCGGCAGGAGGATGTCGCAGGACAGCGAGATGCCGACCAGATCGAACTGTTCGGCGCGGACCAAGCTGGCGGGGTCCTCGTCCGCTCCGTTGGTCAGGACCACATCCCACCCCGCCTCGCGGAAGAAGCTCGCCACGAGCGCGAGGCTGAAGAGATGGGTCTCGCCGGGACAGGGCATCAGCAGGACGCGGCGACCGTTCGCCGTCACGTCCACGCCCTCCAGATCCGCACAGAGGGCGCGGGTCAGGTTCTGGAGGCGACCGAGCGCGAGCGCCACGTCGAGGAAGTCGGCGGCATCGTCTTCCCAGAGCTCGCCCAGATACCGCGCCGCGGGTGCGAACAGGTCGAGCAGCAGGGCATCCAGCGACAAGCCCTCTTCCAGGAGCGCGCGCACCCACTCGGCGTGCGGTTCGCCCTCCATCAACGCTTGAGCGAGAGAGGCGACGCGCTCAGGCGTCGGTGATCGCGTCGTCGACGCGGGCGACGGCGGATCCGCCCGATGCGCGAGCGCCAGACGCGGCAGGATCTCGTCCTCGACGATCCGGGCGAGACCGGCCTGGATGATGGCCGAGTTGCGTTTGGCCGCTCCGTGAACGGACCAAGTCCGTCGGTCGACGCGGGCGCGCGCGACACCGATACCGGCCATTTCAGGCATTGGCTCCCCCGCCGACGCGGCACTATATGTTTTGTATCGGCACTAGGCAACTCGATTAGCGAACTATAATTCCGATCGCGGACGGATGATTTTGGCTACAGCCTGACGGAACTCACGCGCGCCGCGACCGGTGCGGGCTGTACAGGTCGGTACCGGCACAGAACTGCCGCCTCGGATGACGGTTCCCGTCAATCCGGCACGGCGGACAGGGCGCTCCGGAGCGAACGATCTCTTCACCGAGAGAGCCGGTCGTTCCGCGCCGCGGCGATTGATCCAGGTGAGTGCCCGCGCGCCGCGTTTGTGCGAGCGTAGACGATTGTGGGCTCGGCGGCCGGTGACCGCGTGATGCTATGTCCAGTCGGCGGAGAGCCCGATGCCGCGATATTTCATCGTCACATCCGATCACATCACGGTCAAGGACGACGAAGGCGTGCAACTTTCCGGTCGGGACGCGCTGCGCGACACCCTTCGCCGGCTGCTGACCGACATCCTGCGCGATGAGGGCTATCGCACCGAGGTGAACGCGTTCACCGCTCAAGCCTACGACGAAGCGGGCAAGCTCGTGATGAGCGCGAGCGCCAGCTTCTCGGCGACAGATATGTAGGTTGCAGCCTGTCCGTCGCCGAGGCGCGCGGGCGCTCCGTGGCCGCGGAGGCAGATCGGGTTCTCGCTGATCGACGGTGCGGCGGGTACAAGATCAGGGATGACGGAAGGCCTGCCGCGCTCGGCTGGTTTGATCGGCGGTCGCACCGGCATTCCCGGGCGAAGTGCGCGGGCCCCTCGCCGCGGCGGTTTTACTCTTCCCTGCTCCTCCCCGGCGAGAAAGACCCTGAAGACCTGTCCCCCCGATTCCCTTGTCCTCGGCCGGGATCGCGGTCTCAACATTCCCGAGACGGAGCTTAGCCCAGGAAGATGGCGAGCAGTTCGCCGGGGACTGTCGCCGTGCGCGGACCGCCTGGACGGGCCCGCGCCCGGCGGCAGGCACATCCGCGGAGTGCCTCAGTCGCGCGCCGCCTCGACGCTGGCGCGATCGACCACGGCGCGCAGCGCCTCACCGCCCTCCATGGCGAACCAGGCCCGCAACATTTCCGTCGTCTCCGGCGTGTCGCCGGGCCGCTCGCGGAACAGGTCGGCGCAGCGAGCCAGCTCGCGCGCCACGAAGATTTCCAGGAAGGCCGCACCGCGGGTTCTCGCGAGTTCGGCGAGAGCGTCCTCCAAGACGCGCCGCATCATCTCGCCGACCATGGCCGAGATGTAGACGGCCTCCGCGCTGCCCTGTTCGGGCTCGTTCAAGCAAGTCTCCGATCTGCCCGGACGCGACCCCGAACTGAACAACGGGCAGACGATAAAGGCGGGTCCCGAGGCCGAAGCCTCGGGTTCTGTTGCTAGGCGTACCCACGCCCCGGAAGATTACGCCGCGAGGCGCATCTCCATGCCGACGTTGTCGTTGGCATTTAGAGTTTTGGTCAGGTGCCCGGAACGAGGGTTGCCCGCGCCGAGCCGGTCGAGTCCTTACCGAAAGCCGCATCTTACCCTGCCGAGGCAGGGCAGAACTCGCGATCCCTTTACCGCCCAGTCGAACCTGTTTCACCCCCAGCAGAAGCACCCTGGCAGCGCGCGATCCGCAACGCCGTCGTCCCCGCGCGGTATCCGGGGCAAGATGCTTCTGGTGGAGGCGCCGGGTACCGCCCCCGGGTCCTGAAGCGTTATTACGAACCGGTCATCAACCTCGCAGCCACCGTAACCCATCCCGGGCCGCCGGTCCATCGCGTGCACGCAGCGATCCTGGCCGGACATCGGTGGCGCCGCGGCCGCCGCGTGCCCATATGCGTGCGATCCCTCCGCGCAATCCCGTGCTCTGGGCCACGAGGCGGAGGCCGACATGGCACGCGAACTCAAGACCGGCAAAGCGCAGGGCGTCACGCCCGAGGACTTCAACGAGCGCGTGAAGCGGCTCCTCGCCGACAAGCCGGATCCCCGCAAGGCCGAACCGGCACGGAAGAATTTCAAGGTCAACAAGCCGCTCGTGCGGAGCTGACAGGCCGCTTCGGAGACGTTCGCCCGGCAGCGAACGTCTTCTCGGAACCCCGCGCGTGCTCGTGCAGGCATCGCAGGCATGGCAAGCTACGAGGCCGCAGCGCGAAGCGCCTCGGGATCCCTATATCTGCGCGATCAGTGGAACGGCTCAGGAGGAGCGACGATGGAAACCGAGAGGGCGGTGCTGGCCGGTGGTTGCTTCTGGGGCATGCAGGACCTCATCCGGCGCCAGGAGGGCGTCGTGTCGACCCGCGTCGGCTACACGGGCGGCGACGTGCCGAACGCGACCTACCGCAACCACGGCACCCATGCCGAGGCCATCGAGATCATCTACGACCCGGCGCGGACGAGTTTCCGGCGCATGCTGGAATTCTTCTTTCAGATCCACGACCCGACGACGCCGAACCGCCAGGGCAACGACAGGGGCCCGAGCTATCGCTCGGCCATCTTCTACACCGACGAGGGCCAGCGCCGCGTCGCCGAGGAGACCATCGCCGACGTCGACGCTTCCGGCCTGTGGCCGGGCAAGGTCGTGACCGAAGTGGCGCCGGCCGGCCCGTTCTGGGAGGCCGAGCCGGAGCATCAGGACTACCTGGAACGGCGTCCCGACGGATATACCTGCCACTTCATCAGGCCCAACTGGGTGCTGCCCGCGCGCGCGCCAGCCACGCAGAGCGCGTAGGCTTATCGGGCCGAGGCCGCCGGACAATCGGCGGTCTCGGGCCTCACGGTCGCGACGATACCGCCGGCGGCCGCCGAGACGCGCCGGTCGTGACGCTGGCGGGCTCGCGGGCCGAGGCGCGTCCGACCGCCGCCGGACCGCCGCGTCGCGGACGCCCCTCCGTCCGGCGGTGGTCGCGTGCACCGCGCGAGCGACGAAGCCGCCGACGAGGCCCGGTGCGGTCAGCCCGCGAGTTCGGGCCTCGTCCGTCCGCCGAGATAGGCCGACCGGATCTCGTCGTTGGCCCAGAGGGCGTCGGGGGCGCCCTGCAGGACGAGCCGGCCCGTCTCCAGCACGTAGCCCCGATCGGCGACCGAGAGCCCCATCCGGGCGTTCTGCTCCACCAGCAGAACGGTGGTCCCGCGGCGGCGCACCTCGGCGATGATCGCGAACACCGCCTGGACGATCACGGGAGCCAGGCCGAGCGAGGGCTCGTCGAGGAGCAGGATGCGGGGCTTGGCCATCAGGCCGCGCGCGAGGGCCACCATCTGGAGCTGGCCGCCCGACAGCGTCCAGCCCAGGGCGTCGCCGAACCGGCGGATGTCCGGGAAGAGGTCGAACATCGCCTCGACCTCGTCGCGCAGCGCCCGCTTGCCGAGGCCGGCGCGGTTGGACGCGCCCAGCATGATGTTCTCGCGCACCGTGAGCCCCGGGAAGACCCGGCGCCCCTCCGGGACGTGGGCGACGCCGAGCCGCACAATCGCCTCGGGCTTCAGGCCCTCCAGCGGCCGCCCCTCCAGCAGGATCGTGCCGGCGGCGGGCCGCACCAGCCCGGAGATCGCCTTGAGGGTCGTCGACTTGCCGGCGCCGTTGGACCCCAGCAGCGTCACCACCTCCCCGGCTCCGACCGAGAAGGACAGGCCGCGCACCGCCTCGATCTCGCCGTAGCGGACGACCAGGTCGCGGATCTCGAGGAGTGGCGTGGCGGGCGTCGTCATCGCTGGGGTCAGGCCGGGGCGAGGTCGGTCTTGAGGCTCGCCGCCGGACCGGCGGCGGCGTCCTCGCCGAGATAGGCCTGGATCACCGCCGGCTCGCGCAGCACGGTCGCCGTGACGCCGTCGGCGATGCGGCGGCCGAAGTTCAGCACGGTGATGTGGCTCGCCACGTCGCTCACCAGCGTCATGTCGTGGTCGATGATCAGGATGGTCAGGCCCTTGGCGGCCATCCGGCGCAGGAGCACCGTCAGGGCATTCTTCTCGCTGGAATTGAGCCCCGCGGCGGGCTCGTCGAGGAGCAGCAGCACGGGGTTGCCGGCCAGCGCCCGCGCGATCTCGATCAGGCGCTGGTGGCCGTACGAGAAGCCGGAGATCGGCTCCTGCGCCCGCCCCTCCAGCCCCACGAAGGCCAGAGCCGCCCGGGCGCGGGCCTCCAGCCCCGCCCGGTCGCGCGCGCCGAGCGGGTTGTTGGGGCGCTCGGCGCCGATGACGACGTTCTCCAGGGCGCTCATGGAGCGGAACAGGCGGATGTTCTGGAAGGTGCGCCCGATCCCGGCCGCCGCCCGCCGGTGCGGGGACAGGCGCGTGACGTCCTGCCCGGCCAGCCGCACGGTGCCCCCCGTGGGGCTGTAGAGGCCGGACAGGACGTTCAGCGTCGTGGTCTTGCCGGAGCCGTTCGGGCCGATCAGCGCGTGGATGCCGCCCCGCGCCACCGTGAAGCTCACCGCGTCCACGGCCTTGAGGCCGCCGAAGTGCTTCGACAGGTCCGACACCTCCAGCATCGGCGCGGCGGACGCCTCGCCCTGGCTCAGAATCAGTTCGGCGGCGGGCGGCGGGATCGGGCGGGCGCGGCGCAGCCGCCGGACTTGGTCGCCGAGGAAGCCCCAGATCCCGTCGGGCATGAACACCACGATCAGGATCACCGCGAGCCCGTAGATCGCGAGGTAGAGCCCGGGGATCTCCTTGAGGAAGCGGAGCCATTCCGGGATCAGGATCAGCAGGGCCGTGCCGATCACGGCGCCCACCGGCGAGCCGACGCCGCCGAGCAGCGCCATCGTCAGGAACACGATCGACTCGGCGAAGGCGAACTGGTCCGGGCTGATATAGGTGAAGCTGCCGGCGAACAGCCCGCCGCCGAGCCCCGCCAGCAGCGCCCCGAGCGCGAAGGCCGCGACCTTGGTGCGGTAGATGTCGATGCCCGAGACCCCCGCCGCGAGCTCGTTGTCGCGCACCGCCCGCATGGCGCGCCCGAGCCGCGTCCGCGGCATGTGCCAGACGAGCCAGCCGACGACGGCCAGCACCAGCACGCACAGGGCGAGGTAGCTCTGCCCGTCCGCGAACAGGGCCGGGCGGCGGATGTTCGGCACGCCGTCCGGCCCGTGCGTGACGGGGATCCAGTTGGTGAGGACCAGCGTCAGGATCTGCTGGAACGAGATCGTCACCATGGCGAGGTAGTGGCCGCCGAGCCGCAGCGTGGAGGCGCCGAGCGCGGCGCCCAGCACGACCGCGAGACCGAGGCCGGTGAGCAGGCAGATCCAGAAGTTCAGGCCCCCGTCGACCGTGCCGAGCCCGACCGCGTAGGCACCGATCCCGAAGAAGGTGGCCTGGGCGAGGTTGATCTGCCCGCACAGGCCGAGCACCACGGTGAGGCCGATCACCGCGATGGCGTAGGTCGCCGCCTGCATCAGGATGTTGAGGGCGTAGCCGCTGAGCGGCGTCGTGGCGGCCAGCGTCACCAGGGCGGCGGCCAGGACCGCGTAGGCGAGGCTCCCGAGGGGCAGGCGGCGGGGCGGGGGCGCGGGAGCCGCTGCGGCCGGGCCGGCGACGGTGGAGGGGCGACCGCTCATGCCTTCTCCGCCACGCGCTCGCCGAACAGGCCCTGCGGGCGCACGACCAGGAACACCACCAGCACCAGGAACGCGAAGGCGTCCTTGTAGGGGACCGAGATGTAGGCCGCCCCGAAGGTCTCGATGATGCCGAGCGCGAGGCCGCCGATGATCGCCCCGGTGACATCGCCGAAGCCGCCGATGATCGTCGCCGCGAAGGCCTTGAGGGCGATCGTGGCCCCCATCTGGATCGACACGAACAGCACCGGCGCCACCAGGATGCCGGCGATGCCGCCGAGCACCGCGCTGTACACGAAGGTCAGCATGATCATGCCGGCCACCGGGATACCCAGGAGGGCGGCCATCTCCTTGTCCTGGGACGTCGCCTGAAGCTTCTTGCCGACCAGAGTGTGCTCGAAGAACCAGTACTGGAACGCAACCAGGGCCGCCGTCACCGCGATGATCAGCAGGTACTGGCTGTCGAGGAAGACCGGCCCGAGCAGGAACCCTTGCGTCTCGAAGACGGGCGGGAGCACCTGCGGCTGCGGCCCGTAGAGGGCGAGCGTCGTGTTCGCCAGGAAGATCGAGGCGCCGATGGTCGAGATGATCACCGGCAGGTAGCTGCGGTGCCGCAGCGGGTAGTAGACGCCGAGATTGAACAGGGCGCCGAGCAGCGCCATCCCGCCGAGAGTCAGGAGGAGGGAGAGCCAGTAGGGCCACTGGAGGTCGACGGCGAAGACCACCATCAGGAAGGCCGCCACCATCGAGAACTCGCCCTGCGCGAAGTTCACCACGTTGGTGGCGCGGAAGATCAGCACGAAGCCGAGCGCCACCAGGGCGTAGACGGAGCCGATGCCGATCCCGGTGAAGAGGAGCTGCAGGATCAGGTCCATGCGGTCCGCACTCTCGCCTCCTCCTCCGGATGTCGTTCACGCACCCCGAACACGTCGGCCGGCTCACCCTTGGTAGAAGTCGATCCGCCGGTCGAAGACGATGTTGCCCTTGTCGTTGCGCACGACGTTGTAGCCGTGCAGGCCGTCGCCGTTCTTGTCGAAGTTGTAGGTTCCCTCGGCGCCCTCGTGGCCGCGCACCGCCAGGATCGCCTCGCGGACCGCCTGCGGGTCGGTCTTGCCCGCCGCGTTGATCGCCTTGGCGAGCACCGTGACCGCGTCGAAGGTCCAGGAGGACTGGTTGTCGGGCGCGATCTTCATCGCGGCCCGGTAGGCCTTGCCGTAGGCGCGCGCGGCGTCGCCCGACTCCTCGGCGTAGTCGGCCACGCCGTAGGTGCCGTAGAGGGACGGCCCGGCGAGCTTCAGGGCGGTGACGTTGGTGATCGAGGGCGAGCCGACCCAGGGCGCGGTGACGCCGAGCTGGCGCAGCTGCCGGGCGAAGATGCCGATGTCGTTCTCGAAGGTGAAGTACGAGCCGATCACGTCGGCGCCCGACTGACGGATCGCCAGCACGACCGGCGTGAAGTCCTGGCTCTGGTTGGTGTAGCCCTGGTCGAGGGCGACCGTGGCACCGCCCTTGGCGAGGCTCTCGGTCAGCGCCTTGGCGCCGCTGGTCCCGAAGGCGTCGGTGGAGTGGATGATCGCCCACTTCTTCTTGCCCAGCCCGTTGACGCCGTGCTCGGCGATCACCCGGGCCGAGAAGGTGTCGTTGGGGCGGAAGCGGAACAGCCAGGGATTGCCGAGCTGCGTCAGGACCGGGTCGGTGCCGCCGAAACAGACGGGTTTCCCCGTCTTCAGGATGTCGGGCGCCATCGCGTGGTTCTGGGTCGAGCGGATCGAGCCGAGGAAGCCGACGAGGTCGCCCTGCGACGCCAGTTTCGAGAAGGCGAAGACCGCGCCGGGATTGGTGGTCTGATCGTCCTCCGTGACGATCTCCAGGGGCTTGCCGAGCACGCCGCCGGCCTTGTTGACCGTCTCCAGGGCGATCTTGGCCCCGGCGAGCGCGTAGCGGCCGGCATCCGCGCCGGGCCCCGTCACCGGGAGCACCATGCCGATCCGGACGGTCGACCCGGCGCCCTGAGCGCAGGCCGAGCGGACCACCCCCGGCGCCAGGCCGCCCGCGACTGCGGATGCGGCCCCCGTCAAGAAAACGCGGCGCGTCGTCCTCATTGGCGTATCCGTCCCACCGCCGATGCTCGGGCCCGGCGTTGGCGACGATGGTCCCTATTCCGCGCGCCGATGTCTATCCTGCAAACCTTCGACGCTCAGCTTCGATGAGAAGAAGCTCTCGGATCGTCACTCGACCGCTTTCGCTGCGGTGCGGCGAAGGCGAAGACGATGACGGCGAGGCTCCGCCCGCATTCATTCTGTCCTGACGCGCGCTCGGAACACGAAGATCCGAACAGGCGCGATCCGGAATGTGTACTTTCAGGCAGAGATCCGGCGTTCCTCTGCGGCGCGGGCGAGCGCAACAGGCGCTATAGGATCGGTGTACGCGCGGGAGAGGCCTGACGCGACCGGCGCATTCGGCGAGGAGGCGCTTCCGTTTTCCAGCGAACCGTTGCACCGTCGAGCTTCCAGCACGGGGCATCGCGGCCTGAAGCGCGCGCGGCGTACGAGCGGGCGCGAGCCCGCCTCAACCGCGACCGGCCCCGTCATCCAGTCGCGAGGCCGAACCTCCCATGGCGCCCATCATCACGACGGTCGAGGATCTGCGGCGGGTCGCGAAGCGGCGGGTGCCGCGGATGTTCTACGATTACTGCGATTCCGGTTCGTGGACGGAGTCGACCTACCGCGCGAACGAGGCCGAGTTCGCCGGCATCAAGCTCCGCCAGCGCGTCGCGGTCGACATGACCGACCGTACCCTCGCCACGACGATGGCCGGTCAGGCCGTCGCGATGCCCGTCGCCCTGGCGCCGACGGGGCTCACGGGCATGCAGCACGCCGACGGCGAGATCCTGGCGGCACGGGCGGCGGAGGCGGCGGGGGTGCCGTTCACGCTGTCGACGATGAGCATCTGCAGCATCGAGGACGTCGCGGAGAACGTCAGCAAGCCGTTCTGGTTTCAGCTCTACTTCATGCGCGACCGCAGCTTCAACGACCGCCTCATCGACCGCGCGAAGGCGGCGGGCTGCTCGGCCCTGGTCCTGACGCTGGACCTCCAGATCCTCGGGCAGCGCCACAAGGACATCCGCAACGGCCTGTCGGCCCCGCCGCGGCTGACGCCGGGCACGGTCCTCGATCTCCTGACCAAGCCCCGCTGGTGCTGGTCCATGCTGCGCACGCAGCGCCGGACCTTCCGCAACATCGTGGGGCACGTGGACGGCGTGCGGGATACCCGCTCCATCTCGGCCTGGACGGCGGACCAGTTCGACCCGCGCCTGGACTGGGACGACGTGCGGCGGATCCGCGACCGGTGGCAGGGTCCCCTGATCCTGAAGGGCATCCTGGACGTCGAGGATGCCGAGAGGGCGACCGCGACCGGGGCCGACGCGCTCATCGTCTCGAACCATGGCGGGCGGCAGCTCGACGGCGCCCCCTCGTCCATCGCCGCGCTTCCCGGGATCGCGGACGCGGTCGGCCGGCGCGTCGAGGTGCTGATGGACGGCGGGATCCGCTCGGGCCAGGACGTGCTGAAGGCCGTCGCCCTGGGCGCGAAGGGCGTGTTCATCGGCCGCGCCTTCCTCTACGGGCTCGGCGCCTACGGCCAGGCCGGCGTCGCCCGCTCCCTGGAGATCATCCGCACGGAACTCGACATGACGATGGCCCTGTGCGGCCATCGCGACATCCGCGCCGTCGACCGGTCCATCCTCTGGACGCCCTCAGCGCAGGAGACCCGGGAGGATGCGCCGCCCGTGCGGCGCATCGGGCCCTGACGGCGGGCGACCACCGGTCCGATCCGGACCTTCACGGTGTCGCGGTTCCCGATCCGAATCCCTCGCGGATCGCGCGTCGCCGCGGCCGAGGCGTTCCAGCGCGGCACCGGGCCGGGGGCCTCGCGCCGAGCCCGGGCCACAACGACAACGGCGCAGCGACCCGTGGGGTCGCTGCGCCGCTGGATCGGGCCGCCGAGGGGGGAAAGACGGCCTGCTGAATTCAATATGCCAGAAGAGCCGTCCGGGAGGTGCGCCCGAGCACATACAAAAGGATGTGGCGCGGCAGCGACAGAGATCGGCCATCACCTGTGGACAGCGCGAAGCGCCCTCGATCCGTCAAGGTTCAGGAGCGAGCGTGATGCCCTCACCACCGATCCGACCCAGCCATGTTCGCCAGCCCGCACGCCTTCGTCCTGCACCATCGCGAGCGCCTCGCCGTGCTCGTCTCCTCGGCCCTGTTCCTCGCGGGCGCGCTGCCGCTGTTCTGGGCCATCGGCTGACCGTTCAGGCCCGCCGCGCTGACCGAGCGTCCGGGTACGCCGTCCCGGCGCCCCGCATCGTGTCCGGCCTATCGACGCCTTCGAAGCAGGGCGCCGCTCCGCTCGGACGGCGTCGCGGCCCGGGGAGGCTCAGCGCGGCTTCGCCGGTCCGCCCGGCGCCCAGCCGTGGGCCTGGATGGCCGTCGTCAGCTTGCCCTGCATCTCTGGCATCACCGACTGGATCCATTGCTGCATGCCCGCGAGCTGGATCTGAGCGAGCTGCGGCTGGGCCGCCGCGAGGCGCTTCCCGGCGGGGGTCGCGTAGAAGGCGGCGATGGCCTGCAGCTCGTCCTTGTTCAGCACGGTGGCGAAACCGCGCGCCTGGATGTCGAGCAGTTCGTCGTAGTGTGCCGTGAGCGTCGGCATGACGACCTCCTGCACCAGCACCTGCGCCTTGTCGGGCTCCTTGATCCCGATCTGCTGCATCATGCCGATCATGGGGGCCGCCATCGAGCCGAGCGTCGCGGCGCGATCACCCTGCATCTGCGCGACGGTCTCCCGGGCAACCTTCAGCAGGGCCGGATCCGGCGCGGTCGTGGGCGCGGGCTTCGGGGCCGGTTGTGCCAGTGCCGCACCGATCGGGAAGGAGGTCAGGCACAAACCGACGACGAGGGCAGAGAAGCGCATGGCGGTCCCGTTCACGAGCGCCGCGCGGTCCACGAGGCCGCGCGGCCGGTCCGGGTAGCTACCACAGCTCCGAACAGGATCGATGACAGCGCCGGATCGCCCGGCACCGCGTCGCGCGCGGCGGGCCCTGAACTCGGGGTGCCGATCAGCACCGAGATCCGGCGGTCGCGGGCTCATGGTGTCCGCATCGAGGAATGGGAGGACACCATGCGTCAAACGTTTCTGCGGACCGGCGGTGCGGCCGCGCTGGTCGCCCTGGCACTCTGCGCCACCCCGCCGGCCGCTCAGGCGCGCGGCATCGGCGTCGGCGGCGCCGTGGCGCTGGGCATCCTCGGCGGCGTCGTGGCCGGCAGCGCCATCGCGTCCGCCAACAGCGGGTACTACCCGGGTCGCCCCGTCTACGCCGCGCCCGACCCGTACGGCGCCTGCCACTTCGAGCGCCGCGCGTACATCGACCCGTACGGGTACGAGCACGTTCGGCGGATCGAGGTCTGCGAGTAGGCCGAGCCCCGTCCCGGAGATCGCGGAACGGCGACCCGGCGTCGCCGCGCGCGGCCTCGCCCGCTAGGGCCGGCCTGATCGCAGGCGTGCGACCTCGCTCGGCCCGATCTCCAGGTAGAACCGGATCGCATCGTCGACGAGTGCGTCGGGCGTGACACCCGCCGCCTTCGCGGCCCGAGCGACCTGGAGGCCGAGCGCGAGGTCGATCCGCAGGTCGGCGCCCCGGCTCGACGGCGCGGGTGCGGCGGTCGGGGCCGGTACGGGCGCGGCGCTGCTCCGCGACTCGAGCTTGCCGAGCTTCGCTTCGCGACGCCCCCTGTGGACGAGCGCGTCGGCGCGCTCGTTGAGGCGGTCGCCGGCATGCCCCCGGACCCAGGTCCACTTCACGTCGCGCGCCGCGTTCAGTTCGTCGAGGCGCTTCATGAGATCGACGTTCTTCACGTCACCCGTCGTCGAGCGCCAACCCCGCGCCTTCCAGCCGCGCATCCACTCGGTCACCGACTTGACGACGTACTGGCTGTCGCACCGCATCTCGATCGCGGCCCCGGCGGGGAAATGCTCGAGGCCCTTGATCGCGGCCGTCAGTTCCATCCGGTTGTTGGTCGTGGTGCCGGGCTCCCCGCCGCACAGCTCGATCGTGCCGTCCGGGGCCGCGATGACGACGCCCCACCCCCCCGGCCCGGGGTTCGGGTCGCAACCGCCATCGGCATAAACGATCGTTCGCATCGTGGCGTCAGCCCTCTCGTACGGGTGGTCGGTGGACGGGCGCCATCGAGGCCCGACATCGGCCGACCGATGGTCGCCCCGGCCCGAGCCGGCATCGCCGGCGAGCGCGGCGGCACCTCTAGCACCGATCGCGCGCCGCGGCAGGGCCGGGTGAGGCGCGCGTCGGCGAGCGAGCGGTGTCCCGAAGGCCCGCGCCGACGGGCGGGCTCGGTGCTGGCGACGGAGGCGCATTCGTGTGAAACGCGCCGCACGGACGGAGATCGATGTGCGCCGGAATGGCTGAGGATGGGATTGCCGATTCGGGCCGCGCCTGGCGTCGGCTCGCCGCGGCGACGGCGCTCGGCACGGTCGGGGGCGTCGGCATGTGGTCGGTCGTCGTCGTGCTGCCCGCGGTTCAGGCCGAGTTCGGGGTCGATCGGGCGGCGGCCGCCCTGCCCTATACCCTCACGATGCTCGGCTTCGCGGTCGGCGGCCTCGTGATGGGCCGGCTCGCGGACCGCATCGGCATCGTGCCCCCGCTGGTCCTCGGCACCGTCTGCCTGGCCCTCGGCTACGGGCTCAGCGCCCTCGCGACGAACCTCTGGCAGTTCGCCCTCGTGCACGGCGTGCTCGTCGGGGCGCTCGGCAGCTCGGTCGCCTTCGGACCGCTGATGGCCGACGTGTCGCGCTGGTTCTGGCGCCGGCGAGGGCTCGCCGTCGCGCTGTGCGCGTCCGGCAATTACCTCGCGGGCACGCTCTGGCCGCCGGTGGTGGAGCGCGCGGTCCACGCGTTCGGCTGGCGCGCGACGCAGGCCGGCATCGGCCTGTTCTGCCTCGTCGCCATGCTGCCCCTCGCGCTGCTGATGCGGGGCCGGCCGCCACGGGCCTCGGCGACGCGCGCGGCCGGTCCGCAGGCCGTGACGACGCTGTCGCCCGCGGCGCTGCAGGGCCTCCTCGTCGTGGCCGGCACCGCGTGCTGCGTGGCGATGGCGATGCCGCAGGTCCACATCGTGGCGTACTGCAGCGATCTCGGGTACGGCGTCGCCCGCGGCGCGCAGATGCTGTCGCTGATGCTCGGCTTCGGCATCGTCAGCCGGGTCGCGTCGGGCTTCGTCGCCGACCGGATCGGCGGTCTCGCGACGCTGCTGGCCGGTGCGCTGCTGCAGGCGGCGGCGCTCGCGCTCTACCTCGCGTTCGACGACCTGACCTCGCTCTACGTGATCTCGGCCCTGTTCGGGCTGTTCCAGGGCGGCATCGTGCCGGCCTACGCGATCATCGTGCGCGAGTACCTCCCGGCCGAGGAGGCCGGGGCGCGGATCGGTGCGGTGCTGATGGCGACGCTGGCCGGCATGGCGCTCGGCGGCTGGCTCACGGGGGCGATCTTCGACGCCACCGGCTCCTACCGTGCGGCGTTCGTCAACGGGCTGGCCTGGAACGCCGTCAACGTGGCGATCGTGCTGTGGCTGATCCACTGCCGTCGGGCGCGCACGAGTCCGGCCGCGCTCTGAGGGCTCCGGACCCGCCCCCGGGATCTCGAGCCGTCCCGCCGGTCGCGGCTCCGCGCGCGTCTCACGCGTGCGCCTTCCCCGCGGGTCACGGCGCGGCCGATCCCGCCGCGCGGACGGGCGAGATGTCTGGCCGGAAGAACAGGCCCGCCTTCAGGCTGTCGCCGATGCGGTGCGCGCGCTCGATCAGGAGGGCGGCAGGTTCGGGCGGGAAATGGGCGGAGGCCGTCTCCCCGAACAGCTCGAGCCACCGCGCGAAGTGCTCGGGCTCGAGGCGGCCCAGCGCGAGATGCTTGCCGAACGGGTTGCCCTTGTACCGGCCTGACTTGAAGAGGACCGAGGACCAGAACGCCCGGACGGTCTCCATGTGCCGCGGCCAGTCCGGGTCGGGGATCGCGGCCGCGAAGACGGGTCCGATCAGCGCATCGCCGCGCACGCGCCCGTAGAAGGCATCGAGAAAGCGGGCGAGGCTGGCTTCGTCGAGCGCGACATCGGGCATGATCGTGAGATGCCGGCAGACCCCGCTCTCTTCAAGGGGGATCGGACGGCCGCCGGATCGGAGCCGGAGGGGACGGCGCGCGTCAGGCCTCGGCCGGTGCTGGCCGCAGGTGCCATTGACGGCGGTATCGCGCCATAATAAATGATGATCATAATTTTTCAGTCGATCGGCTGCGACGGGGCTCGGTGATGGACGCGCGATGGGTGATCGGGTTCGCCGGCTTGGCACTCGCGGCATGCTCGCCGGCCGAGACCGCCGTCACGCCGGAGCCGCCGCTGGTGCAGACCGTCGCGGTCGCGCCCGCCTCGGCGGCGGTGGCGCGCTACACCGGCGTGATCCGGGCGCGCACCGAGAGCAACCTCGGCTTCCGGGTCGGCGGCAAGATCTTCGAGCGCCTCGTCGACCCGGGCGACCACGTGCGCCTCGGCCAGCCCCTGATGCGGCTCGACCGGACCGACTTCACCCTGGCGCTCAACGCGGCCCGCGCCTCGGTCGAGGCGGCCCGCGCGCAGATGATCAAGGCCAGGGCCGACGAGGAGCGCAGCCGCAAGCTCGTCGGCGACGGGTGGACCTCCAAGCAGACCTACGACCAGAACAAGGCGGCCGCCGACGCGGCCATCGCCCAGTTCGCCAACGCCGAGGCGCAGGCGAGCCAGATCGCCAACCAGGCCGGCTATTCCGAGCTCCAGGCCGATGCCGACGGGGTCGTGATGGAGGTGCCGACCGAGCCGGGCCAAGTCGTCGCCGCCGGGCAGACGGTGGTGAAGCTCGCCCGCGACGGCGCGCGCGAGGCGGAGGTGTTCCTGCCGGAGGGGAGCCGGCAACGCGCGAAGGGCACGGCGTCGGCCACCCTCTACGCCGAGGGCGAGACGACCTACCCGGCCAAGCTCCGGGAATTGTCGGCCACGGCCGATCCGGCGACCCGCACCTACCGCGCCCGCTACATCCTGTCGGGCGGGGGCGAGACCGCGCCCCTCGGGGCGACCGTGACGCTCCAGCTGATCCCTGCCCAGGGACAGGCGCGGGCTTCGGTGTCCGTGCCGCTGGGGGCCCTGTTCGACCAGGGCGGCGGCTCGGCCGTCTGGCGCTACGACGCCGAGACCCAGACCGTCGCGGCGCAGCCCGTCACCGTCGCGCGCCTGTCGGAGGAGACCGCGGAAGTCGCCTCGGGCCTGACGCCCGGTGACCGGATCGTCGCGCTCGGCGCCCATCTGCTGAGAGCGGGCGAGAAGGTCCGTCAGGCCGACGCCAGCGTCGTGGAGGCCGGTCGATGAACGCCTCCGGCTTCAACCTCTCGGCCCTGGCGGTGCGCGAGCGCGCCGTCACGCTGTTCCTCCTGCTCGCCGTCACCGCGGCCGGGATCTTCGCCTTCGAGAAGCTCGGGCGCGCCGAGGACCCGACCTTCACGGTCAAGACCATGGCGGTCTCGGCCGCCTGGCCCGGCGCGACCACCGACGAGATGCAGCGGCAGGTCGCCGACCCGCTGGAGAAGCGGCTGCAGGAGCTCGTTTACTACGACCGCGTCGAGACGACCGTCCGCCCCGGCCTGATGCTGATGAAGGTCTTCTTCAAGGACAGCATGCCACCGGCCCGGCTCCAGTCGGAATTCTACCAAGCGCGCAAGAAGCTCTCCGACCAGGCCTCCGGCCTGCCGCGCGGCGTGCTCGGGCCGCTGTTCAACGACGAGTTCTCGGACGTCTACTTCGCCCTCTACGCGCTCCAGGCCCAGGGGCTGCCGCACCGGAATCTCGTGCTCCGCGCCGAGGAGCTGCGCCAGCGGCTGCTGCGCGTGCCCGGCGTCGAGAAGATCAACATCCTCGGCGAGCAGGCGCAGAAGATCTTCGTCGAGGTCTCCTACCAGCGCCTCGCGACCCTGGGCATCACCGGCCAGCAGCTCCTGGCGGCGCTCGCCAACCAGAACGACGTGACGCCGGCCGGCTTCGTCGAGGCCGACGGCCCGCGGGTCTACCTGCGCCTCGACGGCGCCATCGACGGCCTCGACGCGATCCGCGACCTGCCGGTGGCGGCCGGCGACCGCAGCCTCAAGCTCGGCGACATCGCCGAGGTGAAACGCGGCTACGAGGACCCGAAGACCTTCGCGATCCGCAACGACGGCGCGCCGGCCCTGGTGCTCGGCCTCGTGATGAAGCCGGGCTTCAACGGACTCAGCCTGGGCGAGGCGCTGAACGCCGAGGAGGTCGCGATCCATCGCGATCTCCCGACCGGCATCACCTTCACGAAGATCACCGACCAGGCGAGGGTGATCGACGACGCCATCCACGAGTTCATGGTGAAGTTCTTCACAGCGCTCTCGGTGGTGATCTTCGTCAGCCTCGTGGCGCTCGGCTTCCGGGTCGGCATCGTGGTGGCGCTGGCGGTGCCGCTCACCCTCTCGGCCGTGTTCGTGGTGATGATGATCACCGGCCGCGACTTCGACCGCATCACGCTCGGCGCGCTCATCATCTCACTGGGCCTCCTCGTCGACGACGCCATCATCGCCATCGAGATGATGGTGGTGCGCATGGAGGAGGGCGCCGACCGGGTCTCGGCGGCGACCCATGCCTGGAGCGCCACCGCCGCGCCGATGCTGACCGGCACGCTCGTCACCATCGCGGGCTTCCTGCCGGTGGGCTTCGCCGCCTCCACGGCGGGCGAGTATGCCGGCAACATCTTCTGGGTGGTGGCATACTCGCTGATCGTCTCGTGGGTCGTGGCCGTGACCTTCACGCCCTACCTCGGCGTCAAGCTCCTGCCGAACATCAAGACGGTCGAGGGCGGCCACGCCGCGATCTACGCCACGCGGAACTACCAGCGCCTGCGCCGGGTCGTGCGGCTCTCGGTCGACCACAAGTGGATGGCCGCCGGCATCACCGTTGCGCTGTTCGCGGTGGCCGCGGTCGGCATGGGCAAGGTCGAGAAGCAGTTCTTCCCGAACTCGGAGCGCTCCGAGCTCATCGTCGAGGTGACGCTGCCGACCGGGTCCGCCTTCGCGACCACCGAGGCCAGCATCCGGAAGGTCGAGGCGGCCGTGCGCGCGCTGCCCGAGGCGGGCGAGATCACGAGCTATATCGGCCAGGGCATGCCGCGCTTCGTGCTCTCGTTCGACCCGGAGCTGCCGGACCCCGCCTTCGCGCAGATCGTCGTCCAGACCGCGGATTCCCACGCCCGCGACGTGCTGCGCGGCAAGGTGCGCAAGCTCGTGGACGACGGCCGCTTCCCCGAGGCGCGGGTGCGGGTGCTGCAGATCGTGTTCGGGCCGCCGGTGCGCTTCCCCGTCGCCTTCCGGGTGGTCGGGCCCGACCTCACCGTCATCCGGGGCATCGCCGCGGAGGTGCGCGACGTGATGATGGCCAACCCCAACATGCGCCTCGTCCACCTCGACTGGGGCGACAGGACGCCGACCCTGCACCTCGCCCTCGACCAGGAGCGCCTGCGCCTGATCGGCCTGACGCCGAAGGAGGCCGGCCAGCAGCTGCAGAGCTACCTCAACGGCACGCCGGCGACCCAGGTCCGCGAGAACCTCCGCTCCGTGGACGTGCTCCTGCGCAGCCCCGGCCCCGAGCGCCGCTCGCTCGGCGACATCGGCGACCTGACGCTGGCCACGCGGGACGGGCGGCAGGTGCCGCTCTCCCAGGTCGCGCACCTGGAGAGCCGCAACGAGGACGCGGTGCTCAAGCGCTACAACCGCGAGACCTACATCCGCGTGCAGGGCGACGTGATCGACGGCAAGCAGCCGCCGGACATCCATGCGCAGATCGTCCCCGAACTCGCGGCCATCAAGGCGAGGCTGCCGCCCGGCTACCGCATCGACACGGCCGGCTCGGTGGAGGAGAGCGAGAAGGCGATGAAGGCGCTCGTCACGGTCTTCCCGCTGATGCTGATCGTGACCCTGACGGTCATCATGCTGCAGGTCCGCTCGTTCACCACGATGTTCATGGTGTTCGCGACCGCGCCGCTCGGCCTCGTCGGGGCGGTCCCGACGCTGCTCGTCTTCCACCAGCCCTTCGGCTTCAACGCGATCCTCGGCTTGATCGCGCTGTCCGGCATCCTGATGCGCAACACGCTGATCCTGGTGGACCAGATCCACCACGACCGCGCGGCGGGCCTGTCGGACTACGAGGCCATCGTCGAGTCGACGGTGCGGCGGGCCCGACCGGTGATCCTGACGGCCGCTGCCGCGATGCTCGCCTTCGTCCCGCTGACCCACTCGGTGTTCTGGGGGGCGCTGGCCTACGTGCTCATCGGCGGCGTCGGCGTCGGGACCCTGCTGACCCTGCTGTTCCTGCCGGCACTCTACGCCCTCTGGTTCCGGGTGGCGCGGGACGCGCACGCGCCGCGGACCGCACCCGGCCCCGCACCGGTGCCCGTGCCGGCCGAGCCCTGACCCGGCCGCCCCCCACCGATGCCCCGCTCGGGGCATCCCGCGATCGCGCGCTCGGGTCCCGGGCGCGCGGTGCGTCGACCGGCCCGCGCTTCGCCCCCTCGCGCGGGCCGGTCGGCAGCCCTGAACGGCCGCCGCGGCGCGACCGCGACGCCGCTCTCCGCCCGGCCTCGGGCATCCGCGGCTCGCCGTCCCTTCAATAAATGACATCTCGCATCTATGTGAGGAGGCGGAGCGGAGGACGGTACGATGCCGAGGGTCTCGCAGGAGCAAGCCAAGCTGAACCGCCAGCGCGTGGTCGAGGTCGCCTCGGCCCTGTTCCGGGAGCGCGGCCTACACGGTATCGGCGTCGTCGACATCATGGCGGCCGCGGGCCTGACCCATGGCGGCTTCTACGGTCAGTTCGCCAACAAGGATGCCCTCGCCGCGGAGGCGTTCGACGCGGCGATCAGCGCCGAGTACCGGGCCAACCTCGACGCCTTCATCGAGAATTACCTCTCCCTGGGGCATGTCCGCACGCCGGGGAGAGGCTGCCCCGTCGCGGCGCTGGTGAACGACGTCGGGCGTGAGCCGCCCGGAAGCGCCCTGCGGGCGCGGTTCACCCAGGGGGTCAAGGGGCTCGCCGGTCTCATCGCGGACAGGCTGCCCAGAGCGTCGAAGGAACGCCGCCGGCAGCGCGCCCTGATCGCGCTGTCGACCATGGTGGGGGCGGTGGTGCTGGCCCGGGGCGTCGACGACGAGGCCCTGGCCGGTGAACTGCTCGAGGCGGCGCGCTCCACGATCCCGGGCTGAGCCGGTCCGAGGCGGCACCCGGCTCGGGCCGCCTCACCGCCGGGACGGGGACGGGCGATGCGACGGCCCCAGATGCCGCGACGGCGCGCGCGGCCCGCCGGGCGGGCCGCGGGTTTCGGATCGACGGTGTCCGTCACGGCCGTCCGGCGCGTCCGGACGGAGGGTTGCGGGCCGTCAGCCCTCCGCCTTGGCGAGGAAGTCGAAGTCGCAGCCCTCCGGAGCCTGCGTGACGCTGCGCCGGTAGAGCGCCTTGTAGCCCCGGGCCGGAACCGGCGGCGGTTGGTGGTCGGCGAGCCGGCGGGCGATCTCGTCCTCCGCGACCAGGAGATCGACGCGCTTGTCCCGGATCGACAGGCGGATGCGGTCGCCGTCGCGCACCGCGGCCAGCGGCCCGCCCACCGCGGCCTCCGGGGCCACGTGGAGGACGATCGACCCGAAGGCCGTGCCCGACATCCGCGCGTCGGAGATGCGCACCATGTCCTTCACGCCCGCCTGCGCCAGCTTCTTGGGGATCGGCAGGTAGCCCGCCTCCGGCATGCCGGCCGCGTGCGGGCCGGCATTCTGCAGGACGAGGATGTCGCCGGGCGCCACGTCGAGCGCGGGGTCGTCGATGCGCGCCGACAGGTCCTCCAGGCCGGTGAACACCACCGCCCGGCCCTCCGACTCGAACAGGTCGGGCGTCGCCGCCGCGCGCTTGAAGATCGCCCCGTCGGGCGCGAGGCTGCCGGACAGGGCCACGAGGCCGCCGACCGGCGACACGGGATCCGCCGCGGTGCGGATGACCGCGCGGTCGACCCAGGACTCCGGCTCGTCCAGGCGCTCGGCGAGCGTCCGGCCCTCTACGTCCACGGTGTCGAGATGCAGGAGCGGGCGCAGTTCGCGCAGGAGCGCGCCCATGCCGCCGGCGGCGTGGAAATCCTCCATGTAGCCCTGCCCCACGGGCTTCAGGTCGACCAGCACCGGCGTCTCGTCGGAGATCTGGTTGAAGCGCTCGGGCGAGATCCGGATGCCGAGCCGCCCGGCGATGGCGGTGAGGTGCACGATGGCGTTGGTCGAGCCCGACACCGCCATCAGCACGCGGATCGCGTTCTCGACCGACTTCTGCGTGATCACCTGGGAGGGGCGGATCCGCGTCTCGATCAGCCGCACCGCCGCGCGGCCGGTCTCCTCGGCGGCCACCAGCCGGTCGGAATGCACCGCCGGGATCGCGGCGGTGCCCGGCAGCGACATGCCGAGCGCCTCGGCGATGCACGCCATGGTCGAGGCCGTGCCCATCACCGCGCAGGTGCCGGCCGTGACGGAGAGCCGACCCTCGACCTCGGCGATCTCCTCGGCGTCGACGGTGCCGGCCCGGTACTTGGCCCAGAAGCCCCGGCAATCCGTGCAGGCGCCGAGCCGCTGGCCCCGGTGACGGCCGGTCGACATCGGGCCGGTGACGATCTGGATCGCCGGCAGGTCGGCGGAGGCCGCGCCCATGAGCTGGGCCGGCACGGTCTTGTCGCAGCCGCCGATCAGCACCACCGCGTCCATCGGCTGGGCGCCGATCATCTCCTCGGTGTCCATGGCCATGAGGTTGCGGTACATCATGCTGGTCGGGTTGAGGAAAACCTCGCCGAGCGACACGGTCGGGAACGGCCGCGGCAGGGCGCCGGCCGCCAGCACGCCGCGGGAGACCGCCTCCACCAGCTCCGGCATGCCCCGGTGGCAGTTGTTGAAGCCCGACGGCGTCATGGCGATGCCGACCACCGGCTTGTTCAGCAGGCCGACCGAGATGCCCATCGAGCGCGCGAAAGAGCGGCGCAGGTAGCGGGCGAAGTCGCGGTCGCCGTAATTGGTCAGGCCGCGGTCGAAGCCGTGCGGTTCGTCGGTCATGGTCGTCTCCTCGCGTGGGCGGCCCGGGTTGCCCCGGCCGTCCGGTCTGTCTCAGCGGTCGCCGGGCTCCCGGCTCTCGGAGCGCGCGTCGAGCAAGTCCTCGCGCGCGTCGTCCCACCCCTGTCGTTGGCGCCGCGTTCCCGGCGGAGCGCCGCCGGATCGGTTGCGGCCGCCGACGGCATCGGGGTGCGGACAGGCATGTCCCAGTCCGGCGCCGATGACGAGGCCTCTCAAGGCATGGCCCATCGGATAGGTGTCCGAGAAGGGGCTGCGCGGGTTCCGGAGCGCGAAAAGCGCGGCCGCGTCACCGCGCCCGGTGCCGGCCCCCGCGGCGGCGCCCGCGTTCCGCACGATCCGTCCGGCGTTGCATCCGTAGCGGGACAGAGATCGCTCAGGCGGCAGGCGATCTGTAAGACGGTTCCGGCGTCGGCGGCCCCGGCGCTTCGCGGCAACGGGCTACCGGGTCACGTCATGGATTTGCGCAGAGCCGCGGTCGGGCTCACCCGTCAGGTGCGTGACGCCGTCCGCGGCCGGCCGGGCACCGTGTCACCGCGCGGCTCGACGGGGCGCGCGAGGACCGGGCTGTCGCGGCGATCGCTGGGCATCCTGCTCGTCCTCGCGGCGACGGCCGTCTGGCTGGCCGTCGCCCTCGTGCCCAACCTCCTCGGGAAGGGCGGAGCCCTGTGGGCGATCGTGCACGGCGCGTGCGTCCCCCACGCGTTGCGCGGACAGGGCCCCGCACCGTGCAGCCTGGTCGACCTGGAGGGCGGGGTCGAGAAGGGATACGCCATCCTCAAAGACCTTCGCGGGCGGGCGCAGTTCCTCCTGATCCCGACGGCGCGCATCACCGGCATCGAGAGCCCCGTGCTCCTCCAGCCCGGCACGACGAACTACTTCGCCAAGGCGTGGCGCGCCCGAACCTTCGTGGAGGAGCGTCTCGGCCATCCGCTCGACCGGCGGGACGTCAGTCTCGCGGTGAATTCGCGGCTGCGGCGGACCCAGGGGCAGCTGCACATCCACATCGACTGCGTCCGCCGGGATGTCCGCGACACCCTCCGCCGCCTCGCACCCACGATCGGGGATCGCTGGGCGCCTCTCGCGGAGCCGCTGGTGGGTCGCCCGTACAGGGCGATGCGCGTGCTCGGCGAGGATCTCGGCACCGCGGACCCGTTCGACCTGCTGGCGCGCGACGACGGGGCGCGCTCGGCCATGGGCGAGCACGCCCTGGCCGTCGTGGGCGCCGAGTTTTCGGGCGCGAAGCCGGGCTTCGTGCTCCTAGACGGTCTGGTGACCAGCCGCTTCGGCAAGGCCTCCAACGGCGAGGTCGTGCAGGACCACACCTGCGCCGTGGCGGCGGAGCCCGCGTCGAGCGGGTTTCGGCCACTGGAAGACTGACGCGGGCGGATCCGGCTTCCGCCGTGGGTCGGGTTGCGCGGTGCCGGCCGCGGGCCGCATTCCGGCCGGCCCTCGCGTGAGCGACGTCGCGGCGGCCGGCGGCGGCGCGCAAGTCTTATAAATGACCTCAAATCTGCGCCGACGCCCGCAGCGGGGCGGGTAGCCCGAGACAAGGGCCGACTCTGACGCGTGCCAAGTCGACGATCATCCCGACGAGAGCGTCCGCGAGAGTCGGTCGCACTCCGCCCATCCGCCGCCGGTCCCCTCGCGCACGGGGCGTCTCGGTGCAGCCACCGGGGGCTCGGTACTCAGGTCATATATATGACACATGAATATTGACAGACCTTCCCGGGGGCGTATCCTCGATCCGACGCCGACGAGGTCGCGGACTTCGCAAGATCGGCGCGCGGACAGGTGAGGAGCGCCATGACGGCACGGAGCATCATCCGGCTCGTCGGGACGGTCGCGGTCCTATGGGGGGCGCTCGGCGCCGCCCGGGCCGAGGTCTCGACCGTGCGGCTCGCCAAGCAGTTCGGGATCTCCTACCTGCCGCTCACCGTGATGGAGGAGGAGGGCCTGCTCGAGAAGCAGGCCAAGCAGCGCGGGCTCGACGTCAAGGCCGAGTGGCTGCGCTTCACCGGCGGCTCGGGGATGAACGAGGCCCTGCTCTCCGGCAACCTCGATCTCGCCTCCGGCGGCGTCGGCCCGTTCCTGACGATCTGGGGCCGGACGCAGGGCAATCTCAAGGTCAAGGGCGTGGCGGCGCTGAACGCGATGCCGCTCTGGCTGGTCACCATCAACCCGGCGGTGAAGTCGATCACGGATTTCGGACCCCAGGACAAGATCGCCCTGCCGACCGCGAAAACCTCGATCCAGGCCATCACCCTGCAGATGGCCGCCGAGAAGGCCTTCGGGCCGGGCCAGCAGGCCAAGCTCGACCCGCTCACCGTCTCGATGGGGCACCCGGACGCGCAGACCGCCATGATGGGCGGCCGCTCCGAGATCACCGCCCATTTCGGCTCTCCGCCCTTCCAGGAGATGGAACTGAAGGACCCGCGCGCCCGCAAGGTGCTCGACAGCTACGACGTGATGGGCGGCCCCCACACCTTTAACCTCGTCTGGGCGACCAACCGCTTCGTCACCGAGAACCCCAAGGTCACGGCGGCCTTCCGGGCGGCGCTGGAGGAGAGCCTCGCGCTGATCCGCGACGACCCGGCCCGGGCCGCCGCCCTGTGGATCAAGGCCGAGGGGGCGAAGATCTCGCCCGAGGAGGCCGTGGCCATCATCCGCGCGCCGCAGAACGCCTGGACCACCAAGCCGGAGCGGATGCTCGCCTACCTCGCGTACATGAACCGGGCCGGGCTGGTCTCGGCCAAGGCCGACAGCGAGAGCGAGCTGTTCTTCCCCGATCCGAACGCTGCCGGCGCCCCGAAGGAGGCCAACCGGTGACGGCTCCCGTCGGCCACGCGGCCGTCGACCCGGGCGCAGGCGAGACGCTGCGGGTGCATGTCCGGCGCGGAGAGACCGTCGCGGACTACGCGGTGCCGCGCCGGGCCAACCAGACGGTGCTCGACGTCGTCACCGAGATCCAGCGCGACCAGGACCCCACCCTCGCCTACCGGTTCGCCTGCCGGGTCGGCATGTGCGGCTCCTGCGGCATGACGGTGAACGGGCGCCCGCGCTGGACCTGCCGGACCCGAGTCGCCGCCGTGGCACCCGACGGAGAGCTTCTGCTGGAGCCCCTGCGCAACCTGCCGGTGGTGAAGGACCTCGCGGTCGACATGGAGCCCTTCTTCGAGAAGTGGCGCCGGGCCCACGGCTTCTTCGAGCCGGGCGAGAACCCGCCCGAGGATTTCGCGGTCGTGGAACCGGAATCCGCCGCGCGCCGGGAGGTCGATGCCGGCATCGAGTGCATCAATTGCGGCGTCTGCTACGCCGCCTGCGATCTGGTGACGTGGAACCCCGACTATCTCGGGCCGGCGGCCCTCAACCGGGCCTGGACGCTGGTCAACGACGTGCGCGACCGCGACCGGGATCGGCTCGCCGCGGTGGCGGGCGATGCCGGCTGCCATTCCTGCCACAGCCACATGAGCTGCACCGAGCATTGCCCGAAGGGCCTGAGCCCGACCTTCTCGATCGCGGGCCTCAAGCGCGAGACCGGCAAGGCGGCGCTGCGCCGGTTCTGGAGGCGCGGATGAGCCCGCTCCTGTACCTCGCCCAGCGCGGCACCGCGGCGATCCTGGCGGTCACGGTCGCGGTCCATCTCGGCACGATCCTCTACGCGGTGCGCGGCGGGCTCACGGCCGGCGAGATCCTGGGCCGGACGCAGGGTAACCTCGCCTTCCTGCTGTTCTACGCGGTCTTCGTTCTGGCGGCCGCGATCCACGCGCCGATCGGCCTGCGCAGCGTCCTGCGCGAGTGGACCGGCTGGCGCGGCCGCTCCCTCGACGTCTCCATGATCGCCCTCTCGGCCCTGCTCGCCGGGCTGGGCCTGCGGGCGGCACTCGCGGTGTACGCGGCATGAGGACCGCCCCGGGCACGGCCGGGCGGGCCGGCATCACCCGCGCGTCCCTGCGCCGGCCCGGCTTCGCCGCCGCGCTGATCCACCGGCTCTCGGGGATCGCCCTGGCGCTGTTCCTGCCGATGCACTTCATCGCGCTCGGCACCGCGCTCCAGGGTGCCGACCGGCTGGAGAGCTTCCTCGGCCTCACCCATAACGGCTTCGTCCGCACGGCCGAATGGGGACTCGTCTGCGCGCTCGCCGTCCACATGGCGCTGGGGTTGCGCGTGCTCGCCATCGAGTGGCTGCGCTTCCGCGAGCGCAATGCCCGCGTCGTGGCGGGCTGTCTCGCGGCCGCCTTCGCGGTCGGCCTGCTGTTCCTCCTGAGCGGGGCCTGATCCCCCGACCGTCACCAGCGGAGACCCGCCATGGATCTCGACATCCGCGAATTCGAGGAGGTCTGCCGCGACCTCTACGTCCGCGCCCTGAAGATCCTGCCCCCCGACATCAAGGCGGGCTTCGCCGACCTGCAGCGGGCCGAGACCAGCGCCACCGGCCGCGCCATCCTCGACACGATGGTGGAGAACGTCGCGGTCGCGGAGCGCACCAAGAACATCCTCTGCCAGGATACCGGCATCCCGATCTACAACGTCGTGATCGGCGCCGACGTGGGCTTCGACGGCGCCGCGCTCAAGGCCGCGATCCGGCGCGGCTGCGAGCGGGCGACCAAGGACTTCTCCCTGCGCTCCTCGGTGGTCCACCCGATCACCCGCAGGAACGAGCAGACCTCCTGCGGCATCCGCGTGCCGATCATCCACGTCGACTTCGACGACCGGCCCGAGACCGTGGCGGTGGAGATGATCCCGAAGGGCTCGGGCTCCGAGAACGGATCGTTCCTGCAGATGCTGCTGCCCTCGGACGGGATCGGCGCGGCCAAGCGCTTCGTCATCGACCGGGTGATCGAGCTCGGCGGCCGGGTCTGCCCGCCGACCATCGTGGGCGTCGGGCTCGGCGGCACCTCCGACCTGTGCATGCACCTCGCCAAGGTGGCGGCGACCCGGCCGCTGCGCTCAGTCTGCGCCGATCCCGAAGGCGCCCGGATCGAGGCCGAGCTGTCGCGGGCCGTGAACGAGCTCGGCATCGGCCCGCAGGGGCTCGGGGGCCGGTCGACGAGCTTCGCCGTCCATGTCGAGCTCGCCGCGACCCACATCACCCAGAACCCGGTCGCCGTGAACATCCAGTGCCACTCGGCCCGCCGCGCCCGCGCGACGCTCACGCCCGGCGGCATCGCGTTCGATTGAGGAGCAGACCGTGGCCCACCACGTCCTCGACATGCCGGCCACTGAGGCCGAGATCCGGGCGCTCCGGATCGGCGACACCGTCACCCTGCGGCGCTGGCTGTTCGGCATCCGCGACGCGACCCTGATCCACATGTTCGACCGGGACCGCCGCACCCGGCTCGACCTCGACGGCCACGCGGTGATCCACACCGCGCCGAACGTCCACCGCGTCCCGGTCTCCAACGCGGCGCCGGTCGGCTTCGCGCCGTTCTGCATCGGCACCACCACGTCGATGCGCATGGAGCGCTTCACCGACGCGCTGATGGAGCGCGAGGGCGTGCGCCTCATCGTCGGCAAGGGCGGCATGGGGCCGGCGACCCTCGACGCCTTCGCGCGGCGCGGCGGCGCCTACCTGGCAATCGTCGGCGGCGCGGCGGCGCTGGAGACCACCTGGATCGAGACCATCGTGGACGTCGACCTCGACGATCTCCATCCCGAGAGCCTGTGGCAGTTCGCGATCCGCGATTTCGGGCCGCTGCTGGTCGGCATGGATTCGCACGGCGGCTCGCTCTTCGCCGACGTGCAGCGCGACGTGGCCGCCCGGCGCGACGCCGTCATCGCCTCCCTCGAGGACGCCCGATGAGCCCCGAACAGGTCGAGACCGACATCCTGATCCTCGGCTCCGGCGGGGCCGGGCTGTTCGCGGCGCTCCACGCCAAGAAGGTCGCGCCGGACCTCGACGTCACCGTCGCGGTGAAGGGTCTGCTGGGGAAATGCGGCTGCACCCGCATGGTCCAGGGCGGCTACAACGTGGCGCTGGCGCCGGGCGACTCGGTCGAGCGGCACTTCATGGACACGATCGAGGGCGGCAAGTGGCTGAACGACCAGGGACTCGCCTGGACGCTCGTCACCGAGGCGCAGGTGCGGATCCGCGAGCTGGAGACCGAGCTCGGCTGCTTCTTCGACCGCAACCCGGACGGCAGCGTCCACCAGAAGGCCTTCGCCGGCCAGACCTTCGACCGGACGGTGCACAAGGGCGACCTCACCGGCATCGAGATCATCAACCGCCTGTCCGAGCAGGTCTGGCGCCGGGACGTGCGCCGCCTGGAGGACCATCGCGCCCTGGAGCTGATCCCGGCCCGGGACGAATCGGGGCTGGCGGGCGTGCTGATGCTAGACATGCGCACCGGCGAGCCGAAGCTGGTGCGGGCGAAGGCCGTGCTGCTCGCCACCGGCGGCGGGCCGACCATGTACAAGTACCACACGCCGTCCGGCGACAAGTCCTGCGACGGGCTCGCCATGGCTCTGCGCGCCGGGCTGCCGTTGCGCGACATGGAGATGGTGCAGTTCCACCCGACCGGGCTGCTCGCCGGCGCCGGCACCCGCATGACCGGGACGGTGCTGGAGGAGGGCCTGCGCGGGGCCGGCGGCTGGCTCCTCGACTCCACCGGCCAGCGCTTCATGGAGGCCTACGACCCGCGGGCCGAGCGCGCGACCCGGGACGTGGTCAGCCGCTCGATCATGCGGCGGCTGCGCGAGGGCTTCGCCACGCCGAGCGGGGGCGTCCACATCCAGATGAGCCATCTCGGCCCCGAGGACGTGCGCCGCCGGTTCAAGGGCATGGTCGAGCGCTGCGCCGATTGCGGCTTCGACCTCGCGGGCGGGCTCGTCGAGGTCATCCCCACGGCCCACTACATGATGGGCGGCCTCCAGTTCGCGGTCGATTGCACCACCGCGCTGCCGCGCCTTTACGCTGCCGGCGAGGATACCGGCGGCGTCCACGGGGCGAACCGTCTGGGTGGCAACGGCGTCGCGAACTCCACGGTGTTCGGGGGGCTGGCCGGCCAGTCCATGGCGCGGGCCGTGACGCGCGAGGGCCGCCTCGCCGAGCCGGATCCCGCCGCCATCGAGGCGGGCCTCGCCCGCGCCTACGGCCCGCTCGGCCGGCCGGCGGAGTCGCTGCCGGAGATCCGCGAGGCGCTCTACGAGACGATGTGGGCCGATGTCGGCATCCTGCGGGACGCGGCCGGGCTGACCCGGGCGCTCGCCACCCTCGACGGGCTCTCCGACGCGGTCGCCCGGGCCGGCGCGCCGGACGGCGACCGCCGCTACGCGCTCACCTGGATGGACCGGCTGAACCTCGAGAACCTCGTGCTGGTCTCGCAGGCGGTCGCCCGGGCGGCGCTCGCCCGCACCGACAGCCGCGGCGCCCATTTCCGCGAGGATTTCCCGGAGGCCTCGGACCTCGCGACCTCGCACTTCACCGTGGTGCGCCAGCGCGGCGGGGCGCTCGACCTCGCGATGGAGCCGGTGCACTTCACGCATGTGCGGCCCGGCGGCTCGCTCCTCGACGCCGCCGCCTGAGGAGAGCCCGTCCATGCAGACCCTGCGCGGCGCCGACATCGTGGCCCGGACCTTGGAGGCGCTCGGCGTCACCCGGATCTTCACCCTGTCGGGCAACCACATCATGCCGGTCTTCGACGCCCTGCTGGAGACCGGGATCGGCCTCGTCCACACCCGCCAGGAGGCGGCCTGCGTCCACATGGCCGACGCCTGGGGCCGGCTGACCGGCGAGGTCGGCGTCGCCCTGGTGACCGGTGGGCAGGGCCACACCAACGGCGCGGCGGCGCTCACCACGGCGCTCGCGGCCGAGTCGCCCGTGCTGCTGCTCTCGGGCCATGCGGGCCTGTCGGAGCTCGGGCGCGGCGCCTTCCAGGAACTGGCCCAGGCCGACATCGCCCGGCCGATGACCAAGGCTGCCTGGACCGCCGGGTCGGTCGCCGCCCTCGGGCCGGACCTCGCCCGGGCCTTCCGGATCGCCCGGGAGGGGCGGCCCGGCCCGGTCCATCTCAGCCTGCCGGTCGACCTGCTGGAGGCGGCCGTCCCCGCCGCCTCGGTGCGGATCCCGGACCGCGCAGCGGCCGCCATCCGGTCCGCCGAGCCGGCGCCGGATCTCGTGGCCGACCTCCTCGCCGCTCTCGCGGGGGCGGAACGGCCGCTGATCGCCTGCGGCCCGGCGCTGTGCGACGCCTCCGGCCGGGCTGCCATGGCAACGCTTGAGGAAACCCTCGGCCTTCCGGTCGTCGGCATGGAGAGCCCGCGCGGGGTCAACGATCCGGCGCTCGGCGCCTTCGCCGAGGTCCTGGCGCGGACCGATCTCCTCGTGCTCCTCGGCAAGCCGCTCGACTTCACCCTGCGCTTCGGCGCGGCGCCCGCCCTCGCGCCCGACTGCCGCTTCGCCGTCGTCGATCCCGATCCGGCGCTGCTGGCCCGCGCGCCGGCCGACCGCCTCGCGGTCTCGGGGCTCGCCGATCCGCGGCCGGTGCTGGCGGCGCTGACCGCGCGCGCCACCGCCCTCCCCCGCCGGGACGCCTGGCACCGGGAGGCGCGGGCCGCCCTCGCCTACCGGCCGCCCGCCTGGGCGGATTTCCACGGGACGGGTCAGCGCCTGCACCCGGTGGAGCTGTGCCGGGCGGTCGACGCCTTCCTGGAACGCCACCCCGACGGCACGCTGATCTGCGACGGCGGCGAGATCGGGCAATGGCCCCAGGCCCTGGTCCGCGGCGGGCGCCGGCTGATCAACGGCGTCTCGGGCACGATCGGCGCGTCGATCCCCTTCGCGATAGCCGCCGCACTGGAGCGGCCCGGCGCCCCGGTGGTCGCGGTGCTGGGCGACGGCACCTTCGGCTTCCACATGGCCGAGTTCGACACCGCCGCGCGCTACCGGATCCCGTTCATCGCGGTGGTCGGCAACGACGCGCGCTGGAACGCCGAGCACCAGATCCAGCTGCGCAGCTACGGCCCCGAGCGGACGCGCCACTGCGACCTGCTCCCGACCCGCTACGACGCGGTCGTCCAGGCCCTCGGCGGCTTCGGGGCGCTGGTGACCGAGGCGGCCGAACTTCCGGCGGCGCTGGAGGCGGCCCAGGCCAGCGGCCTGCCGGCCTGCATCAACGTGATGATCGCGAGCGTGGCGGCGCCGGTGATCCGCCGCCCCGGCTGAGGGGGCGAGCACGATACATGACGGCGACGCCGTCTTGCCGAATGAGGCGCGGGTCCCCTCTCCCGGGCGGGAGAGGGACAGGGTGAGGGATGAGACCTATCCGGACGAGGCGCGCCCCGTAGGCGGTTCGAGGGCGGGCTTAATCCTGAACCTTCTCATCCCTCACCCCAACCCTCTCCCGCTCGGGAGAGGGGGCAGGTCGCGCCCGCCACGTGCGCCGGCGCGACGGTCGCGGACCTTGGGCTCATGGAGGGGAATCATGCGCAGACGCGACGTTCTGGCGGGGGCCGCGGCGCTCCTGGCGAGTCCCGTCCCGGGGCGGGCCGACGAGGTCGGCGCGGTGGCGATCGCCCGCCAGCCGAGCCTCGGCCACCTGCCGCTGATGCTGATGGAGGAGCAGGGCCTGCTCCAGAAGGCCGCGGCCGCCCGCGGCGTGGCGGGGCTCCAGGCGCGCTACCTCACCCTCGCGGGTGGGGCGGCGATGAACGACGCCCTGCTCTCCGGGACGATCCAGTTCGCGGCCGGCGGCGTGCCGCCCCTCGTGCTGCTCTGGTCGAAGACCGAGGGCACCGCCATGGCGGTGAAGGGCGTGGCGGCGATGAACAGCATGCCGCTCCTGATGAACACCAGCAATCCGAAGGTGCACCGGCTCGCCGACTTCACCGACCGGGACAAGATCGCGCTCCCCGCCGTGAAGGTCTCGGTCCAGGCGATGTTCCTGCAGATGGCTGCCGAGAAGGAGCTCGGCGCAGGCCGCCGCACCGACCTCGACCGGCTCACCGTCACCCTCTCCCATCCCGACGGCATGGCGGCGCTCCTCGGGGGCAGCGAGGTGACAGCCCACTTCACCGCCGCGCCGATCCAGGAGCTGGAGCTGCGCCGGCCCGGCATCCGGACGGTGCTGAACAGCTTCGACGTGCTGGGCGAACCCTCGACCTTCAACGTCGTCTGGGCGTCCTCGGCCTTCGCGGGCGCCAACCCGCGGGTCGTCGCGGCCTTCGGCGCCGCCCTGGACGAGGCGCTCGCCGCGATCACGGCCGATCCGTCGGAGGCGGCGCGCGCCTACGTGCGGCTCGCCCGGGACGGGAGCGATGTCGGGCTGATCACCGAGATCCTGAAGGACCCGCAGGTCTCCTTCACGGCGACGCCCCGGGCGGTCGGAAAGGTCGCCGACTTCATGGCCCGCACCGGCACGATCCGTCGCCGGCCGGAGAGCTGGAAGGACCTGTTCTTCGCGGGCGTCCACGACAAGGCGGGCAGCTGACGCCCCACCGGCCGCGTTCAGTTCTGCAGCAGGCCGGGCAGCGCCAGGGCCGTCGTGGTCAGGCCGATCGCGGCGAGCAGCGCGAGGACGAGCGTGCGGAAGCGGCGCTGGTCGATCCGGGCGAACAGCGAGAGCCCGGCGAGCACGCTCACCAGCACCACCGGCAGCGCCAGGGCGAGGTCGCCGAGGAGCTCGGGCGGCAGCGGATCGAGATAGACGAGGATCGTCAGGGCCCAGACCTGCATCACCAGGGTGAAGGACTGGTAGACCGCCCGCTGGGTGCGCGGATCCCAGCCGCGCACGAGGCTCCAGGCCGTCGGCAGGGCTCCGGACAGGCCCGCGATGCCGCCCAGCACGCCGCCCAGGAAGCCGATCGCGCCGTCACTCCAGCGATTGCCGAAGCCGACCCGGTAATCGGCGCGCAGCAGGGCGACGCCGCCGCTGTAGAGGACCAGGAAGGCGCCGATCGCGACCTTGATGAAGCGCGGATCGAGATCGTGCAGCAGGTGGATGCCGATCGGCGCGCCGACGAGACCCGGCAGGATCATCGCGAAGGCGGTGCCCCGCGGCGGCCAGGTCCGCAGGCGCAGGATCGAGATCACCTGCGAGAGGATGCTGCAGACGAGCACCAGGGCGGTCGCCTCCACGGGCGTGCGGATCGACAGCAGCGTGCCGGAGGCGATCAGCGCGAAGGCGAAGCCCGTCAGGCCCGAGATCACGCCGGCGCAGCCGACGCAGAGGACGAGGAGGAGCGTCTCGTTCACCGGGGGCGCCCGGCCCGGCCGATGCCATCCGCGCGCACACCCGCCATTCTCGTCCTCCCGGCCCACGTCCCGCCGGGGCGGGCTCTCTTTCCATGTATCTTATATAAGACCTGTCCGACTGGGCAAGGCGCATGCCTCTGCGGCGCGCCAGGGCTGCCCATCCGGATTCGGCCCGCGACCTCCCACAGCCACAGAGTAGGATGGAGGCGCTCGGTGCCGTCCCCGAACCAGTGAAATCACCCGCACCCCTCGATCACCCGTTGACGCCGGACACCTCATTGGTCTTATATAAGACTAGTCGCCGCCGAGAAGCCGACGACGCAGATCAGGAGGACCGCATGAGCAGCCACGCCGCGTCCGGCGAAGGGCATCGCGAAGGGCGCCGCAAGCCGCATCTTCTCGCCCATTCCCCCCAGGACAACGTCGCCGTCGCGGTGATCGAGGGCCTGAGCGCGAGCACCGACGCCTTCGGGGTGGTCACCGAGAACGACAGCACCTTCGAGGTCCATGTCCGCCACGACATCCCGATCGGCCACAAGGTCGCGCTCACCGACCTGAAGGCCGGCGACACGGCGATCAAGTACGGCCAGGACATCGGCAAGGTCATCAAGGACGTCGCCAAGGGCGAGCACGTCCACGTCCACAACGTCAAGACGAAGCGCTGGTGAGGTGACGATGTTCAAGGAAGCCGCTCAGCTCGAACACGAGATCGCCACCCCCTTCGTCGGCGGTGCGCCCGATCAGTTCGCCACCAAGGCGCTCGCGACCCGGCGCGCCTCGGAGAACTACACCTCCGCCACCTTCATGGGCTGGCGCCGGGAGAACGGCCGGGTCGGCGTGCGCAACCACGTCGTGCTCCTGCCGCTGGACGACCTGTCCAACGCCGCCTGCGAGGCGGTCGCCAACAACGTGAAGGGCACGATGGCGCTGCCCCACGCCTACGGCCGGCTCCAGTTCGGCGAGGACCTGGACCTCCACTTCCGCACCCTGATCGGCATCGGCTCGAACCCGAACGTCGCCGCCGTCGTGGTGATCGGCATCGAGGACCAGTGGACCAACCGCGTGGTCGAGGGCATCGCCAGGACCGGCAAGCCGGTCGTCGGCTTCGGCATCGAGGGCCACGGCGACATCGCGATCGTCGCCAGGGCGAGCTACCAGGCCAAGCGCTTCGTGCAGTGGGCCACCGAGCTCCAGCGCGAGGAATGCCCGATCGCCGACCTCTGGGTCTCGACCAAGTGTGGCGAGTCCGACACCACCACCGGCCTCGCCTCCTGCCCCACCGTCGGCAACATGTACGACAAGCTGATCCCGCACGGGATCTACGGAGTGTTCGGCGAGACCTCGGAGATCACCGGCGCCGAGCACCTCTGTCGCGAGCGGGCGATCAGCCCGGAAGTCTCCGACAAGTGGTACACGATGTGGAAGGCCTACCAGGACGACGTGATCGAGGCGCACAAGACCGACGATCTCTCGGACTCGCAGCCGACCAAGGGCAACATCGCGGGCGGCCTCACCACGATCGAGGAGAAGGCGCTCGGCAACCTCGAGAAGATCGGCCACGAGTGCCGCTTCATCGACGCGCTGCAGCCCGCGGAGGCGCCCGCCAAGGGGCCCGGCCTGTACTTCATGGACACGTCCTCGGCGGCGGCCGAGTGCGTCACCCTGATGGCGGCGGCCGGCTACGTGGTGCACACCTTCCCGACCGGCCAGGGCAACGTCATCGGCAACCCGATCGTCCCGGTGATCAAGATCACCGGCAATCCCCGGACCGTGCGGACCATGGGCGAGCATATCGACGTCGACGTCTCGGGTGTGCTCACCCGTGAGATGACGATCCCGCAGGCCGGCGACGCGCTCATCGACATGGTGGTGCGCACCGCCAACGGCCGGCTCACGGCGGCCGAGTCCCTCGGCCACCGGGAATTCGTGATGACGAAGCTCTACCGCAGCGCCTGACGCACAAGTCCCGCGCCCGCGGACCGCGATCCGGTCCGCGGGCGCGGCCCCGACGCCACGGGGTCAGGACCACGCCGGAGCGCACGACCGCGGGGGAAACCGCGGCGGCCTCCGTCCCGTCATTCTGGAGGAACGCATGAGGCTGCTTCGGTCGATCTACGGCCAGGTCCTGCTCGGCATCGCGCTGGGCATCGGCGTCGGCGTGGTCGCGCCCGATTTCGCGGTGGGCTGCAAGATCCTCGGCGACATGTTCATCAACCTGATCAAGATGATCGTCGCCCCCGTGATCTTCTGCACGGTCGTGGTCGGCATCGCGCATGTCGGCGACATGAAGAGCGTCGGCCGGATGGGCCTGAAGACCATCCTGTACTTCGAGGTCGCCACGACGGTGGCGCTCGCCGCGGGCCTCCTGTTCGTCAACCTGCTGCGGCCGGGCGACGGCGTGAACGCCACGGTCGACAGCCTCGACGCCAAGCTCGTGGCCGGCATCGCCGGCAAGGCCCACGCGCAGTCGCCGATGGAGATCGTCGCCAACATCATCCCCCACAGCGCGGTCGACGCCTTCGCCAAGGGCGACCTGATCCAGGTGATGTTCTTCTCGGTGCTGGTCGGCATGGGGCTCGCGATGCTGGGCCGGCGCGGCGAGTTCCCGCTCAAGGTGGTCCACGCCTTCGGCGACGTGCTGATGAAGGTCGTCGGCCTGATCATGCACTTCGCGCCGATCGGCGCCTTCGGGGCGATGGCGTTCACCATCGGCAAGTTCGGGCTCGGCATCCTCGCCCAGTACGGGATGCTGATCGTCTCCCTCTACCTGACCTTCATCGTGTTCATCGCGGTCTTCCTCGGCGGCGTGATGCGCTTCTACGTCGGCCTGAGCCTGTGGAAGCTGTTCCGCTACAGCCGGGAGGAGCTGTTCATCCTGCTCGGCACCACGAGCTCGGAATCGGTGCTGCCGCGGATCATGGCCAAGCTCAACGGCCTCGGGGTCGACAAGAGCGTCACCGGCCTCGTGATGCCCGCCGGCCTGTCCTTCAACATGGACGGCTCGTGCATCTACCTGACCATGGCGATCGGCTTCATCGCCCAGGCCCTCAACGTGCCGCTGACCTGGGAGCAGGAGCTCGGCATCCTCGCCATCGCGCTGGTGACCTCGAAGGGCGTGGCGGGCGTGGCCGGCGCCATCCTGTTCGTGCTCGCCGCGACGCTCCAGGCCTCGCAGCTCCTGCCGGTGGCGGGCATCGCCCTGATCATCGGGGTGGACCGCATCCTGAACGAGCTGCGCTGCGTGACCAACGCGGTCGGCAACATGGTGGCGACCCTCGTGATCGCCCGCTGGGAGGGCAAGATCGACCTCGCGCACGCCCGGGCGGTGCTCGACGGCCGCATCACCCCGAACCTCGACCTCCTCGACGACGAGGACGAGGCGGCGGACGCGATCCCCGCCCGCGAGCCGGCGGCGGCCTTGCGCCGCCCCCTCCCCGCTGCCGTGCCGGCGACCTGAGAAGGATCCTCCATGCCCAAGGTCATCATCAGCGAGTTCATGGACGAGGCCGCGATCGCGGCCGAGCTCGCCGGCCTCGACGTGCAGTACGATCCCGGCCTCGTCGACCGGCCCGGAGACCTCGCCGCCGCCGTGGCCCGGGCCGACGCCCTGATCGTGCGCAACCGGACCCAGGTCCGCGGCCCCCTGCTCGACGCCGCCCGCGACCTCAAGGTGGTGGGCCGCCTCGGCGTCGGCCTCGACAACATCGACGTCCCGGCCTGCCGGGATCGGGGCATCGCGGTCTACCCGGCCACCGGCGCCAACGACGGCGCGGTCGCCGAGTACGTGGTCGCCACCGCGCTGCTGCTCCTGCGCGGCGCCTACGGGGCCACGGCCCGCGTGGCGGCCGGGACGTGGCCGCGCAACGCCCTGATGGGCCGCGAGATCGCCGGCAAGCGCCTCGGCCTCGTCGGCTTCGGGTCGATCGCCCGCGAGACTGCCCGGAGGGCGGCGGCCCTCGGCATGACGGTCGCCGCCCACGACCCCTTCGTGGCCGCGGGCGACCCGGCCTGGAACCCGGCCACCGGCCCCGTGCAGAGCCAGGCGCTCGACGCGCTGATCGCGCAGAGCGACGTGCTCTCGCTGCACGTGCCGCTCACCGATCAGACCCGCGGGTTGATCGACGCGGCAGCGCTGGCCCGGATGCCTGCGGGCGCGATCCTGATCAACGCGGCAAGGGGCGGGGTGGTGGACGAGGCGGCCGTGGCGCAAGCCCTGCGCTCCGGCCATCTCGGCGGCGCGGCGCTGGACGTGTTCGACCGGGAGCCCCTCGACGCGGCGGCGGGCGCCGTCTTCGCCGACGTGCCGAACCTGATCCTGACCCCGCACATCGCCGGGGTGACGCAGGAGTCGAACGTGCGCGTCTCCGCCGTCACCGCCGCGGCCGTGCGACGCCATCTCACGGAGCGCTGAGCCGATGCCGAACCTGACCCTGTCGGAGGCCGAGGCCCTCGCCGCCGACGCCCTCGTCCGCTGCGGCACGGCCGAGGCCGCGGCCCGGAGCGTCGCCCGCGCCCTGGTCGGCGCCGAGGCGGACGGGCTCAAGGGCCACGGCCTGTCGCGGGTCGCGCCCTATGCCGCGCAGGTCCGGGCCGGGAAGGTCGTGGGCGACGCGGTCCCGCTTGCGTCGCGCCCGCGGCCGGGCCTGCTCGCGATCGACGCCGCCCACGGCTTCGCCTACCCGGCGATCGATCTCGCCCTGGAGGCGCTGCCGGGCGTCGCGCGCCAGCAGGGCGTGGCGGCGGCGGGCATCCGCCGCTCGCACCATTGCGGCGCGGCCGGACGCCCGGTGGAGCGACTGGCCGAGCAGGGCTGCGTCGCCCTGCTGTTCGCCAACACGCCCGCCGCGATGGCGCCCTGGGGCGGGCGGCAGGCGGTGTTCGGCACCAACCCGCTGGCCTTCGCCTGCCCGCTGCCGGGCCGCGCGCCGATCGTGGTCGACCTCGCCCTGTCGAAGGTGGCCCGCGCCAACATCGTCGGGGCGGCCAAGCGCGGCGAGCCGATCCCCGAGGGCTGGGCCCTCGACGTGGAGGGACGCCCGACGACCGACGCCGAGGCCGCCCTCGACGGCACCATGGTGCCGCTGGGCGACGCCAAAGGCACGGCGCTCGCCCTGATGGTCGAGCTGCTCGCCGCCGGCCTCGTCGGCGCGCGCTTCGCCGGCGAAGTCTCCTCGTTCCTCGACGCCGCGGGCGACCCGCCGGGGACCGGACAGCTGATCCTCGCCCTCGACGCGGCGGCGCTCAGCCCGGACGCGCCGGAGCGCTTCGCGGCGCTGGCCGGCGCGATCGAGGCGCAGGACGGCGCCCGGCTCCCCGGCCGCCGCCGGCTCGGGCTCCGCCGCCGGGCCGCCGAGGCGGGCCTCGACGTGGCCGAAGCCCTCGTGGCCGAGATCCGGGCGCTGTGAGGCGTAACGCCTGTGCGGAGGAAGAACCCGTGATTGCTCCCGTCGGCAGGGCGACGTAAGCGAGAGGAGGGAGAGGTGCTGGACACAACCTTCGACGCTCTACCCACGGATGGGGCTCTGCGTCGTCACGCGATGGAACGGTCAGGCGAAGGGCAGGCAGGTTCGGGGCGCGCCGGCGCGGTCGGCTTCCGCCCGCTCTACCGGCAGGTCTACGACACGCTGCTGAAGCGCCTGGCCGACGCGGTCTGGCAGCCCGGCCAGATCCTGCCGAGCGAGGGGCAGCTCGCCGCCGAGCTGGGCGTCAGCCAGGGGACGGTGCGCAAGGCCCTCGACGCGCTCACCGCCGACAGCCTGCTGGTGCGCCGCCAGGGCCGCGGGACGTTCGTGGCCGACCACGACGACAAGCAGAGCGTCTTCCGCTTCCTGAAGCTGCGGCCGGACGGCGACGGCACCGGCATGCCCACGAGCCGGGTCACCGGGATCGCGGAGGCGGCCGCCAGCGCCGACGAGCGCGGGCGGCTCGACCTCGTGCGGTCCGCCCGCGTGGTCCGGATCGAGCGCGTACGCGCCGTCGACGCCAAGCTGTGCGTGGTCGAGACGATCAGCGTGCCCGCCGGCCTGTTCCCGGGCATCGCCCAGATCGAGCTGCCCAACACCCTCTACAGCCTCTACGCCACCCGCTACGGCATCACGATCGCCACCGCCAACGAGCGCCTGAAGGCCGTGGCGATCGGGCCCCGCGAGGCGGAGCTGCTCCAGGTGCCCGCCGGAACCCCCGCCCTCGAGATCGACCGCGTCGCCATCGACCTCGAGGAGCGGCCGGTCGAGTGGCGCCTCTCGACCTGCCTGACGCAGGACATCCACTACCTCTCGGTCCTTCGCTGACCGGGATCCCCCCGACGCGCCGCCCCGCAGTCGAAGGCGGGGCGCGCCGAACTGGACCTCCGCTGCCACAGCCTGAACGGGGAGCGCGCGATGACGGATCGCGGAAGACGGGACTTCATGCGGCTGAGCGCCCTCGGCGCCCTCGCCGCGCTCGGAGGCGTGCCGCGCGCACGGGCGGCCGACGGCGCGACGCTGCCCTTCGGCAACGGCGAGCGGCCGCTCGTGGCCTATCCGGGCAAGCGGCCGCTCCTGCAGATGACCGCGCGCCCGCCGCAGCTGGAGACGCCGTTCGCGGTCTTCGACGGGGGCGCGATCACGCCGAACGACGCGTTCTTCGTCCGCTACCACCTCGCCGACATCCCGACCGAGATCGACCCGCAGGCCTTCCGCGTCGCCGTGACCGGGCAGGTCGAGCGCCCGCTCTCCCTGTCGCTCGCCGACCTCAAGGCGATGCCGCAGACCGAGATCGTCGCGGTCAACCAGTGCTCGGGCAATTCCCGCGGCTTCTTCGAGCCGCGCATCGCCGGCGGCCAGCTCGCCAACGGCGCCATGGGCTGCGCCCGCTGGACCGGCGTGCCGCTCAAGACGGTGCTCGACCGCGCCGGCGTGAAGGCGGGCGCCGTGCAGGTCGCCTTCAACGGCCTCGACGGGCCGGTCCTGCCCGAGACGCCGGACTTCGCCAAGGCGCTGACCCTCGACCACGCCCGGGACGGCGCGGTGCTGCTCGCCTGGGGCATGAACGGGCAGGACCTGCCCTGGCTCAACGGCTTCCCGCTCCGCCTCGTGGTGCCGGGCTACTACGGCACCTACTGGGTCAAGCACCTCGACAGCATCGCCGTCCTCGATCACCCCTTCGAGGGCTTCTGGATGAAGACGGCCTACCGCATCCCCGACAATGCCTGCGCCTGCACCGAGCCCGGCAAGGCGCCGGACAGGACCGTCCCGATCGGCCGCCTCAACGTCCGCTCCTTCCTGACGAACCTGACCGACGGCGCGCCGGTGAAGGCGGGTCCGGTCGCCCTGCGGGGCATCGCGTTCGACGGCGGCTCGGGCATCCGGGACGTCGCGGTCTCGGCCGACGACGGCCGGACCTGGAGCGCGGCCCGGCTCGGCCAGGATCTCGGCCCCTACGCCTTCCGCACCTGGACCGCGGAGGTCGATCTCGCGCCGGGCGCCCACGCCCTGCGCGTGCGGGCCACGGGCAACGACGGCGCGACCCAGCCGATGGAGCCGCGCTGGAACCCCGCCGGCTACATGCGCAACGTCGTCGAGACGACCCGCGTGCGCGCGGCCTAGAGGGAGGATCGGCATGTTCAGCACCCGCCCGCTCCGCGCGTCGGTCGTCGCGATCGCCGCCGCGCTGGCCGCGACACCCGCGCTGGCCGCGCCCGAGACCTACGCGCTGCCGGAGCCGACGGCGCAGTTCCGGCCGGCCCCGGATGCCGCGCACGCGGCCGGCTTCCAGGCCGCGCAGGAGAACTGCCTGACCTGCCACTCGGCCGACTACGTCGCCATGCAGCCGCCCCGGAAGGGGCAGGCGTTCTGGGACGCCGAGGTCGCCAAGATGATCAAGGTCTACCGGGCGCCGATCACGGAGGACCAGGCCCGGGCCATCGCCGGCTATCTCGGCGCGGCCTACTGAGCGCCGAGACCGGGCAGGAGGCCGCGCGATGATCGTCAGAACCGCCGTGCCGGACCGGTCCGAGGCCGCGCCGACCGGGTCGCGGGGGGCCTCCGCCTGGGCCGGGGCGGCCGGCACCCTGCTCCCGGGCCTGCTCCTGTGCCTGGGCATCACCGCGGTGGCGCAGGCTCTGCAGGCCGGCGAGGAGCACCTGACCGGCCATCCCTACGTCGAGGCCCTGGTGCTGGCCATCCTGCTGGGGACGGCCGTGCGGACCGCCTGGGTGCCGGGCGCGCGCTTCAAGGCCGGGATCGCCTTCTCGGCCAAGCAGGTGCTGGAAGTGGCCGTCACGCTGCTCGGCGCCGCGGTCAGCCTCGGGGCGATCGTCGCCTCGGGCCCGGCGCTGCTGGCCGGCATCGTCGGGGCGGTGACGCTGACCATCCTGGCGAGCTGCGCGCTCTGCCGCGCCCTGGGCCTGCCGGTGCGCATGGCGCTGCTGATCGCCTGCGGCAACGCCATCTGCGGCAACTCGGCGATCGCCGCGGTGGCGCCGGTGATCGGGGCGGACAGCCGGGACGTGGCGGCGGCCATCGCCTTCACGGCGGTGCTGGGCGTGCTGATGGTGCTGGGCCTGCCGCTGTTCGTGCCGCTCGTCGGCTTCAGCGAGCACCAGTACGGCGTGCTCGCGGGCCTGACCGTCTACGCGGTGCCGCAGGTGCTGGCCGCGACCGTGCCGGTGGGCCCGCTCGCCACGCAGGTGGGCACGCTGGTCAAGCTGGTCCGGGTGCTGATGCTCGGGCCGGTGGTGCTGGCCCTCTCGCTCCTCGCCCCGCGCCTGCCGGCGGCGGGAGCGAGCGCCAAGCCCCGTGCGGGGAGCGCCCCCGGGAGCGCCCGGCGCCGGCCCGGCTTCTTCAAGCTGGTCCCGTGGTTCATCCTCGGCTTCCTGGCCCTGGCGAGCCTGCGCTCGCTCGGGCTGATCCCGAACGCCTGGGTCGCGCCGATCTCCCGCCTCGCCGGCTTCCTCACCATCGTGTCGATGGCCGCGCTCGGCCTCGGGGTGGACGTACGCGTGCTGGCCCAGGTCGGCGGCCGGGTGACGATGGCGGTCACCGCCTCGCTCGGCGTGCTGCTGGCCATCGCCGTCCTGCTCATCCGCGGCCTCGGGATCGGCTGAGCCGGTCGCCGGCGGCGCGCCGCACCCGCCGGCGTCCACGCGCGGGTGGCCCAGGCTCCGCGAGCGCGATCGCGCCGGGGAAGCGGCTCACACGCAACGGTGGCGGTCGCGTACGGCGGACAGCGATGTCGCGCGCCCGGGAGCGTGAAAGTCCCCGACGAGACGACATCATCCGGGCGCCGATGCGGACGTTGAGCGCGCAACGGGATCGGCGGTGCCACGATGCCGCCGGGGCAGGATCGCGCGATCGCCGCGACGTCTGACGAACAGGCCGACGTCTTCGCGCCGAACGCGGCCGAGCAAGACGACAGCTCCGGATATGGGGTGTCCGCGGCGCAACGCCCGACGGGATATGAGTGAACCCTCCGCGCCCGTCCCGTCCATACATGCGCCGGACTGCCCGGCGCAGCGCCGATATTCGGCCTCGCGAACGACGGAGATCACCGAACATTTGCGCACAGGAGACAAATATTCGAAGCAGAGTTTTGCCCCGCGCGCGCCGTTAACCACGGTTTTCAATATTTCTGAAATTCCAGGCCGCTAATATGCGGATATAACCTGGGATTGAACTGCTACAATGATGACCCCCTCGACGAGAGCAAAGTAGCGAGACGCCGCGTTGGGACTGTATTCCAAGCTGCGGGCCGCACTCGCTGAAGATGCCCTCCTCGCGCGCGGCGTGAAGCGCTCGCTCGTCGACGGGCTGTATCAGCCCTTCGCTTCGCTCGCGGTCGGCGCCGCGTCCGGGACGATCGTCGCCACGGCCGCGGCGTTCTGGTCCGACGATCGCGCGATCACGGTGACCGCGTTCGCGGTCGGCCTGATCGGCCTCACCCGCATCGTGCTCGCTCGGATCTACCTGACGAAGGGGCCGCAGAAGCACGATCGTTACGAGCTCTGGGAGACCTACTTCTCCCTCGGCGCGTTCGCCTACGCCGCGTCGCTCGGCATCCTGTCGTTCCTCATCACGACGCGGTCGTCCAACCTCGCGCTCCAGGTCATCACCCCCACGTTCACGATCGGTTACGCCGCGGGCATCTCGGGCCGCAATGCGGGCCGCCCCCTGCTGGCCATCGCGCAGGTGCTCCTGTCGGCGATGCCGCTGTCGGCGGGTCTGCTCGTGTCCGGCGACGGCGAGCGGGCCTCGCTCGGCATCCTCTCGCTCCTGTTCGCCTACGGCATGATCGACATCACGCTCAGCACGCGCGAGATCATCGTGTCGGCCCTGGTGACGACGCGCGAGAAGGAGGCGCTCGCCGAGAAATTCCAGGCCCAGGCCAATCTCTTCGACATCGCGTTGCGCAACATGTCGCACGGGCTGTGCATGTTCGACGCGCGCGGCCGGCTCCAGGTCTGGAACGACCAGTTCCTCTCGATATCGGGCATTCCCTCGAACCGCATCCATACCAATTCGACGGCCAAATCGCTGTACGCATTGAGCCGCGCCATCATCGATGAGCGAACCGCGGGGCGCGGCGCGACGCTCTCGACATTCTCGGCGGCGTCGAACGCGTTGAGGTCGGGAAACCTGGTCCTGATCCTGCCCGACGATCGCGTGGTCTCCCTGATGCAGCGGCGGACCGCCGAGAAGGGCTACGTGATCATCTTCGAGGACATCACCGAGCGGCGTCGGAGCGAAGCCCGCATCCAGCAGATGGCGCGTTACGACGATCTGACGGGCCTGCTCAATCGCAGCAGCTTCAAGGCCAAGGTCTCCCAGGCGCTGAAAGCCAGCGCCAGCAGCAAGGGCGATTTCGCGGTCCATCTGCTCGATCTCGACCACTTCAAGGTCATCAACGACACGCTGGGGCATCCGGCCGGAGACAGATTGTTGCAGATGGTGGCGGACCGGCTGCGCGGGATCGGGGCGCTGTCCGGATCGGTCGCCCGCCTCGGCGGCGACGAGTTCGTCATCGTCCAGCAATCCGTCACGTCGCCGGCCGTCGCGGAGGATCTCGCGCAGCGCGTCCTGCACGAGCTCGAACGACCTTTCGATATCGACGGCACTCACGTCACGGTCGGCGCCTCGATCGGCATCGCGATCGCCCCGTTCCATGCCAACGACGAGGACAGGCTGCTGAAATGCGCCGATATCGCCCTCTACGCCATCAAGGGGGCCGGCAGGAGCGGGTTCAAGATCTTCCAGCACGAGATGGAAGCGGCCACGCGCGCGCGGCACGCCCTCGAGTCCGATCTTCGGGCCGCCCTGACCAACGGCGAACTGGAGCTGCACTATCAGCCGATCGTCGACGCGAGCACCGGGGCGATCGTGAGCTGCGAGGCCCTGCTACGGTGGCAGCACCCCGTCTCCGGCTACATCCCGCCGTCGGACTTCATCCCGGTGGCCGAGGACACGGGGCTCATCGTCCAGCTGGGCGACTGGGTTCTGAACGAAGCGTGCCGCGAGGCCCGGAACTGGCCGTCGACCGTGAGCGTCGCGGTCAACATGTCGCCGCGTCAGTTCGGTGATCCCCAGCTGGCCTTCCACGTCATCGGCGCGCTGAACCGCTCCGGCCTCCCGGCGCATCGCCTGGAGCTCGAGATCACGGAGAGCGTGACGCTGGGCGCGACGCACAAGATCGTCGAGACCATCCACACGCTCCGTCAGCTCGGGATCCGCCTGTCGATCGACGATTTCGGAACCGGTTACTCGTCCCTGAGCTCCCTGAGAAACTTCGCCTTCGACAAGCTGAAGATCGACCGGTCGTTCGTGTGGGACCTGGACAGGAAAGCCGAGTCGACCGCGATCATCCGGGCGATCGTCGGGATGGGTAGGAGCATCGGGATGGCCATCGTCGTCGAGGGCGTCGAGACGGAGACGCAGCTCTCCATCCTCCGGGCCGAGGGCTGCGATCTGATCCAGGGCTACGTGTTCAGTCGTCCGGTCGCCGCACCCCAGATCCGGGCCATGCTCGCGGCCGCGGAGCCCGTGACGAAGCTAGCGAGCTGACGCCGCCAGCCCCCGCGCGGTCACCGTGCGGGCCTGAGCGGCCTGGGCTTTTCCCCTGAGCCTGTCCTGCGCCAGGACGAGCCGCTCCATGATGCTCAGATCCCTGTCCGTGAGATTCATCGCGGCGGCCGCCCAGACCGAGACGATCTTTCTCAGCTCCTCCAACGATATGCGATTGACCTCCCGGGCGGCTCGATAGATCGCCTGCTGCCCGTTGCGGCGCCGGTGGTTGCCGGCGATGTACGCGCGCACGGCCGCCTCGCCCTGGCCGCGCTCGGCGAGGACGTGAACGATCCCCAGTTCGTGCATCTCCTCCGCGGTGTAGGTTCTCCCATCGAGGATCATCTCCTGAGCCCTGATGGTCCCCAGACGCCGGGCGAGGAAGCTGTAGGCCCCCATACCGGGGAAGAGCCCGAAGAGGATCTCCGGGAAGCCGAACTTGGTGCCCTTCTCGGCGATGATCACGTCGAACGAGAGCAGGCCCTCGAACCCCCCGCCCAGCGCGTCGCCCTGAACGAGGCCGATCGTGATGATCGGCAGGTTCAGCGCGTTCATGTTGCGATGAAGAACATCGACGCACGCGTTGCCGTAACCGACCAGCGCGGCCTCGTCGCCCGCGCGGATCTTGCTCGCGAACAGGCTCAGATCACCGCCGAGACTGAACACGCCGGGAAATCGTGAACCGAATACAAAGTAGTTCAGGGCGAGGCTGCCGTTGCCGAAACCGCGCTCGATGCCATCCTGCAGGCGGCTGAAGTCGGCCAGCATCTCGGGATTCTGGCACGGGCGGCCCTGCGGGCGCATGAAGGCCCACAGGGTGCTGGTGTCGGTTTCGAGATTGACTTCGATCTGAGCGAGTTCGGAAAGGCCGTGGTCGGGAGACGAGACGGTCGGCGCGATCCGCTTCTCGCTCGGCCGCCGCGCGGCCGTCGGACGCCGTCGCAGCGGCACAGGACCAGGGTATGGCACCAAGTCTTTGGCGAGACCTGTAATAGACGCCATCGTATTCGGATCCGTTAAGTGATCCTTAACCGTATCTCAGCCGGCGTTGCGGAGCTAGGCAGCCGGAGCGGCCCTCCTCAGATAATTAAGCTTTGGTTAATGCCGGCCTTTTAGCCACCTTTGCTTGCGAGGCGGGCCTCTTCGGACGAGAGGCCCGCCGACGCCCCGGCGGCTGCCCTGACCCTCGACCTCCACGGACTCGACGGCGCCGGCTCGGTCCGGCGGGATCGCGGACGGCAGGCGTGAAGCGGCACGCCCGCCGCTCCCGCGCGAGACCGGGTCCGCCGCGGGGACGCGCGGTCAACCGCGCGACGGACGCCTCAGCGGCACCCCGTAACGGCTCCGATCTCCGATCATGCGAGTCGGCGCAATGCTCGCTGCGCCGATCGCCGATCATGACGATTGCTGTCTCCATCCCCAGCAGTTGTATTATAGACGAGTAGCATACCAATAGTTGCACAATATTATCTGTTCGTTATAAATTTTCATGTCTATCGAGACCATGATCCGAGAGCGATCCGACGACGAGAGCGACGAGAAGCCGGCACTCTATCTATGGTTGACGACAGCGTTTCTCTATTTCTGCACCGCAGCTTCGACACTGAGCCTGGCCAGGAGCGGACACGACATCGCTGCCCTATGGCCGGCCAATGCCATTCTGGTCGCCCTGCTGCTCTCCCATGACAGGGTCCGGTCGGGCACGGTGCTGAGCGCCGGATTGGCCGCGAACATCGCGGCCAATGTCCTGACGCGTGGCACTGTGCTCGGCCCCTTCCTGTACAGTCTCGCCAACCTCGCCGAGGTGATGTTGGCCGTCCGTCTCCTGCGAAGGACCTACGAGCAGGACGCCCTGCTGCAATCCACGAGATCCGCCCTGCGGTTCCTCGCGATCGCGGGATTGCTGGCACCGGCCGCGAGCGGCGTCCTGGGAGGCTTGACGGCGCATCTCGTCTTCGGCGAGCCCCTGTTGCGCTCGTTCGGCACCTGGGTCGCGAGCGACGGCCTGGGACTCATCGTCTTCACGCCCTTCCTGCTCTCACTGTTCCGAGGCGATTACGCGCGTGCGCTCGCGGAGCGGAGCTGGCGGGACCGGCTCGAAGCGGCCGCCTTGCTCGTCCTCGCAGGCTCGGTCGCGTACGCGACCTTCTTCTGCACCAGCCGCCCCTTGCTGTTCCTGATCTTCCCGCCTCTCATCCTGATCGCTTTCCGGCTGGGCCGCCTGGGTGTCACCGCGGCCGTGATGGTCGTGGCCGTCATCGGAGGCGTCGCCACGATGTACGGTCGCGGGCCGATGGTCCTGATCGCGGCCGACGCCGTCACGCAGGCGCAGGCGTTCCAGGCGTTCCTGGCCTTCATCCTGCTGACATGCCTGCCCGTCGCGGCGGAGGTCTCCGCGCGGGCGCGGCTGACGGCCGAGCTGGCCGCGCACGATCGGGAGATGACGAGGAGCGCCTTCACCGATTCCCTGACAGGACTGCTCAACCGTGCGGGCTTCGAGCATCAGATCGAGACCATCCTGCCCGTCAGGGCACTCCCGCCCGTCAGCCTGATCGCGATCGACATCGATCACTTCAAGCAGATCAACGACCGCTGGGGGCATCCGGCGGGCGATCGCGCGCTCGAGACTCTCGGATTGCTGCTCGCGTCGCAGATCCGCCCGGGGGATCTGGTCGCGCGCCTCGGCGGCGACGAGTTCGTGATCCTTCTCCGCGAGAGCGACCTCGAGCGCGCCAGGGCGGTGTGCGAGCGGATCCGCGCGAGCGCACGCGCCTTGCCGTTCTCGACCGGTGCCGGGACCGAAGCGCCGGTCAGCCTGAGCATGGGCTTGGCCGTCGCGCGCGTGGGCGAGGGCTACGAAGCGCTGGCTCAGCGGGCCGACAGCGCTCTGTACGAGGCGAAGCACGCCGGCCGCGACGCCCTGCGATGGGCCGCCTGACTCCGGGATCGACCCTGACCGGCGGCGATCCGGGCCCGGTCGTTTGGCCGTGAAGCGCCTGCCCCGTAGGATCGGCCGATGAGACGCCGCCACCTCGTCGGACCGATCCTCTGCGTCGCGCCGCTCGCCCTCCTCTTCGGGACGGCCGACGGTCCCGCGGGCTCCGCGGCCCCCGGCCTGGTGCCGCAAGCCGAGCGCGCGGATCTCGTCCGCGTGGAGAAGGCGCAGCGGCGCCTGACGCTGCTGCGCGGCGGACGCGTCCTGGCGGTCTACCGCGTCTCGCTGGCCTTCGCGCCGGTCGGCCCGAAGGCGATGGAGGGCGACGGCCGAACACCCGAGGGCCGCTACCGCATCGCGGGCAAGAACCCGGACAGCATCGCCCACCTCGCGCTGCGGATCTCCTATCCGGACGCCGCCGACCGCGCCGCGGCGTCCGCGGCCGGCGTGCCGCCCGGCGGGGACATCATGATCCACGGTCTGAGGAACGGCTTCTCCTGGGTCGGCCGCCTGCATCGTCTGATCGACTGGACGGATGGATGCGTGGGCGTGACCAACGCCGAGGCCCGCGCGATCTACGCGCGGGTCGAGGTCGGCACGCCGATCGAGATCCGGAGCTGAGCGGGATCGGGCGTCGCCGGGCGGAGCGTTCGGGGCCGGACGGCGCGCGGCCGGGGCACCTCAAGGCCCCGCATCCCCGGCGGCCGCGCCCGGCCCCGCGGGCGGGCGCCACGGGAGCGGATCGAACGAGCGCCGGAGCGCCTCGAGGAACCGCTCCGTCCGGGCCGCGCGCGACCGCCGTTCCGAGCCGAGCAGGGCGACGACCGGCGCCGACGGCAGGGCGTAGCCTTCGAGCAGGCGCGCCAGCCGCCCCGCGCGCAGGTCGTCGGCGACATCCCATTCCGAGCGCACGATCACGCCGAGGCCCGCGAGGGCCCAGCCCCGCACCACGTCGCCGTCGTTGCTGACCAAGGCCGCATCCACCCTGACGCGGACCTCGGCGCCCTCCGCCGCGCGGAAGCGCCAGAGCGTCACGTCCTCGTCGTTCTCGCGCAGCGCGATGCAGGTGTGATCCCGCAGGTCGGCCGGCACGCGCGGGGCCGGATGCCGGGCCAGGTAGGCGGGCGCCGCGCAGAGGATCCGGTCGTTCGGCGCGAGGGCGCGCACGGTCAGGCTCGGGGTCGCCTCCCTGATCTCACCGACGTGGATCGCGAGGTCCCAGGTCTCGGACGGGATGCGGCCCAGGCGATCCGAGAGTAGCAGGTCGATCCGCACGCCCGGATGCCGCAGCCGGAACGCCGTCACGACCGGGGCCACGTAGCGGCGCCCGAAGCCGAGCGGGGCGACGACGCGCAGATGTCCGGTCACCGCGCCGACGCGCTCGGCCAGGGCGTCGGCGAGATCGTCGAAGGCGCCGAGGAGGTCGCGACCGCGCTCGGCCAGCAGCTCCCCCTCGTCGGTCAGCGTGAGGCCGCGGCCGGACCGGTCCACCAGATGGACCCGCAGCCGCTTCTCCAGGCTGCGCAGCCGCTGCGTCACGGCGGGGGGCGACACGTTCAGGCTGCGCGCCGCGGCGGCCAGGGACGGGCTGGCCGCGACCGCGACGAAGAAGCGGAGATCGTCGGTGTCGAGCATTAAGGCCGACCTTAATCCAGAATGCCGAACAGATTAATGGCGTCTGCCGGTCCGGCATGATCTGTCACCCGGCAGCGAGACAGGGAGGCGTGGACATGCCGGACACCGGAGTCGGGGCGCAGGTGCCGTCAGCGGAGGCCGACGGGGCGTCGGGTCCTCTTCAGACACCGTGCCTTCTCCTGGACGAGGCGCGGCTGCGCGCGAACCTCGCGGGGCTGCGGGCGCACCTGGACCGGCTGGGCGTCGCCTTCCGGCCGCACCTGAAGACGGCGAAGTCGATCGACGTCGCCCGCCTGGCGATGACCGGTCCGGCCGGCCCGGCGATCGTCTCGACCCTGCGCGAGGCCGAGTACTTCGCCGAGGGCGGGGTCCGGGACATGATCTACGGCGTCGGCATCGCCCCGCAGAAGCTCGACCGCGTCGGAGCGGTCCGGCGCCGCTGGGGTGCGGACCTCGCCGTGGTGCTCGACTCGATCGAGCAGGCGGACGCGGTCGCCGCCTGGGCCGCGCGGACCGGCGACCGTCTGCCGGTCCTGATCGAGGTCGACGCCGACGGGCATCGCTCAGGCGTGAAGCCGGCCGACGCGGCGCTGCTGGTGGCGATCGGGCGCGCGCTCGGCGCGGGGGCGGACCTGCGCGGCGTGCTGCTCCACGCCGGCGACAGCTACGGCCTCAGCGATCCCGAGGATCTCGCCGCGGCGGCGGAGGGCGAGCGCGCGGCGGCGGTGACGGCGGCCACCCTCCTGCGCGCGGCGGGCCTGCCGTGCCCGGTGGTGAGCGTCGGCTCTACGCCGACCGCGCGCTACGCCCGGAACCTCGACGGGATCACCGAGGTCCGTGCCGGCGTGTTCATGTTCGGCGACCTGTTCCAGGCCGGCGTCGGCTCCGTCGCGGTCGACGACATCGCGGTGAGCGTGCTCGCCACCGTGATCGGGCACCGCCGCGACAAGGGCTGGATCATCACCGATGCCGGCTGGATGGCGCTGTCGCGCGACCGGGGCACGGCCCGGCAGGCGGTCGATCAGGGCTACGGCGTGGTCTGCGACCGCGCCGGCCGCCCCTACCCGGACCTGATCGTCGCCGACGCCAACCAGGAGCACGGCATCCTCGCCCTGCGCCCGGGCTCCCGCGCCGCCCTCCCCGACCTGGCCATCGGCGACCGTGTGCGCGTCCTGCCGAACCACGCCTGCGCGACGGGCGCCCAGTACGACCGCTATCACGTCCTCGACGCCGACGGGCGGGTCGCCGCCGTCTGGCCGCGCATCAATGGCTGGTAGGCGGCGCCGACCGTGACGTCGCGGATCGGGCGCCTCGCGAGCGCCCGGCGGCGCCGGACGCGGCGGGAGCCATCCCGGACACCGCGAGGCGCGTGACCGCCGCCCTTCTCGGCGCGGCCCGAGGCCCCCGGCACCGACGCCGCCCGATGCGGCGCCCGATACGGAAGGAGAAGCCCATCATGACAGCCCATCGGTTCGACGCCGTCCTGTTCGACCTCCTGACGGCCCTGCTCGACAGCTGGTCCCTGTGGGACTCGGTCGCCGGCAGCACGGAAGCCGGCCGCCGGTGGCGGGCGGAGTACCTGCGGATCACCTACCGGACGGGGGCGTACCGGCCCTACGAGGATCTCGTCGCCGAGGCCGCCGCGGCGGTGGGCCTGCCGCGCCGCCTCGCGGCGGACCTCGAGGACCGCTACGGCGAGCTCCGGCCCTGGCCCGGCGTGACGGAGACCCTGCAGGCGCTCGCGGCGCGCTCCGTGCGGCTCGGCGTCGTGACCAACTGCTCCGAACGTCTGGGTCGCATCGCCGCCGGCTGCCTGGGGGTCGAGCTCGACGCGGTCGTCACGGCGGAGCGCGCCGGGTTCTACAAGCCCGATCCGCGTCCCTACCGGCTGGGACTGCAGGCCCTCGGGGTCGAGCCGGCGCGCTGCCTGTTCGTCGCGGGCTCGGCCTTCGACCTCGTGGGCACGGCGCGGGTGGGGCTGGCGACGTACTGGCACGACCGCGTGGGCATGGCGGCCCCGGACGGCGCGTCGCCTCCGCTGGCGCACGAGACCACCCTGGATCCCCTGCGCGCCTGGTTCGATCCGGGCGCGCGCTGACGCCGACAATCTCCGGGCGCGGTGGGGGGAAGGCGGGGCGGGCGACGGGCCGGCCGAGGGCACCTCCCGACTCACGCGAGGCGACCGCATGTGCCGCCGCGCACCGGGCGGCTCGGCGCGAGCTTTGCCTTTCGGCCGTCGCCCGGTCCATGTAGCCGCCCATGATCCGCCTCATCCCCAGCCTGCCCGCGGCCTACGTCATCGCGCGGGTGGTGTGGCCCCAGCCGGTGCCGCTCGCGCTCAGGCTCGGCCTCGCCGGGCTCCTCCTGGTCGCCTCCCAGTACCACCTGTGGAGCCGCCTCTCCTCCGGGTCGGTCTTCGCGCCCGAATTCCCGCGCCCGATCGTGATCCTGTTCAACTGGGCGTTCGGTGCGATCGCGCTGGCGGCGGTGATGCAGCTCGCCCTCGATGCCGTCGCGCTGATCTCGCTGGCGCTGCCCGGGGGCGGCTGGGCGATCCCGACCGCCTGGCGCATCGCGGTGGCCTCGACGGCCGCCGGCCTCTCGGCCCTCGCCGTGTGGCAGGCCGTGCGCGTGCCGCCCCTGAAGGACGTCCCGGTCGCGATCGCGGACCTGCGCCCCGGCCTCGACGGCTACACGATCCTGCACCTGACCGACCTGCATATCAGTCGCCTGTTCCCGGCCGCCTGGGCGCGGGCCGTCGTCGCGCGGGCCGACGCCCTCCAGGCCGACCTGATCGTCGTGACCGGCGACTTCATCGACGGTTCGCTGGAGGCCCGGCGAGACGACGTCGCGCCGCTGCGGGCCCTGCGCGCGCGCGACGGTGTCTGGGCCGTGCCCGGCAACCACGAGTACTTCTTCGACCACGACGCCTGGATGCGCCATCTCGCGGGCCTGGGGATCCGCGTCCTCGCCAACGCCCACACGATCCTGAGGCGCGGGGGCGACGCGCTGGTGCTGGCCGGCGTCACCGACCGCTCCGCGCCCGCCACGGGACATCCGGGGCCCGACCTCGACGCGGCCCTGGCGGGCGCACCGCCGGGCGCGCCGATCGTTCTGCTGGACCACCAGCCGGCCAACGCCGCGCGGGCCGCGGCGCGCGGCGTCGCGCTCCAACTCTCCGGCCACACCCACGGCGGCATGATCCGCGGCCTGGACCGGCTGGTGGCGCGCGGCAATTCCGGGTTCGTCTCGGGGGCGTACCGGGTCGGGGCCATGCGGCTCTACGTCAGCAACGGCACCGGGCTCTGGCCCGGCTTCGCCCTCCGGCTCGGGCGTCCGTCGGAGCTGACGCGGATCACCCTGCGGGCAGCCACCTGACGCGCGCGCGCCGCCGCGCGGCTTCCCGCACGGGTCAGCGATCCAGGCCCGGGAGGCCCCAGCGCCGGCCGAAGCCCGCATCGCCGGACACTCGGCTGTTTCCCCCGGGAGGGGCCATGTTCGTCGGAACGGCTACCCCGGGTCGCTGCCGGATCGCCCCCGCTCGGAAGCTGCCAGCCGGCTCGCGGGAGAAGAGCGGTGAGAGCGGCCCCTGCGCGCGTGCCGGACAGCGCCAGTCCCAGGACGAAGCCGGGCCTCGACGAAAGGTCAGGCCATCGCACCCTCGATTAAACCTTCTCGTCGTATCCCCCGGATACCCTCTTGGCTCCGGCGAGGTCGAACAGTGCTGCAGGGGACCATATCGAATACCCAGCGCGAGGCACTCCGCCAGCAGGCGCTGACCGAGATCGCCCTCCTCGACACGCCGCCGGAGCGCGAGTTCGACGCACTCGCCAGGCTCGCGCAGCGCATGCTCGGCACCGGCATGTCCTCGATCACCCTGATCGACCCGGAGCGCCAGTGGTTCAAGGCGCGTTGCGGTCCCTTGGCGGCCGAGACGCCGCGTGCCCAGGCGTTCTGCCCCGTCGTGTTCGAGACGGAGGCTCCGCTGATCGTGGCGGATGCCAGCCTCGACCCTCGCTTCGTGGCCAGCCCCTTCGTCACGAACGCCCCGTACATCCGCTACTACGCGGGCGTGCCGGTCCGCGTCCGGCAAGCCGACGGCGACAAGATCACGATCGGCACGCTCTGCGTCCTCGACGAACAGCCCCGCGAGCCGACGGCGACAGACCTAGAGGTGCTCGAAGAGCTGGCCTGCGTCGCGGAGGCGCTGATCGAGGCGCGCGCCGTGGCCCTGCGCGCAGCCGAGGCTGCCGAAGAGCGCCGGATGGCCGTCGAGGGCCTGGAGCGTGAGCGCCGCCAGTTCAAGCAGGTGGAGCGCATGGCCGAGATGGGCTCGTACCGCTACGATATCGAGACGCGGTCGACCTCCTGGTCGGACGGCGTCTTCGTCATTCACGAGCTGCCCGTCAGCGGCGGTGTGCCGATTGGCGCGATCATGAACTTCTTTCCCGAGCCCGATCGCGCCCTCTTCCGCGCGGCCGTCAGGCGCGTGCTGGACACGGGCGAGCCGTTCGAGATGGACGCCGATTTCGTGACCGCCAAGGGCAATGCCCGGCGCGTGCGGTGCTCCTGCGAGATCGAATTGGTCAAGGGTAAGCCCGTCGCCCTCATCGGCCTGATCCAGGACATCACCGAACGGCACAGCTTGGAGCAGCGTCTTCGCCATCAGGCGCGCACCGATGACCTGACGCAACTCGCCAACCGAGCCGAATTCCACCGCGCGCTCGACGCGCGGCTGCGCGAGGCGCGCGCTTCCGACGACGCTGTGGCTGTCCTCCTGATCGACCTCGACGGCTTCAAGGGCGTGAACGATCGCCTCGGGCACGCGGCCGGCGACGAGGTTCTGCGTTGCGTAGCCGAGCGGTTGCGCGCGCCCTGCTACGCCGGTTGCTTCCCGGCACGGTTGGGGGGCGACGAATTCGCGATCCTGGTGCCTGCCGGCTGCGATGGCGCGGGCGTGCAGGCGATGGTGCGGCGCCTCCTGCACGACCTCGAGATGGTCGTGAAAGGGCAGGGTCAGATCGCGCGGGTGACGGGAACGATCGGCCTCGCGCGGTCACGAGAGGCCGGACAGGACCGCGACGTGCTGCTGCGCCACGCCGACGCGGCCCTCTACGCCGCGAAGCGTAAGCAGAAGGGGACGGCTGAAACCTACTCGGCCGCGACGGATCAGACTGCCACGCCGGTTCGCGGCGCGTCCGCTCTCGAGTTGGCTCCTCACCGACGCCTCTGACGCAGAGTCGGCCACACGACCCTCTGGCCCGGGTCCGGCGGACGAGGGCGCAGACGGGATGGGCGAAGGCGCGCGGAGATCGTCGCGCCGCCCGGAGCGGATGGCGAGGCGGCGGAAGCGCGCCGACCACGCCGGCGTGCGCGGCGTGATGCTGCGGGCTCGGCACGGGTGCCGGGAGCGACCCGGCCGCGACGGGGAGCGTGGCTCAAGAGGCCCTCACCACGCGGCCTGGAGGCCTGCGGTGAACACCTGGGCGGTGGCGCCCGGGCGGACGTCGCCGGTGTAGCCCACCGACAGCCGCACGCCCTCGGCGACCGCCCCCGTCAGGCTCACCCCCAGA
>NZ_JBKFAP010000040.1:0-26454 GCF_053345715.1 Methylobacterium sp. D48H
CGCCACCGCCCGGGCCGCCGCCACCGGCCGGACCGGCGCCCGCGCCGGCCGCGCCGCCGGGACCGCCAGCGCCGCCGCCACCGGGTCCCGCTCCGCCACCGCCCGGTCCGCCCTGCGCGAACGCCGTCGCCGCTCCGGCCACGACGATGGCCGCCGCGACCGTGTCTCTCAGAATCCGCTTCATGGCCTCTTCTCCAGCCGTGGTCGGCACGCCACCGACGCCCACGCCGGCCCGCAACGGGGCCCCGGGCCGAACCGTTCCCTCCCGCGGCACCGTGGACGCGCGGCCGGTGACACCCGCCCGCGCTGTCCTCGGCTAAGTCGGATCACGGTCTTGCGATCGGGCGCGTCACCTGTAACGTCGCGCCGCACCAAGAAGAGACCGGCCTCGGCCGGCACCAAGATTGATCGACGGAGACGCCATGTCCGCCTCGCGCGACGATACGATCGGTATCGCACCGAGCGACCTCGATGATGCCGCGGACCGCAAGCGCCGGATCTGGGCGATCGTCGGCTCGTCGTCGGGCAATCTCGTCGAGTGGTACGATTTCTACTGCTACGCGTTCTTCGCGCTCTATTTCGCGCCGGCCTTCTTCCCGAAGGGCGATTCGACCAGTCAGCTCCTGCAGACCGCCGGCATCTTCGCGGTGGGCTTCTTCATGCGGCCGATCGGCGGCTGGCTGTTCGGGCGCATCGCCGACCGGGTCGGCCGTCGGACCTCGATGGTCATCTCGGTGCTGATGATGTGCTTCGGCTCGCTGCTGATCGGCATCCTGCCGACCTACGAGCATGTCGGCACGCTGGCGCCCGTGCTGCTGCTGCTCGCGCGCATGCTCCAGGGCCTGTCGGTCGGCGGCGAGTACGGCACCTCGGCGACCTACATGAGCGAGGTGGCGATCAAGGGGCGGCGCGGCTTCTTCGCCTCGTTCCAGTACGTGACGCTGATCGGCGGCCAGCTCCTCGCCTCGCTGGTCCTGGTCCTGCTGCAGACGGTGATGACCGGCCCGGAACTCACCGCCTGGGGCTGGCGGATCCCGTTCTTCATCGGCGCCGCGCTGGCGGTCGTCGCGCTCTATCTCCGGCGCTCCCTGGCCGAGACGAAGGACAGCAGCGACAAGGAGACCGCCGGCACCTTCGCCGCGCTGGCCAAGCACTGGCGGGCGTTCCTGGTCGTGGTCGCCTACACGGCCGGCGGCTCCCTGAGCTTCTACACGTTCACGACGTACATGCAGAAGTACCTCGTCAACACCGCCGGCATGCCGAAGACGTCGGCCTCGCAGACGATGACGGTGGTGCTGTTCGTCTACATGATCATCCAGCCGATCTTCGGCGCGCTCTCCGACAAGATCGGCCGCAAGGCGAACATGCTGCTCTACAGCGGCCTCGGCACGCTCATGGTGGTGCCGCTGATGACGGCCCTCGGCACCAACAAGGACCCCTACCTCGCGTTCGCGCTGATCACCCTCGGGCTCGCCGTGGTGTCGTTCTACACGGGCATCAGCGGTATCGTGAAAGCCGAGCTGTTCCCCACCAACGTCCGGGCGCTCGGGGTCGGCCTCTCCTACGCGATCGCCAACGCCACCTTCGGCGGCACCGCCGAGTTCGTCGCCCTGTGGTTCAAGGACGCCGGCATGGAGAGCACGTTCTTCTGGTACGTGACCGTCCTGATGGCGATCGCCTTCGTGGCCTCGCTGATCATGCCGAACCCCAAGGTCCACGGCTATCTCGACGGCGCGGGCACCGTCGAGGAGGCGCTGGGGAAGAAGCCGCGCCTCGCCCACGCCTGATCGGCCGCCCGGCTGGACCGGGCCGGACTTTCACGCTGATATGCCTCCCGCCGGGCGCGCCAGACGCCCGCGGGAGGACGCCATGTCGAGGAACGCCGCCGCCGGGGCGCTGGCCCTGCTCTGTCTCGCCACCGCATCGCCGTCCCGAGCCGCCGAGCCGGGTGCCGCCGACGGGCCGTTCAGGCCGACGCAGCCCGCGGGCTACTTCTTCGTCGGCGGCCGCTACGCCACCGCGGGCGGCAAGACGACGGCGTCCGGCCAGATGTTCGTGGAGTACCGCGTTCCGGAGCGGGTTACGCAGCCCTACCCGATCGTCCTGGTGCACGGCACCGCCCAGACCGGGACCAACTTCCTCGGGACGCCCGACGGCCGGCCGGGCTGGGCCGACCGCTTCGCCGCGCAGGGCTTCGCGGTCTACGTCGTCGACCAAGTCGGTCGCGGCCGCTCGGGCGGCGACCCGGACACCTACGGCCCCTACGCCCGCCTGCCCGCCGAGGATCTGGAGACGGTGTTCACCGGGCAGGAGCGGTCCGCGCTCTACCCGCAGGCGAAGCTCCACACGCAGTGGCCGGGCGGCGCCGGGATCCGCGGCAACGCCGCCTTCGATCAGTTCTACCTCTCCCAGGTGCCCTACATCGCCAGCGCCCTGAGGAGCGAGGAACTGGTCGACCCGGCGCTGATCGCCCTGCTGGAGAAGATCGGCCCGGCGATCCTGCTGACGCACTCGCAGGCGGGCGTCTTCGGCTGGGCTGTCTCGGATCAGCGGCCCGACCTCGTGAAGGCACACGTCGCCGTCGAGCCGAACGGGCCGACCTTCTACGACATCCGCTTCAAGGGCGGCGCGGACTGGTACGAGCGCGTCGGCGAGGCGCGGGCGCGGCCCTACGGCATCACCCGGGTGCCGCTGCACTTCGAGCCGCCGGTGAGCGGCCCGGCCGACCTGACGGTCGTCCAGGCGGAGAGCGCCGCCGCGCCCGACAGGATCCGCTGCTGGCTCCAGGCCGAGCCCGCGCGCCGATTGCCGAACCTCGCCCGGGTGCCGGCGGTGATCGTGACCGCCGAGGCGTCGTTCCGGGCGACGATGGACGATTGCACGGCGGCCTTCCTGACCCAGGCGGGCGCGAAGCCGGACCGGTTGGCGCTCGCCGACCACGGCATCCGCGGCAACGGCCACATGATGATGCTGGAATCGAACAGCGACGCCGTTGCGGACGCGATCGCAGGGTGGATCCGGGACCGGGTCGGGGCGCCGGCCCGGCCTTAACCCGCCGCTTACCCTGTCCGGCGAGGGTGCCCCCGTCATCCGACGAGGGACTGCATGACCGACATGACCGACACCGTGGGCGTCGCGGGCGACCGCATCCGCTCGATCATCGAGCGCGTGGAACGGCTGGAGGAGGAGATCAAGGACCTGATGGAGGCCAAGAAGGAGGTCTTCGCCGAGGCCAAGGGCGAGGGTCTCGACGTGAAGGTGCTCAAGGAGATCCTGAAGATCCGCAAGCAGGACAAGGACGAGCGCGACGAGCAGGAGACGCTCCTCGACGTCTACCTGCGCGCCATGGACGCGCCGTCGCCGGCCCCGATCGCCGCGGCGGCCTGACGGGCTCAACCGGGTGCGGCGCCAGGCGCCGCACCGCCTGTCCCGACCCCGAGGCTACGCCGCGAGATAGGCGGCGATGTTGCGCCGGATCCGCTCCAGGGGCTCCTCGGCCGGGTCCGGCAGGACGAAGCGCTTGCCCGTGATCGTCTCGTAGGCGCGGATGTAGACCGCGGCTGTCTCCAGGACCACCTCGGCTGGGATCTCGGGGATCGGGTCCTTGTACGGGTCGCAGCGGGCGACGACCCAGTTGCGCACGAAGTCCTTGTCGAAGCTCTCCGGGGCCGAACCCGCGGCGAAGCGCTCGGGATAGCTCTGCGCGAACCAGTACCGGCTGCTGTCCGGCGTGTGGATCTCGTCGGCGAGGACGATCCGGCCCTCGGGATCCGTGCCGAACTCGTACTTCGTGTCGGCCAGGATCAGGCCGCGCTCCGCCGCGAGCGCCGTCCCGCGCGCGAACAGCGCCAGGGCCGCCCTCGACACGGTCTCCCACTGCGCGCGCGTCAGCAACCCGCGCTCGAGGATCTCCGCCTCGGTGAGCGGCTCGTCGTGGCCGCCGTCGAACGCCTTGGTGGTCGGCGTGATGATCGCCTCCGGCAGGCGCTGGTTCGGCCGCATCCCGTCGGGGAAGGCGTGGCCGTACATGTCCCGCTCGCCCGCGCGGTAGCGCGTCAGGATCGAGGTCGACGTGGTGCCCGCGAGGTAGCCGCGCACCACCACCTCCACGGGCAGGATCTCCAGGCGCCGGCCGACCACCACGTTGGGATCGGGATAGGCGAGGACGTGGTTCGGGCACAGGTCGGCGGTCTGCTCGAACCAGTAGCGGGCGGTCTGGGTCAGGACCTGGCCCTTGAACGGGATCGCCGCGAGCGCCCGGTCGAAGGCGCTGATCCGATCCGACGTGATGAGGATGCGACGGCCGTCGGGGAGGTCGTAATTGTCCCGGACCTTGCCGCGGTAGTGCCGGGGCAGCTCGGGCAGGGTCGCGTCGCGCAGGACCTGATGCGCGTGCGGGGCGAGATCTGCCGTGTTCATCGGGCTTTCCGTCAGGCTGAACGGCGACCGCGCCGCCGGACTTCTGTGCGCGGACGGGGCGGGAAATTCCAGTCCCGGCCTCACCGAGGGCGCGCGGCGCCGGCCCTCGCCCTGGTCGCGCCCGACCGGGACCCTACACTTACGGGGGGACCAACGACGGTGGACGACCGGCCGCGCGACGCCGAGCGCTTCTGCCGGACGGCCGAGGCGCGATGAACGAGACACCCCAACCGTCGGTCAGAGATCCGTTCCTGCGCCGGATCGAGACCGTGGCCCTGTTCCGGCTGTCCGACGCGGAGCGCGCCGCCCTCGTCGCGCTCCCGCTGCAGGTCGCCCAGTTCGAACCCAACCAGGACATCATTCGGGAGGGCGACCGGCCGTCCCGGAGCTTCACGCTGCTCAGCGGTATCGCCTGCACCTACAAGTCGACACGAGCGGGCAAGCGGCAGGTGATGAGCTACCACGTCCCCGGGGACGTGCCGGATTTCCAGAGCCTGTTCCTGGAGGTACTCGACATCAACATCGCCACGGTGAGCGCCTGCCGCCTCGGCTTCGTCCAGCACGACACGGTCCGGGCGATGCTGCGGGCGCACCCGCGCCTCAACGAGGTGTTCTGGCGCGCGACGCTGATGGACGCCGCCCTGGTCCGGGAATGGATGCTCAACACCGGGCGCCGGGAAGCGTATGCGCGGATGGCTCACCTGTTCTGCGAGCTGATGACCCGCCTCGACGCCGTCGGTCTGGCACCCGACCGGACCTGCGACCTGCCGATGACACAGCCCGAACTCGCGGACGCCCTCGGGATCACGTCGGTCCACGTCAACCGCACGATCCGCGATCTCAAGGCCGCCGGCCTGATCACGCTCCGGGGTCGCCGCCTCACCGTCCACGACTGGGCCGGGCTGCAGGAAGCGGCCGAATTCGATCCGACCTACCTGCACCTGCGCGACGCGGAGACGCGCTGATCAGGACGCGCGGACGCGCGTGATCTACAGCCGAGTATTGTCAGAAAATCGAGGATCCTGTCGCCGGCTCTACCGATCCGATGGTCGGGCGCTCAGCGGGATAATGGTGCCCAGGGACGGAGTCGAACCGCCGACACTGCGATTTTCAGTCGCATGCTCTACCAACTGAGCTACCTGGGCGTCGTCCGCGCCGGTGTCGGCCTCGGACGTCGCGGGGTATAGTGAGTGCTTGGCGGCCTGTCCAGCCTCGCGTGACCTCGACGGGACCGGAAGGCCGAAAAATTCAGCGCTCCGGATCCGGCGGGGGCGGCGGCGCGTCGGGATCGAGCTCCTCGGGGATCGCGTAGCGCTCGTTGAGCCAGCGCCCCAGATCGACGTCGGCGCAGCGCTGGGAGCAGAATGGCCGAAAGTCCGGCGTGGAGGGCTGCCGACAGATCGGACAGGGGGGCGGCCGGCGCTCCCGAGTCATGCGAGGGCGCCCCATCCGGCCCGCACGGGATAGCCCTCGCCGTCGAGCAGGCTCAGGGTCTCGTAGAGCGGCAGGCCGACCACGCCGCTATACGAGCCGACCAGCTTGACCACGAAGGCCCCGGCCAGTCCCTGGATCGCGTAGCCGCCGGCTTTGCCGCGCCACTCGCCCGAGGCCACGTAGCCCTGGATGTCCCGGCCCGAGAGCCGCTTGAACCGGACGCGGCTCTCGACGATCCGCTCGCGGCGCCCGCGGGGCGAGAGCACGCAGACCGCCGTGTAGACCCGGTGCTGCCGGCCCGAGAGCAGGCGCAGGCAATCCGCGGCCTCGTCGGGGATCTCGGCCTTCGGCAGGACGCGCCGCCCGACCGCGACGACCGTATCGGCCGAGAGAAGCCAGGTCGGCGTCGTCGTGTCCTCCAGGTGGAGCGCCGCCTCGGCGGTGGCGAGCTTCGTCCGCGCGAGGCGACGCGCCAGCTCGCGCGGCGGCTCGGCCTTGCGCGGTGTCTCGTCGATCTCGGCGGGCAGGAGCGCCGCGGGCTCGATCCCGATCTGCTGGAGCAGCGCGAGACGGCGGGGCGAAGCGGATGCGAGCACGAGTCGCGCCGTCGGCTCCTGCGTCGCGCCGATCGCTTCAGGTTTGGCGTCCATGATGTCCCGTTCGCACAATCGACCGGAGCCGCGCGACCGGAGCCGTGCGCGCCCTGCGCGGCGGCACTTCGTCGGCCGGGACAGGCTCGATGCGCCTGCCTGATAAGGGAAGGGGTCCGGCTTGTGAACTCGAGCGGGTGCCGACGCCCTGGCGAACGCGCGTGGATTCGCCTGGGCGATCCCGCGCGGCCCGGTGCGTCCGCGGGCAGCGTTACTCAGGTCTGGCGGCGCCTCGGCGTGACCGGGGGCGCCGACGAATCCAGCTCAGAGCCTGGCGCGAAAGCGTCCGCAAGAACAGCGCAAGATGTCGAGGCGGCATGTAACCCATCGTTAACCACGATCGACGCAGGATGGCGTCACTCCAATGGGATCGTCATCGATGCTGAACGCTGACCCGCTCGTGCCGCGCCCGAAGCTCGTCAATGCGGCTCTGCTCGCCCGCGCCCTCGACGGGCTCCGGCCGCAGGTCGCCTCGCCGGTCGAGATGTGGCAGCGCCTCACCGATCAGTACGTGGTCGACCTCGACGCGGTCGCGGCGCTCCTGCCCGCCGACGAGCCGGAGACGCGCTGGCTTCCCGCCCGCGACTGAGTCCGGCCCGGACGACATTGCACCTCGCAAGGGACGCGTCGTGCTGCGCTGGCACATGACGTGCTTCGAGTCTTCAGCAACCGGAGGAAGCGACCAGGCAACGACAACGCGGTGGCTCGCACGCCGGAGCACCCCGCGGACCTTTCGATCACTCGAAGCTGAGGTCCGTCATGTCGGAATTGCTCTCCGTTGCCCTCGTCTGTGCCGGCACGCTGCTGGCTCAGGACTGCTCGCGCGACACCGCCCTCGACGTCATCGTCGCGCCGGCGCACACGCCGATGGAATGCCTGATGCACGCCCAGACGATGGCCGCCCAGGCCGGGTTGCCCGGGGGCAGCGACCGGTACCTCAAGGTCGCCTGCGAGCATCGTCGGAGCGAGTCCGATCCGCGCCCGGTCATTCGCCGCGCCTCGTGACGGCGGGGGTGTGTCGGGCGATTCGGCACACCCGAATGTGATCGGCGCGGCGCGTGGTGCATCAAAGTCACGTCACGACAATTCTTGTTCGCATCCGCCTATCGGACAGTTGCCGCCTCCGGGAACGGGACCCATCCTGCACGGCCACGCTGATGCAACCCTCACTCCGGCATCCGCCAACGTTGCCGCCCCGATGGCCCGCGTGCCGGGCAGGGCTCAAGCGAGTGCCTGCCCGATGCTGTACGACGCGTTCGATCTGCAGACCGACATGGCCGCCCAGACCCGGGCGTGGGGGCGGCTGCTGAACGACATCTGGTCGCCCTGGGTCGGGTGGGGCGAGCCGGCGACCTGGATGTCCGCCGGGGCCCGGATGATGATGCGCGCGGGCCTGACCTTCGCGCGGCCGCCCTACGGCATCGAGTCGGTGAATGTCGGGAACCGGAGCGTCCCGGTCTCCGAGGAGGCGGTCGAGGTCACGCCCTTCGCCACGCTGCTCCACTTCAAGAAGGACATCCACACCGAGCAGCCCAAGGTGCTGATGGTGGCGCCGATGTCGGGCCACTTCGCCACGCTGCTCCGCGCCACCGTGCGCACGATGCTGCCCGATCACGACGTCTACATCACCGACTGGCACAACGCCCGGGACGTGCCGCTCTCCGACGGGACCTTCGGCTTCGACGACTACGTGAGCCACCTCATCCAGTTCCTGCGGACCATGGGCGAAGGCGCCCACATGGTGGCGGTGTGCCAGCCCGCCGTGCAGGCCCTGGTGGCCGCCGCCGCGATGGCGCAGTCGAAGGACCCGGCCGCCCCGCGCAGCATGACCCTCATGGCCGGCCCGGTGGATTGCCGGATCAACCCGACGGGCGTGAACGAACTCGCGACCTCCAAGCCGATCGAGTGGTTCGAGAAGAACCTGATCGCCACGGTGCCGTCGCGCCACAAGGGGGCCGGCCGCAAGGTCTATCCGGGTTTCGTGCAGGTCTCGGCCTTCATGGCGATGAACGCCAAGCGCCACATCCAGGGCCACGCCGACCTGTTCTGGCACATGGCCAACGGCGAGCACGACAAGGCCGAGGCGATCGAGACCTTCTACGACGAGTATTTCGCGGTGCTCGATCTCGCCGCCGATTTCTACCTCGAGACGGTCAAGACCGTGTTCCAGGACCACGCCCTGGCCCGGAACGCGGTGTCGTATCGGGGCGAGCCGATCGACCTGCGCGCGATCCGCCGCACGGCGCTGATGACGGTCGAGGGCGAGCGGGACGACATCTGCGCGGTCGGGCAGACCATGGCGGCCCACGACCTGTGCTCGGACCTCGCCCCGTACATGCGGACCCACCACCTCCAGGCCGGCGTGGGCCATTACGGCGTCTTCGCCGGGCGGCGCTGGGAGTCGCAGATCTACCCGCAGGTGCGCAACTTCATCCAGGCGCACAACTGACCGGCGCGCCGGTCGGGCCGCCGTCGCGCCGATTTGACCCGCCGACCCGCGCGGCCCACCATGCTAGGCACGTGTGACGGGGCCCGCCGGGGGCGGCTCCGTAGGCCACTCCTTCGGCGTGAGGCGGAACGGTCGGCGTGATCGGCAGCAACGGCACCGAGAGCAAGACCCGGGTGGGCGGAGCGGACGCGGCGTCCACGCGGCTCGACCGGCTGGTGGCGCAGGCGCGGGCGGCCGCCCTGTGGGAGCAGGCCTGGCCCGTGCTCTGGCGCGGCATCGGCGTCTTCCTGCTCTTCCTGGTCGTCTCCTGGGCGGGCGTGTGGCTCGACCTCACGCCGCTCTGGCGCCAGATCGGCCTCGGCGCCCTCGCCATCCTGCTCGTCGCCGCGCTGCTGCCGCTGATCCACATCGCCCGGCCGGACCGGCGCCTCGCCCTGGCGCGGCTCGACCGCGAGGCCGCCTCCCGCGATCCGAAGCTGCGGCACGGGCCGGCCTCGGCCGCCCAGGACAGCCTCGCCGTCGGCGCCGCCGATCCGGGGAGCCGGCTGCTGTGGGACCTCCACCAGCGCCGCGCCGCGCAGGCGATCTCGGCCCTGCGGGTCGGCCTGCCGCGGCCGGGCATGACCCGGCACGACCCCTTCGCGCTGCGCGCCGGCCTGGTGGTCGCGGCGGTCGCCAGCCTGTTCGTGGCCGGCCCCGAGTGGCGCCAGCGGATCGGCGCCGCCTTCGACTGGCAGGAGCCGGCGGCGCCCGGCCCGAACTTCCGCGTGGACGGCTGGATCGACCCGCCGCTCTACACGCGGCTTCCGCCGCTGCTGATCGCGATGGACGGGAGCGACCAGCACCTGCGCGCGCCTGTCAACGCGCAGCTGATCGTGCGGATCGCCGGCCAGGGCAAGGCCGCGTCCGAGACGACCCTCACGCCCAATGCCGGCCTCGTCCCGGTGCCGGGCCAGGAGGCGCGCCCCGACCTGCGCGAGGAGCGCTACCGCATCGTCGGCGGCGCCGCGCTGACGATCGTCACCCCGGCAGGCAAGCAGCGCCTCACGGTCGACGCGATCACCGATCGGCCGCCGGAGGTGACCGCCGTGGGCGGCCCCGAGGTGAACGGGCGCGGCACCTTCAACCTGACCTACCGGGCGAAGGACGATTACGGGATCAGCTCGGCCGAGGCGGTGATCGAGCCGCTGAAGTCCGCGCGGGCCCTGGTCCCGGTGCCGCAGATCAACCTGGCGCTGCCGGGCGACGCGAGCGGCGACACCGATACCAAGACCCTCGTGGACCTCACCGAGAGCCCGTGGTCCGGCGCGAAGGTCCGCTACCACATCGTGGTCAAGGACGAGGCCGGCCAGGAGGGGCGCACGCCCGACACCGAGATCGTCCTGCCGGCGCGGCCGTTCCGCGAGCCGCTGGCGCGCGCGCTCGCCGAGCAGCGCCGCCGGCTCGTCATCGCGCCAGACACCGATCGCCGCTGGGTCCAGGGGGCGCTGGACGCCCTGCTGGTCGCGCCCGACACGTACACGCCGCAGCCCGCGATCTTCCTCGGCCTGCGGACCGCGACCGAGCGCCTGCGCCGCGCCCGCACGGATGCCGACCTCGTCGCGGTGGCCGACCTCCTCTGGGAGATGGCCCTCAAGATCGAGGACGGCGACCTGTCGGACGCCGAGAAGCAGCTCCGCCAGGCCCAGGACCGGCTGAAGGAGGCGATCGAGCGCAACGCGCCCGACGACGAGATCAAGCGCCTGACGCAGGACCTGAAGCAGGCGCTCGACAAGTTCCTGTCCGAGATGGCGCAGAAGCAGGGCCGCGAGCCCCGCGAGCAGAGCGAGCGCGGCCAGAGCAACGGGCAGACCAAGACCGTCACGCCGGAGGATCTCGACAAGATGATCCAGGACATGGCGGAGGCGATGAAGCGCGGCGACACCGCCGAGGCGCAGCGCCTGATGGAGCAGCTGCGCAATATCCTGGAGAATCTCCAGACCGCCGAGCGCGGCGGTCGCTCCGATCAGGCGTCCCGCGAGATGCAGAAGCAGATGCGCGATCTCGACGCGATGTCGCGCGAGCAGCAGGGCCTGCGCGACGAGACCTTCAAGGACGGCGAGGAGCAGCGCGACGGCCAGCGCCCGCAGAGCCGCGGCCAGCCGCAGCAGGGACAGCGCGGCCAGCAGGGCCAGGGGCAGCAGGGCCAGCGCCAGCAGGGTCAGAAGGGTCAGCAGGGGCAAGGCCAGCAGGGTCAGGGCCAACAGGGCCAGAAGGGTCAGGGACAGCAGGGCGAGGGCCAGCAGGGCGGCGTCGGCGAGCGCCAGCAGGCGCTCCGGCAGCGGCTGGAGGACCTTCAGAAGCGCATGAAGGAGAACGGCATGCGCGGCGAGCAGGGCCTCTCCGACGCCGAGGACGCCATGCGCGAGGCCGAGAACGCGCTGAAGGACGGCGATTCGGACGGCGCGGTCGACGCGCAGGGCCGCGCCCTCGACGGCCTCAAGCGCGGCGCCGACGGCATGGCCCAGCAGATGCAGGAGATGGCCGAGGGCCAGGGCGAGGGCCAGCAGGAGGGCGGCCAGCAGCCGGGCCAGCAGGGTCAGGCCGGCGCGCGCGACGACGATCCTCTCGGGCGCCCGACCCGCGGCCGCGACATGAGCGACGGGCGGGTCCGCGTCCCCACGGCCGACGAATCCGCGGTCCAGCGCGCCCGGCGCATCATGGAAGAGCTGCGGCGCAAGCTCGGCGACCCGAGTCGCCCCCGCGAGGAACTCGACTATTTCGAGCGCCTGCTCCGCCGCAACTGAGCGCCCGACACCTCAACGACGCGCCGAGCCGCATCGCGGCTCGCGCCCCACCCGGATCCCCGACCGCATGTCGTCCAACACCCTCGTCCTGATCGCCTGCCTCGCCGTCGCCGCGGTCCTGGTCGCGGGCCTCGCCAACATGATGCGCGGCGGCAGCGTGAACCTCTCGCAGAAGCTGATGCGCCTCCGGGTGCTCCTGCAGTTCGTCGCGATCGTGATCATCATGGGCGTGGTCTGGTGGCGCTCGGCATGAGGGCGTCGGGCCGGGTGTGACCGCGCCGCCGCACCGAACACCTTTCGATCCGGTGAAGGATGAATAGGCCGCCCCGCCGCGCGGGCCTCTGCTACGCTCGGTAGAAGCAAATCGCTGCGCCTAACCGGCCGAGCCCGCATGACTGCCCCTTCCCGCCTCCGTCTGTTCGGCCTTCTGACCGGGGCGGCGATTCTGCCGGCTTCGGCCGCCGACCTCGCGCCGCCGCCGCCCGCCGCCTACGCGGCCCCCGTCCAGCCGCTCAGCATCGTGTCGGAGATCCGGATCGGCGGCGCGGTGCAGGATCCCGGGAGCGCCGAGGGCAAGCTCCCCGGATTCAGCAAGGCGAACGTCAACGGCGAGATCCTGTTCGCCAAGCCGCGCATCAGCGACGATCCGTTCTGGCAGGCCTTCGTGCCGCGACCGACCGTCGGCGGCAGCTACAACACCGGCGGCCGGACCAGCTACGCCTATCTCGGCGCGACCTGGACGCTCGAGATCTTCCCCGAGACCTTCAACCGCCGCGTGTTCCTCGACGGGTTCTTCGGCGGCGTGGCCCATAACGGCTGGACCGGCCCGAAGGCCGAGACGCCCTACGGTTTCAACACCCTCGGCTGCTCGCCGATGTTCCGCGAGGCGGCCGCCCTGGGCTTCCGCCTGACGGAGCACTGGAGCATCATGGCGACGGTCGAGCACATGTCGAATGCCGGGCTCTGCGCCAACAACCGCGGCCTGACCAATTTCGGCGGCAAGATCGGCTACACGTTCTGAGGCACGCCACCCCGTGGTCAAGCTCAACCGCATCTACACGAGGACCGGCGACAAGGGGACGACCGCGCTGGCGGACGGGCAGCGGCGCTCGAAGGCGGACCTGCGGGTCGAGACCTACGGCACCGTCGACGAGACCAATGCCTGCATCGGCATGGCGCGCCTGCACACGCAGGGCCCCCTCGACGGGATGCTGGGGGCGATCCAGAACGACCTGTTCGACCTCGGCGCCGACCTCGCGACGCCGCCGACCCCCGAGCCCCTCCCCTACGAGCCGCTGCGGATCGTGGCGAGCCAGGTCGACCGGCTGGAGCGCGACATCGACGCGCTCAACGCCGCGATCCCGCCGCTGAAATCCTTCGTGCTGCCCGGCGGCTCGCCGGCTGCCGCGGCGCTGCACCTCGCCCGGACCGTCTGCCGGCGCGCCGAGCGGCTCGCGGTCAGCCTCGCTGCGCGGGAGGACGAGACGGTCTCGCCGGAGGCGCTGCGCTACCTCAACCGCCTGTCGGACTTCCTGTTCGTGGCGAGCCGGGCGGCGAACGGCGACGGGGCCGACGACGTGCTCTGGGTGCCCGGCGCCAATCGCTGAGCCGGCATCGCGGTTTTCGCGGGGCCGCCACGGCGCCGCGTTGACAAGGCGGAAATGTGGCCGTTACGGTCCGGCGCCTTGCGTGCCCCGGCCACGCTGCGCCTCGCGCGCCCGTGGGAGTGGCCTGCACGACGACAAGAATCCTCCGGGGAAGGATCGTGACCGCCATGAAGGTGCTGGTGCCCGTCAAGCGGGTGGTGGACTACAACGTCAAGATTCGCGTGAAGGCCGACGGCTCCGGCGTCGAGCTCGCCAACGTCAAGATGTCCATGAACCCCTTCGACGAGATCGCCGTCGAGGAGGCGATCCGCCTGAAGGAGAAGGGCAAGGTCACCGAGATCGTGGCCGTGTCGATCGGCCCGCAGCAGGCGCAGGAGACGCTGCGCACGGCACTCGCCATGGGCGCCGACCGGGCGATCCTGGTGAAGACCGACGTGAACTGCGAGCCGCTCGCCGTCGCGAAGCTCCTGAAGGCCGTCGTCGAGAAGGAGAGCCCGGAGCTCGTCATCCTCGGCAAGCAGGCGATCGACGACGACTCGAACCAGACCGGCCAGATGCTCGCCGCCCTGCTCGGCTGGCCTCAGGGCACCTTCGCGTACAAGATCGAGCCCGGCGAGGGCAGCCTCGACGTCACCCGCGAGGTCGACGGCGGCCTGCAGACCGTGAGCCTCAAGCTGCCGGCCATCGTGACGACGGACCTGCGCCTCAACGAGCCGCGCTACGCGTCGCTGCCCAACATCATGAAGGCCAAGAAGAAGCCCCTGGAGGAGCTGGCACCCGACGCGCTCGGCGTCGACGTCACGCCGCGGCTCACGGTGCTGAAGACCGCCGAACCGCCGGGCCGCTCGGCCGGCGTGAAGGTCGCCTCCGCGGCCGAGCTCGTCCAGAAGCTCAAGGTCGAAGCCGGCGTCATCTGATCCGAGGCGGGGCTCCCGGTCGACGGTCGAGCCCCGCGCCACCACCTTCGAGGGCACCAGCAGACCATGACGACACTCCTCTTCGTCGAGCACGGCAACGGCCAGATCAAGGACAGCACGCTGAAGGCGCTCGCCGCCGCCAAGGAGATCGGCGCGCCGGTCCACGCCCTCGTGCTGGGCACCGGCTCCAAGGCCGTGGCCGAGGCCGCGGGCAAGCTCGACGGCGTCGAGAAGGTCCTGAACGCCGAGGACGGCGTCTACGACCACGACCTCGCCGAGCCGGTCTCGGCGCTCATCGCCGCCATCGCCGAGCCCTACGACACGATCATCGCCTCGGCCTCGACCACGGGCAAGAACGTGCTGCCGCGCGTGGCCGCCCTGCTCGACGTCGCGCAGGTCTCCGACATCATCAAGGTGGTCTCGCCCGACACGTTCGAGCGGCCGATCTACGCCGGCAACGCCATCCAGACCGTGCAGGCGCCCGCCGGCAAGAAGGTGATCACCGTGCGCACGGCGGCCTTCAAGGCGGCCGAAGAGGGCGGCGCCCCGGCACCGGTGGAGGCCGTCTCGGCGGCCGCGCCCGAGGCGGGCGGCTCGAGCTTCAAGGGCGAGGAGATCGCCAAGTCCGACCGGCCGGAATTGGCCTCGGCGCGGATCATCGTCTCCGGCGGCCGCTCGCTCGGCTCCTCGGACAAGTTCCACGAGCTGATCGAGCCGCTGGCCGACTCGCTGGGCGCCGCCGTCGGCGCCTCGCGCGCCGCCGTGGACGCGGGCTACGCGCCGAACGACTGGCAGGTGGGGCAGACCGGCAAGGTCGTGGCGCCGGACCTCTACGTCGCGGTGGGCATCTCGGGCGCGATCCAGCACCTCGCCGGCATGAAGGACTCGAAGGTCATCGTCGCCATCAACAAGGATGAGGACGCGCCGATCTTCCAGGTGGCCGATTACGGCCTCGTCGGCGACCTGTTCCAGGTCGTTCCCGAGCTGCAATCCGAGATCGGCAAAGCCAAGGGCCAGTAACGGCACCGGATCTGGCAACCCGCGAGCATTGTCGCAGAACGCGGCTTCACGGGTTCCTTCCGGATCGAGGATTGGTCTAGAAGGCAGCAGCGGCGAGACTTCGCGCGGTGCCGTCGCGTCCGTGCCGTCCAGAGAGCTGGGCGGCAGCGCTGCGGCATCCGCCTTGGGGGCACAGGTCGGCACATGCATATGGAGATCAAGCGGGTCGGCATCGTCGGCGCGGGCCAGATGGGCAGCGGCATCGCGCAGGTCTGCGCCACCGCCGGCTTCGAGGTTCTGCTGAACGACCGCGATCCCGCCCGGCTCGAGAATGGACTGTCGGTGATCGAGGGCAGCCTCGCGCGCCTCGTCACGAAGGGCACGCTCACCGAGGGCGACAGCGGCGAGGCCCGCTCGCGCATCGTCCCCGCCCGCGACTTCGCCGCCCTCGGCCCGTGCGATCTCGTCATCGAGGCGGCGACCGAGAACGAGGCGACCAAGCGCGAGATCTTCACCACGCTGTGCGGGTCGCTGCGGCCGGAGACCCTGGTGGCGACCAACACGTCGTCGATCTCCATCACCCGGCTGGCGGCGGCGACCGACCGGCCGGAGAAGTTCATCGGCATCCACTTCATGAACCCGGTGCCGGTGATGCAGCTCGTCGAGCTGATCCGCGGCATCGCCACCGAGGACACGACCTACGAGTCGGCCAAGGCGTTCATCGCGAAGCTCGGCAAGACGTCGACGATGTCGGAGGATTTCCCGGCCTTCATCGTCAACCGGATCCTGCTGCCGATGATCAATGAGGCGATCTACACGCTCTACGAGGGCGTGGGATCGGTCGAGTCGATCGACACCGCCATGAAGCTCGGCGCGAACCACCCGATGGGCCCGCTGCAGCTGGCCGACTTCATCGGCCTCGATACCTGCCTCTCGGTCATGCAGGTTCTCTACGAGGGCCTCGCCGATTCGAAGTACCGACCCTGCCCGCTCCTAGTGAAGTACGTCGAGGCCGGCTGGCTCGGCCGGAAGGCCAAGCGCGGCTTCTACGATTACCGCGGCCCGACGCCGATCCCGACCCGCTGAGAGGGTCGGCCGCGGGACGGCGCATCCCGTCCCGCGCTCGACGCCTTACTTCGGCGCGCCGTTCGCGCCCGGCTGAGCCGGCTGCGGATAGGACGGGTTGCCGCCCGGAACGGCGGTGCTGTTCGACGGCGACGACCCGCCGGACTGGCCGTTGACCGAGCCCGTCACCTCCTTGCGCGACGCGTCCTGGCTCTGGCTGGCGTAGTCCTTCGGCGAGTTGGCGCCGTTCCACGTGAGCAGGCCCACGGTGGCGATCGCCAGCAGGACGAGGCTCGCCACCAAGACCCAGAGCACCGGCTTGCCGCGCTCGCCCTGGCGGCTCTCGTTGGGGTTCAGTCTCTCGGCCATGTGCAAAACCTTCCTCGGCGGGACGCCACACGCCGGAACGGGCGCTGTGCGACACGATCTCGTTACCGGCCGCCAACGCGGGGCTGCCGAGGCAGGTTCCTGACGGGGCCGGCTCAGCGGCCGGTCGTCAGCAGGATTTTGCCGAGATGGGCGCTCGATTCCATCAGCTCGTGCGCCGCCCGCGCCTCTTCGAGCGGGAACGTGGCGTGGGTGACGGACCGGATGCGTCCGGCCTCGAGCTCGGGCCAGATGTCCCGGCGGAGACCGTCGGCGATCGCGGCCTTGTCGGCCTTCCCGCGCGGCCGGAGCGTCGAGCCGGTGAAGGTCAGGCGGTTGCGCATGATCGGCGTGATGTTCAGCCCGTCGACCTTGTAGCCGCCCATCAGCGCGATCATCACCAGCCGCCCGTCCGGTGCCAGCGACTTGAGGTTCCGGGCGAGGTAGCTGGCGCCGATCATGTCGAGGATGACGTCGACGCCGCGCCCGTCGGTGAGGCGCTTCAGTTCCTCGGCGAAGTCGGCCTGCTTGTAGTCGATCGCGGCATCCGCCCCGAGATCCTCGCAGAACCGGCACTTCTCGGCGGAGCCCGCCGTCGCGAAGACCCGGGCGCCGACATGCTTGGCGATCTGGATCGCCGTGGCGCCGATGCCGCTCGACCCGCCGTGGACGAGGAAGCTCTCGCCGCGCGTCAGGCGGCCGCGCTGGACCACGTTGGAGTAGACCGTGAAGAAGGTCTCCGGCAGACCGCCGGCATCGACCAGCGAGACGGCCTTCGGTCGCGGCAGGCAGTGGGCCGCCTCGGCCACGGCGTACTCGGCGTAGCCGCCGCTGATCACCAGGGCGCAGACCTCGTCGCCGGCCGACAGGCCCTCGACCCCGCTGCCGAGCGCGACCACACGGCCGGCGACTTCGAGGCCGGGAATCTCGGTGGCGCCGGGCGGCGGCGGGTACACCCCGGACCGCTGCGCGACGTCGGGCCGGTTCACGCCGGCCGCCACCACCTCGATCAGGACCTGGCCGGGTCCCGGGCTCGGCACGGGCGCGTTCTCCAGGCTGATCACCTCCGGTCCGCCGGAACCCGCGTAGCGGATCTGGCGCATGGTCCCGGGCAGGTCGGTGGTGGCCATCAGCGATTGTCCTCAGCGCGCACGTCGTCTCGGCCGCGCTCACGGTGTCGCGGTCCGGCTCTACTTGCGGCAACGGGCGCGCTTGGCAAGCCGCGCGCCCGTTGCCGGTCCGGAGAGCCGCCTAGCGGGCCGCCGCCTTCACGGCCGCCGGGAGCACGATCGCGCCCTGCGCGAGGCTCTTCGGCCAGACCGCGACCTGCTTGCCGTCCTGCCACTGCGCCATCAGGCCGGTGACGAAGCCCGGCCCGTACTTGATCGAGTGGGTGAATTGGTCGTCCTTGCCGTAGAACTGCGTGCGCCCGACGGTGCCGACCCAGTCGGTCTTCTCCAGGGCGTCGACCAGCTTGTCGGCCTCCGTGGTGCCGGCCCGCTTCACCGCGTCGGCGGCGTAGTAGACCTGATCGTAGGCCATGTACCCGGCGTAGGACGGGTCGCTGCCGAAGCGCTTCTTGAACGCGGCGCTGAAGGAGAGCGACTTGTCGGTGATCGCCGCGCCCGGCACCGCGATGCTCTGGAAGATCACGCCCTGGGTCGCGCCGTTGGTGTTCGACCAGAAGGTCGAGGAGGTCGCCTGCGAGTTCATGCCGGTCATGGCGAGCGGCACCTTCTGGTTCTGCCACTGCACGGTCGGCTGCACGCCGACATGCGAGATGCCGGTGACGATCAGGTCGGGCTTGGCCGCCTCGATCTTGTTGTAGATCGGCGTGAAGTCGCCCGTGTCCGGCGAGAAGCGGATGTGGTCGACGACCTTCACGCCGATCTCGGGCAGGCACTTCTCGTAGCCGACGTCGAGAGGCCGGGTCCAGGCCGCGTCCTCGCTCATGATCGCGGCGGTCTTCACCTTCATCAGGTCGATCAGCATGTCCTTGGTGGAATCGCAGATGGACTGGGCGAGCGCCGCCGAGGTCAGGTAGCCGTGGAAGGTGTACTTGTTGCGCGCGTAGTCCTTGTGGACCGCGGCGCTGATCTCGTTCGAGGCAGCGCCGGGCGTGATCATCGGCGTCTTGAGCCGGGCCGCCCAGGGCATCAGCGCCAGCACGACCTCGGAGATGTAGCTGGCGATGACGAGGTTGACCTTGTCCTCGGAGACCGCCCGCTGGAAGGCTCGGACCGCGTCGGAGGCCGAGGACTTGTCGTCGTAGGTGACGACCTGGATCTGGCGCCCGTCGACGCCGCCCTGGGCGTTGATCTCGTCGGCGGCGAGCTGGACGGCCTGCGGGATCGAGGCCCCGACCACCGACTGCGCCTCGGCGATCACCCCGATCCTGATCGGATCGGCGGCCCGCGCCTGCGTCGATCCCAGTAATCCGGCCACTGCGAGAAGGGCCAGGGCCCGGCTCGAGACGCTGCGTTCCATCGGCATGGGCTTCCTCCTGCGGCCCGTGCGGCTTTTGCCGCCGCATCGGGTCCAGGGCAGGATAGTGCAGCACGCGGATGCTTGAATACAGTGTGCAGATACGGAAAGCCGTGACAGACGGGCCCTCACCTGTCCGCACGTCTGAAGATCAGGCTCAGATTGTTGGCGGGCATGGCGACGCGCCGGACCAGGCTGAGCCCGTGCCGGGCCGCTTCCGCCGCGACGGCGTCGAGGTCCCGCACGCCCCAGGCGGGATCCCGCGCGCGTAAGGAGGCGTCGAAGGCGGCGTTGCTCTCCGCGAACGACCGGTCCGCCTCGCGGAACGGCCCGTACAGGAACAGGACGCCGCCCGCGCTCAGGACGCGTCCGGCGCCGGCCATCAAGCCCTCGGTGGCGGCCCAGGGCGCGATATGGATCATGTTGATGCACACGATCCCGTCGACCCGCGCGACGGGCCACGCCGCGGCGGCGGCGTCGAGCGCGAGCGGCGGCCGGATGTTGGCGAGGCCGGCCCGGAACGCGTGCGCGGCGATGCTGCGCCGGGCGGCGGGTTCGGGATCGCTCGGCAGCCAGTCCAGGCCCGGCAGGGCCGCGGCGACGTGGACCGCGTGCTCACCGGAGCCGCTGGCGATCTCCAGAACGGTGCCTCTGTCGGGCAGGATCTCGCGGAGCACGGCCAGGATCGCGTCGCGGTTGCGCGCGACGGCCGGCGCCGTCAGGGCCTCGTTGACGTCGACGTCCCAGCCGAGCATGGAGGCCTTCCATCGATCTGCGCAGTCCGTCGACGGGATGGCGGCCGGACGCGTCACGCACCCATATTGCGCGGGCGGACCCGTTGCCATACCGCATTCCAACGGTGTTCTGCCCGTTCGACGCGCTGTTCGCGCCCGCCGCCGCGTCTCTCGCGGTGCGAACCGTTCCGATCGGCCCGGCAGGGTTGAGAGCGCCGCCCCACTTCCGGACTTGCCGTCCTCCGAGACGTCCAGGGATTCGCCCATCGTGCCCGACCCGCAAGCCGCCCGGACACTACCCAAGGTCGCGACCGGCATCACCGGTTTCGACGACCTGACCCATGGCGGTCTGCCGGCCGGGCGGCCGACGCTCATCTGCGGCGCCGCGGGCTGCGGCAAGACGCTGTTCGCCACGACCTTCCTGGTCAACGGCGCGACGCTCTACGGCGAGCCCGGCGTGTTCATGAGCTTCGAGGAGCGGGCCGAGGATCTGGCGGCGAACGTCGCGTCGCTCGGCTACGACCTCGACGGTCTCGTCGCCGCGGGCCATCTCGCCATCGACCACGTGCGCGTGGAGCGGAGCGAGATCGAGGAGACCGGAGAGTACGACCTCGAGGGCCTGTTCATCCGCCTCGGCTTCGCGGTGGACTCGATCGGGGCCAAGCGCGTCGTCCTCGACACGATCGAGACACTTTTCGCGGGCTTCACCGATCCGACCCTGCTCCGCGCCGAGCTGCGCCGCCTGTTCGGCTGGATCAAGGATCGCGGCCTGACCGCGATCATCACGGGCGAGCGCGGCGAGGGTCCGCTCACCCGCCAGGGCCTGGAGGAGTACGTCTCCGACTGCGTCGTGCTGCTCGACAACCGCGTCGAGGACCAGATCACGACGCGGCGGCTGCGCGTCGTCAAGTATCGCGGCTCCGCCCATGGCACCAACGAGTACCCGTTCCTGATCGATCACGCCGGGATCAGTGTGCTGCCGGTGACCTCGGCGGATCTCGCCTACGCGGTGCCCGACGGCATCCTCTCGACCGGGATCGCCGGGCTCGACGCCATGCTGGGACCGCGGGGCTTCCATCGCGGCTCCGGGATCTTGATCTCCGGGGAGGCCGGGACCGGGAAGAGCATGCTCGCCGCCTCAATCCTCGACGCGGCCTGCCGGCGCGGCGAGCGCTGCATGGCCTTCGTGTTCGAGGAGAGCGGGGCCCAGATCATCCGCAACGCGCGCTCGATCGGGCTCGACCTCGCCGCGCACGTGGCGAGCGGCCGCCTCCGCTTCGAGGCCGCGCGGCCGAGCCTGTTCGGCCTGGAGACGCATCTCGCGCGGATGCATCGCGACCTCGACCAGTTCCGGCCGGACGTGGTGGTGATCGACCCGATCTCGGCCCTTCGCGGGCCGGCGGGCGAGTTGCAGGCGACCCTCCTGCGCATGATCGACCTGATGAAGGTCCGCGGCGTCACGGCGATCTTCACGACCCTCCGCGGCGACGGGTCCCTGGTCGAGGACAACGATCTCGGCGTGTCCTCCCTGATGGATGCCTGGATCAAGCTCCAGAACATGGAGGCGAACGGCGAGCGGACGCGGACCCTCTACGTCATCAAGGCGCGGGGTATGAGCCACTCCAACCAGATCCGTGAATTTCTGATGTCGTCGGGCGGGATCCAGTTGGTGGATGCCTATATTGGTCCTTCAGGTGTTCTCACCGGCACCGCGCGCCTGGTTCAGGAGGCTCAGGAACGCGCGGCCGCGCAGCAGCACCGGGACGCGACCGAGCGCCGGCTCCGGGATATGGCGCGCCGGCGCTCCGCCCTGGAGCGCCAGATCGAGGAGCTCAGGGCCGGTCTCGAGGCGGCCGTGGACGAGGAGGAGAGCCTGCGCGCCGAGGACGCGGCGCGGGGCGTTATCCTCGCGGCGGAGCAGCAGGCGTTGATCGCACGACGGAGTGCCGCGGAATGAGCGATGCGACATCGGACGACCCGGCACCCGAGACGGATCCCGACCGCGATTCCGGCCACTATCACCTGCGCCTCTACGTCGCCGGGCAGACGGCCAAGTCTCTCGCCGCGCTCACCAACCTGAAGCGGTTCTGCGAGGAGCACTTGGCCGGCCACTACGACATCGAGGTCATCGACCTCATGAAGAATCCGCAGCTCGCCGCCGGCGATCAGATCCTCGCGATCCCGACCCTCGTGCGCCGCCTGCCGTCGCCGCTCAAGCGGATCATCGGCGACCTGTCGAACACCGAGAAGGTTCTGGTCGGCCTCGACATCCGTCCCAAGGCCGATCGGCCTTGAGCGCGGCCCCCTCGTCTCGGACGGACGCGCGGCACGTTCGGTTGCGGCTGTTCGTGGCCGGAACCGCGCCGCGCTCGCTGCGCGCGGTCGAAGTGCTGCGCCGCATCTGCGAGGCGCACGTGCCGGGCCGCTACGAACTGGAGATCGTCGACATCTATCAGCAGCCCGACCTGGCCGAGCGCGACGGGATCCTCGCCGCACCCACACTCCTGAGACTGGCGCCGGCGCCGGAACGGCGCCTCTCGGGCGACCTCTCGGACGAGGGCCGCGTGCTGCGCAGTCTCGAGATCGCGTCCGCCGCGGAGCCGCTCTGATGGGTGTGGACGCTCTGCTGCCCGGCGACGAGCCCGGGCTCGACGCCTATCGCGCCCATATCCGCGAGCTCGAGGCGCGGCTGGAGGAGAGCGAGGAGACCCTCGCGGCCATCCGCCGGGGCGATTTCGACGCCGTCGTGGTGGAGGGGCCCAACCACGAGCGCCTCGTCTACACGCTCGAGAACGCGGACCTGCCCTACCGGGCACTGATCGAGCAGATGCAGGAAGGCGCGTTCACGTTGGCGCTGGACGGGACGCTGCTCTACTGCAACCGGCGGCTGGCCGAGATGCTCGGCGAGCCGCAGGAGCGCCTGACCGGCCGCGCGCTCCGGAATTTCGTCCACGTGGATGTCGACCTCGGGCGCCTGATCCGGCACGCGATGGACGGGCCCGTCCGCGAGGAGATCGCGCTGCGCGCGGCGGCGGGGTCGGAGAACGCGACCTTCCTGTCGCTCAGCCGCTTCGCCTGCCAGGGCGATCAGCCGCTCCTCTGCGGGATCCTGACGGACCTGACCGAGCAGCGACGCAATATGCAGGCGTTGGCGGAGGCCCATGCCAGGCTCCAGTCCGAGAGCGCCGAGCGCGAGCGCGTGGAGGAGGCGCTGCGGCAGTCGCAGAAGCTCGAGGCGGTGGGGCAGCTGACCGGCGGCGTCGCCCACGACTTCAACAACCTGCTGACGGTGATCAAATCCTCCACCGACCTGCTCAAGCGGCCGGACCTGCCGGAGGAGCGCCGTCGCCGTTACGTCGAGGCGATCTCCGATACCGTCGACCGCGCCGCCAAGCTGACCGGCCAGCTCCTCGCCTTCGCGCGCCGCCAGGCGTTGCGGCCCGAGGTTTTCGAGGTGGGCGCCTCGCTCCGGGCTGTGGCGGAGATGCTGGATTCGGTCACCGGCGCGCGCATCAGCGTTCTGGCCGAGATCCCCGCCACACCCTGCTACATCCGCGCCGACCTCAGCCAGTTCGAGACCGCGCTGATCAACATGGCGGTGAACGCCCGCGACGCGATGGGCGGTGAGGGCACGCTCACCCTGCAGCTATCCGGCGACCGGCCGATGCCGGCGATCCGCGGACACGCGGGGTCGCGCAGCACCTTCGCGGCGGTGTCGCTGTCCGACACCGGCATCGGCATTCCGGCCGACGTGCTGCCGCGCATCTTCGAGCCGTTCTTCACCACCAAGGACATCGGCAAGGGCACGGGGCTCGGGCTGTCCCAGGTCTTCGGCTTCGCCAAGCAGTCCGGGGGCGACGTCGACGTGTCCAGCAGCCCGGGCCACGGCACGACCTTCACGCTCTACTTGCCACAGGCGGAGCACGCGCCGGACATGCCCGTCACGCCGCGGAGCGAGGAGAGCGGGCTCGACGGCGCCAGCCTCTGCGTGCTGGTCGTCGAGGACAACATCGAGGTCGGCCGCTTCGCCACACAGATCCTGGAAGATCTCGGGCACAAGACCGTCTGGGCGACGAATGCCGAGGAGGCGCTCGTCGAGATCGAGAGGATCCCCTTCCGTTTCGACGCTGTCTTCTCCGACGTCGTGATGCCCGGCATGGGCGGTATCGCGCTGGCCCGCGAGCTGCAGCGGCGCCTGCCCGACCTGCCGGTGGTCCTCACCTCCGGCTACAGCCACGTGCTGGCGCAGGAGGGCGTCCACGGCTTCGACCTGATCCAGAAGCCCTACTCGGTGGATCAGCTCTCGCAGACCCTCCGCAAGGTCGTCGGCAAGGGCCGCGCCGGAGCCCGGCGGCGGCGCTGAGGCCGGCTCCTAGCGGGTGCCGTACATCCGGTCGCCGGCGTCGCCGAGGCCCGGGACGATGTAGCCGTGGTCGTTCAGGTGGCTGTCGATCGCCGCGGTCCAGACCGGCACGTCCGGATGGGCGGCCTGGAACTTGGCGAGGCCCTCCGGCGCCGCCAGCAGGCAGACGAAGCGGAGGTCGGAGGCGCCCCGGGCCTTGAGGCGGTCGAGGGCCGCGATCGCCGAGTTGGCGGTCGCCAGCATCGGATCCAGCACCAGCACCGTCCGGTCGGCCAGATCGGACGGCGCCTTGAAGTAGTACTCCACGGCTTCCAGCGTCTCGGGATCCCGGTAGAGCCCGATATGCGCGACGCGGGCCGACGGGACCAGCGACAGCATGCCGTCGAGAAAGCCCACTCCGGCGCGGAGGATCGGCGCGAGCACCAGCTTCTTGCCCTGGATCTGCTGCCCCTGCATCGGCTGGAGGGGCGTCTCGATGGTGACGGGCTCCAGCGGGAGGTCCCGGGTCACCTCGTAGGCCAGGAGCATCCCGATCTCGTTGAGGATCTGCCGGAAGCCCTTGGTCGAGCGGTTCTTGTCCCGCAGATGGGTCAGCTTGTGCTGCACCAGCGGGTGATCGACCACGGTGACCCGAGCCGTCGACATGCCCCGAACCCTCCCCTTGTGGTTGAGGAGCAATGCAGGAGCGAAGGCCGAGGTGCAACTCGTCCCGGTGATCCCGGCGGAAGGCCGGATCGACGGAGGTGCGTGAGGACTCGGGTAGGCATCGCAGCCGGGCGCGGAATCCTCTCGGAAGGATGGGGGCTCGGTCGGCGCGGACCGTCGCGTGCGGGTCCGGCACAAGCGTCACTTGTATCGTCGCCGTCAACGCTTTCGTCTGGATAAGAGAGATTCTCGGTCGAAGCAGATACCAGAACCTGCGCGACGGTTGACCTTTATCTGATATGAAGATGTAGATTTGTTCGGTTAATTATGTATTTTTGAATTATTTTTGCAAGTCAAAACCATTCTATGATGTTTTTAAGGCGCGAGTTGTGCGAGATTCCGAAGTGGCTAGATGCAGTCGCCTGCGTCGGGCCGCCCGATGCGATTGTCCCGCACTCGGATCTGGCCGAGGATCGTCATGCGCGTATCCATTCCACTCAAAGCAATCCTGGCCCTTCTCTTCGCGGGAATTGCCCTGATCTCCGCGGCGCAGGGCGGTCTGTCCCTCCGTCAGCTGGCCGGGATCGGGCAGGCTGCGACGGCACTGGCCAGGGACTGGGTGCCCTCCCTCGAGAAGGTCGGCGCGATCGAAGTGGCGGCCTCCGAGGTGCGCATCAAGCAGTACCGGCTCATCCTACTGTCGGATACACCGGAGCACCGGGACGCCAATGAGGCCGCCCTGGCGAACACGCACGCGCGGCTGCGCGACGCGCGCCGGGCTTACGAACCGCTGATCACCACCGTCGAGGAGCGGCGGCACTACGACGCGTTCGGCGCGTCCTGGACCCGACTCGCGGAGGTGGAACGGGACGTGCGGCGCCTCGTGGAGGCGGGGCGGCAGACGGAGGCGACCGCGCTGCTGATCCGGCCCGACGTCGTGGCACTGTACGACGGCGCCCGGGCGGCCCTGGCCCGTCTGGCGGACCACGACGAGAAAGCGGCGCAGCAGGACGCGGACGCAGCGATGATCCGGGTCGAGGCCGCGTCCGCCGCGGCCGTCGCCAGCATCGGCCTCGCGCTGGTGTCCGCCCTGGCGGCGGCGATCTTCGGCCTCCTCTACATCTCGCGGCCGATCGCCGCGATGACCGCCGCGATGACCCGGCTGGCGCGGGGTGAGGCCGGCACCGACGTCCCGTTCCGACACCGTCGCGACGAGATCGGCGCCATGGCGGCGGCCGTGCAGGTGTTCAAGGACAACCTGATCCGCACCCGGCAGCTCGAGGTGGAGGCCGAGGCGGCCCGGCAGGACGCGGAGCGTCAGCGCGGCCTCGCGATGCGGCAGGTCGCCGACCGCTTCGCCGACGCCGTCGGCGGGATCGTCGCGCAGGTCTCGACCGCGGCGGCATCGTTGCAGGCCACGGCCCGCGGCATGACGGAGACCGCGGCCGAGACCGCGGGGCAGTCGACCACCGTCGCGGCCGCGGCCGAGGAGGCGGCCAGCAACGTCGGCACCGTGGCGGCGGCGGCCGAGGAACT
>NZ_JBKFAP010000041.1:0-25343 GCF_053345715.1 Methylobacterium sp. D48H
GATCACCGACCTGATGGTCTCGGGCAAGCTGTTCGAGGATATCGGCCTGCCGCCGATGGCGATCGAGAACGACCGCTTCATGCTCTGCGGCAGCCCCGACATGATCCGCGACACTCGCGAGCTCCTGTCCTCGCGCGGCTACGAGGAGGGCAACCACGGCGAGGCCGCCCACTACGTCATCGAGAAGGCCTTCGTCGAGAAATAGCGCACCCGCGCAGGCCGGTTCGGCTTCAGCCCGGTGCGGTCGTCCGCGCCGGGCTTTTCTGTGCCGGTGCGTCCCCGGACCCGGTCGCGGGGGCGGGGCGCAGGATCGCCCCGTAGCCCTCCTGCGCGTCGCCGACGAAGCGGATGCCCGCCCCTTCGAGGACCGTGCGGATCGCCGCGAGGGTCCGGCTGCGGGGCTGGACCTGCTCGCTCTCGATCATGTTCAGGGTGACGACGGAGACCGCGGCGCGGCTCGCGAGAACCCCTTGCGTCCACTTGAGAAGTCCGCGGCCGGCGCGGATCTGGGCGGCAGTGATCATGGGCCGGAGATCGCCCGAACTGAAAGAATTTTCAAGTTTCCGGTTGACGCAGGCCGAGCGCGACCGTATCCACCGCGCCATCGGCCTGCCGGGCCGGTGATCTGAAGTGACCGCACGCTCCTCGTATCCGCGGCCCGCGCGCCGCGGCGGACGAGTCCGGTTCCCTTCGCAACGGTCGCCGCTGGCAGCCGATCGCAGTTCACCGGCGCGGGCCGGAGACGCTCGGTTATCCCTGTCACGGATCTCCCCGAGCCTCATCGACACGCCCGCGTCACCCGAAGCCCCGTTCGGACGGAGCATGGTATGAAACAGCACGACGGCATCGACGTCGCGGCGTTCGCCCGTCCCGGGCTGATGCGACCGTTACGGTCGTATCGCGGGGCTCTCGGCCCGAGAGGCTGAGCGCGTCTCGAGGACCCTGCGGGCCGGCAGGGGACGGTTATCATCGGTAGAGCGCCGCGGGCTTGTCCCGCGGAGGTTGCGGGTTCGATCCCCGTCGGGGGCCGCGAGGTCGCCGGAGCTCATGCCCGTCCCCGACACCACGACCGCAGGGCCCCGCGAGACAACCGGGGCGCCGACCGTGCGCGGATCCCGGCCGACGATGCGGGCCGGAGAGGAACGGTTATCTTCACCGAAGGGAGGTCGCGGGTTCGAATCCCGCCGGGCCGCGAGGCCCGTAGCTCAGCCCGGATAGAGCGCCCGGACACCGTTCCTCACCCCACGCCCGCATCGCCCGGACGCGGGCCGGAAGACGAAGGTTATCGGGATCCGAGGGGTGCGGGTGCGAGTCCCGCCGGGTCGTCAGGCCCGTAGCTCAAGCAGAGCATCGGATAAGCCCCTCGTCGCCGCCACGCCCGCGCCCGGCCGGACGGAACCCCGCCACCGACTACACGAGATACCGGCCGCGCGCGAGCGGCGGTGGACGACGCGCTGCGGCCGCGTCCCCGCCCGACCGCGCGCGCCGGGACGCGCCACCGGCCGGCGATCGGCCGCGATGGAGAGAGGAGAGACCGAGAGGAGCCCGCCATGACGAAGCTCGCACAGATGTTCCGGCTCCGCGCCACCCCGCAGACGGAGCCGATCCCCGGCACGGTGCCGAACGCCGCCGGAGGCCACGCCTTCGCGGTCGGCGACTGGGCGCGGCTCGACCGCTTCCTGGTGCTCGGCTCCGAGGGCGGCTCGTACTACGCGAGCCCGCGCGCCCTGACCGCCGAGAACGCGGCGGCGGTGCAGCGGTGCATCGCGCAGGACGGCGTCCGCGCGGTCGCCGCCATCGTGGCGGTGAGCGAGGGCGGCCGGGCTCCGAAGCCGGATCCGGCGATCTTCGCCCTGGCGCTGGCCACCGCGTCGGCGGACCTCGCGACCCGGCGCGCGGCGCTCGCGGCCCTGCCTCGGGTCTGCCGCACCGGCACGCACCTGTTCCAGTTCGCCGCCTCCGTCGAGGCGATGCGCGGCTGGGGCCGGGGCCTGCGCCGGGCGGTCGGTGACTGGTACTGCGCCAAGCCCGTGGAGGCCCTGGCCTTCCAGGCGGTGAAGTACCGGACCCGCCAGGGCTGGTCGCACCGCGACCTCCTGCGGCTGGCCCATCCGGAGACGGAGGAGCCCGCCCGGAAGGCGCTGTTCGACTGGATCTGCCGCGGCACCGTGACCGAGGCCGCCCCCGGGCTCGTCCATGCCTTCGCGCGGGTGCAGGCGGAGGGCCTCGACGGGGCGGTGGCCGCCGCCCTGGTGCGCTCGCACGGCCTGCCGTGGGAGGCGCTGCCGACCGGGCTGATGGGCAGCCGCGCGGTGAACGAGGCCCTGATCGAGCGGATGCCGGTCGGCGCCCTCGTGCGCCAGCTCGGCCGCCTGACGGCCGCGGGGGTGCTGGCGCCCTTCTCGGAGGGCACCGAGCACGTCCGGGCGGTCCTGTCGGACCGGGAGCGGATCCTCCGGGCGCGCCTGCACCCGATGGCGCTGCTGCTGGCCCTCAAGACCTACGCCTCCGGGCACGGTCAGCGGGGCAAGCTCTCCTGGGAGCCGGTGGCGGCGATCGTCGAGGCGCTGAACGCCGCGTTCTACACGGCGTTCGGCGCGGTCGAGCCCACGGGCCGGCGCCTCGTGCTCGCGCTCGACGTCTCGGGCTCGATGGGCGCCAGCACGGTCGCGGGCTCGACGCTCACGGCCCGGGAGGCGGCCGCCGCGATGGCGCTCGTCACCGCGGCGACCGAGGAGCACTGGCAGGTGCTGGGCTTCACCGCCGAGGCCGGCCGGGTCTGGAGCCAGGGGGCCGCGCTGACGCCGCTGCCGATCGGGCCGTCGACGCGGCTCGATCAGGCGGTGCGGGCGACCGCCGACCTGCCGTTCGGCGCCACCGACTGCTCCCTGCCGATGCGCTGGGCGCTGGAGCGGGGCGTCAAGGCCGACGCGTTCGTGGTCTACACGGACTCGGAGACCTGGGCGGGGCCGGTCCACCCGGTCCAGGCGCTGCGGGCGTACCGGGAGAAGACCGGGATCTCGGCGAAGCTGGTGGTCGTGGGGCTGGTCTCCAACGGCTTCAGCATCGCCGACCCGGAGGATCCCGGCATGCTCGACGTGGTCGGCTTCGACACCGCGGCTCCGGCCGTGATCGCGGATTTCATCCGCGCGTGAGACAGGGGCGGGCGGCTCTTCCGGGCTGCCCGCCCTATTGCTGCGGGACGCCCGGCATCCCGTCCGCGAAGGGGCCGCCGCCGGCGCTGAACAGCTTGCGCAGGAAGCCCGGGGCGATCGCCGAGAGCGGGTTCACGCTCACGTCCGGCGAGGCGAGCTTGCCGGAGACGCGGAAATTGACCGCGAACAGGCCCTCGTTGTGGCCGCCGCCGAGCAGCGGCCCGAGCAGCGGCAGCTGCGAGGCCACGTTGTTCAGGCCGTAGAGCGGCACGAAGGTGCCGGTCATGTCGGTGCGCTCGCGGCCGGTATCGAGCCAGCCCGACAGGGTGAAGCCCATGGCGGCGTTCGAGATCGCCGCGTCGGTGAAGTCGACGCGGGTGCCGGTGCGCACGAAGTTGGCGCGCATGCGGTCGAAGGTGACGTCGCCCGCGCCCCGGCCCGGGGCGACCCGGCGGCCGCGGGCCGTCTCCGCCTCGGACGGCTCCGGGCCCTGCGCCATGATGCTCGACAGCGCGGGCTCGTTGCGCAGGATGAAGTCGCGGATCTGCACGACGCCGGATTGCGGGCCGTCGTTGAGGCCGATCCCGGCCGTGAGCCGGCCGCCATACATCCGCCGGTACACGTCGACGAACCGCAGCGTCGCGCCGGCATCGGCCGATTCCACCGACAGGGTCGGCACGCCGCGCTCGCCGCGGGTGACCGTGGCGGCGAAGGGCGCCGCGCGGAAGCGCCCGGTGATGTTGGCGGCCCGCAGGGTCTTCCCGTGTAGGGAGAGCTTCAGGTTGGCGCCGGTCAGCGCCTCCTCGTTGAAGCCGGTGACGATGGGCACCTGGATGTCGGCGTCGATATCCTTGGGATTCGCGTCCCGCGCCTCACGGCCGACCTTGGGATCGGGGGCGCCCAGGGATTTCAGGAACGGCCGGGCGTCGGCCACCGCGCCCCGGACCACGACCTTGTAGCCGCCGCCGGTCCGGTCGAGGCTCACGCGCAGGTCGTCGCCGGGGGAGAGCTTGACGCTGCTCAGGTCCGCCCGCTCCAGGCCGCCCTCCTGGGTGATCGAGACGGTGCCGCGGGCGCTCGCCGGGGCCGCGTCGAGGGCGAAGTCGCGCAGGTCGAAGGTCTGGCCGCTGTCGACCAGGGTGAAGGTGAGCCGTCCCGGCTTGCCCGGGGGCTTGGTCAGCCCCGGGATCAGCCCGTCGATCCCGGCCTTCGCCAGATCCGCCTCGACCCGGATCGGCGGCTTGCCGGATCCCGGCCGGCCGATCTGCACCACCGCGCGGACCGGGATGGTGCCGGTGAGCTGCGGTGCGGTCGGCAGGCCCTTGCGTCCGCGGACCGCCTCGTCGAGGGACACGTTGACCACCGCCTCGCCGGGCTGCCCGACCTTCGGCTGGCGCAGGTCGACCGACATGGGCGCGCCCGCGACCCGGCCGTCGCCCTTCAGCGTGAAGGCGCCCCGGTCGTAGACGAGGTTGAACCGGCCCGACTCGAGCCGGTCCCGGCCCATCACCTTGTCGACCGAGAGGTCGGCCAGCGAGCCGGTCAGCGTCACCGGCAGGTCCGGCAGGTCGGGGATGTGCTTGAGGTCGAGGGGGAAGTCGACGCGCAGGTCGGCGCTGCCCTTGATCGTGGCGGGGTCGAGGTCGACGCTCATCACGCTCTTGAACAGCTTGGCCTGGAGCACGGAGGCCATGCCGTCGGCGCCGCCGGAGAGCCGCATCCCGATCTGGGCCACGACCCGGTCCGGGGTGATCTGCGGGATGACGAAGCTGCCGTCCGAGATGGCGAGCCCGCGCCCGTCCGGCCCGTGGACCTCGGCGGTCACGTTGCGCACCGTGGTCGAGCGCCCGGTGATCACGCCGACGACGTTGCCCTTGGTCACCGGCGGGGAATCGGCGGTGACGTCGATGGCCGCGTCCGAGACGTGGAAGTCGATGTGGACCGCGTCGTCCGGGGCGGGGTCGCCCCGGGTGGCGGCCGCCAGGACCGCCCCGGACATCTTCACCTTGATGTCGACGGAATCGACCCGGCCGCGCCGGAGCTGGTCCACCAGGTAGGTGCGGGCCGGCGGCGCGATGTGCTCCGGCCAGAGCCGCAGCCCGGTACGGACCTCGCCGTCGTGGCCGGCGAGGTGCAGGGTCAGGCCGCCGTCGTCGGCGCTCGTGCCGATCGTCCCGGTGATGGCGCCTTTCACGCCGGGCCCCGACAGGGTCAGCGCGTCGATGGAGATCCCGCCGTCGCGGCCGGAGAGCTGCGCGTCCAGGGCGTCGATCTTCACCGGCACGTCCTGCGGGGTCGCCCCGCGTAAGGTGGCGTCGCGGCTCGCCAGCGTCGCGGTCCAGGTCGTGCTCGCCCCCGCGGGGCTGCCCGTCCACGTCCCCGCGAGGTGCACGGCGTTGCCGGCCCCGCGATAGTCCAGGCCGGTCAGCGACATCACGCGGTTGGCCTCGTCCCAGTCCAGGGAGGCGTCGAGGCTCTCGACCGTGACCGGGTTGAAGTCCTTCTCCTCGATCAGGAACGTGCCGTCGCCGGTGTGGAGCTTGGCGTTCATGGTCCGGATGCGGCCGGCCGTCAGGCTCACGTCGGCGCGGGCCGAGACCTTCAGGTCCGTGGTCAGCGGCAGGCCGGACTGGCCCGAGAGCAGCAGGAGATCCGTGACCGGCAGGTCGTCGAGGGTGATGACGCCCGAGCGCTCCTGCCCGTCCGCGCCGTCGCGCAGCGTGCCGCCGAAGCGCCACTCGCCGTGCGGCCCGTCGAGCCGCAATTCGAAGTTCCGGGTGCCGTTGACCGGGTCGCGCCCGAACAGGCCGTTGACCCGCGCGAAGACCGCGCGCTCGCGGCCGTCCTCGTCGATCAGCCGCAGCCGCGCGTCGGTGACGCGCGCGCGGTCGAGGGCGCCGACCACGCCGCCCGGATCGAGGACGACCCCGAAGATCGACGCGATCGCGGCCGAGAGCGGCGAGACGGTGCCGCGCACCCCGTCCACGCTCGGCGGCGTGTGCGGCGCGACGTCGACCGGGTGGTTGGCCTCCGAGGCCGCGAAGGCGATCGAGCCGTCCCGGTGCAGCAGCGCGGTGGTCTGCGTCTCGCGGAACTCGATCGAGCGCGGCTGCAGGTTGAGCCGCAGGAGCCCCCAGGGGTCGAGGCTGACTAGCGCCAGGGGGGCGCGCACCACGAGGTCGCCCTGCGGGTTGCGGATGTCGAGGCCGGAGAAGCGCAGGCTGAGCGCGTTCTCGCGGTCGAGCTCGAGGCTGCTGCCGCGCAGCCCGATGCTCCAGCCGGGCCCGATCCGCTCGGCCACGGCGGCGGCGACGCGGCGCGACAGGCCGTCGATCTGGAGCGGCCCGTTCGACAGTCGCAGGGCCACGAGGCCGACACCGGCGCCGACGAGCAGCACCAGCGCGAGGGCGCTCACGAGGCAGACGCCGCCGACGCGTCGCGCCTTCCCCCGAGGCCTGCATGCCGGCGTTGTCTCGTCCGCCATCGGGACCTTTGTTCCGGGGTCTCTGCGCGCGGCGCCCTCGGGCTCCGCGGCCGGTGGATCGAAGCGCGCCCGCGCTTTACAGCGGCCGCGACTCCGGGCTTGGCTCGGACGTGCGCGGTGCCATCGCTCGAGCCCGCGCACGAGATCGGTTGCACATCATCAATCGGCCGAAAGGAAGGCACGATGCCGCTGTCAGAGGGGGATCCCGCCCCCGATTTCGACCTTCCCGCCTCGGGCGGAGGGCGTGTCGGACTGTCCGCGCTCCGCGGTCACAAAGTCGTGCTCTACTTCTACCCGAAGGACGACACGAGCGGATGCACGCTGGAGGCGCAGGACTTCAACGGCCTGCTGCCGGCCTTCGCGGAAGCGGACGCCAAGGTCGTCGGCCTGTCGCCGGACCCGGTGAAGAGCCACGACAAGTTCTGCAGCAAGTACGGGCTGACCTTCCCGCTCGCCACCGACGAGGACAAGACCGTGCTCGAGGCCTACGGCGTCTGGGTCGAGAAGAGCATGTACGGGCGCAAGTACATGGGCGTGGAGCGCACCACCGTCCTGGTCAACCGGGAGGGGCGCGTCGCCAGGATCTGGCCGAAGGTGAAGGTGCCCGGCCACGCCGAGGCCGTCCTGGCGGCCGCGCGCGCCCTGCCCTGACGTCCCCTTGACGTCTCCTTGACGTCCCCCTGACGCCCGGCGCGCGACGGATCCTTAACCCTACTGAGGCCTGAATGGCGGCTCCTCCGGTGCCGTCCCGATGCAGCTTCCGAAGTTCCCCGCGCGTCTCAGGCCGCACCGGCCAGCCCCCTGGCTCGCCGCCGGCCTCGCCCTGGCGGTGGCCTGGGCGCTCGGGGCCTCTTGCCTGATCGTGTTCCACGACGACGTGCTCGCCGGGTTCGTGGCCCGGCAGGCCGCCCTGCGCGACGCCTACGAGGCGCGCATCGGCGAGCTCCAGGACCGCCTCGACCGCGACCGGAGCGACCGGGCGGGGAGCGAGGCGGGGCTGGCCGACCGGGTCGCGGCCGCCCTGGAGCGCCAGGCCGAGCTGGAGCGGCGCACGGCCGCCCTCGCCGACCTGGAGCGGCAGGCCCTGCCCGAGCCGTCCACGACCGGCGCCCTGCCCGGGCGGCCCGGCGCTGCGCCCGGTGGGAGCTACGACGATCTCTTCCTGCGTCCGACTGAGGGTGCGGCTCCGGCGCCGCGCTCCGCCCGCGATCCCCTGCCCCGCCGCGGCGCGCGCGAGGCCGAGACCGGCCTGATCCGGCTGGAGGCCCGGCTCGACGGCCTGCAGGCGGCCCAGGGCGAGCGCCTCGCCGGGCTGGCCGCCCGGGCCGGGGACGCGGTGCGGCGGCTGCGCGGGCTGATCGGCCGCACCGGTCTCGACCCCGACCGCCTCGATCCCGACCGCACCGGCGCGGCCGCGCCGGCCGCCGGGCTGGGCGGACCGTTCGTGCCCCTCGACGGCCGCGCCCTGGACGGCACCGGCTTCGCGGAGGGCCTCGCCCTGGCCCGGCGCGCGCTCGACGACGGCGAGCGCCTGCGCCGGCTCGCCGCCACCCTGCCCCTGGCACGCCCGATCCGGGGAGGTGCGACCGTGTCGAGCCCGTTCGGCACGCGCCTCGACCCCTTCACCCGCGGCCTCGCCCTGCATACCGGGCTGGACCTGAAGGCGGAGTACGGCGAGCCCGCCCGCGCCACCGCGCCGGGCCGGGTGATCGCCGCCGAGGCCGCGGGCGGCTACGGCAACATGGTCGAGATCGACCACGGCCACGGCGTCACCACGCGGTTCGGCCACCTCGCCCGCATCGCGGTCCGCCCCGGGCAGCGCGTGGCCGCGGGCGACGCGGTCGGCGCCGTCGGCTCGACGGGGCGCTCTACCGGGGCGCATCTCCACTACGAGACCCGCATCGACGGCGAGCCGGTGGATCCGCAGCGCTTCCTGGAGGCCGGCGCCACCGTCGCGGCAGCCGGGCTCGGCGCCGACTGAGTCCGTCGCCGCGCCGGTTGCCCTGTGCCGGTCGCCCTGTGCCGGCCTCCGAGTCCCCGAGGGAGGCCGGCCTGCATCGGCCGTGACGCCCGCGCGGGGATGGCCTTCCGGGCCGGACCTGTTGCGGGCGGCCGGCCCGGTGCTACGATCCGGCCGAGGTGGGGATCGGCGATGGCTCTGGCCGCGAAGCGCGACGCGCGGATGGATGTGTCCGAGTTCAGGCTCTGGGTGGAGGGCCGGCCCGCGCACGAGCGCTGGGAGCTGCTCGACGGCGAGCCCGCGCTCATGGCGCCGCCGCGGGAGCGGCATCAGCGAATCGTCATGAACCTGGCGGGACGCCTCGACGCCCTGGCTGAGCCGCGAGGCTGCCGCGCCATGCCGGGTCTGGCGATCCTCAGCGCCGCGATGGACGATTTCGCCCCGATCCCCGACGTGGTGGTGCGGTGCGGGCCGCCGCTGCCGGAGGGCTACGCCGCCGACCCGCTCCTCGTCGCCGAGGTGCTCTCGCCCTCGACCATGAGTCTCGACCGCGGTCGGAAGATCGACTTCTACCGGACCGTGCCGAGCCTCGCGGTCCTGCTGATCGTCTATTCCGACGAGGCGCGGGTCGAGGTCTGGCGGCGCGCGGGCGACGACTGGAGCGTCGCGGCCCTCGGGCTCGACGGCACCGTGTCGCTGCCGGAGCTCGACGGCGCCGTGCCGGTGCGCGACCTCTACCGCGGTCTCGCCTTCTGAGCGGCCGCACCCCACCTGATCGAACGGCGAAGCATCAAGGCACCGACTTGCCCCATTTCGAAGATTTCTACGCGGCCAAGCTGCGCGGCTCCCTCGGCGTGACCGACGCCGAGTCGGTGCTCGACCTGCGCGGCACCAACCGGGCGACCGCCGAGGCCTCGCTCAAGGACATGCTGGAGCGCAGCCGCTTCGCCAGGGGCAAGACCGTGGCGATCCGGCTCGATCCGCCCCCGGAGGGCGGCGGCGAGACCCTGTTCCAGCCGGCCGGGCGCCTGCTCCTCGACGCGAAGCGCCGCGGCCTGATCGAGCGCCTGCAGACCCTGCCGGCCCAGGACGGGCTCGGCTTCTACGTGGCGCTCACCGGCCGCGCCGACCGGACGCCCATGTAGGGCGGCCACGGAGGTTGTGCCGGCAACGGATCGGGTGCGCGCCGCCGGGCGTTGAACGCTCCCGCTCCACAGGATGCCGCCCGTGCCCGACACCCGATTCCCCGAAGCCGGGTCCCGCCGATGAGGACCCTTCCCGGCGGCCGCAACGCGATCGAGCGCATCGCCCGCTTCGGCTACGGCGCCCGCGGCGTGGTCTACATCGTGGTCGGCGCCCTGGCCCTGCTGGCGGCCCTGGGGCATGGCGGCCGGGCCGGCGACAGCAAGGATGCGCTCCGCGCCGTCATGGCCGGGCCGTTCGGCGCGGCCGTCGTCGGCCTGATCGCCCTCGGCCTCGCTGGCTTCGCCCTCTGGCGCCTCGTCGAGGGCATCACCGATGCCGACCGGCGGGGCACTTCCGCCAAGGGCCTCGCGGTGCGCGGTGCCCACCTGATCAGCGCCGGGCTCTATCTCGGGCTCGCCGCCAGCGCGGCCTCGCTCAGCCTCGGCCTGGGCATGAGCGGCGGCGACGGCGTGCATGACGGCACCGCGTGGCTCCTGAGCAAGCCCTTCGGCCGCTGGCTCGTGGCCCTCGTCGGCCTCGCGGTCGTCGGCGGCGGGTTCGGCTTCCTCGGCAAGGCGTGGCGCGGGGACGTCACCGACCGGCTCGCCCTCGACGCCCGGGCCCGGGACCGCTGGGCCGGCCCGATCGGCCGCTTCGGCTACGCGGCGCGGGGCCTCGCCTTCCTGATCATCGGCGGGTTCCTCGTGGCCGCCGCGTGGCACCAGCGCTCCTCGGATGCCAAGGGTCTGGCCGAGGCCTTCGCGCTGCTGCGCGCACAACCCTACGGCTGGATCCTCCTCGGGCTCGTGGCGGCCGGCCACGCCGCCTTCGGGGCCTTCGGGCTGATCCAGGCCCGCTACCGGCACATCGACGCCCCCGACATCGACCGGGTGGACGACGCGGCCGGTGCGGCAGCCCGGGCGCTGGGCTGAGGCCGGCGCCGCCTCCGGCCGCGGCTCCGGCCCTGGGCGGGCCGCGTTGACAGGGCCGGTGCCGCGGCGGATACCCCCGGCATCCCATCCGGCTCCCGATGCAGCAGCGCCTCTACAAGACCGCGGTGATGGTGACCCACGACCTCGCGGCGACCGCTGCCGCCGTGGTGCTCACCTTCCTGTTCCGCTTCCAGGGCGGCATGCTGGCCGAGCGTCTGCACGCCCTGCCCCTGCTGCTGCCGCCGTTCCTCGTCCTCGCCGGCCTCGTCTACGGCCGCTTCCGGCTCTACCGGACCAAGTGGCGCTTCGCCTCGTTGCAGGACCTCGCCGGCATCGTCCGGGCGGCCAGCGTCCTGGCCCTGGCGCTCCTGGTGATCGACTGGGTGCTGGTCTCGTCCGACCTCTACGGCTTCTACTTCTTCGGCAAGATCGCGATCCTGCTCTACTGGGTGCTGCAGATCTTCTTCCTGGGCGGCACGCGCCTGGCGTTCCGCTACCTGAAAGACACCCGCTCCCGGCAGTCGAGCGCGCGGGCCGCCACCGTCCCGACCCTGCTCCTCGGGCGCGGCGCCGACATGGACGTGCTGATCCGGGCGATCGAGGCGGGCTCGGTGCGCAAGCTCGCGCCGCGGGGCATCCTGTCGCCCCGGGCGGACGAGCGCGGCCAGTTCATGCGCGGCGTGCCGGTGCTCGGCGGCTTCCCGGATCTCGAGCGCGTGGTCGCCGACCTCGCCGCCCGCGGCGAGCCGGTGCGGCGGCTCGTGGCCGCCCCGAGCGCCCTCGTGCCGGAGGCGGCGCCGGACGACCTGATCGCCCGCGCCCGGCGCCTCGGCCTGCCCCTCGCCCGGGTCGTCGGCCTCGGCGAGGGCGTGCAGGGTCCGGAACTGGCGCCGCTGGAGATCGAGGACCTGCTGCTGCGGCCGACCGTCGCCATCGACCGGCCGCGCCTGGAGGCGTTCCTCGCCGGCCGCCGGGTCGTGGTGACCGGCGGCGGCGGGTCGATCGGCTCGGAGATCTGCCTGCGGGCCGTGGCCTTCGGGGCCGCCGCCGTGCTGGTGCTCGAATCCTCCGAGCCGGCGCTCCACGGCATCCTCAGCCACCCCGCGATCCTGGCCGCCGAGACCGCCGTGACGGGGGTGCTGGCCGATATCCGCGACCGGGAGCGGACGCACGCGGTGATCGCGGCGTTCCGGCCCGACTACGTGCTCCACGCCGCCGCGCTGAAGCAGGTGCCCTACCTGGAGCGGGACTGGCAGGAGGGCATCAAGACCAACGTGTTCGGCTCGATCAACGTCGCCGAGGCGGCGGTGGCGGCGGGCGCGCGGGCGCTCGTGATGATCTCCACCGACAAGGCGATCGAGCCGGTCTCGCAGCTCGGCGTCACCAAGCGTTTCGCCGAGATGGTCGCCCAGGCCCTCGACGCCGCGCAGTCGGCGCGGCCGGACCACCCGACCCGGCTGATCGCCGTGCGCTTCGGCAACGTGCTGGGCTCCGTGGGCTCCGTGGTGCCGGTGTTCAAGGCGCAGATCGCCCGGGGCGGCCCGGTCACCGTCACCCACCCGGACATGGTCCGCTACTTCATGACCGTGCGCGAGGCCTGCGACCTCGTGCTGACGGCCGCCTCCCACGCCGACGGCGAGGCCCGGGCGGGCGCGGAGCGCGCCGCGGTCTACGTGCTCAAGATGGGGCAGCCGGTGCGGATCGCCGACCTCGCCGAGCGGATGATCCGGCTGGCCGGCTTCGAGCCCGGCACCGAGATCGAGATCGCCTATACCGGCGCCCGGCCCGGCGAGCGGCTCAACGAGATCCTGTTCGCCCGCGAGGAGCCCCGGATCGCCCTGCCGGGCATCGACGGGGTGATGGCGGCGCGGCCGGTCTTCGCCGACCGGGACAGGCTCGACGCCTGGGTGGCGCGGCTGCGCGACGCCGTGGCGGCCGGCGACCGGGCGGCCGCTGAGGCCGTGTTCGAGGCGGCCATCCCGCATTTCCGCGAGCGCGCCGTCCTCCGCCCCGGGCCGCCCCAGGACGCCGCGGAGCCGGCCGCGGAGCCGGTCGGCGACCCGCCGCGCGCCGCCGCACCCGCCGCCCTCGGCTGATCCGGGCGACCTCGGAAGCGCGTCCTGGGACCGCTCCGATCCTCACACCGTGGCGATCGGCGTCGTCGGCGAGCCGACGGCGCCGGGCAGGCGCAGCGGCGGGGCGGTGAGCAGGAAGCGGTAGCGGCCGCGGGCCCGCAGCCAGTCGGCCAGCGGCGTCAGGTGCCACAGCTCGCCGAGATTGACCCCGAGCTTGAACAGGCAGTGCTCGTGGAGCGGCAGCGTCGCGCAGCAGGCGGGGCCGGGGCCGGCCGGGTAGGCCTCCACCGCGTAGTTGTCGGCGATCAGCGCGCAGAGCCCGGTGCGGGTGATCCAGTCGAGGAGGCGCGGGTCGCGCCCGTCGAGGCCGGCGCAGAGGGTGTGGACGAGCTTCGGGTCCGGCGCGCCGCCCATGGCGATCAGCCGCTCGGCGAAGCCCGTGTGCAGGCAGACCATGTCGCCCGGCTCCACCACGACGCCGTCGGCCTCCAGGATCCGGGCGAGCTGGTCGTAGCCGACGCGTGTCCTGGCGTCGCCGAGATGGGCGCGCAGGTCGATCATCACGGCCCGGCCCTGCATGCCGGTCTCGGCGAGGCGCTCGATCCCGAGGCGCTTCGCCCGGGACGGCTCATCCGCCGCCTCCGGTGCGCTCGGCCCGACGATGTCGCGGCCGCCGCGGAACCCGTTATAGAAGGTCGGCGCGGCGCCCGCCCCGTCCGCGTCGAACAGCGAGCCGACATGGGCGAGCGAGTCCCACTGCGTCGAGTATTGCAGGTGGATCAGCGCGCGGTCGTCGCAGATCACGTCGGTGGCGCCGTCGACCTCCTCGCAGACCGGGAAGTTCATGTTGGGCCGGCCGTTGGCGCGGCGCGTCGGGGTGATCTGCGGCGGGTGGCGGCGCGGGTTCAGGACGTTGCCGCCCGGCAGGTCCAGCGGCAGGCTGAGGCAGAAGGTGACCCCTTCGCGCACCTCGGCGACGCCCTGCAGCACCTTCTCGGGGGTGAGCAGGTTCAGGCGTCCCAGCTCGTCGTCGGGGCCGAAATCCCCCCAGGTCGAGCCCTCGGGCCGCCGCGTCCAGCGCAGGGTCATGCCTGTGGTTCCCTGCCCGTGCCGGCCGCGGAGCGGACCACTTCCCGAGGCTCCGGGGCCGCGGTCCGGGGCGAACCCCAGCCGCGGCCGAGCGTGCGTTCCTCACCGGACCGTGCCCTTCTTCGAGGCCGCCAGGCCCGCGCTTCGCAGGGCCGCGGCGAGCCTAGGATGCAGCGGCGCGCGGCGATACCCCGGGCGGAAAACGACTCGGTGCAAACGTCACCGGCCGGTCCCGACCGGCCTCTTGTGATCCGTCGGAGCGCGGGTACAGTCCGGGCCAAGCCCGCGGATATAAAATTCGGGCACTGGGATGAGGGAACGCCGATGTCCGAGACCGTGCGCGCCGCCGCCCGGGTTGCCCCGATTCGGCGCACGCTGCCCGCGCTGATCGCCGCGGGGCTGGTCGCCGCCGGGCCCGTCCGGGCCGCGGACCCGATCAAGATCGGGGTGATCGCCGAGGCGCAGTCGGTGGCCGGGGCCTCGATCCCGCAGGCCGTCCAGCTCGCCGCCGACGAGATCAACGCCAAGGGCGGCGTCGACGGGCGCCAGATCCAGGTCGTCACCTACGACGACAAGTCCTCCGCCTCCGACGCGGTCCGCGCCTTCCAGCGGGCGGTCTCCGAGGACAAGGTCAACCTCGTCATCGCCAGCTACATCTCCGAGGTCGTGCTGGCGCTGATGCCCTGGGCGGCCCGGCTCAAGACGCCGATGATCACGCCGGGCGCGGCCTCGAACGAGATCAGCGTCGCGGTCCACAAGGACTACGCGCGCAACAAGTACACCTTCCACGGATACCTGACCTCGCACGCCCTGGCGCAGGCGGTCTGCGATTCCGCCAAGGAGGTGCTGGTCGAGAAGCTCAAGGCCAAGACCGCCGCGATCATGAGCGAGGACGCGGCCTGGACCCGCCCGCTCGACGCCGCCTACCAGGAATGCCTGCCGAAATCCGGGCTGAAGGTGGTCGAGCACGTCCGCTTCTCCCCGGACACGGGCGACTTCACGCCGATCTACAACAAGATCGAGGCGGCCAAGCCCGACCTGATCGTCACCGGCATCGCCCATGTCGGCGTGCAGCCGACCGTGCAGTGGCAGAACCAGCAGGTGCCGATCGCCATGACGGGGATCAGCGGCCAGGCGACCTCCTCGACCTTCTGGGCCAACACCAACGGCGGCACGCAGGGCGTGCTGTTCGACAGCGTGGCGGTGCCGGGCGTAGCGCTCACCGAGAAGACGATCCCGTTCGCCGAGGCCTTCACCAAGCGCTTCGGCGGCGCGCCGTCCTACGCGGGCTACATGGCGTACGACGCCACGCACTACGCGGCGGAGGCGGTCAAGCGGGCGGGCTCCACGGAGGCCGACAAGCTCGTCGACGCCCTGGAGAAGACCGACTACGTCGGCACCGTCGGGCGCCTGAAATTCTACGGCAAGGACGAGCCGTTCACGCACTCGATCCAGTACGGGCCCGGCCTGATGACCAGCGTCCTCGGGCAGTGGCAGAACGGCAAGCAGGTGGCGATCTGGCCGGCCACCACCGCCAACGGGACCATGATCCTGCCCCCTGCGGTGAAGGCGGCGGGACGGTAACCGGGCGGGGAGAGCGCGATGATCGGCCTCCAGATCCTCGTCGACGGTTTCGCGATCTCGTCCCTCTACGCGCTCGGCGCGATGGGCTTCACCCTGATCTTCGGGGTCTCGGGCGTCCTCAACCTGACCCACGGCGCCCTGATGGTCATGGCCGCGGTGGCGGCCTGGGCGGCCTCGGCGCTGTTCGGGCTCGGCTCCTACGCGGGCGCGGTGATCGGCATCCTGTGCGGGCTCGCGGGCGCACTCGTCACCTACTTCGCGGTGGTCGCGCCGATCGAGCGCAGCCGGGCCATCCCGCGGGAGGAGAAGGAGATCTTCGTGCTCACGGGGACGCTGCTCTGGGGGATCATGATCCAGGAGCTGGTGGCCTATTTCTTCACCGACAACCCGAAGACCGTGCTGCCGATCGTCGAGGGCGTCTTCGAGATCGCCGGGGTGCGGACGCCGAGGAACCAGGTCTTCACCGCGGTGATCTGCTGGGTGGTGATCGGCCTGCTCTGGCTGTTCGTGAATCGGGCGCGGGCCGGCAAGGTCCTGCTCGCCGCCTCCATGAATCCGCGGGGCGTCACGCTGCTCGGCCACGACATGGGCAAGATCTACGTGGCGGTCTGGGCGATCTACGGCCTGCTCGCCGGCACCGCCGGGGTGCTGCTCGGGATGTTCCTCGGGGTGTCGTCGTACTCGGTGGGGCCGCTCACCGCGAGCGCCTTCTCGATCGTGGTGCTGGGGGGCCTCGGGAGCGTCACCGGCTCGCTGATCGCCGCCTACGTGGTGGGGTATCTGGAGACCGCCACCGCCTACCTGATCTCGCCGGCCTACCGGGTGATCCCGGCGCTGCTCCTGCTGGTCGCCGTCATGTACCTGCGCCCGCAAGGTCTGCTGGGGCGGCGGTGATGGTTCTTTTTGCACCCCGGGTGTCCAGCCCGCGCCCTCATCCTGAGGTGCGGCGAAGCCGCCTCGAAGGAGCCCTCCAGCCGGCCGCGCGATCCCTGGAGGCCTCCTTCGAGGCCCCTGGCGCGGCACCTCAGGATGAGGGGCGTGGGTGGGAAAGGCCTCTGCGCCGAACGAGCCGGATCGCTGCCGTGTGCGAGGCTAATCCATGAAGCTCCTCACCACCCCCGGCTTCTGGATCGCGGTCCTCGCCGTCCTGGCCGCCGCCACCCTGCCCTGGTGGGTCTCCGGCTACATCCTCGGCCTCCTGACCATCGCCTACTATTTCGGCGTGTTCTCGATGGCCTGGGACCTGCTCTTCGGCTTCGCAGGCGAGGTGAATTTCGGCCCGACCTTCCTGATCGGCCTCGGGGCCTATGGCGCCGGCATCCTCAACAACCGTTACGAACTGCCGATCCCCTACTGCCTCGCGGTCGGGACGGTGCTCGCCGTGGTCGGCGGCCTCGCCCTGGCGCTGCCGGCGCTGAAGGTGCGGGGCCCCTATTTCGGGCTGATCACCCTGGTGGCGGTCCTGCTCCTGCAGAACATGATCGTGGTCTTCTCCGGCCTCACCGGCGGCGAGATCGGCCTGACCGTGCCGGACGTCATCTCCATCGACGCCGACACCAATTACTGGCTGGCGCTGGGCTTCATGGCGGTCTCGGGCCTGATCCTCACGGCCATCGCCCGCTCGCCCGCGGGGCTGATCCTCCAGGCCGCCGGCCAGGACCCGGTGGTGACCGGGGCTCTCGGCTTCAACGTCGCCAAGCACAAGCTCGCGGCCTTCGCGGTCAGCGCCGCCTTCTCGGGCCTCGCGGGCGGGCTGGTGGTCTTCTACATGGGCACCGCCTCGGTCGGCACGCTGATCAACACGTCGGTGGGCGTGCAGGTGATCATCGCGGCGGTGCTCGGCGGCCGCCGCACCATCGTGGGCGCGGCGCTCGGCGCCGTGTTCCTGATCGCGGCGGGCGAGCTGCTGCGGCCGCTCGGCGGCCTCTCGACCTTCGTGGTCTCGGCGGTGGCGCTCCTCGTGATCCTGTTCGTGCCCTCGGGGCTGCTCGGCCTCGGATCGCTCCGGAGAGCCCGATGACCGTCGCCGTCGCGCCCCCGCCGGCCGTGTCGCCCGTCATGGCCGAGCCCTGCCTCACCGTGCGCGGCCTGACCAAGCGCTACGGCGGCCTCGTCGCCGTCAAGAACATCGACCTCGACCTGCGCCCGGGCGAGATCCTCGGGCTGATCGGCCCCAACGGCTCGGGCAAGTCCACCGTGATGAAGCTGATCATGGGGCTGGAGCGGCCGAGCGCCGGCTCGATCCGCCTCGACGGCACGGAGATCGGCGGCATGCCGGCCCACCGGGTCGCCCGTTCCGGGATCGGCCTTGTGTTCCAGCACGCGCGGCCGCTCCAGCGGCAGACCGTGCTGGAGAATATCAGCCTCGCGCTCCTGCCCGACAGCCTGATCCGGCTGGCGGCCGACCCCCACGTGGCGCGGCGCGCGAGAGAGATCGCCGAGCGCGTCGGCCTCGGCGCGGTCGTCGACCGGCGCCCCGGCACCCTGCCCTTCGCGGATCTCCGCCGGCTGGAGCTCGCCAAGGCCATCGCCCGCGACCCCCGGGTGGTGCTGGTCGACGAGCCCTTCGCGGGCCTGACCGGCGGCGAGGTCGCGGCCTTCTCCGAGCTGATCCGCGGCTTCCGCGACGAGGGCAAGGCCGTGCTCCTCGTCGACCACAACGTGAAGAGCGTCGCGGCCATCGTCGACCGGGTCTTCGCGATGTATCTCGGCGAGCGCATCGCCGAGGGCTCTGCCGAGTCCGTGATGGCCGACCCGACCGTGCGCCGGGTCTATCTCGGCGGCAGCATCGAGACGGCGGCCCGGCCCGAGGCGGCGTTCAAGCCCGACTCGCTGCTCACCGTCGAGGGCGTCGACGTGCTCTACGGCAAGGCGCAGGCCCTGCGCGCCGCCTCGATCCACGTCCACGAGGGTGAGTTCGTCTCGGTTGTCGGCCTGAACGGCGCCGGCAAGACCACGCTGTTCAACGCCATCTCGGGCCTCGTGCCGCACACGGGCACGATCCGGTTCGACGGCCGGGACCTCTCCCGGATGAAGCCCGCCGCCATCGCGCGGGCCGGCATCGTCCAGGTGCCCGAGACCCGGGAGCTGTTCGGCGACCTCAGCGTGCGCGAGAATCTCGACCTCGGCGGCCAGCATTTCCCGAAGGCCGAGTCTGCCCGGCAGCGCGACTGGCTCTACGAGCTGTTCCCGATCCTCAAGGACCGCGAGACGCAGAGCGCCCGCACCCTGTCGGGCGGCGAGCAGCAGATGCTGACCATCGCCCGGGCGCTGATGATGCGCCCGCGCCTCCTGATCCTCGACGAGCCGACGCTCGGCCTCGCCCCGGTGATCCTGGAACTGCTGTCGAAGGCGCTGGAGAAGCTGCGGCAGACCACGCCGATCACGGTCCTGCTCGGCGAGCAGAACGTCACCTTCGCGCTCCCGCACGCCGACCGGGTCTACGTGCTAGAGCAGGCGCGGATCGTCTGGGAGGGACCGCCGCAGCGTTTCGCCAGCGAGATGGGATCGGCCTATCTGTGAGCGGCGGCGTGATGTGGGTCGATCGAGCGCCACGTTCGATTCGGGTCGGAGCGCGGGTCCCCTCTCCCGTGCGGGAGAGGGACAGGGTGAGGGATCAGGTCTGTCCAGAGAGGGCTCGACCTGACTGCGCGACAAGGGCGGGCTCGATCCTGTGGCTTCTCGTCCCTCACCCCAACCCTCTCCCGCACGGGAGAGGGGGCGCGTCGCGCCGTGGGTGAAGGCAATGGGAAGGCGGGCAGCCCGCGCACGCAAGCTCGGTGCGCTCGCCCGGCAGAGAAACCCTAGGGAGCGGACACCGTGGACTTCACCCTCTCCCAGTCCCAGACCCACTGGCTGACCCGCGTCCGCGCCTTCATCGCCGACGCGATCCTTCCGGCCGCCGCCGCGGTGTCGGCCGAGCGCGCGCAGAGCCGCGAACCCTCCCCCACGATGGAGCGGCTGAAGGAGAAGGCCCGTTCCGAGGGCCTGTGGAACCTGTTCCTGCCGCCCTCCGCCGAGCACGACACCGACGCCTATCGCGGCGCCGGCCTGACCAACCTCGACTACGCCCTCTGCGCCGAAGAGATGGGCCGGGTCGGGATCGCCTCGGAGGTGTTCAACTGCGCGGCGCCCGACACCGGCAACATGGAGGTGCTGCACCGCTACGGCACCGCGGCCCAGAAGGACCGGTGGCTGAAGCCCCTGATGGCGGGTGAGATCCGCTCGGCCTTCCTGATGACCGAGCCGGAGGTCGCCTCCTCGGACGCCACCAACATCAGCACGTCGATCCGCCGCGACGGCGACCATTACGTCGTCGACGGCCGCAAATGGTGGTCAACCGGCGTCGGCGACCCGCGCTGCAAGATCGCGATCCTGATGGGCAAGACCGACCCGGAGGCCCCCCGCCACCGGCAGCAATCGCAGATCCTCGTTCCCATGGACACGCCCGGGGTCCGGGTGGAGCGCCTGCTCCCGGTCTTCGGCTACGAGGACGCGCCCAAGGGCCACGGCGAGGTGGTGTTGGAAAACGTCCGCGTCCCGGCCGGAAACCTGATCCTCGGCGAGGGGCGCGGCTTCGAGATCGCGCAAGGTAGGCTCGGGCCAGGCCGCATCCACCACTGCATGCGCACCATCGGGGCGGCCGAGGTGGCGCTGGAGGCCATGGCGCGGCGGCTCGTGTCCCGGGTCGCCTTCGGCAAGCGGATCAGCGAGCAGTCGGTCTGGGAGCAGCGGGTCGCCGAGGCGCGGATCGACATCGAGATGACCCGCCTCCTCTGCCTGAAGGCCGCCGACATGATGGACAAGGTCGGCAACAAGGGCGCCAAGCTCGAGATCGCCATGATCAAGGTCGCGGCGCCGCGGGTGGCGCTCAAGGTGATCGACGACGCCATCCAGGCCCATGGCGGGGCCGGCGTCTCGGAGGATTTCGGGCTCGCGAAAATGTACGCCCATATCCGCACCCTGCGGCTCGCCGACGGGCCGGACGAGGTGCACAACCGCTCGATCGCCCGCCTGGAATTCGGGCGCTACACCAATGCCCGCGAGGGCGCATGAGCGACGCGGATGTCTTTTCCGGCGTGAAGCCGGTCGAGCCGCGCCACCGGATCGACGAGGCGAAGCTCGCCGCCTGGATGGACGGGCACGTCCGCGGCTACGCCGGGCCGCTCACCGTGCAGCAGTTCCGCGGTGGCCAGTCGAACCCGACCTACCGGCTCGACACGCCGGGCCAGGCCTACGTGCTGCGGCGCAAGCCCTTCGGCCCGCTCCTGCCCTCGGCCCACGCGGTGGAGCGCGAGTTCCGGGTGATCGGCGCCCTCTACGGCGAGGGGTTCCCGGTGCCGCGCCCCTTCGCCCTGTGCGAGGATCCCGACATCATCGGCGCGGCCTTCTACGTGATGGAGGCGGTGGACGGCGCCGTGCACTGGGACGGGGCGTTGCCCGGCCTCGATCCCCACGCCCGCCACCGGCACTATGCCGGCATGATCGCGACGCTCGCTCGGCTCCACGCCATCGACCCGGAGGCTGCGGGGCTCTCCGATTACGGCCGGCCCGGCAACTACTTCGCCCGGCAGGTCGACCGCTGGACCCGCCAGTACCGCGCCGCCGAGGACGGGCGCCTGGAGGATGTCGAGCGACTGATCGCGTGGCTGCCCCGGACGGTGCCGGAGCAGCAGGGCGCCTGCGTGGTCCACGGCGATTACCGTCTCGACAACCTGATCTTCTCCCGCGACGGCGGCGTCAGCGCGGTGCTCGACTGGGAGCTGTCGACCCTCGGCGATCCGCTGGCGGATTTCAGCTACCTGCTGATGCAGTGGGAATTGCCCGCCGACGGGCGCAGCGGGCTCGGCGGCCTCGACCTGACGGCTCTGGGCATCCCCACCCGTGACGAGGCGGTGGCGCTCTACTGCCGGGCTGCGAACCGGAAAAACCTGCCCGACCTCGACTGGTACTTCGCCTACAACCTGTTCCGGCTGGTCGGCATCCTCCAGGGGGTGGCGGCCCGCGCCAAGGCCGGCAACGCCGCGAGCGAGCACGCCGCCGCCATGGCGGCGCGCGTGCCGAAGCTCGCGGAAGCGGCCTGGGGCTTCGCCGAGCGGGCGGGGGCCTGAAGATGGAGCTGTCCGGCCGCGTCGTCGCCGTCACCGGGGCCGCGAGGGGCATCGGCCGGGCGCTCGCGGTCGCGGCCAGGGCCCGGGGCGCGACGGTCGTGGCCCTCGACCGGGACGGGGCAGGGGCGCAGGACGTGGCGGCGGAACTCGGCGGACGGGCCTTCGCGCTCGACGTCGGCGACGCGGAGGCGGTCAGTGCGATCCTGGCGCGCATCGAGGCTGGGACCGGGCCGATCGCGCTCTACTGTTCCAACGCGGGCATCCTGGAGCGCGACCCCGATCCGGATCTGGCCACCTCCGCCGACCCGGAGAGCTGGGCGCGCGCCTTCGCGGTGAACGTGATGGGTCACGTCCACGCCGCGCGGGTGCTGGTCCCGCTCTGGCGCGCCCGCGGCGGCGGCGCGTTCCTCGGAACGGTCTCGGCGGCCGGGCTCTTGAGCCAGATCGGCAGCGCCACCTACGGGGCGACCAAGCACGCGGCGCTCGCCTTCCTGGAGCATCTCGCCATCGCCCACGCCGAGGACGGGATCCGGGTCGCGGCCCTGTGCCCGCAGGGCGTCGACACCGCCATGCTGGGGGAAGCCAGCGCCGCGTCGCGCGACGGCGTGCTGGCGCCGGAGACCGTGGCCGAAGCCGCGTTCGACGGGCTGGCTTCGGGGCGCTTCCTGATCCTACCGCACCCGCAGGTGGCCGAGTACGCCCGCCGCCGGGCGGAGGATCCCGAGCGCTGGCTCGCCGGCATGGCGCGCCTGCGCCGCTCGATGCGGGTGGGGGCGTGAGGATGGGCGGTGTCCGGCGACAGCGTCCGCGGCCGGATGCGGCGCGGGTGCCCTCTCCCGCATGGGAGAGGGGGCGCGTCGCGACCGTCCTATCCTGTGGAACGAGGATCGAAGCCGTTCGCCGCTTCATCCAGCGCGGAGGCGAGCCATGTCCCTGTTCGACCTGACCGGCAAGACCGCCCTCATCACCGGCTCGTCGCGGGGCATCGGACGGGCGATCGCCCTGCGGATGGCCGAGCACGGCGCCCGGGTGGTGATCTCGTCGCGCAGGCGCGAGGGCTGCGAGGCGGTCGTGGCCGAGATCGAGGCCGCGCACGGCGCCGGCCGGGCGGTGGCGATTCCGGCCAGCATCTCGGTGAAGGAGGAGCTGGAATCCCTCGTGGCCGAGACCGAGAGCCGGCTCGGCCCGGTCGACGTGCTGGTCTGCAACGCCGCCAGCAATCCCTATTACGGGCCGCTGGCCGGCATCTCCGACGCGCAGTTCCGAAAAATCCTCGAGAACAACGTCCTGTCGAACCACTGGCTGATCCAGATGGTCGCCCCCGGCATGGTGGCGCGGCGGGACGGCGCGATCGTCATCGTCTCGTCGATCGGGGCGCTCAAGGGCTCGCCGGTGATCGGCGCCTACAACGTCTCGAAGGCCGCCGACCTCCAGCTCGCCCGCAACTACGCGGTGGAGTACGGGCCCGCCAACGTGCGGGTGAACTGCCTGTGCCCGGGGCTGATCCGCACCGATTTCGCCCGGGCCCTGTGGGAGGATCCCGAGATGCTCGCCGCCACCACGGACGCCGCCCCCCTGCGCCGGATCGGCGAGCCCGACGAGATCGCGGGCGCGGCCGTGTTCCTGGCCTCGGCGGCCGGCCGGTTCGTGACCGGCCAGGCGCTCGTGATCGACGGCGGCGTGACCATCGCCCGATGAGCCCCGATCCCCGCATCCCCGCCGGCTGGCCGGCCCTGCCCTTCCGCGAGGCCGAGGTGCGGCTCACCGCCTCAGGTGGGCCCTTCGCCATCGCCACGGTGCCGATCCGGGGTGTGCCGACCCGGATCTGGGAGAAGGCACCGCCGACGCTGGGCGATCTGTTCCGGATCGCGCGCGGCCACGGGGACAAGACCTTCGTGGTCTACCAAGACGAGCGCGTGACCTTCACGGGCTTCGCCCGCGCCGCCTCCGCCCTGGCGCGGGCTCTGGTCGAGGCCGGCGTGCGCAAGGGCGACCGGGTCGCCATCGCGCAGCGCAACCTGCCCGAATGGCCGGTGAGCTATTTCGGCGCGCTGCTCGCCGGCGCCATCGCCACGCCGCTCAACGCGTGGTGGACCGGGCCCGAACTCGCCTACGGCCTGCAGCATTCGGGGGCGCGGGTGCTGATCGCCGACGGCGAGCGCTTCGACCGGATCGCCCCGCACCTGCGCGAATGCCCGGCCCTGGAGCGGGTCCTCACCACCCGGACCGCGCCGGACCCCCGGGCGACGCCGCTCACCGACATCGTCGGGCCGGTCCGGGATTGGGGCGCCCTCCCCGACCGGCCCCTGCCGGACGTCGCCCTCGACCCGGAGGACGACGCGACGCTGTTCTACACCTCCGGCACGACCGGCAAGCCCAAGGGGGCGGTCGGCACCCACCGGGCGGCCGCCACCACGGTGATGGCCTACCCCTACTCGGCGGCGCGCAGCGCCCTGCGCCGGGGCGAGGCGCCGCCGAAGCCCGACCCGGCCGCGCCGCAGCGGGCGGCGCTGCTGGTAATCCCGCTGTTCCACGTCACCGGCTGCCACGCGAGCCTGGGGGCGGCCCTCTACGGCGGCCACCGGCTGGTGATGATGCACCGCTGGGACGCCGCCGCGGCCCTCGACCTGATCGAGCGGGAGGGCTGCACCAGCGCGGGCGGCGTGCCGACCATCGCGTGGCAGCTCGCCAACGCGGCCCGGGAGGCCGGCCGGCCGCTGCCGACCCTCGAGGGCGTCACCTACGGCGGCGCCCCGGCCGCCGGCGACCTCGTGCGGGCGCTGGGCGAGGCCCTGCCGCGGGTCGTCCCGGGCACCGGCTGGGGCATGACCGAGACCTCGGCGACCTTCACCCACCACCAGGGCGAGGATTACCTCGCCCACCCGGAATCCTGCGGCCCGCCCCTGCCGGTCTGCGAGGTGCGGATCCTCGATCCCCTCGGGCAGGATCTGCCGCCGGGCAGCGTCGGCGAGCTGTGCGTGAAGGGCCCGAACGTGGTCCGCGGCTACTGGGACGACCCGGCCGCCACCGCGGAGGTCCTCTCCGAGGGCTGGCTGCGCACCGGCGACCTCGCCCGCGCCGACGAGGAGGGCTTCCTGACCATCGTCGACCGGATCAAGGACATGCTGATCCGCGGCGGCGAGAACATCTACTGCTGCGAGGTCGAGAACGCCCTCTACGCGCACCCGGACGTGATCGACGCCGTGGTGCTGCCGGTGCCCCACCCGACGCTGGGCGAGGAGCCGGGCGCCATCGTGGTGCTGGCCGAGGGCGCCGAGACCGATCCGGAGGCGATCCGCGCCTTCGCGGCCGAGCGGCTCGCGGCGTTCAAGGTGCCGGTGCGGATCGAGATCTGGGACGGGCTCCTGCCCCGCAATCCCGCCGGGAAGATCCTGCGGGCGCCCCTGCGGGCGGTATTCGCGGCGGGCTCAGCTCAGAACGGCTCGCCCTCGTCGTCCGGGCGATAGACCCGCAGGGTCCGGCCATCGGGGAACTGCACCGTCCGGCGGTGGACCACGACGTAGCCGGCGGCCTGGGCGCTGCTCAGGCGGTCGAGGCGGTCGTCGGTGTAGCCCTGGGTGTAGCCCTGGGCGTAACCCGGCTCGTAGCCGTAGCCCGGCCCGTAATTGTAGGCCCGGTAGCGGGCGTAGCCCTCCGGGGGCGGCGGCGCGGCGGCGACGGCCTGCGGGGTGGCCCGGACAGACCGGGCCGGCGCGGCGGCGACGCGGGCCCGGCGCGGCGCGGCGGCGATCCGCTTGGGCGCCACCGC
>NZ_JBKFAP010000042.1:0-25035 GCF_053345715.1 Methylobacterium sp. D48H
TCGGCGCGGAGCGGCCCGAGTGGCGCGCCCTCGCGGCGCGCGCGGGCGCCTTCGCCCGGGAGGCCGCGGACCTGTCGCGGCGCCAGGCCTCCGCGACCAGCGCGGTCGAGGGCGCCGCGACCCGCGTCCGCGCCGCCGCCGAGCGCCTCGCCCTGGTCCCGGCCGAGACCGTCCTGGCTCCCCTCGCCCGGTCGCTGCGCGAGACCGCCCGGGAGCAGGGCCGCGAGGTCGATCTCACGTTGCGGGGCCTCGACCTGCCGGTGGAGCGCGGCACGCTGCAGGCGCTGAAGGATCCGCTGCTCCACGCCCTGCGCAACGCCCTCAGCCACGGCTGGCAGGCGCCGGAGGTGCGGCGCGCGGCCGGCAAGCCGGAGGCCCTGGGCCTCGGGCTGGAGGTCGCGGTGCGCGGCGCCCGCCTGCAGGTCACCGTGTTCGACGACGGGCCCGGCCCCGACCTCGCCCGGATCGAGGCGGCGGCCCGCGAGCGCGGCCTCCTCGGCCCCGCTTCCGCGGCCGAACCCGACACCCTGCTGCGCCTCGTGTTCGAGCCCGGCTTCTCCACCGCCGAGGCGGTCGATACCCTGTCGGGGCGCGGCTACGGCCTCTCGGTCGCCGCGGACGCCGCCCGCCAGCTCATGGGCAGCGTCCGCCTGGAGCCGCGCGACCCGGCCGGCACCGCCCTGATCTTCAGCCTGCCGCTCTCGGCGGCCCGGCGCAGCCTGCTGCTGGTCGAGGCGGCCGGGCGCAGCTACGCCCTCCCCGGGGGCGCCGTGGAGCGCCTCCTGCGCCTGCGGCGCGACGACCTGCCGGTCGCCATGGGCCGGACGATCGTGCGCCTCGGTGACGGGGACGCCGCGACGAGCCACCCGGTGACGGACCTCGCCGCGATCCTCGGACAGGTCGCCGACCCGGCCGATCCCGGCACGCTGACCGCCGTCGTCCTGCGGACCGGCGGCGGCCGTCTGGCCCTGGCGGTCGACCGCCTGCACGACGTCCGCCCGTTCCTGGTCCTGCCCGCGCCGGATTTCGGCGCCGATCCGGGTCTGATCGCCGGCACGGCGGTGCTGCACGGGGACGTGCCGGTGCTGGTCCTCGACCCCGAGGGGCTCGCTTCGCGCGCCCAGGCCGGGACATCGGGCGGCGCGCTCGGAACGATGGCGCCGGCTCCACGTTCGACGACTCACGCCGCGGCGGGCGCGTCCGCGCGCGCGACCATCCTGGTCGTCGACGATTCGATCACCACCCGGACTCTGGAGAAGGGAATCTTGGAAGCCGCCGGCTACCGCGTGGTCGTCTGCGTCGACGGGCAGGACGCCCTCGACCGGCTGCGCGCCGAGATCGAGCCCGTGAACCTGGTGCTCGCCGACGTGGAGATGCCGCGCCTCGACGGGTTCGGCCTCCTGAAGGCCCTGCGGGCCGACGAGCGCTTCGCCCGGCTCCCGGCGATCCTGATGACCTCCCGCGGGGACGCCGCCGACGTCGCCCGGGGCCTGGATCTCGGCGCCGACGCCTACCTGACCAAGCAGAAGTTCGACCAGCGCCAGCTGCTGGATACGATCGGGCAGCTCCTATGACCCCCGTCCGTGTGATGCTCGTGGAGGACAGCCTCGTGGTGCGCGAGCTGCTGCGCCACATCGTCTCCCGCGATCCCCGCCTCGAGCTCGTGGCCGCGGTCGCTTCCGGCGAGGAGGCCCTCGACAAGCTCCGGACCGTGCGGCCGGACGTGATCTCGATGGACATCCGCCTGCCGGGGATCGACGGGCTGGAGACGACCCGCCGGATCATGGCCGAGCACCCGACCCCGATCGTCGTGGTGGCGGATTCGGTCGAGGATAACTCGCTGCGCATCTCGATGAACGCGCTCCGGGCCGGGGCCCTGTCGGTCGTCGAGAAGCCCGTGGCCACGACCCATGCCGGCTACGAGGGCGTGGCCGGCGAGATCTGCACGCAGCTGCGGATCATGGCCCAGGTTCCGGTCATCCGCCGCCGGCCGATCGGCACCGAGTGGGCCGGCCGCTCCGCCGTCGCGCCCCAGGCGCCGCTGGCCGACCTGTCCGGGCAGGCCCCGAGCCTCCTGGGCATCGCCGCCTCGACGGGCGGTCCCCCGGCGCTGGCGCGGGTGATCGGCGCCCTGCCCAAGGACTTCCCGCTGCCGGTCCTGGTCGTCCAGCACATGGGCGCGGCCTTCATGGACGGGTTCGCCAGCTGGCTCGACAGCGTCGTCGCCCTCCCGGTCTCCCTCGCCCAGGACGGCGAGCGCGCCGAACCCGGCCGGGTCTACGTCGCCCCGGGCGACCGCCACCTGGAGATCGGCTCCGGCCGGATCCTGCGGGTGATCGATTCCGCGCCGGTCTCCGGCCAGCGCCCGGCCGCCACCGTGCTGTTCCGGTCCATGGCCCGGCAATCCGGACCCTCCGGCATCGGCGTGCTGCTCACCGGCATGGGCGAGGACGGGGCCCTGGGCCTCGCCGACATGCACCGGGCCGGCGCCCAGACCGTGGCCGAGCACGAGAGCACCGCCGTGGTCTACGGCATGCCGGCGGCGGCCGTGCGGCTTGGGGCCGCCCGCGCCGTCCTGCCCCTCGACCGCGTCGCCGACCACGTCCTGCGTCTCGTGGATGCGGGGGCGCGGCCGTGAGCGAGGCCGGCCCGGCGGAGGTGCCGGCCCGGATCCTGCTGGTGGAGGATTCGGAGACGCAGGCCCTGGAACTGCGCCTGCTGCTGGAGGCGCACGGCTTCGCGGTGGAGCGCTGCGCCTCCGCCGAGACCGCCCTCGATCATCTCAACCGCAGCCAGCCCGACCTCGTGGTGGCCGATTACCACCTGCCGGGCATGAACGGCGACGAGCTGATCCGGCAGATGCGCCTGTCGCTGCGCACCCGGGCCCTGCCGGTCCTGATGCTGACCGGCGGCAGCGGCGGCGAGCGCCAGGGCCTCGAGAGCGGCGCCGACGCCTACCTGCCGAAATCCGCCGACCGCGACCTGATGATCCTGCGCATCCGCGCCCTGCTGCGCGAGCGCCGGCCGACGACCGACGGCGAGGGACCGGGCGCCGCCGCGTTCCGGCGCGGGCGGGTCCTGGTGATCGACGGCAGCGCCACCTACCGGACGTTCCTCGCCGGCGTGATGGGCCAGGACGGCCACCACGTGGCGAGCGTCGACGGGCCGGAGGCGGCCCTGGCCGCCCTGGACGCGGCCGCCGGCGACGAGGCCTTCGACTGCGTGACGGTCGACCTCCTGGGTCACGCCTATGACGGCCTCGCCCTGTGCCGGGCGATCAGCCAGCGGCGCTCGGGACAGGCGGCCGGCGCGGGCTTCCACCTCGTCGGCATCGCCGGCAGCGATCCCGCCAAGGACTTCCTCGTCGAAGCCTACGCGGCCGGCGCCGACGACGTGGTCTCGAAGACCGACGCCGAGGTCCTGGCCCTGCGGGTCCGCGGCTTCGTGCGGCGGCGGCTCCTGGAGGAGGACGACCGGCGCATCGCCGGCCAGTTCGGCGAGCGCGAGCGAGCGGTGGAGCGCGCCCGCGCCGAGGCCGAGGCGGCCGAGGCCCGGGCGGGCCTCGCCGACGCCCTGGAGCGGGCCAACCGCGACCTCGCCGACGCCAACCGCCAGCTCACCGAGGCGCAGTCCAAGCTCGTACAGGCCGCCAAGATGGCCTCGCTCGGCGAGCTGGTGGCGGGGATCGCCCACGAGATCAACAACCCGCTCGCCTTCATCCTGGCCCACCAGGGCACGGTCGAGCGCCTGCTCGGCGAGCTGCCGGACGCCGCCCCGGAGGCGGCCGCCCGCGCCATCGACAAGGCCCGGCAGCGGGTCGGCTCGATGCGGATGGGGCTGACCCGGATCCAGGATCTCGTGCTGAACCTGCGGAAGTTCTCGCGCCTCGACGAGGGCGAGCGCGCCCTGGTCAACGTGCCGGAGGCGATCGAGACGGTGCTCGCGCTGATCCAGCACAAGCTCGGCGAACGCATCGCCGTGGAGCGCAGCTTCACGGGCCGCGCCGAGATCCACTGCACCCCGGCACTCCTCAACCAGGTGGTGATGAACATCCTGGGGAACGCCGCCGACGCCATGCCGGAGGGCGGCACGATCCGGATCACGACCCAGTCGAACCCCGAACTCGACGAGATTCGCATCAGCGATACCGGGCCCGGCATCCCGGATACGCTGCGTGAGAAGATCTTCGAGCCATTCTTCACGACGAAACCGGTCGGATCCGGCACGGGCCTGGGTCTTGCGATTGCCTACAGCGTCGTTCAAGCGCATAGCGGCTCGCTCACCGTGGAGACGGCCCCGGGTGGGGGAGCCTGCTTCGTGATCGGGATTCCGCGGCAGGCGGCCAGTGCATGAGTGACGGTACGGCAGGTGTAGGGACGATCCTGGCCGTCGACGACGAGCCGGACATCCTGATCGCGCTGGAGGACCTGTTCGAGGATTCCTACCGGGTTCTGACGACCTCGCGCCCGGCCGAGGCGCTGGAGATCCTGCGCGCCGAGCCCGACATCGCCGTCGTGCTCTCGGACCAGCGGATGCCCGGCCTCACCGGCGACGCGCTCCTCGCCGAGGCCCGCACTTTCCACGACGCGCAGGCGATCCTGCTGACCGGCTACGCCGACATCACCGCGGTGATCGCCGCCCTCAACCGCGGCGGCATCGTCGGCTACGTCACCAAGCCCTGGGACGCGGGCCTGCTCCGCTCCACCGTCCGGCAGGCCTTCGAGCGCCACCGCCTCGGCCGGGACCTCGCCACCGAGCGGGCTCTCCTACGCGGCCTCCTCGACCACGCCCAGGACGCGATCAGCTTCAAGGACGCGGAGGGCCGCTTCGTCCGGCTGAACGGCCGCAAGGCCGCCCTCCTCGGCCACGACGTCGCCGCCAGCCTCGGGCGGCGCGAGGACGAACTTCTCGGCCCGAAGGCCGAGCCCGTGACGGCGGCGGACGCGGCCGCGATCCGGTCCGGGGCGGTGGCCGAGAGCCTGATCAGCGACGGCCCGACCGGCGCCGAGCAGTGGAGCCACGTGACGCGGGTGCCGATCCGCGACGCGGGCGGGGGGATCAGCCACCTCGCGACGATCGAGCGCGACGTGACCGAGCAGCGGACCCTGGAGGCGCGCCTGCGCCAGTCCGACAAGATGCAGGCGCTGGGCACCCTCGCGGGCGGCATCGCGCACGATTTCAACAACCTGTTGACCGCGATCCTCGGCAGCCTCGAGCTCGCCGGCCCGAAGGTCGCCGACCAGCCGCGGGTCCAGCGCCTGATCGAGAACGCCCGCGGCGCCGCCGAGCGCGGGGCGTCCCTGACCAAGCGCCTGCTGAGCTTCAGCCGCGCCCACGACCTCCAGGCGCGCGCCGTCGACGTGAACACCCTGATCTCCGGGATGAGCGACCTGTTCGGGCGCAGCCTCGGCGGCCTCGTGACGGTCCGGACCGACCTCGCGGACGGCCTGCCGGCGGTCCAGGTCGATCCGGACCAGCTCGAACTCGCCGTGCTCAACCTCTGCATCAACGCCCGCGACGCCATGCCGGACGGGGGGACGATCACGGTCGCGACGCGCCGGCTCGCGATCAGCGGCGATCCCGAGATCGCCGACGGCACCTATCTCGGCATCAGCGTCACCGACGAGGGCACCGGCATCCCGGAGGAGATCCTGCGCCGGGTCTGCGAGCCGTTCTTCACCACCAAGGCCGTCGGCCAGGGCACCGGGCTCGGCCTCGCCATGGTGTTCGGCCTCGCGCAGCAATCCAAGGGCCGGCTGGTGATCGACAGCGTGGTCGGTCGGGGCACCCGCGTGGAGCTCGCCCTCCCCTTCGCCGATCAGGCGCCCGAGCAGGCGCCCGAGGCCGCCGGCACCGTCCCGGTCGCCGGCCGGCGGGCCCGCGTCCTGATCGTCGACGACGATTCGCAGGTGCGCCACGTGACGGCCTCGTTCCTCACCGGCTTCGGCCACAGCACCACGGAAGCCGGCGACGGCGAGGCCGCGCTCCGGCTCCTCGAGGCGGACCGCTACGACATCGTCGTCGCCGACCTCGCCATGCCCGGCATGAGCGGCATCGAGCTGGCCGCCGAGATCCGCGAGCGCGATCCGCGCCTGCCGGTCCTGATCCTCACCGGACATGCCGAGGCGATGCAGATCCCCGACGACCTGCCGGTGCTCACGAAGCCGTTCCGCTCCGCGGACCTCGCGGCCCGGGTCGCCACGCTGCTCGACGGCGGAGCCGGACCCGTCGGCTGACGGGGGCTTGCAACCAATCGGTTGCCGGCTCATTCTCTCCTCGTGGGGCCCGCAGGCCCCGGGTTACGAAGAGGAGGTGGACCATGAGCAATCACGGCATCTTCCCGCGCCGCAGGCGTGACAACGATCTCGACCAGGACGGTCCACCGGACGAGTCCCGGCAGGGATAGGGGTTTTCGGAGCGCGGCGCGGTCGAGTTCCCGGCCTGTCTGAGACGGGCCGCCAGGGCGAGCTCCCGCGACCATCCGAGACGTGGACCCTGCTTCAGACCCGTCGGCGCGAGCCGGCGGGTTTTTTTGTTATTCGCGCGTCGCCATGGTGATCGCGGCGAGGAGCCGAAACGCGAGAAGCCGCCCCGGAGGGTCCGGGACGGCTTCTCAAAGACTAGGAGCGACGGGACGCTCCGTGCCGATCAGGCGGCTTCGGAGACCTGGCTCGGACCAGAATCCTTGCCGCGGGCCTCGACGTCGCGGTCGACGAACTCGATCACCGCGAGCGGGGCGTTGTCGCCCTGGCGGAAGCCCGCCTTCATGATCCGGCAGTAGCCGCCCGGACGGCCCTTGTAGCGCGGGCCGAGCACGGTGAAGAGTTTCTTGACCATGTCGGCGTCGCGGAGCTGCGCCATGGCGAGGCGGCGGGTGTGCACGCTGTCGATGCGGCCCAGCGTGATCAGCTTCTCGACGACCGGACGCAGGTCCTTCGCCTTCGGCAGGGTGGTGATGATCTGCTCGTGCTTGATCAGCGCGGCGGACATATTGGCGAACATCGCCTTGCGATGCTCGGCGGTGCGGTTGAAACGGCGGCCGCGGTAGGCGTGACGCATGGTGCTGGCTTCCTTCTCGTCTCGGCCGCCGTGCCACGGTACGGCCGGGTGCCCCGGGAACGGGGCGGTTCACTCCGCGTGACCCCGCGGCGGGATTCGTTGGGGACTTGGCGTCGTCGCCGCGGGTCCCGGGTCTGGATGGGCCGAACCGGCGGCGCGGTGCGGCGCCGCCCGATTCAGCTCGAGGCAGCTTCGCCTCTCAGTAGTGTTCCTCGAAGCGCTTGGCGAGATCCTCGATGTTCTCCGGCGGCCAGCCGGGGATGTCCATGCCGAGATGCAGGCCCATGCCGGCGAGCACTTCCTTGATCTCGTTGAGCGATTTGCGGCCGAAGTTCGGGGTCCGCAGCATCTCGCCCTCGGACTTCTGGATGAGGTCGCCGATGTAGACGATGTTGTCGTTCTTCAGGCAGTTCGCCGAGCGGACCGACAGCTCCAGCTCGTCGACCTTCTTGAGCAGCGCTGGGTTGAAGGGCAGCTGCGGCGCGAGCGGCGCGGCCTCTTCCTTGCGCGGATCCTCGAAGTTCACGAAGACCTGCAGCTGGTCCTGGATGATGCGCGCCGCGTAGGCGAGCGCGTCCTCCGGCGAGACCGCGCCGTTGGTCTCGACCGTCATGGTCAGCTTGTCCTTGTCGAGATCCTGGCCCTCGCGGGTCGTCTCGACGCGGTAGCTGACCTTGGTGACCGGCGAGAACAGCGAGTCGACCGGGATCAGGCCGATCGGCGCGTCCTCGGGACGGTTGCGCTCGGCCGGGACGTAGCCCTTGCCGGTGGCGACCGTGAACTCCATGCGGATCTCGGCGCCGTCGTCGAGGGTGCAGATCACGAGGTCGGGGTTCAGGATCTGGATGTCGCCGACCGTGCCGATGTCACCGGCGGTGACGAGGCCCGGGCCGGTCTTGCGCAGGGTCATGCGCTTGGGCGCGTCGGTCTGCGAGCGGATCGCGATGGTCTTGATGTTGAGGACGATGTCGGTGACGTCCTCGCGCACGCCCGGGATCGACGAGAACTCGTGCAGCACGCCGTCGATCTGCACCGAGGTCACGGCGGCGCCCTGGAGCGACGACAGGAGCACGCGGCGCAGGGCGTTGCCCAGCGTCGTGCCGAAGCCGCGCTCAAGCGGCTCGGCAACGACCGTGGCGACCCGCTTCGGGTCGTCGCCGGTCGTGACCTGCAGCTTGTTCGGCTTGATCAGTTCCTGCCAATTCTTCTGAATGACCACGATCCTACCTCTCGTCCTTGCCCGGGATCCGCGACGCCCGTCCCCGCGCTTCGGCCACTCGGTGCCGCCCCCTGGCGCCCCGAACGGTCCCTGAAATCCGTATCCGCCGTTACTCGCCGCCGACCCACAGCACCGGCACGAAGCTGTATCCAGCCCCATCCCGATCCACGTAGCCGAGCGCCGGGAACTCGAGATGGCCGCCGGCGATGAGCGTGCGCTCGCGGGCCACCTCGTCCAGGATCCGCTTGCGCGTCTCCCGCGCTTGGTCACCGTCGACGTCGAAGCCGACGCCGGCCTCCGGGTTCTTGAACTGGATCGCCGGCAGGTGCACCACGTCGGTCCACATCATCAGCGCCTGTCCACCGGAGACGATGCGGAAACCGCAATGGCCCGGCGTATGGCCGGGCAGATGGACCGCCGTGATCCCCGGAAGGACCTCGCCGCCGCGGTGCTCGCGCACCTTGCCGGCGTAGGGAGCCACGGACTTGCGGGCGCCTTCGAAGTAGGGCTTCGCGGCCTCCGGCGCCTTGGCCAGGGCCTCGTCCGGAAGCCAGTGCGCCGCCTCGTCGGCGTGCAGCACGATCTCGGCGTTCGGGTAGCGCGCCGCGCCGCCCTTCACGAGACCGCCGACATGGTCGGGGTGCAGGTGGCTGACCAGCACCGTGCCGATCTCCTCCGGCGCGACGCCGGTAAGCGCGAGCGCTGCACCGGCGCGACCCAGGGTCGGTGCCGGGGCGAGGTCGCCGTAGCCCGTGTCGATCAGGGTCGGCTTGAGGCCCGGACCCGTGATCAGGAAGGCGTTCAGCGTGATCTTGGGCTGCTCCGTGCGGAAACCCGCCACCTGGAGCCGCCCGGCCTCCTCCTTGGAGATGCCCGTGACGAGATCGAGGCTGGCCTGAAACCAGCCGTCATTGAGCGCGGTGACCGTGAGGTCCCCGAGGTTCCAACGCAGCACGCCCGGAAGCGGCTTCGATCCCGTCATGAACTTCTCCGTCAAGAGGCTTCGATCAGACGCGGCGGCGCTTGCGCGGCCGGCAGCCGTTGTGCGGGATCGAGGTGACGTCGCGGATCGAGGTCACCGTGAAGCCCGCGGCCTGCAGGGCGCGGAGCGCCGACTCGCGGCCCGAACCCGGACCGGACACCTCGACCTCAAGGGTGCGCATGCCGTGCTCGGCGGCCTTGCGGCCAGCATCCTCGGCGGCGACCTGGGCGGCGTACGGGGTCGACTTGCGCGAGCCCTTGAAGCCCATCGCACCGGCGGACGACCACGAGATCGTGTTGCCCTGCGCGTCCGTGATGGTGATCATCGTGTTGTTGAACGAGGCGTTCACGTGGGCGACGCCCGACACGATGTTCTTGCGCTCGCGGCGGCGGACGCGTTGCGGTTCCTTAGCCATTCTGGTCTCACTCTTCCTTCAAGCACGCCCGTAACACCAGGCGCTCGGGATTCTTTTCGGGACTTGGCCGGAGCACCCGTGCAGGGCGGTCGAGCCGGCGCCGGACCCGTTGCGGGATACCTGGCGCGACGGGAAGGAGGCCGAGCGGAGCACGGCCTCCCAGTTCCAAAAACTTACTTCTTCTTGCCGGCGATCGGCTTCGCCTTGCCCTTGCGGGTGCGGGCGTTGGTGTGGGTGCGCTGGCCGCGGACCGGCAGCTGCTTGCGGTGACGCAGACCGCGGTAGGCGCCGAGATCCATCAGGCGCTTGATGTTCATCGAGACTTCGCGGCGCAGGTCGCCCTCGACGAGATAGTCGCGATCGATCGTCTCGCGGATCGACAGAACCTCGGCATCGGTCAGCTGGTTGACGCGACGCTCGGCGGGGATGTTCACCTTCTGGGTGATTTCCTCGGCCTTCTTGGCGCCGATGCCGTGGATGTACTGGAGCGCGATGACGACGCGCTTGTTGGTCGGGATGTTGACGCCTGCGATACGGGCCACGATCACTCTCCATGTGAGACCCGGGGATCCGGGCCGATGTCGCGCGCGTCCGGTGGAGGCCGGCCCCTGCGCACGTGAAACGACGACGCGGCCCGCGGGCGGCCCTGGACAGGGCACCTCGGACCATCGTTCGGTTGGACGAAGGAGGGCCTGCTAGCGCGCGGGCGGCCCGTTGTCAACGACGGGTCGGCACGGCCTCGCCCCGTCACGCGCGCGTCGCGGCGCCCTGGGATCTGGTCGAGGAGCGAAGATGGCGGTTCTGACGAGCGACGGCGCGACCCTGCGGGCGTTCGCCGATTCGGTGCTGCGAGCTGCCGAGGAGACCCTGGAGGAGGTCATGCCGGTGACGCTGGCGGTGATCGGCGGCGTTCTCGCCGAGGCGGAGCCCGGCTCGGTCGCGCTGCAGGACGCGGATGGCGATCCGCCCCTGCTCTGGGCGACCTTCGCCGGTCGCCGCATGGTGTTCCGCTACAACACGATGACGGCGATGATCGAGCTGCGCGACGGCACCGCGGAGGGCTACCCGCTCCGGCTGTTCGGCCACCGGTCGCTCCAGATGGACGTCGTCAATTTCTTCGGCAGCCTCCGCAGGGAGGGCCGGATCTGAGCCACGCCCCCGACGGGCGGCCGCCCGCGCCTCAGCGAAAGCCCTGATTCCGCAGCCGGCAAGTGCGGCCCATGTCCTGGTAGCCTGCCGGGCAGCGGCGGGCGCAAGTCCCCGCCAGATACTTCAGCGGCGGCCGGCAGGCGTTGCGGAACCGCTTCTGGCCGTACACGAAGGACTGGGCCGGACTCTGCGCGAAGGCCGGCAGCGGCGGGAGGACCACCGCGAGCAGGAGGGAGGCGGTGGCGAGGAGGCGGACAGTCATGGCGTTTCCGATCGTGGACCCGCCCCATAACCCCCAGGGACACCGCCGGGTTCACGGGCGCGCTGAAACGGCCGGTCAGCGCGCCGCGATCACCCTCAGGAGGCGACGCGCTCCTCGTGCGGCTCCAGTGTCGCCATCAGGTCGGCCGTGACCTTGTCGATCGGCTGCATGCCGTCGATGGTCTCCAGCATGCCCTTCTGCGCGTAATAGGCGGAGAGGGGCGCCGTCTGGGCGCGGTATGCCTCGAGCCGCTGCTTGAACACCTCGGGGGTGTCGTCCTTCCGCACGGCCTGGCCGCGGGCCAGGGTCTCGGCGGCGCGCTTCTCGATGCGGCCGACCAGGGCGTTCTCGTCGACCTTCAGCTCGATAACGGCGGAGAGGCTCAAGCCCTTGCTCGCCAGCATCTCGCTGAGCGCTTCCGCCTGCGCGACCGTGCGCGGGAAGCCGTCGAGGATGAAGCCGCGGCGGGCGTCCGGCTCCTCGATCCGGTCGGCGACGATGCCGACCACGATCCGGTCGGAGACGAGACCGCCGGATTCCATCACCGCCTTGGCCTCGAGGCCGACCGGCGTGCTGGCGGCCACCGCGGCGCGCAGCATGTCCCCCGTCGACAGCTGCGGGATGCCGAAGCGCTGTACGATCCGCTCGGATTGCGTCCCCTTCCCCGCACCGGGCGGCCCGAGCAGAATGATGCGCATGGCGTTGTCCTCGTTCGGCCCACTCTCTCAGTGGGCACAAGCCGTGGTGGCGAAGCCTCCCTGGCATCGCCGGGTTCGGGGTTTTCTAGCCGGTCCGGGCCGGTGAGGCATCCAGACCTTTGGGCCAGAGGCGGGAGCGTCCTCGGAGTCCGGCCGCCTCTGTAGCAGGCTCAGCGCCGCCGTTGCGTGGTCGACGCGCCACGCAGCTTGGCCTTCTTCACGAGGCCCTCGTACTGATGGGCCATCAGGTGCCCGTGCACCTGCGCCACCGTGTCCATCGTGACCGAGACCACGATGAGCAGGGACGTGCCGCCGAAGCCGAGGCTGGCCGCGGCGTAGGACGACAGGATCTCCGGGCAGAGGCACACGAAGGTCAGGTATAGGGCGCCGATCACCGTGATGCGGGTCAGCACCTTGTCGATGAAGGCCGCGGTGCGCTCGCCCGGCCGGATGCCCGGGATGAAGCCGCCATGCTTCTTCAGGTTGTCGGCCGTCTCCTGCGGATTGAAGACGACTGCGGTGTAGAAGAACGTGAAGAAGATGATCAGCGCCGCGTAGAGCACCATGAACAGTGGCGTGCCGTGGCCGAGATAGGCCGTGACCGTGCCGAGCCAGCCCGTGGCGCCCCCGTTGGCCGAGAAGCTCGCGGCGGTCGCCGGCAGCAGCAGCAGCGACGAGGCGAAGATCGGCGGGATCACGCCCGAGGTGTTGAGCTTGAGCGGCAGGAACGAGGTCTGACCCTCGTACATGCGGTTGCCGACCTGGCGCTTCGGGTAGTTGATCAGGAGCCGGCGCTGGGCGCGCTCCATGAACACGATGAAGTAGACGAGCGCGACGGCGGCGACGCCGACGCCCAGGATGATCGCCGGGGACAGGGCGCCGGTGCGGCCGAGCTCGAGCGCGCCCGCGATCGCCACCGGCAGGTGGGCCACGATGCCGGCGAAGATGATCAGCGACGAGCCGTTGCCGATGCCGCGCGAGGTGATCTGCTCGCCGAGCCACATCAGGAACAGGGTTCCGCCCGTCAGGGTGATCACCGTCGAGGCCAGGAAGAACGGACCCGGATCGATGGCGGCCGAGGAGCCCTGGAGGCCGATGGCGATGCCCCAGGACTGAACCAGCGCCAGCACCACCGTCAGGTAGCGGGTGTACTGGTTGATGACCTTGCGGCCCGACTCGCCCTCCTTCTTGAGCGCTTCCAGGCTCGGGATCACCGAGGTCAGGAGCTGCACGATGATCGAGGCCGAGATGTAGGGCATGATGTTCAGGGCGAAGATCGCCATGCGCTCCACGGCGCCGCCCGAGAACATGTTGAACAGGCCCAGCACGCCGCCCGCCTGCTGCTGGAAGTTCCGGGCGAACTGCTCCGGATCGATGCCGGGGATCGGGATGTACGTGCCCAGCCGGAACACCACGAGGGCGCCGAGCGTGAACCAGATGCGCTTCTTCAGCTCATCGGCCTTGGCGATCGCACCGAAATTGAGATTGGCGGCAAGCTGCTCGGCGGCTGAGGCCATAAGCGTCGCGTCCTGGACATGTTGCCGGGCGAAGGGTGCCCGGATGAAACGAAAAACGGCGGCCCGCGTGGTCGCAGGGCCGCCGCTCGAAGGATCGGCTTAAAGGGTGCGCGGAGCCCGTGCAACGGGTCCGGCGGTCGCCCCCGTCGCGTCCGTCAGGCCGTGGCCGCCTCGCTGCCGCCGCGGGTGGAGGCACCCTGGGCGTAGACGGTGCTGACCGAGCCGCCGGCCTTCTCGACCGCCTCGACGGCGGACTTGGAGGCGCGGGTGACCTCGAAGCTGAGCTTCGCGGTCAGCTCGCCGACGCCGAGCAGCTTCACGCCGTCGCGGGGACGGGCGATGATGCCGGCGGCGACCAGGCTCTCCACCGTGACGGTGGCGGCCTTGTCGAGCTTGCCCGCGTCGACGGCCTCCTGGATCCGGCCGAGGTTCACCTCGTTCAGGTCCTGGGCGTAGAGGTTGTTGAAGCCGCGCTTCGGCAGGCGACGATGCAGCGGCATCTGACCGCCCTCGAAGCCCTTGATGGACACGCCGGTCCGGGCCTTCTGACCCTTCACGCCGCGGCCCGCGGTCTTGCCCTTGCCGGAGCCGATGCCCCGGCCCACGCGCATCCGGTCCTTGGTGGCGCCGGGATTGTCGCTGATCTGGTTGAGCTTCATCGGGACCTCCTCACGCCACGTCGCCGTGGACGCGCACGAGGTGCGCAACCTTGCGGATCATGCCGCGCACGGAGGGGGTGTCCTCCAGCTCGGCCACGCGGTGGAGCTTGTTGAGCTTGAGGCCGATCAGCGTCTGGCGCTGGCTGGCCTCGCGGCGGATCGGCGAGCCGATCTGCTCGATGCGGACGGTCTTCTGTGCCATCGGACCCTCCCTTACGCGACCGCGGCTTCGGACTGGTCGGCCGGATCGGCATCGCGGCGACGCGACTGCAGCGTCGACACCTTGATGCCGCGGCGGGCCGCCACGGAGCGCGGGCTGTCCTCGTTCTTGAGCGCCTCGAAGGTGGCGCGCACGAGGTTGTAGGGGTTCGACGAACCCAGCGACTTGGCGACGACGTCCTGCATGCCGAGCGTCTCGAACACGGCGCGCATCGGGCCGCCGGCGATGATGCCGGTGCCCTGCGGGGCCGCGCGGAGAATCACCTTGCCGGCGCCGTGGCGACCGTTGACGTCGTGGTGCAGGGTCCGACCCTCGCGGAGCGAGACGCGGATCAGACCGCGCTTGGCGGCCTCGGTCGCCTTGCGAATGGCCTCCGGCACCTCGCGGGCCTTGCCGTGGCCGAAGCCGACGCGGCCCTTCTGGTCGCCGACGACGACGAGGGCCGCGAAGCCGAAGCGACGGCCGCCCTTGACCACCTTGGCGACGCGGTTGATGTGGACGAGCTTGTCCACGAACTCGCTGTCGCGCTCCTCGCGATCCTCGCGGCGGCCGCGGCCCCCGCCTTCACGTTCACGTGCCATGTTGTCTACCTGTCCATCTCACTGACGCGGCCGGCGGGGCCGCTCGCTCGATCGGGTTTCGGATATGCCGGGCGAAGAGGATCCGCCCGGCCCGCCGTCGTGACTTAGAACTCCAGGCCACCCTCGCGGGCGGCCTCGGCCACGGCGGCGACGCGGCCGTGGTAGATGTAGCCGGAGCGGTCGAAGATCACCTTCGTGACGCCCGCCGCCTTGGCGCGCTCGGCGACGAGCTTGCCCACCGCCTTGGCGGCGGCGACATCGGCGCCGGTCTTCAGTTCGCCCTTGAGCGCCTTGTCGATCGACGAGGCCGAGGCCAGCGTCTTGCCGGCGACGTCGTCGATGACCTGCACGTAGATCTGCTTCGACGAGCGGAACACCGAGAGCCGCGGACGGCCGTTGGCGGCCGCCCGCAGCGCGCGGCGGACGCGCGCCTTGCGGCGATCGAGGGCTTCGAGCTTGCGAGACATGATGCCCTCCTTACTTCTTCTTGCCTTCCTTGCGGAAGATGAACTCGCCCGCGTACTTCACGCCCTTGCCCTTGTAGGGCTCGGGTCCGCGGTAATCGCGGATCTCGGCGGCGACCTGACCGACCTGCTGGCGGTTGATCCCGGAGATCGTGATCTCGGTGGGCTTCGGGGTCGCGATCGTGATCCCGGCGGGGATCGCGTACTCAATGTCGTGGCTGTAGCCGAGCGACAGCTTGAGGGCCTTGCCGGCCATCGCGGCGCGATAGCCGACGCCGGTGATCTCGAGCTTCTTCTCGAAGCCCTTCGACACGCCCTCGGCGATGTTGGCGATCTGCGCCCGCGACGTGCCCCACAGGGAGCGCGCCGGCTTGGACTGGTTGACGGGCTGCACCTCGATGGCGCCGTCCTTCATCGCCACGTTGACGAGCGACGGAACGACGAACGACAGCTCGCCCTTCGAGCCCTTCATCTTCACCGTCTGACCGGTGACCGTGGCGGTAACGCCGGCCGGTACGGGGACCGGCTTCTTGCCTACGCGAGACATGGGATAACCTCCTCCGTCCCGATCAGAACACGGTGCAGAGCACTTCACCGCCGACGTTGCGCTCGCGCGCCTCGTGGTCGGCCATGACGCCCTGCGGGGTGGAGACGATGGTGACGCCGAGGCCGTCGGCCACGTGCGGCAGCTCGCCGACCGACGAGTAGACCCGGCGGCCCGGCTTCGAGACGCGCTTGATCTCGCGGATCACGGGGCGCCCGTCGTAGTACTTGAGCTCGATGGCGAACTCGGTGCGGCCGTTGCCGAGGTCGGTCGCCGCGTAGTCGCGGATGTAGCCCTCGGACTTCAGGACGTCGAGGACGCTGGCGCGCAGGCGCGAGCCGGGCGTCTGGACGACGTTGCGACGGCGCAGCTGGCCGTTGCGGATGCGGGTGAGCATGTCGCCCACGGGATCGTTGACCATGGGGACCTCCTTACCAGCTCGACTTGACCAGGCCGGGGATCAGGCCCCGGTTGCCAAGCTCGCGCAGCGCCACGCGCGAGATGCCCATCTTGCGGTAGTAGGCGCGCGGACGGCCGGTCATGCCGCAACGGTTGCGGATGCGCGTGGCCGACGAGTTGCGCGGCAGTTCCGCGAGCTTGAGGCGCGCCTCGAAGCGCTCCTCCATCTCGAGGGCGTCGTTGTTGGCGATCTCGAGGAGCGCCTTCCGCTTGGCCGCGAAGCGCTTCACCAGCGCCTTGCGGGCCTCATTCTTCTCGACTGAGCTTTTCTTCGACATGTCGTCTATCTCCGGTGTCCGCGTCTGAGACCCGAGGGCCTCACTGCCGGAACGGGAACTTGAAGGCGGCGAGCAGCGCCTTGGCCTCGGCATCGGTCTTGGCGGTGGTCGCCACGACGATGTCCATGCCCCACATCTGCTCGGCCTTGTCGTAGGAGATCTCCGGGAACACGAGGTGCTCCTTGAGACCCAGGGCGTAGTTGCCGCGGCCGTCGAACGAGCGCGGGTTCAGGCCGCGGAAGTCACGCACGCGCGGCAGCGCGATGGTGATCAGCCGGTCCATGAACTCGTACATGCGCTGCTTGCGCAGGGTCACCTTGCAGCCGATCGGCATGCCCTCGCGGACCTTGAAGGTCGCGATGGCCTTGCGGGCCTTGGTGATGACCGGCTTCTGGCCGGCGATCAGGGCGAGGTCGCCCGCCGCCACCGAGGCCTTCTTCGAGTCCGCGGTGGACTCGCCGACGCCCATATTGATCACGATCTTCGTGATCTGCGGCACTTCCATGGGGTTCTTGTAGCCGAACTCTTCGATCAGCTTCTGGCGAACCACCTCGTCGTAGTGCTTGCGCAGGCGCGGGGTGTAGGCGTTCTTGTCGGCCTCAGCCATCGATCTGATCCCCCGTGGTCTTGGCGAACCGGACCTTGCGCCCGTCTTCGAGGATGCGGAAACCCACGCGGGTCGGCTTGCCGTTGGCATCCGCGACCGCGATGTTCGAGAGCTGGATGGCGGCCTCCTTGGAGATGATGCCGCCTTCCTGGTTCTGGGTCTGCTTCTGGTGCTTCTTCACCAGGTTGATGCCGCGCACGAAGGCCCGGCCTTCCTTCGGCAGAACCTGGATCACCTCGCCCGACCGGCCCGAATCGCGGCCGGTGAGCACGACGACCTTGTCGCCCTTCTTGATCTTGGCGGCCATTACAGCACCTCCGGAGCCAGGGAGATGATCTTCATGTGGTTGCGGGCGCGGAGTTCGCGCGGCACCGGTCCGAAGATACGGGTGCCGATCGGCTCCTTCTGATTGTTGATCAGGACCGCGGCGTTCTTGTCGAAGCGGATCACCGAACCGTCGGCGCGCTTCACGTCCTTCGCCGTGCGGACGACGACCGCCTTCATGACGTCGCCCTTCTTGACGCGACCGCGCGGGATCGCCTCCTTGACGGAGACGACGATCACGTCGCCGACGCCGGCATACTTGCGCTTCGACCCGCCGAGAACCTTGATGCACATCACACGGCGTGCACCCGAGTTGTCGGCGACGTCCAGATTCGTCTGCATCTGGATCACGTGCGTGACTCCTTGTTTCAGGCGGGTTTCCGCACACGGACGGTATTGCCCGGCGGACGACGCCTGATGGGGACCTGACGTCCCCGGCTCATGTGTTCGACCGCGCTGGCGGTGTCGTCAGACACCGGCGCGGTCACCGCGTTCACGGGGTGCGAGCACCCATCGGAAATGTCGCGAAGGCCGGGCGCATACTACGGGCCGCGGGTGATGGCAAGCGGAGCGGCGGGAAATCGTCGCCGCCGCATAGGGGGCCTGATCCGGCTTCGGGGCTGGTCCGCGGCGCCGCGCGGCTCGATCGCTGCGGTGCCCGCCCGTCCGGCCGCGGAACGCGAGCCCTGAACGTGCGACGACCGGCGCGCCTCTCGGCGCGCCGGTCGGTTGACGTGCAGCGTTCGGGGTCGATCAGATCGGTTGGCCGGCCGTCTCGAACAGGAACCCGTCGAGGCTCGGGATGGTGACCGAGGCTCCGCTCGCGGGCCTCGACAGGCGCCAGGGCCGCTCCGACCGGGCGCGAATCGCCTCGGACGGGCGAAGCCGCCGCATCAGGCCGTCCTCGCCGACCTCTTCGATCGCCAGGAAGCCGTAGACCTGCAGCCGCGAGGCGGTGAGCTTGAGGCCGCGATCCTCCGCGGCGACGACCATGCTGCCAGTCGCGTAGACAGCGTCCAGGAGGGAGCGCTGCTCGCTGCGGCGACGGTTGCGCGCCTCCCGCTCGCCGGGGGCCTGGGCGGGAATCGGCCGCCGGAACGGAACGACGTTGCTGACCGCGACGCAACCCATACGCAACACCCTCGACGCGAACCTGCGGCGGCGAGTTGGCCGCCCGATGTGCGCGACAATTCGATGGATCGCTTTAATTCTCCGTAGACCGTGCCGGCGCGCACCTGCCCCGATCCGGTACGCCTTGCACGTGTGCCCCGGTAAATCGGTCGTGTCCCGCGAGCCGGCTCGGGCGCGTCGACCGGCCGCTCCGTCACGGGGTGCGATGTGCCGCGACCTTGCCGGTATTCGTCAGCCGGGCGGCCAGCCCGTCGAGACCGGCGCAGAGGATGCCGTACACGGCACCGACGAAGAGGAAGATCTCGGCCGGGTAGACCATCGCGCGGTTGTTCACCTGCGCCGCCACGAAGGCGAGTTCGGGCACGCCGATCACGTAGGCGAGCGACGTGTCCTTGATGAGCGTGGTCCACTGGTTGACGAAGGACGGTGCCATGGCCCGCAGCGCCTGCGGGAGGACGACGAAGCGCAGGGTGCGCCAGGGGTCGAGGCCGAGCGCGAGGCCGGCCTCCCACTGACCACGGCCGACGCTCGCGATGCCCGCCGCCACCCCGTGGGACAGGTAGGCGCCTCCGACGAGCGCCAGCGCCACCGCGACCGTGCCGATCTCGGGGATCGACACGCCGAACAGGATCGGCAGCAGGAAGTAGGTCCAGAAGATCAGCATCACGACCGGCACGGCGCGGAGGAAGCCGAGCCCGGCGGTGAGCGCTGCCCGGGCCGCGCCCGCGCTCACGGCCAGGGCGATGCCGAGGACGAGCCCGAGCGCGGCCGAGGCCAGGCCGGACAGGCCGGAGAGAATCAGTGTCAGGGCCAGCCCGCCGACCGGCCCGTCGGGCCAGGCCCCGACCAGCAGGTAACCGAGATTGTCGATGATGACCGACGGATTCATCGGTGCCGGCCCGGTCGACGGGCGCGGCGGTCGAGGATCTGCCCGGTCGTCTCCGCCGCGGCGGCCGCGCCGACGTAGAGCAGCGTCGCGATGCCGAAGGCCTGGAAGGTCTGGAAGGTCTCGGTCTCCACCTGCCGGGACGCGTAGGACAGCTCCGCGAGGCCGATCGTCATGGTCAGCGACGTGTTCTTGAGCGTGTTGAGGTATTGGCCGACGATGGGTAGCCAGGCGACGCGCAGGGCCTGGGGCAGGACGATGTGGCGGAACGCCTGGACGGGCGTGAGGCCGAGGGCCAGGGCCGCCGCCCGCTGAGCGGGCCGGACGGCCCTGATGCCGGCGCGGAGTTCCTCGGCGATGTAGGCGCCCGCGTAGAGCGTGAGCCCGCAGAACCCGGCGAGGCTCTCGTAAGCGGGCCAGCCCAGGAACCCGAATCCCAGGTCCAGGACGTGCGGCGCGTTGAGCCAGGCCGTCACGCCCTGCGGCAGGGCGGCGGCCACCGCGAAGTACCAGACGAAGAGTTGCACCAGCAGCGGCGTGTTGCGGACGATGCCGACGGAGACGGCCACGGCGCCGCGCCCGGCGCGCCCGCCCGCCTCGCGCAGCCCGCACGCCGCGAGGCCCAGCACCGTGCCGGCAAGGCAGGTGGCTGCCGACAAGGTCAGGGTCGTCCCGAAGCCTTGCAGCAGCCAGACGAGGTAGCGCGGCGCGAGTGGATCGCCGAACAGCGCGGCCATCGTCTTCGTGCCGCCCCGGTCAGGGACGGTCCCCGATCCGGAACAGGCGCGGCAGCGGCTGCTCGGTCGCGGGCCCGAACCAGCGATCATAGATCGCCGCTGCCCTGCCGCTCGACTCCAGGCCGCGCAGGGTCTCGTTCACGCGGTCCCGGAGCCGCGCCTCATCCTTCGGGATGCCGACGCCGATATAGTCGTTGGAGATGCTGAAGGCGGGGATCTCGTAGTTCTGCCGGTCCGGCACCTTCGCGAGCAGCCCGACCAGCTTCGGGCCGTCCTGCGTGATCGCCTGGACATTGCCGTTGCGCAGGGCCGTGAACGCGAAGGGCGTGTCGTCGAAGGCGACCACGACTGCCTTCGGGAAGTCGCGGCGCAGGACGATCTCGTTGGTGGTGCCCTTGTCTGCACCGATTCGAAGCCCATTGAGCTGCTCCGGCGACGACAGGGTGCCCTTCCTGGCCAGGAACTGCTGGCCGGAGGCGAAGTACGGGATGCTGAAATCGAGCTGCTTCGCCCGATCGTCCGTGATGGTGAAGTTCGCCAGAACCAGATCGACCTTGCCGGAGATCAGCAGCGGGATACGATTCGCCGGGTTGGTGGGCCGGATCTCCAGCTTGACGCCGAGCGCGTCGGCGATGGCCTGCGCGTAGTCGATGTCGAGGCCGGCGATCCGTTTCGTCGCGGGATCGACGAAGCCGAACGGCGGGTTGCTGTCGAAGGCGGCGACCCGGAGAACGCCGGCCTTTCTGATGTCGTCCAGACGGTCGGCCGTTGCGGGGCCGACCGACAGGAGGGTCGCGAGAACGAGGGCGAAGAGGCGGCGCACGCGTGACTCCATCGGATGGTTCGGGGCCGGTACAGGCAGAGCGATGATCAAATATCGCGAATATTGCAGTCTAGATCGCGTCAGACTTCTGAGTTGACGTATAAATCGATTTGTTATTGTCTAGTGGCGCAAAATCAGAGGATGCCAGCAGGATTTATCTCGACCGCCAGCGCATTTCATCTTTAGAGAACACGAAAATCAACGGAGAAAGATTCTATTTTTTCCTCGCGGGCGGGTGCCGCTCGCCGAAAGATCTGGCGGCTGCGGGGCAGATTTTCCTGCCGCGCCCGGGCAGGGCCCGAGGCTGCGCCGAAGTCCCGCCGCCACGTGGCCGGCCTGCCCCGGCTTCCGTTGACGGGACGACGCCCCGTGCGCGATAGCGGTCCCTCGGCTCCGCCGTCGCGAAGGCTCGCCGATCGCGGGCGCCGTGCGCGCCCTTGACCGATCCTTAACCTCCGCCGCGGTGCAGTTTTCTGCCGTGACCGCATTGACCTGTGGCGCAACGGCGTCTAGAAGCGCGCCACTTCGGACGGCCATCGGCTGCCGACGGCCCTTGGGCGCAACCCAAGAAGCCGCCGCCATCGCCCCGAGCGCTCCGAGGGTTCAAATCGCCTGACGCTGTAAGTCAGATCCGTAGGTACGAGCGCGTTCGTTTCGGGCGTGCTCCTCTGCCCACACCGCGCCGAGGGTCCGTGACAGGCCCTCCGGCGCATATTCGTTTTGCGGACTGCCCTGCGCAGTTCGGACTAGGTGACCGAGGAAGAGGGCACAGGATGCCGACGATCAACCAGCTGATCGCCCAGCCGCGGAAGATCCAGCGGAGCCGCAACAAGGTTCCGGCGCTCGACGCTTGCCCGCAGAAGCGCGGCGTCTGCACCCGCGTTTACACGACGACCCCGAAGAAGCCGAACTCGGCGCTCCGGAAGGTCGCCAAGGTGCGCCTCACCAACGGTTTCGAGGTGATCGGCTACATCCCGGGCGAGGGTCACAACCTTCAGGAGCACTCCGTGGTGATGATCCGCGGCGGCCGCGTGAAGGATCTTCCGGGTGTGCGCTACCACATCCTGCGCGGCGTGCTCGACACGCAGGGCGTGAAGAACCGCAAGCAGCGCCGGTCGAAGTACGGCGCCAAGCGCCCGAAGTAAGTCGGACGCCCGGATATTTCCCGGGCGCCGGTACGCGTTTTCACGGCCTCGCAAGGATGTCGCCGGCCTCAGGGCTGAGGCGGCCTGCGCGGGGCGCTTAAGATCTTTTCGTTCGAGAGTCTCAGAAGATGTCCCGTCGTCACTCTGCCGAGAAGCGTGAGATCATCCCGGACCCGAAGTACGGGGACGTGGTGCTGACGAAGTTCATGAACTCCATCATGTACGAGGGCAAGAAGTCGACCGCCGAGCGGATCGTCTACGGTGCCTTCGACATCGTCGAGAACCGCGCCCGCGCCAACCCGATCGAGGTGTTCCGCGCCGCGCTCGACAACGTCGCCCCGATGATCGAGGTCCGCTCCCGCCGCGTCGGCGGCGCGACCTACCAGGTCCCCGTCGAGGTCCGCACCGAGCGCCGCCAGGCCCTCGCGATCCGCTGGCTAATCCAGGCCGCGCGTTCGCGCAACGACCGCACCATGGTCGAGCGCCTCTCGGCCGAACTGCTCGACGCCGCGAACAACCGCGGCAACGCCGTCAAGAAGCGCGAAGACACGCACCGGATGGCGGAAGCCAACCGCGCCTTCTCGCACTACCGCTGGTAAGCGGTTCCGCCGTCTCTCAGGAGCAATTCGATGCCCCGCACGCACGCGATCGAGGACTACCGCAACTTCGGCATCATGGCCCACATCGATGCCGGCAAGACCACGACGACCGAGCGGATCCTCTACTACACCGGAAAGTCCCACAAGATCGGCGAGGTCCATGAGGGCGCCGCCACCATGGACTGGATGGCGCAGGAGCAGGAGCGTGGCATCACGATCACCTCGGCTGCGACGACCTGCTTCTGGCGCGACAAGCGCCTGAACATCATCGACACCCCCGGCCACGTCGACTTCACCATCGAGGTGGAGCGCTCGCTCCGCGTGCTAGACGGCGCCGTCTGCGTGCTCGACGGCAACCAGGGCGTCGAGCCGCAGACCGAGACCGTGTGGCGTCAGGCCGACAAGTACGACGTGCCGCGCGTCGTGTTCGTCAACAAGATGGACAAGATCGGCGCCGACTTCTTCAAGTGCGTCGCCGACATCATCGACCGCGTCGCCGGCAAGCCCGTCTGCCTGCAGCTGCCGATCGGCGCCGAGTCGAGCTTCCAGGGCGTGATCGACCTCATCAAGATGAAGGCGATCGTCTGGTCGGGTGAGGCGCTGGGCGCCAACTTCGACGAGACCGAGATCCCGGCCGACCTCAAGGACCAGGCCGTCGAGTACCGCACAAAGCTGGTCGAGGCCTGCGTCGAGCTCGACGACGACGCCATGGCCGCCTACCTCGACGGCAACGAGCCCGACGAGGCCACCATGCGCGTCCTGGTGCGCAAGGCCGTCCAGCTGCGCGCCTTCCACCCGGTGCTCTGCGGCTCGGCGTTCAAGAACAAGGGCGTGCAGCCGCTCCTCGACGCCGTCGTGGACTACCTGCCCTCCCCGGCCGATCGCGGCGAGATCAAGGGCATCGACTTCAAGACCGAGGAAGAGACCGTCCGTCACCCGTCGGATGCGGATCCCTTCTCCATGCTCGCCTTCAAGATCATGGACGATCCCCACGTCGGCACGATCACCTTCTGCCGCGTGTACTCGGGCAAGGTCGAGACCGGCGCCAACGTGCTGAACTCGTCGCGCGACAAGAAGGAGCGCGTCGGCCGCATGCTCCTGATGCACGCCAACAACCGTGAGGACATCAAGGAGGCCTTCGCGGGCGACATCGTCGCGCTGGCCGGCCTCAAGGACACCCGCACGGGCGACACCCTCTGCGACCCGCAGAAGGCCGTGATCCTCGAGAAGATGGAGTTCCCCGAGCCCGTCATCGAGATCGCCGTCGAGCCGAAGTCGAAGGCCGATCAGGAGAAGCTCGGCATCGCGCTCTCGAAGCTCGCCGCCGAGGACCCGTCCTTCCGCGTCTCCACCGACCAGGAGTCCGGCCAGACCATCCTCAAGGGGATGGGCGAGCTCCACCTGGACATCAAGGTCGACATCCTGCGCCGCACCTACAAGGTGGACGCGAATATCGGCCAGCCGCAGGTCGCCTACCGCGAGAAGCTGACGCGCCGTCAGGAGATCGACTACACGCACAAGAAGCAGACCGGCGGTACCGGCCAGTTCGCCCGCGTGAAGTTCGTCGTCGAGCCGAACGAGCCGGGCGCCGGATTCTCGTTCGAGTCGAAGATCGTCGGCGGCGCGGTGCCCAAGGAGTACATCCCGGGCGTCGAGAAGGGCCTCAACTCGGTCCTCGGCGCGGGCGTCCTCGCCGGCTTCCCGGTGGTCGACGTCAAGGTCGAGCTTGTCGACGGCGCCTACCATGACGTCGACTCCTCGGCGCTCGCCTTCGAGATCGCTTCCCGCGCCGCCTTCCGCGAGGCGCTGCAGAAGGGCGGCTCGGTCCTGCTCGAGCCGGTGATGAAGGTCGAGGTCGTCTCGCCGGAGGAGTACACCGGCTCGGTCATCGGCGACCTGAACGCCCGCCGCGGCCAGATCCAGGGCCAGGACATGCGCGGCAACGCCAACGTCATCAACGCGATGGTGCCGCTGGCCAACATGTTCGGCTACGTGAACCAGCTGCGCTCCTTCTCGCAGGGCCGCGCCAACTTCACGATGCAGTTCGATCACTACGAAGAGGTGCCGCGCGGCGAGGCCGACAAGGTCATCGCCAAGTACGCCTAAGCATCTCTTCTTCCGCAACGCGAATTCGAATCTAGGAGGCTCTGATGGGCAAGGAAAAGTTCTCCCGCACCAAGCCGCACTGCAACATTGGCACGATCGGCCACGTCGATCACGGCAAGACGTCTCTGACGGCGGCGATCACGAAGGTCCTGGCCGAGACGGGCGGGGCGA
>NZ_JBKFAP010000043.1:0-23093 GCF_053345715.1 Methylobacterium sp. D48H
CGTGGCGGGGCGGGGCGCGCGCGCAGGCGGCGGCCCAGGCGCGGCGCTGGCGGGAAGGCGCGCTGACCGCGGCGGTGTCCCGCACCGCGACGGCGGCGGAACGCGCCGGCGAGGACGCGCGCTGCGCCGCCGAGGTGGCCGAGGGGGCGGCACCGTTCCTGACCGGAACCTGGGCCGAGGCCTGCGCGATCCTCGCGGAGACCCTCGCCATCGGCCGGCAGGCGCCGGAGATCGCCGTCGCCGGCGCCCGTCAGCGCATGGACGCGGCGCGCGCCCGGGTGCCGGCCTGATCAGGCAGCCGCGGGCGCGGCGTCGAGATCGAAGTCGATGGTGCCGCAATTCTCCAGGAACGTGCCGGTGAGGTGGTAGAAGAACGTCCCGTGGCCGACCACCGCGATGGTGGTCTCAGGCCGGGCCCGCAGCCAGTCGCGGAACGCCGCGACCCGGGCGTCGAACAGGGGGCGGGGCTCCACCGGGTAGCCGCCGACCTCGCAGCCGGGCTCCGCGTGCCACCAGACCTCGGGCAGGTGCCCGACATCGAGGTGGGGGAAGTCCGCGGCGATCTCCGAGGCGGCCCGGCCGACATCGCAGCTGCTCTCCTGGCACTCGCGGTGCAGCACCTCGACCAGCACCCGCGGTCGGCTCGGATGCTCGCCGAACAGGATCGCCGCGGTCTCGATGGCGCGGGTCAGGGGCGAGACCACCACGAGGTCGAAGGGGATCGGCCGCAGCCGCTCCCGCGCGGCCCGGGCCTGGGCCTGGCCCAGCTCGGTCAGGCGGGCGTCGGGCAGGCCGGGATCGCCGCCCCCGTGCCGGTGGGCGGCGTTGAAGGTCGACTGCCCGTGGCGGATGCAGACGATGCGGGTCTTGTCCTGCATGGATCTCGAAGACGTTCCGGAGAGGGAATGGCGGACCGGACCGGTCACGCGAAGCGGCCGCCGCGCTGGATGACCTCGATCTTGTAGCCGTCCGGGTCGGTGGCGAAGAAGAACCGCGCGAGCACGTCGTCCCCGTGCTTGAGGGTCTTGACGTCGGTGGCCGTGAAGCCCTCGCGCCGGTGCCAGGCGTGCTCGGCCTCCACGTCGTCGACCACGAAGGCGATGTGCCCGTAGCCGTCGCCGAGATCGTAGGGCTTGTCGCGGCCCTTGTTCACCGTGAGCTCCAGCTCGAACGGCGAGTCCGGATCCCGCATGTAGACGAGGGTGAAGTCCGGGAAGTCGAACCGGCCGGACACCGCGAGACCAAAGGCACGGGCATAGTAGTCGCGCGCGCGCTCTTCCTCGAGGACGCGGATCATGGCGTGGACGGGCTTGGACATGCGCGCGGAGTTCCGTGGGCACGCCGGCGGCGTGCAGCGCCCACTATGTGGCGCGATCCGCAGCCGCGAAAAGGCCGGTGGCGCGGCGCCGGGGTCGCGCCCCGGGACGTCGCCCACGAGCTGTCGAAGAACCCGGCCCGTAAAGACCGATCCCATATTCCATATCCTAGATCAATATTTGTTCTTTAAATCGTTCCAATGAGTGTATTGTAGTCAATATATGAGGAGCCATGCTGATATAAAATATCGCAAAAAGCTCGGACACACAAAATCAAACCGCAAAATGATATTTCTCATTGACACAAACGCGCTTTCAAAGCTTTATCGACCTCGACGACCAAAGTGAATCCCATGAGATCATGAGGCCGATCATCGATCGAGTGAAGGGATTTCAAGACAGTGATACGCTTATCCAATATCAATATACTTCCAAAAATTGCTGCCGTCATCGCGCTGATATGCGTGATTGTCGGCGGATGTATCTGGTACGCTCAGGCGCGGATGACGGTCATCGACGACCGCTACAGCGAGTTCCTCGCCCGCGAGGCGACGGCGGTGGCGGAGGCACGCAGGCTGAACCGCCTGGTGATCGAGTTGAATTACTGGGTCTACCGGATCATCGCGGAGACCGATCAGGGCCAGATGCAGGCCGCCAACAGCGGCTTCGAGGCCGCGCTGCCCGCGGTGAGGGCGCTCCTTCCGAGCCTCCGATCGCACGCCCCGACCTTCGCCGCGCGCATCGATGAGCAGGCCGCGCGGATCGAGCGCTATCTCAGGGACGTGAGCGAGGTCCGCCGGCTGGGCACCGCCAATCAGAACGAGCAAGCCATCGCGCTGATCCACACGGCGATCGACCCGACGTTCTCCGGCTTGCTGACCGACGGCAACCGGATGGCCGAGGACATCGATACGTACATGCAGAAGGGCTCGGGCGACCTGACCGATCAGACCAACGAGACCCGCCGGACGCTGATGATCGTCAGCGGTCTCGGCATGCTGGCGGGGCTGCTGGCGGCAGTGTTCATCGCCACGGTCGGGATCACGCGGCCGCTCGACCGGCTGGTCAAGGTCCTGCAGCGGATGGCGCAGGGCGAGGTCGAGGCCGAGATCACCGAGGCCGCCCGAAGGGACGAGGTGGGGGCCGTCGGCAAGGCCGTCGAGGGCATCAAGGTCATGGTCACCCGCAAGGCCGCCGAGGAAGCCGAGATGAAGCGCCGCGCCGACGAGGCGGCGGTGGCCGCGCGCAGGCGGACCATGGTGGAACTCGCGGACGGGTTCGAGCGGGCCGTGGGCAGCATCGTCGGGATGGTCTCGTCCTCGGCTACCGAGTTGCAGGCCACGGCGCAGACCATGACGTCGAGCGCGACCGAGACGGCCAGCCAGTCCACAACGGTGGCGGCCGCCGCCGAGCAGGCCTCCGCCAACGTCCAGACCGTGGCGGCCGCCGCCGAGGAGCTGGGCACCTCCGTGCAGGAGATCGGCCGGCAGGTCCTCGGCTCGGCCAACCTCGCGCAGGCGGCGGTCGGCGAGGCGGACGAGACCCAGCACCTCGTTCAGGCGCTCAGCCAGGCGGCGACGCGCATCGGCGATATGGTCGGGCTCATCGCGAACATCGCCGGCCAGACCAACCTGCTGGCGCTGAACGCCACGATCGAGGCGGCGCGGGCCGGCGAGGCCGGCCGCGGATTCGCGGTCGTCGCCGCCGAGGTCAAGGAGCTCGCTGGCCAGACCGCCCGGGCCACCGAGGAGATCAGCCAGCAGATCGGCCAGATCCAGGGTGTGACCGGCCAGGCGGTCTCGGCCATCGACACGATCGCCGCCCGGATCCGCGAGATCGACGCGGTCGCCGCCACCATCGCGGCGGCGGTCGAGGAGCAGGGCGCGGCCACGCAGGAGATCGTCCGCAACGTCTCGCAGGCGGCGGCCGGCACCGACGAGGTGACGAGCAACATCTCCGGAGTGGCGCGGGCCTCGGAAGAGACCGGAGCCGCGGCAGCCCAGGTTCTGGGAGCGGCCGGCGAGCTGTCGCGCCAGTCCGAGCATCTGGGCGTCGAGGTCGCACGCTTCCTCGGGTCGGTCCGGGCGGCCTGAGGCCGATCAGCCGCCGACCCGCAGGACCTGCGTCCGGGTGCCGGCCTGCGCGAAGGCGTCCGGGTCGGCGCCGGTCATCCAGACCTGCCCCGGGAGGGCCTCGAGGGCCTCGAACAGGCCGGCCCGGCGGCGGGGATCGAGGTGGGCCGCCACCTCGTCCAGGAGGATCAGCGGGGCGATGCCGCTCATGGCCCGCACCAGCCGCGCGTGGGCGAGGACGAGGCCGATGAGCAGCGCCTTCTGCTCGCCCGTGGACGCCGTCCCGGCCGGCACGTCCTTCGGGCCGTGGCGGACCACGAGGTCGCTGCTCTGCGGCCCGATCAGCGTGCGGCCGGCGGCCCGGTCCCGATTGCGGCCGTTGCGGAGCGCCATGCGGTAGCGGTCCTCGGCCTCGAGGGCCGGCCAGACAGCGACCAGATCGTCGAGGTCGCCCTCGAGGCGGATGGCCGCCCAGGGGAAGGGCTGCGCGTCGTCCCGGGTCTCGGCGATCAGCCGGTCGAGGCGCTCGGCGGTCTCGCGCCGGGCGAGCGCCACGGCGACGCCGAGCTCCGCGACCTCCCGCTCCACCGCGTCGAGCCAGCGGTCGTCGTCGGGCCGCTCCTCCAGCAGGCGGTTGCGCGAGCGCAGGGCCCGCTCCAGCGCGGAGACCCGGGCGCCGTGGGCGGCGTCGACCGCCAGCACGAGACGGTCGAGGAACCGTCGCCGGTCTCCGGCCGCCCCGCGGAACAGGCCGTCGAGGTCGGGGGTCAGCCAGACGACCCGCAGGAACTCGCTGAACGCCACCGGCGAGGCCGCGGTGGCGCCGTCAATCCGGCACAGCCGGCTCGCGCGCCCGTCGGGACCCGGCGGCTCGAGCCCGGTGCCGAGCCGGTGCTCGGCGCCGTCGCGGTCGAGAGTGAGCGAGACCGCGAATCCCCCCGGGCCGCCGCTGCGCGCCATGGCGGCGAACTCCGCCCGGCGCAGGCCCCGGCCCGGCACGAACAGCGAGAGCGCCTCGAGCAGGTTGGTCTTGCCCGCGCCGTTCTCCCCGACCAGCGCGACGAAGCGGGCCTCGGGCGTCAGTTCGAGGTCCGCGTGGTTGCGGAAATCGCGGGCGATCAGGCGGGTGACGCGCAGGCTCGACCCGTCGAGCTCGTCCCGCGGATCGCGGATGTCGCTCATCGGTGAACCGAGGGGTGAATCGAGGGGCTGAGACGCGCCGCGCTCAACCGTCCCTTGCTGTCTGACATCCCATCCAACCACCTCGCCCCGAGGCGCCCGCGTCAGCGGGCCGCGCGGGCGGGCTCCAGAAACCACATCGCCGTCCGGGGACCTCCCGCGCGGCCCCCGCTGCGCTCCGGCACCTCGGGACGAGGGCGGGACCGGGATCCGCGCGGCCGCCTCACACCCGCATCGGCATCAGCACGTACAGCGCCGGCGCGCCCTCGCGGTCCTGGATCAGGGTCGGCGAGCCGGGATCCGCGAGCTTGAACAGGGCGGTGTCGCCCTCGAGCTGCGCGGTGATGTCGAGGAGGTAGCGGGCGTTGAAGCCGATATCGAGGCCGGCCGCCTCGTAATCGACGTCGAGTTCCTCGGTGGCACTACCGGAATCCGGGTTGTTCACCGAGAGCGCGAGGCGCCCTTCGGCGAGCCCGAGCTTCACCGCGCGCCCGCGCTCCGACGAGATCGTCGAGACCCGGTCCACGGCCTTCGCGAAGGCGTCGCGCTCGACGGTCAGCCGCTTGTCGTTGTTGGCCGGGATCACGCGCTGGTAATCCGGGAAGGTGCCGTCGATCAGCTTGGAGATCAGTGTCAGGCCGCCGGCGAAGCGCAGGCGGATCTTCGCGGGCGACAGGTCGACCGAGACGGTCTCGCCGCCGTCGTCGAGGAGCTTCTGAATCTCGGCGACCGCCTTGCGGGGCACGATCACGCCCGGCATGCCGACGCTGCCCTGCGGGGCCGGGATCTCGACGCGGGCGAGCCGGTGGCCGTCCGTCGCCACCGCCCGCATCGCCGGGCCGTTCTCGGTCTCCAGCGTGTGCAGGTAGATGCCGTTCAGGTAGTAGCGGGTCTCCTCGGTGGAGATCGCGAACTGGGTCTTCTCGATCAGCCGCTTCAGGTCGGCGGCGGCGATCTCGAAGCCGTGCGGCATCTCGCCGGCGGCGAGGTCCGGGAAGTCGCCCTCCGGCAGGGCGCCCAGGGCGAAGCGCGAGCGTCCGGACCGGATCGTCATCTGGCCGGACTCGCCGCCGGTCTCCAGGGAGACCTGCGCGCCGTCGGGGAGCTTGCGCACGATGTCGTAGATCACGTGCGCCGGCACGGTTGTGGCGCCCGCATCCGCCACGTCCGCCGGCACGCTCTCGGTCACCTCGATGTCGAGATCCGTCGCCCGGAGCTGGAGACCCGACCCTTCCGCGCGCAGGAGCACGTTCGACAGGATCGGGATCGTGTTGCGGCGCTCGACGACCCGGTGCACGTGGCCGAGCGACCTGAGCAGGGCCGCGCGCTCGACAGTGACTCTCATCGCAATACTCAAGTGATAGGGACGGCGCCGCGGCCGGCGACCGTCGCGGAATATGGCCGTTCAGCTTGGCGAAGGGGACAGGGGAACGCAAGGCCGCCGTCGGTGCACCGCACAGCGACCTCCGCGTCCAGGGCGGATGCCCATGTCCGGAGCGGGGTATCGGCCCCCGGCGGCCCGTGCGAAAGCGCTGCGACCGACCCGGACCCCCCATCCCGATCATGCTGCAGACCATCGACCCCGCGGGCAACACCGCAGACCCCTCGCAGGCCACCCCGAGCGCCCCCCCGAGCGCCCCCCCCGAGTGCTCGGCGGATCCTCGCCGCGAGCTTCGTCGGGACGGCGATCGAGTTCTTCGACTTCTACATCTACGCCACCGCCACCGCCCTGGTGATCGGCCCGGTCTTCTTCCCCGCCGGCGCGCCCGGCGTGCAGCAGCTCAGCGCCTTCGCGACCTTCGCCATCGCGTTCATCGCGCGGCCCGTCGGCGCGGCCCTGTTCGGGCATTTCGGCGACCGGGTCGGCCGCAAGGCGACGCTGGTGGCGTCGCTGCTGATCATGGGCATCTCCACGGTGCTGATCGGCTGCCTGCCGACCTACGCGTCGGTCGGCTGGTGGGCGCCGGCGGCGCTGTGCATCCTGCGCTGCGGGCAGGGGATCGGGTTCGGCGGCGAGTGGGGCGGCGCGGCGCTGCTGGCGGTCGAGAACGCGCCGCCGGGCCGGCGCGCGTGGTACGGCATCTTCCCGCAACTCGGGGCGCCGGTCGGCTTCGTCCTGGCCAATCTCGGCTTCCTCGCCCTCAGCTTCGGCCTGACGCCCGAGAGCTTCCAGGCCTGGGGCTGGCGCCTGCCGTTCCTGGCCTCGGCGGCGCTCGTCGGCGTCGGGCTCTATGTGCGCCTGAAGCTCACCGAGACGCCGGCCTTCAAGGCGGCGCTCAGCCAGGCGCGGCCGGAGCGCGTGCCCTTCGCCACCATGCTGACCCAGCACGGCCACGCCGTCCTGGTCGGCACCTTCGCGATGGTGGCGGTGTACGCGGTGTTCTACCTCTCGACCGTCTTCGCCCTGGGCTACGGCACCGGCACCCTCGGCTACAGCCGGCCGACCTTCCTGCTGTTCGAGTGCATCGCGGTCTGCTTCATGGCGCTGGGCACCGTCGTGTCGGGGGCCGCGGCCGACCGCTTCGGCCGCCGGCCGGTGCTGCTCTCCGGCATGGCCGTGACGTTCCTGCTGGGCTTTCTCATGGGGCCGATGCTGGGCCACGCCGCCGGCACCGGCACCTGGCCGCCGGTCCTCGGCTTCCTGTGCCTCAGCCTCCTGACGATGGGGTGGGTGTTCGGACCGATGGGCGCCGTCCTGCCTGAGCTGTTCCCGACGCGGGTGCGCTACACGGGCGCCTCGGTGACCTACAACCTCGCGGGGATCCTCGGGGCGTCGGGCGCGCCCTACATCGCGCAGCAGCTCGCGGCCTACGGCGGCATCGGCTTCGTCGGGTTCTACCTGGCGGGGGCCGCGATCCTCAGCTTCCTCGCCGTGCTGGCCATGCCGGAGACCGCCGGCCGCTGACGGGACGGGCGGGCGCCGCCGGCCTCAGCGGCCGGCGCGATCCTGAGCCGCCGCCACGGTGGGCTCGAAGCGCCCGAGGAAGCGGGTCCGCTCCCACAGCTCGATCGCGTGGCGCCCGACCATCGCCCGGGCGCGGCGGCGCGCCTGCGTGTCGTCCTCGGCCGACAGGATCTCGGCCGCGCGGACGCGGCCGGCCCGGTCGAGCCGGAAAGCGCTGTAAGCGCGGCTCCGGTGAGCCGTTCCAGCATCCAGCGCGAGCATAGCGACATCCTCCGCGCCGGAACGTCCCGGAAGATGGTTAACCTTCGGTAAATCGCGGTTCTCGCGATCGAGGACGCGGTCCCGACGCGCCCGCTCGGCGGGGGCGGAGTTCCTCAGCTCCGCTTGTCGAGTGGGCGACCGAGGAGGCGGGCGAACTCGGCCTCGATCTCCTCCACCGAGAACGGGTTGCCGGATCCCTTCGCGTCGGGCGTGGGCGCGGACGGCGTCGTCGTCGTCGGCGGCGGCGGGGCCGGCACGGGCGGAGGGGGTTCGACCTTGGGCATCGCCGACGGCGGCACGGGTTTAGCCGGAGGCGGAGGTGGCGGCGGGGCCTCGGGCTCGTCGACCGGGGCGGGGGCGGGCAAAGGTTCGACCGGGACGCTCGCCATCGCGGCGGCCAGCGGATCGACGCCCTCGGGCGCCGGCGGGGCGGGCGCGGGCTGCGGCGGCGGCGTCACGGCCGAGGACGAGCGCGACAGGGCGGCCTGGAGCTGCCGGGCCATGTCGGACAGGACCACCGGATCGACCGACTTGCGCTCGGAGGGCACCGCGAGGCTCGGGGCCAGACGGGCGGGTTCCGGCTCCGCCGGTGCCGGCTCGAGCTTGCGCTCGGAGGCCGGGTTGGGCCGCGGCTCGATCAGCGGCGGCGCGGTCCGGCTCAGGATCCGCCGCGGCGCGACCGGCTCGCGCGGCGGGGGCGCGGGCGGCTCCACCGCCGGCGGCGCGATCGGCGGCGACACCATCGGCGGCGACACCATCGGCTCGGGCGCGGGCGGCGCCGGGGGTTGAGGCGCGGGCGCCTGGGGCGGCGCGGCACTCAGAGGTGCGGTGATGTCCTGGCCGGGCTCGTCGCCGCCGAACAGCCCGGGATCGAGGGGCAGAGTCACGGGCGGAGCGGAGGCCGAGCGCGGCACCGGCGACGGCACCACCACCGGCATCGCGAAGCCCGGATCGAACAGCGGTTCGGCGCGCCGGCCACCGGATTCCGGCAGACCGCGGGGCGGCTCGGGCAGGCGGCCGCCCTGGACGAGGGGGTCCGGGAGCGGCTCGTCCAGCGGCTCCGGCGCCAGCTCCGGCCGGATCGCCGCCTCCGGCAGGGGCCGCTGGCCGCGCTGGATGTTGCGCTCGACCACCACGTCGTTGGGGCCGCCCACGAGGAGCAGGTGCTCGACATTGTCCCGGCGCAGCAGGATGAGTTGCCGGGCCCGGTCAAGCTCGTACACGTCGACGATCCCGAGGCGCGGCTGGCGCCCGCGGCTCCCGGACCGCCCCGGCAGGGCGAGGCTCCGGCCGGTGAGCCGGCGCACCGTGAACACGATCGCCGCGAGCGCCGTGAAGATGACGGCGAAGATCACGATATACTGGACGATGGGGGAGCCGTCAGAGCCGAACACGGATTGCAGCCATCGCAAGATTACGCACTCGCACGTTCCGACCGCCGCGGGTGCGCGCCGGCACGGACTTGATCCATACCACGCCGGAGGGGCGGCAAGGCAAACGACGTTAAGAGTTCGTTAACAGACCTTTTAATTGAGCGCGCGCAAGACAATAGGTCGGGACTGCGCCGCCGGCCCGGCCGAACCGGGGGTTCACTCCCCCCGTGGCGCGAGCTGACGCGGGCACCGGCCGGCCCGGAGATCGGGCTTAACGCGCCGTTAACCATGCAGGCGGCAGATTTTGCCGAGCCCGCTCGTCCCGGCGCGGCCACGCCATCCCGGAGGCGACCATGGCCCTCACCGATCTGCCCGTGCTGAGCATGCTGCGCACGCGGATGCAATGGGCGCAGGCGCGCCAGGGCGTGATCGCCGAGAACGTCGCCAACGCCGACATGCCGGGGTTCAAGCCCCGCGACCTCGTGGAGCCGCGCTTCGACCGGGCGACCGGCGCCCTCGCCACCAGCGGCTCCGGCCTGACGCTCACGAGCGCGGGCCACATGGCACCGCCCGGCCAGACGGTCGGAGCCGACTCCAAGCGCGCCAAGGGCTTCGAGGTCCGGCCCAGCGGCAACGGCGTCAACCTCGAGGACGAGATGATGAAGGCCGGCGAGAACCAGGCGGACTACCAGCTCGCCGCCTCGCTGTACCAGCACAGCCTGACCACCCTGAAGATCGCGATCGGCAAGAGCTGACGCGCGACGGCCGAATGTGGAGCGCCGACGGCCGCGGGGTCGCGGCAGCGGGAGGGTCCTGAGCCATGGAATTCACGAAGTCGCTGGCGGTGGCGGCCGCGGGCCTCAAGGCCCAGTCGGGCCGGATGCGCATCATCGCCGAGAACATCGCCAACGCCGATTCCGCGCCGGCCTCCGCCGGGGCGCAGCCCTACCGCCGCAAGATCCCGACCTTCACCAGCCACCTCGACGACGAGACCGGTGCCAAGCTCGTCGAGGCGGGGCGCGTCAGGCGCGACCCGTCGGCCTTCCGGACCAAGTACGAGCCCGGCAACCCCGCGGCCGACGCCCAGGGCGTGGTGCAGATGCCCAACGTCAACGCGCTGATCGAGAACATGGACCTGCGGGAGGCCCAGCGCTCCTACGAGGCGAACCTCAACATGATCAGCGCCACCCGCAAGATGCTGGCGCAGACCCTCGGCATCCTGAAGTGACCCCCGAAGCCCGCGGCAGGACCGCTTAGCAAGGACGCATGGCGATGGCTTCGAGCAACTTCGCGGCGGGTGCCTACGCGGCCGTCCAGGGCCTCGCCGGCGGCCGGCCGGCCCCCCGGGTGCAGCCGACGACCGGCACCGGCACCGACTTCATGCAGATGCTCGGGCAGACCCTGGACAGCGTCGGCGATGCCGGCCGCCGGGCCGATTCCCAGGCCGTCTCCGCGGCCGCCGGCAAGGCCAACGTCGTGGACGTGGTCACCGCGGTCGCCGAGAGCGAGACGGCCCTGCAGACCATGGTGGCGGTGCGCGACCGCATGATCTCCGCCTACGAGGAGATCATGCGGATGCAGATCTGACCGGCCGACCGCTTCCCCGCCCGCTCCCCCCGCACAGATCGCATCCCCATGACCGGCCTCGCCATCCTCGACATCGCCCGCGACGGCATCTTCGTGTTCCTCAAGGTGGCCGGGCCCCTGATGCTGGTCGCGCTCGCGGTCGGCCTCGCCGTGTCCCTGGTCCAGGCCCTGACGCAGATCCAGGAGCAGACGCTGATCTACGTGCCCAAGGTCGTGGCGGTGTTCGCCGCGCTCCTGCTGATGCTGCCCTTCATGGGTGACGCCATGGCCGGCTACATGACCCGCATCGCCGCCCGCATCGCGGCCGGCGGCTGATGCGCCCGCCGGCCGGGACAGGCGCGGCCGCCGCGTGCCATAGGGGCCGCGATGAACCTGCTCCTGCCCGGCATCGCCTCGGCCTACCTGATCACCTTCGCGCGCATCGGCACGCTGATCATGCTGATGCCGGGGATCGGCGAGCAGACCGTGTCGCCGCGCCTGCGCCTCGCCTTCGCGCTTCTCACGTCCCTGGTGCTGTTCCCGACCGTGCGCCCGCTGCTCGGCGGCACGGAGGGCGTGGCCGGCCCGCGGCTGATCGGGCTCCTGTTCGGCGAGACGATCATCGGGCTGGTGCTCGGCCTCACGGTGCGGATGATCCTCGCCGCCCTTCAGACCGCCGGGGTGATCATCTCGGCGCAGGTCGGGCTGTCCTACGCGATGACGGTGGATCCGAGCCAGGGCGGCCAGCAGGTGGCGATCGGCAACTTCCTGTCGTTGCTCGGGATCACGCTGATCTTCGCCGCGGACCTGCACCATCTCGCCATCGAGGGCGTGGCCCGCAGCTACGTGGTGTTGCCCCCCGACGGCGTGCCGTCCTTCTCGGACGCGCTGATGCTGGCCACGAAGGCGCTCGCCCGGGGCTTCACCCTGGCGGTGCAGATCGCCGGCCCGTTCATCGCCTTCGGGATCCTGTTCAACCTGGGTCTCGGCGTGCTGTCGCGGCTGATGCCCCAGATGCAGGTGTTCTTCCTGGCGGTCCCGGCCTCGGTGCTGATCGGCATGCTGCTGCTGATGGGCTGCCTCGGCGTCATGATGGGCGTCTTCCTGGACGACCTGGGCCGGTATCTCGGGGATTACGTCGGCCGCTGAGCGGCCGGATCGCCCGTGCCCCGACGATGTCCCCGCTCTGAGCCCGACGCGCGATGGCCGACGATACCGACGACGAGGACAAGACCGAGGAGCCGTCCCAACGACGGCTCGATCAGGCGATCGAGCGCGGCGACGTCGCGACCAGCACCGAGATCAACACCTTCGCGATACTGGCCGCGTTCACCCTGGCGCTGCTGGTCGCGGCCCCGACCATCGCCTCGAACCTGCTGCACGGGCTCAAGGCCTACCTCGCCAACGCCCATACCCTGCCGGACGACGCCACGGCCATGAAGGCGGCCATGACGCGCGGCCTGTGGCTGTGGCTCCAGGCGGTGGCGGTGCCTGTCGGGCTGGCGGTCGTGGCCGGGCTGGCCGCGGGGCTCCTGCAGCACCCGCTGGTCTTCTCCGCCGAGACGCTGATGCCGAAATTCTCGCGCCTCTCGCCGATGGCGGGCGTGAAGCGGCTCCTCGGCGTCGAGGCCCTGTTCCAGTTCGGCAAGGGGCTGGCGAAGATCGCCGCCGTGGGCGTGGTCGGCGCGGTGATGCTGTGGAACGACCGCGACCGGCTGGAAGTGTTCGCACAGCTGGACCCGGCCGCCTCCATGCCGGCGATCCTGTCCCTCAGCCTGAAGCTGCTCGCCGGCATGCTGTGCATGCACCTCGCGATCACCCTCGGCGACGCGCTCTACGCGCGGTTCCGCTGGCGCAAGCGCCACCGGATGTCGAAGGAGGAGCTCAAGCAGGAGATGAAGGAGTCGGAGGGCAATCCCGAGGTGAAGGGGCGCCTGAAGCAGCTCCGGATGGCCCGGGTGAAGAAGCGCATGATGGCCGCGGTCCCCACCGCCACCGTCGTGGTGACGAACCCCACCCACTACGCGGTGGCGCTACGCTACGAGACCGGCATGGCCGCGCCGGTCTGCGTCGCCAAGGGCGTCGACGCGCTCGCCCTACGCATCCGCGCGGTGGCGGCCGAGCACGGGGTCGCGGTGATCGAGAACCCGCCGCTCGCCCGGGCGCTCCACGCCACCGTGGAGATCGACCGGGAGATCCCGGCCGAGCACTACCGCGCGGTGGCGGAGGTCATCGGGTTCGTGCTGCGCCTGCGGAGACGGGCGGCGTAGCCCCGCGCGATCCGCGCGCCGCGCCGTCTCGCCGAACGCCCGGTGGGGCGAAAGCCACGCTTCCTCCACCTTTTTTCGCGAGGCTGTGTCAAGGCTTGGCGCGACGAGACTGATGCCGCGCCCCGCATGTCCTGATATGGCCGGCGGACTAACCGGGTGACTGTTCTGGAATGAAGCCGATGGCCGACGTCACTGGACCTCCGGCGCCCGCCGCGGGCCCGCAGAATTCGGGTCCCCCGGTCGCGCAGGCCTCGTCCCTGCTCGGCACGGGCTCGATCGACCGCTCGGAACAGCCGGGCCGGGTCGGCCTGCTCCTCGTGCTCGCCGGCCTGCTGGTCGGCGCGGCCATCGGCCTGTCCTTCGTGGCCAATGAGCAGGCCCAGTCGCTGATCGTCTGGCTGCTGGCCCTCCTGGCCATGGCGGGCGTGTTCTTCCTGTTCGCCCTCGCCATCGGGGCGCTCCAGCTCAGCGGCAGCGCCGCCCGGGACGACATCACCAAGGGCATCGTCGACGCTTCGCCGGACGGCCAGCTGGTCGTCGAGGACGGCGGCCGGCTGATCTACGCCAACGAGGCCTATCTCCGGATCGCCAGCGGCGACACCTTCTCCAACCTCGTGCCGGTGGAGCGCATCCTCGTCGGCTCGCCGGAGGTCTCCGAGGCGGTCTACCGCCTGTCGCAGGCCTCGCGCGACGCCCGGGCCCACATCGAGGAGGTGCGGATGTCGCCGCCCCTCGGGCCCACGGCCGGCGAGCGCGGCTTCGGCTGGTACCGGGTCTCGGTGCGGCCCCTCGCGCGCCCGCGCCGGGCGGCCTCCCTCTGGACGGTGGCCGACATCACCGCCGAGCGGGAGCGGCAGGAGAACGTCTTCCAGGAGCTCCAGCACGCCATCGACTACCTCGACCACGCCCCGGCGGGCTTCCTGTCGATCGATCCGGCGGGCGCCATCGTCTACATGAACGCGACCCTGGCGGCCTGGCTCGGCTACGACCTCGCCAGCGTCGGCCCCGGCGGCCCGCACCTCACCGAGATCGCCCCGGAGGCGGACGTGCTGGTGCGCACGGCCGGCCTGCCGGGCGAGGTCCGCACCGACCGCTTCGACCTCGACCTGCGCCGCCGCAACGGCCACACCCTGCCGGTCCGGCTCTACCACCGGGTCGCCTTCGGCAAGGACGGCAAGCCCGGCTCGTCGCGGACCTTCGTGATCAACCGGTCCGCCGGGGCCGAGACCGACGAGCCGCAGCGCGCCGCCGAGGTCCGGCTGGCCCGCTTCCTCAACAACTCGCCGATCGCCATCGCGACCCTCGACAGCGGCGGCCGGATCGCCCGCGCCAACGCCTCGTTCACGCGCCTGTTCGGCACGGTCCCGCGGCAGGCCGACGACGGCGCCCCGGACGGGGAGGGTGTCCCGCGGGTCGAGCCCAACGTCGCCGACTCGGTGGCCGACCGGACCGCCCTGGAGGCCGGGCTCGCCCGCGCCGCGAGCGGGCGGACGGATCCGGAGCCCATCGAGGTCCAGCTCAACGGGCCCGGCGGCCGCTCGGCCCGGGTCTGGCTGAGCCCGGCCGACGGCGGCGATGCCGGCCAGCAGACCGACGAGGCCGAGCGGGTGATCCTCTACGCCCTCGACACGACGGCGCAGCGCCAACTGGAGCAGCAGGTCGCTCAGGCCCAGAAAATGAACGCGGTCGGCCAGCTCGCCGGCGGCATCGCGCACGACTTCAACAACGTCCTGCAGGCGATCATCGGCTACTCGGACCTGCTGCTCGCGAGCCACCGGCCGACCGACCCGGCCTTCCAGGACATCATGCAGATCAAGCAGAACGCCAACCGGGCGGCGGGCCTCGTCCGCCAGCTCCTGGCGTTCTCCCGCCGGCAGACGCTGCGCCCGGAGGTGATGAATGTCGGGGAGGCGCTCTCCGAGCTGACCCTACTCCTCAAGCGGCTGCTCGGCGAGCGCGTCGCGCTGGAGCTGAAGCACGGCCGCGAGGTCTGGCCCGTGAAGGCCGACGTCAACCAGTTCGAGCAGGTGATCGTCAATCTGGCGGTCAACGCCCGCGACGCCATGCCGGAGGGCGGCAAGCTGATGATCCGCACCGAGAACGTCTCCGATCCGGGGGCGGCCGCCGGGGCGGAGGGGCGCGGCGGGGCGCCGGCGGGCGACCACGTGCTGATCGAGGTGCGCGACACCGGCCAGGGCATCCCGCCCGAGCTGATGGAGAAGATCTTCGAGCCGTTCTTCACCACCAAGGAGATCGGCAAGGGCACCGGCCTCGGGCTCTCGACGGTGTTCGGCATCGTCAAGCAGTCCGGCGGCACCATCGACGTGCAGTCGAAGGTCGGGGAGGGCACGGCCTTCCGCATCTACCTGCCGCGTCACGTGCCCGTTGCGGAGCCCGAGGAGGTGCCGGTCGCGGCGGTCGAGCCGGCACTGCCGCGCGCGGAGCCGCTCGCGCCGGCCTCCACCACCGCCCATCCCGATTCCGGGTCGGAAGCCAAGCCGGTCACCGCGCCGGCCGCGGGCGGCGACGCCGCTGTGCCGAACGGGGAGACGCCGCCCGCCAAGGTCGACAAGCCGGCGCCGCGCAAGCCCGCCGCCGATCATACGGGGCAGGGGACCATCCTGCTCGTCGAGGACGAGGACCCGGTGCGGGCAGTCAACAGCCGGGCGCTCTCGGCCCGCGGCTACACGGTGCTGGAGGCGGCCTCGGGCCTCGAGGCCCTGGCGATCGTCCGCGAGGGCGCGCAGACCATCGATCTCGTCGTCTCCGACGTGGTCATGCCCGAGATGGACGGCCCGACGCTCCTGCGGGAGGTGCGCAAGCATCAGCCCGACCTGAAGGTGATCTTCGTGTCCGGCTACGCCGAGGACGCGTTCCGCAAGAACCTGCCCGAGGGTGAGACCTTCAACTTCCTGCCCAAGCCCTTCAGCCTGAAGCAGCTCGTCGAGACCGTGAAGAAGACGATGGCGGACTGACCGGCCCGTCGCGTCCGGTCACCGTCGCTCAACGAAGAGCGGCCCCGGAGAGACTCCGGGGCCGCGCATCTTCGAACGTCGCAAGGTCCGCCGCGCGCCGTCGCCGGCCCGCGGCGGCGCAGCCTAGGCCTCGCCCTCGTCGAGATCGTCCGCCGTCGGCGCGGCGTTCTCCAAGATCTTCTCGGCGACCAGACCGGAATTCTGCCGGATCGAGCCCTCGATCTCGGCCGCGATCTTCGGGTTGTCGCGCAGAAAGCCCTTCGAGTTTTCGCGGCCCTGGCCGAGGCGCTGGCTGTTGTACGAGAACCAGGCGCCCGACTTCTCGACGATCCCGGCCTTCACGCCGAGGTCGATCAGCTCGCCGACCTTCGACACGCCCTCGCCGAACATGATGTCGAACTCGACCTGCTTGAAGGGCGGCGCGACCTTGTTCTTCACCACCTTGACGCGGACTTGGTTGCCGATCGCCTCGTCGCGGTCCTTGAGCGTCGAGATGCGGCGGATATCGAGGCGCACCGAGGCGTAGAACTTGAGGGCGTTGCCGCCCGTGGTCGTCTCGGGGCTGCCGTACATGACGCCGATCTTCATCCGGATCTGGTTGATGAAGATGACCATGCAGTTCGAGCGCGAGATCGAGCCGGTCAGCTTGCGCAGGGCCTGGCTCATCAGGCGGGCCTGGAGGCCCGGCTGGCTCTCGCCCATCTCGCCCTCGATCTCGGCCCGCGGGGTCAACGCGGCCACCGAATCGACCACCAGCACGTCGATGGCGCCCGAGCGCACCAGCGTGTCGGTGATCTCGAGCGCCTGCTCACCCGTGTCGGGCTGAGAGATCAGCAGGTCGTCGAGGTTCACGCCGAGCTTGCGGGCGTAGACCGGGTCGAGGGCGTGCTCGGCGTCCACGAACGCGCAGACGCCGCCCTTCTTCTGGGCCTCCGCGATCGTGTGGAGCGCCAGCGTCGTCTTGCCGGACGATTCGGGACCGTAGATCTCGATCACGCGGCCGCGGGGAAGGCCGCCGACGCCGAGCGCGATGTCGAGGCCCAGCGAGCCGGTCGAGACGGTCTCGACCTCCTGGACCTTGTCGCTCTTGCCGAGCCGCATGATCGAGCCCTTGCCGAAGGCGCGCTCGATCTGAGACAGGGCGGCGTCGATCGCCTTGGACTTGTCCTTGTCCACCGGGGGCATGTCGACCACTTTCAATGCGGGCTGGGCCATCTGGCGGGCTCCTTATGAAGGGGTTGGACGCAGTTCACAACGCGCGTCGCCACCGCCTCTATGTACCCGTTTTGTTCTCAACCAGCAAGGCCGGAACGCGGTTTTGCTGCACGCAAGTCACGAAATCCCGGCTCGACACCCGGATGCCCCGCGACAGCAATCCAATCCGGTAATCGGCCGCCAAGCCGCGTACGAATGCCGACACAACGCGCCGAACGGGACGACCGCCAGCCGCAATGGCGACGCCTCCCGCGGTCCCGCAGCAGGCTCGGCCCGCCGGCGACCGGGACCCAACCGCCAGACATGCGGCCGAAAACGACGACGCCCGGCACGAATCCGGCTCTCGCGAGTCGAATTGCGTCCGGGCGTTCGTCGTACCGGTCGCCGGGCATCCCCGGGATGGTCACCCCAGAGGGGGCACCATCCCGCGACGCCGCGGGCCGGGATCTGGCGGACGCGGAGACCGCAGCCGCCGGGATCCCGGGATCAGGCGGCCTCGCCGGCCTCGGCCTGGGCGGCCTCGCCCTCGACCAGCTTCCAGGTCTTGGTCTTGGAGAACGGACGGCACTCCTCGATGAACACCGTCTGCCCGACCTTGGCGACGTTGCCCTCGTCGTGCGCGTGGTAGTTCTTCGACCGCCGCACGGTCTTCTTCATCACCGGGTGCGTGAAGCGGCGCTCCACCTTCACCACGATGGTCTTCTCACCCTTGTCGCTGACGACGGTGCCCTGCAGGATGCGCTTCGGCATGGTTGTCTCCTAAAACCCGCCTCAGCCCTTGGCCTGCTGCAGCGTCTTGGAACGCTGCAGAGTCCGGACACGGGCGATGTCGCGACGGACCTCGCGGACGCGGGCGACGTTCTCGAGCTGGCCGGTGGCCCCCTGGAAGCGCAGGTTGAACTGCTCCTTCTTGAGGTTGATCAGCTCGTCATTCAGCTGATCCGGCGACAGCGCCTTCAGATCAGACAGTCTCTGGGTCGACTTCACGATATCCTCCGTTCAGTCGGCGATGCGCTGGACGACCCGCGTGCGGATCGGGAGCTTCGCGGCGCCGAGGCGGAGCGCCTCCTTGGCGATGTTCTCGGCAACGCCGTCGACCTCGAACATGATCCGGCCGGGATGGACCCGGGCCGCCCAGTAATCCGGGGCGCCCTTACCGGAGCCCATGCGGACCTCGGTCGGCTTCGACGACACCGGGACGTCCGGGAACACCCGGATCCAGACGCGGCCCTGGCGCTTCATCTCGCGGGTGATCGCGCGGCGGGCCGCCTCGATCTGGCGGGCGGTGACGCGCTCGGGCTCCACCGCCTTCAGGCCGAACTGGCCGAAGTTCAGCTCGAAGCCGCCCTTGGCCGCACCGTGGATGCGGCCCTTGAACTGCTTGCGGAAGCGGGTCTTTTTCGGTTGCAGCATGGCTTCCTACCTTACGCGTGCTCGCGCTCGCGGCGTCCGCGCTCGCGGCCGCCCTCGCCATCGCGCTCACGGCGTCCGCCAGAGCGGCCGCCCTCTTCCTGGGCCTTCTTGTCCTGGGCCATCGGGTCGTGCTCGAGGATCTCGCCCTTGAACACCCACACCTTGATGCCGCAGGTCCCGTAGGTCGTGAACGCCGTAGCGGTGCCGTAGTCGACGTCGGCGCGCAGCGTGTGCAGCGGGACGCGCCCCTCGCGGTACCATTCCTGGCGGGCGATCTCGGCGCCGCCGAGACGGCCCGAGCAGTTGATCCGGATGCCCTCGGCGCCCAGACGCATGGCCGACTGCACGGCCCGCTTCATGGCGCGCCGGAAGGCGACGCGGCGCTCGAGCTGCTGGGCGATCGAGTCGGCCACCAGGGTGGCGTCGATCTCGGGCTTGCGCACCTCGACGATGTTGATGGTCACGTCGGCCTTGGTCATCGTGCCGACGAGCTTGCGCAGCTTCTCGATGTCCGCGCCCTTCTTGCCGATCACCACGCCCGGACGGCCCGAGTGGATGGTGACCCGGCACTTCCGGTGCGGGCGCTCGATGACGATCTTGGAGACCGCCGCCTGCTTGAGCTGCTTCATGAGGGCGGCGCGGATCGCGACGTCCTCGTGCATGAGCTTCGCGTAGTCGCCCTTGTTGGCGAACCAGCGGGAATCCCAGGTCCGGTTGATGCCGAGCCGGAGACCGATCGGGTTGACTTTCTGACCCATCAGATCCTCCTCAAGCCGCTTCGGCTTGGCGGACTTCGCGAACCACGATGGTGAGGTTCGAGAAGGGCTTCAGGATGCGCGCGCCGCGGCCGCGGGCGCGGGCGTGGAAACGCTTGAGAACCAGCGCCTTGCCCACGAAGGCCTGGGACACGACGAGGTCGTCGACGTCCAGGTCGTGGTTGTTCTCGGCGTTGGCGATGGCGCTCTCGAGGCACTTCTTGACCTCGGTCGAGATCCGCTTGCGCGAGAACTGCAACTCGGCGAGCGCCGTGTCGACCTTCTTGCCGCGGATCATCTGCGCCACGAGGTTGAGCTTCTGCGGGCTGACGCGCAGCATGCGCGCGACGGCCTTCGCCTCGTTCTCGGGGAGCGCGCGGGGGGTGGCTTGCTTGCCCATCTCAGCGCCTCTTCGCCTTCTTGTCGGCCGCGTGGCCCGGGAAGGTGCGGGTCGGCGAGAACTCGCCGAACTTGTGCCCGACCATCTCCTCGGTGACGTAGACCGGGATGTGCTTCTGCCCGTTGTGCACACCGAAGGTGAGCCCGACGAACTGCGGGAGGATCGTGGAGCGGCGGCTCCAGATCTTGATGACCTCGGAGCGCGAGGAGCCCCGCGCCGCCTCGGCCTTCTTGAAGAGGTAGCCGTCGACGAACGGCCCCTTCCAGAGAGAGCGTGCCATAGCGATTACTTCTTGCGGTTGTGGCGGCTGGACAGGATGAACACGTCGGTCCGCTTGTTGGACCGGGTCTTCTTCCCCTTGGTGGGCACGCCCCAGGGCGTGACCGGGTTGCGGCCGCCCGAGGTGCGACCCTCGCCGCCGCCGTGCGGATGGTCGACCGGGTTCATCGCCACACCGCGGTTGTGCGGGCGCTTGCCGAGCCAACGGTTGCGCCCGGCCTTGCCGAGCGAGATGTTCATGTGGTCCGGGTTCGAGACCGCGCCGACGCTGGCGAAGCACTGGCCGTGGACCAGGCGCTGCTCGCCCGAGTTCAGGCGGAGCGTCACGTAGCCCTGGTCGCGGCCGACGATCTGCGCGTAGTTGCCGGCCGAGCGGGCGATCGCGCCGCCCTTGCCGATCTTCAGCTCGACATTGTGGACGATCGTGCCCACCGGCATCGAGCCGACCGGAGCGGCGTTGCCCGGCTTGATGTCGACGCTCTCGCCGGCCACCACCTTGTCGCCCGGCTGCAGGCGCTGCGGGGCCAGGATGTAGCTCTGCTTCCCGTCAGGGAAGTTGATCAGCGCGATGAACGCCGTGCGGTTCGGATCGTACTCGATCCGCTCCACCGTGGCGGCGACGCCGAGCTGCTCGCGACGCTTGAAGTCGACGTTGCGCAGCACGCGCTTGTGGCCGCCGCCGCGGAAGCGGACGGTGATGCGGCCGAGATTGTTGCGGCCGCCGGAGGACGACTTGCCCTCCGTCAGCGCCTTCACCGGCTTGCCCTTGTAGAGCTCACGGCGGTCGACGAGCACGAGCTGGCGCAGGCTCGGCGTGACCGGTTTGAATGTCTTCAAGGCCATCGGCTTGGATCCCTAAATCCCGTCCTCAGAGCCCGGTCGTGACGTCGATCGAGTGGCCCTCGGCCAGGGTCACGATCGCCTTCTTCACGTCGGAGCGCTGTCCGCGGAGACCGCGGAAAATCTTCTTCTTACCCTTGGTGACAAGGGTGTTCACGGCCGTGACCTTCACGTCGAACAGCTTCTCGACGGCCTCCTTGATCTGAGGCTTCGTCGCCTTGGGGGCGACGCGGAAGACGACCTTGTTCTGCTCGGTCAGGTTGGTCGCCTTCTCGGTGATGACCGGGGAGACGACGATGTCGTAGTGGCGCGGATCGGCACTCATTTGAAACGCTCCTCCAGCGCGTCGACGGCAGCCTTCGTCAGGACGAGCGTGTCGCGGCGCAGGATGTCGTAGACGTTGATGCCCTGCACGGGCAGCACGTCGATCTGCGGGATGGCGCGGGCGGCCCGGCCGAAATTCACGTCGACCTCAGCACCGCCGATGATCAGCGCGTTCGAGAGGCCCATCTTGCCGAAGCGCTCGATGAGACCCTTGGTCTTGTGATCCTCGATCTTGATGTCGTCGACGACGATCAGGGTCGAGGCCTTGGCCTTGGCCGACAGGGCGTGGCGCAGGGCCAGCGCGCGGACCTTCTTGGGCAGGTCGTGGCTGTGGTCGCGCGGCACGGGGCCGAAGGCGCGCCCGCCGCCGCGGAACTGCGGCGCCGAGGCCGCGCCGTGGCGGGCGTTACCGGTGCCCTTCTGCTTGTAGAGCTTCTTGCGGGTCCGGTTCACGTCCGAGCGGTTCTGCACGGCGTGGGTACCGGCGCGCCGCTTGGCGAGCTGCCAGCGGACCATGCGCTGCAGCAAGTCGGCGCGCGGCTCCAGGCCGAAGATCTCTTCGTTCAGCTCGACCGAGCCGGCGCCGGCACCGTCGAGGGTTTTGATATCGAGCTTCATCACGCGGTCTCCTCAGCCGCAGGGGCCTCGGTCGCCGGGGCGGAGGCGCCGTTCTCGCGGAACTTGCCCGGCAGCGGAACGTCGGCGGGGAGCTTGCGCTTCACCGCGTCGCGGATCTGGATCCAGCCGCCGGCGACGCCCGGGACCGCGCCCTCGACCAGGATCAGGCCGCGCTCGGGATCGGTGCGCACGACGCGCAGGTTCTGGGTGGTGACCCGCTCGACGCCGAGGTGACCCGGCATCTTCTTGTTCTTGAAGGTCTTGCCCGGATCCTGACGGCCACCGGTCGAACCGATCGAGCGGTGCGAGATCGACACGCCGTGGGTGGCGCGCAGGCCGCCGAAGTTCCAGCGCTTGATACCGCCGGCGAAGCCCTTACCGGTGGTGGTGCCGGTGACATCCACGAACTGGCCGGGGATGAAGTGGTCCGCGGTGATCTCGGCGCCGACCGGGATCAGCGCGTCCTCGGACACGCGGAACTCGGCGAGCTTCTTCTTCGGCTCGACCTTGGCGACCGCGAAGCGACCCCGCTCGGCGGCCGAGACGTTCTTGACCTTGGCCTTGCCGACGCCGACCTGCAGCGCGACGTAGCCGTTCTTCTCGACGGTGCGGTGGGCAACCACCTGGCACTGATCGATCTTGAGCACGGTGACGGGGACATGCTCCCCCGCGTCCGTGAAGACGCGGGTCATGCCGACCTTCTGTGCGATGACGCCTGAGCGCATAGGTTCTCTCCCTCGCGCGATGAAACGGTAAGCTCTAAGTCCTCAGCGGACTCAGAGCTTGATCTCCACGTCCACGCCAGCGGCGAGGTCGAGCTTCATCAGCGCGTCCACGGTCTGAGGCGTCGGATCGACGATATCGAGCACCCGCTTGTGCGTGCGCATCTCGAACTGCTCGCGCGACTTCTTGTCGATGTGGGGCGAGCGGTTCACGGTGAACTTGGCGATGTGCGTCGGGAGCGGGATCGGGCCGCGGATGGTCGCGCCCGTACGCTTGGCCGTGGAGACAATCTCCTTGGTCGACGCATCGAGGATGCGGTGATCGAACGCCTTGAGGCGAATGCGGATGTTCTGACCGTTCATGATCCTGGAACCTTGAGAGGGACGGCGGGGTACGCGAGGCCTTCACCCCGCCGCGCCCTGCTAAGGATGCTTGCTCGAGCTCAGTCGTTGATGGCGGCGACGACGCCGGCGCCGACGGTTCGGCCGCCCTCGCGGATGGCGAAGCGCAGCTTCTCCTCCATGGCCACCGGCACGATCAGCGCCACGTCCATGGTCACGTTGTCGCCCGGCATCACCATCTCGGTGCCCTCCGGCAGCGTGCAGATCC
>NZ_JBKFAP010000044.1:0-22652 GCF_053345715.1 Methylobacterium sp. D48H
TGGTGGCCTGAGCGGCGTGCCCAGAACCCGATCCCATCTCGAACTCGGCCGTTAAACACGCCAGCGCCTATGGTACTGTGTCTCAAGACACGGGAGAGTCGGTCGCCGCCAGACCTGCCCATCGCAATCAGAAACACTCCCTCACCACGAACACCGATCCGCGACGCCGACGGGCCGCTCTCTCCGAGAGCGGCCCGTCGGCGTTTCGCTGTTGGCCAGCCCGCCGCGGCCGCCTTACCGCGAAGTCATCTTCCCGCGAGCGTCCCGTAACCGCTCCCGCGCCATCATCCTCGAACCGCGCGTGGCCCATCGCCCACGCGGACGAAGCCGGTGACGGATCTCGCGCCCTCCGAGTCCTCCGCGCGCCGCTTCGGGACGGGTCGAGGTCCGCGGCCTCGGCCCGTCCATCACGACGGGGGAGGGGAGCGGCTTGACCATGTTGATGGAGATACGTTCCCCCGACTCGCGCGGCGCGCTATGGAACGGGGCCATGCGACTGCTGATCATCGAGGACGACCGCGAGGCGGCCGCCTATCTCGTCAAGGCGTTCCGCGAGACCGGACACGTCGCCGACAGCGCGCATGACGGCCTCGACGGGTACGCGCTCGCCCGGGAGGGCGACTACGACGTGCTGATCGTCGACCGGATGCTGCCGAAGCTCGACGGGCTGTCGCTGATCCGGTCGCTGCGCGAGCAGAACGTCGCCACCCCGACCCTGATCCTGTCGGCGCTGGGTCAGGTCGACGACCGCGTGAAGGGCCTGCGCGCCGGCGGCGACGATTACCTGCCGAAGCCCTACGCGTTCTCCGAACTCCTGGCGCGCACCGAGGCACTGGCCCGGCGGCAGGTCGGATCCGGCGCCGCGGAGGAGACGCGCTACCGGATCGGTGACCTGGAACTCGACCGGCTCTCGCACCGGGTGACCCGGGCCGGCCGCGAGATCCCGCTGCAGCCGCGCGAGTTCCGCCTCCTCGAGTACCTGATGCGGCACGCCGGGCAGGTCGTGACGCGCACCATGCTGCTCGAGCATGTCTGGGACTACCACTTCGATCCGCAGACCAACGTCATCGACGTCCACGTCTCGCGCCTGCGCAGCAAGCTCGACAAGGGCTTCGCGTCGCCGATCATCCACACGGTCCGGGGCGCCGGCTACGTGCTGCGCTACGACGAGGGCGCGGCCGGGTGAGCGAGGTTTGGACCGACGCGCCGATCGCCCGCGAGACCGCGGCGGCGCGTTTCCAGAAGCTGTTCCGCACCACCGCGTTCAAGCTGTCGCTGGCCTACCTCGCGATCTTCGCCCTCTGCGCCTTCTTGGCGCTCGGGTACGTCGCGTGGAACGCCCGCGCGGTGCTCGACGACCAGATCGTCTCCACGATCGACGCCGAGATCAACGGGCTGTCGGAACAGTACAATGCCGGCGGCCTGCGTCGGCTGATCACCGTGGTGGAGCGGCGCTCCCGCGAGCCCGGCGCCTCGCTCTACCTCGTGACCACGGCCGGCGGCGACCATGTCGTCGGCAATGTCGGCTACGTGCCCGCCGCCGTGCTGGCGACGCCGGGCCAGAGCGAGACGCGCTACGGCCGCAACGACGCGGATGCCGAGGCGCACCGGGCGATCGTGCGGGTCTTCACCCTTCCGGGCGGGTTCCGCCTGCTCGTCGGGCGCGACACCGAGGAGCGCGACCGGCTGCGGGCGGTGATCGGGCGCGCGTTCATCACCTCGCTCGCCGCCGTCGTGATCCTCGGGGTGATCGGGGGCTGGCTGGCGGCGAGCCGGGTGCTGCGCCGCGTCGATGCCATGACTCAGACAACCCGCGCGATCATGGCCGGCGATCTCGACGACCGGCTCCACGTGGCCGGGAACGGCGACGAACTCGACCGTCTCGCATCGAGCCTCAACCAGATGCTGGAGCGCATCGGCGAGCTGATGCGCGGCATGCGCGAGGTCTCCGACAACATCGCCCACGACCTCAAGACGCCGCTGACCCGCCTGCGCAACCGTGCCGACGAGGCCCTGCGCCGCGCCTCCACGCCGGAGGAGCTGCGCGCGGCGCTGGAAGCCGTGATCGAGGAGGGCGACGGGCTGATCCGAGTGTTCAACGCCCTCCTGATGATCGCGCGGCTCGAGGCCGGGTCTGCCCGGGAGATCCTCGTGCCGCTGGATCTGGGCCAGACGGTCCGGAGCGTCGGCGACTTGTACGAGGCGCTCGCCGAGGATCAGGGGCTGACGCTCGCCGTGCACGCGCAGGACGCACTCACCATCGCGGGCAACCGCGAGCTAATCGGTCAGGCCCTCGCCAATCTCATCGACAACGCCCTGAAATATGGGGCCGAATCCGAGAGTGCGGAGACCAGCGTGACGCTCGAGGCGTGGCGCGACGGGGAGTCGATCCGCCTCGCCGTCTCCGATCACGGCCCGGGCATTCCCGAGGCGGAACGGGCCCGCGTGCTCGACCGGTTCGTGCGCCTCGAGGACGCCCGTTCGCGGCCCGGCTTCGGGCTGGGCCTCAGCCTCGTCAACGCCGTCGTGCGCCTGCACCACGGGAGCCTGCGGCTCGCCGATAACGGGCCCGGCCTGCGGGTCGAGATCGCGTTCCCGGCCACGCCGCGCCCGCAGCCGGCAGCCGGTGACATCGTGCCCGCACCGCCTCCGGGCGACCCTGTGCCGGCATCCCCTTCCCGCGCTACTTAGGTCGCGACCTGTCCCACCGCGAGCGCGCCGTCCCCGACCGTTCGGCCGGGCGCCCGCGTCCCAGGAGGCTCCATGACTCTCAAGACCAAGACCGCCCTCGTCACCGGCTCGACCAGCGGCATCGGGCTCGCCATCGCGCGCGCCTTCGCGGCGGAGGGGACCAACGTCGTCCTCAACGGGTTCGGGGACGCGACCGCCATCGAGGAGACGCGGGCCGGGATCGAGAGCGCCTACGGGGTCAAGGCCCGTTACTCGGCCGCCGACATGAGCAAGCCCGACGCGATCGCCGCCATGGTGCGCGAGGCGGAGGAGACCTTCGGTGCCGTCGACGTGCTGGTCAACAATGCGGGGATCCAGTTCGTCTCGCCGATCGAGGAGTTCCCGGCCGAGAAGTGGGAGCAGATCATCGCGATCAACCTGTCCTCGGCCTTCCACACGATGCACGCGGCGATCCCCGGGATGAAGGCCCGGGGCTGGGGCCGGATCATCAACACGGCCTCGGCCCACTCGCTGGTGGCCTCGCCGTTCAAGTCGGCCTACGTGGCGGCCAAGCACGGGATCGCGGGCCTGAGCAAGACGGCGGCTCTGGAACTCGCGCCCCACAAGATCACGGTGAACTGCATCTCGCCGGGCTATGTCTGGACGCCGCTCGTGGAGGCGCAGATCCCCGACACGATGAAGGCCCGCGGCCTCACCAAGGAGCAGGTGATCGAGGACGTGATGCTGAAGGCGCAGCCGACCAAGGAGTTCGTGACCGTCGACCAAGTGGCCGCTCTGGCGGTGTTCCTGTGCTCCGACGCGGCGAGCCAGATCACCGGCGCCAACATCAGCATGGACGGGGGCTGGACCGCGCAGTAGCGCGACCGGCCTCGACAGGCCCGCCTCGTCCGAGGGCCGGCCCCGCCCGTGCCGGGCGGGGCCGCTCCCGGTCAGCGGCGGCCGTGGACCAGCAGGGCGAGACCGTAGCCCACCGCGCCCGCGATCAGCAGCGCGACCAGGGGATTCTCCTCCACCCGGGCGCCGCCGGCGCTGCGCCCGTCGCGCAGGTACGAGCCGCCCCGCTGGTAGACGTCCTCCGCGACGTCGCCGGCGCGCTCGTAGGCGTCGCTCGCGTAGTCACCGGCCCGGTCGGCGATGTCGCGGGCCTTGTCCTTCACTTGGCCGTAGACGTTCTGAGCCTGGCCCTGGGCCTCGCGGAAACGTCCCTCGACCGAGTCGCGGTTGGAGCCCGCGAAGTCGCCGGCCGCGCCCTGAACCTTGCCGACAGCCTCCTTGGCGCCGCCGACGATCCGATCCGTATCCACCATGGCACTCTCCTGGACGTGAGCGCGGCGTCGCGACACCGGCGCCGCTCGTTACGCCGTCGTCCACCGAACGCGCGAGATGGCGTTTGTGCCCCCGATCGCCACGAAATTGTGCGCCTCGACCCGCGATCGCGGCGGCGGAGCGGGTCAGAGCCCGATCAGCTCGGCGATGGCCGCCGCGCCGGCGGCCGGAGAGGTCTCGCCCCGGGCGACGCCGGCCTCCGCCTCGGCCGTGCGGCGGCGGACCTCCGGGGAGCCGACGAGGCGCTGGTGCAGGCGCTCGTCGACGAGCGCCCACATCCACTTCACGTCCTGGGCCCGGCGCTTCGCCTGGATCTCGCCGGTCGCCGTGAGCTTCTCCCGGTGGTCGACGATCTTCGCCCACATCGCGTCGAGGCGCAGGTTGTGGAAGCCCGAGATCGTGACCACCGGCGGCGTCCAGGTGGCCGAGGCCGGGGTCAGGATGTGCAGCGCCGCCCGGTATTCCGAGGCCGCCGCGTTGGCGCGCTGCTCGGCCTCTCCCGCATCGGCCTTGTTGACCGCGATCATGTCGGCGAGCTCGAGGATGCCCTTCTTGATGCCCTGCAGCTCGTCGCCCGCCCCGGGCAGCATCAGCACGAGGAAGAAGTCGGTCAGGTCGGCCACCGCCGTCTCCGACTGGCCGACGCCGACCGTCTCGACGAGGATCACGTCGAAGCCCGCGGCCTCGCAGAGCAGCATGGTCTCGCGGGTCTTGGCCGCGACGCCGCCGAGCGTGCCCGAGGAGGGGGAGGGGCGGATGAAGGCCTTGGGATCGTGCGACAGCCGCGCCATCCGGGTCTTGTCGCCCAGGATCGAGCCGCCGGTCCTGGAGGAGGACGGGTCGACCGCGAGCACCGCCACCTTGTGACCGGCCTCCGTGAGGTTCGAGCCGAGGGCGTCGATGGTGGTCGACTTGCCGACGCCGGGGACGCCGGTGATGCCGACGCGGATCGCCCGGCCGGTCTCGGGTAACACTGAGTCGATCAGGTTCGCCGCCAGCGCCCGGTGATCGGCGCGCTTGGATTCGGCCAGCGTGATGGCCCGGGCCAGAGCGGCGCGGTCTCCGCGCAGCAGGCGCTCGCGGAGACTCTCGATGTCGATGGACGGCGTCATGCTCCCTTCATGGCCGCGGCGACGGCCGCCGTCGAGGGGGAGAGCATCGGGGTCGGGGGATCGCCGGCCTGTGTCCCGTCCACCACAAGCCCGGCCGTGCCCGCTATTCACGCCGCGTCGCGGCGGTCGTGCCCCGCGATGGTCACGATCCTGGGCAACGGAAGGCGTCCCGCCCGAGCGTAACCGGATCATGTCGAGCCAGATCGTCTCACGCCGCATCCTTCTTCGCTTCGGAGCGCTCGCGGGCGCCGCGGGTCTCGCCCCGTCGCTCGGCGCCTGCGTCACCGACGACCTCGGGTCCGGGGCGGCGCTGCCCGAGAAGCAGTCGGCCCTCGACGTCATGCCGGTGCTGCTGGTCGCCACGACCCGCAAGCCCGTGGGCAACCCGCCCCGGCCGCCGTATTTCAGCAGCGACCGCGGCCGCGGCCTGAGCTTCGCCGAGGTGCGCCTGTCACCGCCCGACCGCTCGCTGCTCGGCAAGGTCTCGTCCGTCATCACCGGCGACTGGACCATCGGCGCGGTTCCGAAATCCGAATCCGGACCGGGCGCCGCCGAGGCCTTCGCCCAGGCGGCCCTCGGACGCGACGTGCTGATCTACGTCCACGGCTACCGCGAATCGTTCGAATCGGCCGCGGTCAGCGCCGCCCGGCTCTCGGACGGGATCCGGTTCCGCGGCGTCTCCGGCCTGTTCACGTGGCCGTCGGCGGCCGCGACCCTCGACTACAATTACGATCGCGAGAGCGCCCTCTGGTCGCGCGACGCCTTCGAGGACCTGCTGAAGGCGCTCGCCGCCTCGCCGAGCGGCCGCCGCATCAACATCGTCGCGCACTCGATGGGCACGCTCCTCACCCTCGAGACCCTGCGGATGCTCCGCGCCGAGGCGGGCGAGGCGGCGATGTCGCGGATCGGCGCCGTGGTGCTGGCCGCCCCCGACATCGACTTCGACCTGTTCTCCAACGGCGTCGCCCGCATGGGACCCGACGTCTCGAAGATCACGGTGATCTCCTCGACCAACGACCGGGCGCTCGAGCTCTCCGCCGCGCTGGCGGGGGGCGTGCGCGCCGGCGCCGCCGATCGCGCCAAGCTCGAGGCGCTCGGCGTGCGCGTCGCCGACGCCTCCGATTACGGCGGCGGCCTGATCAACCACGACCTGTTCCTCTCGAACCCGGACGTCCAGGGCGTGGTCAAGCGCGCCATCGCCCGCGGCGCCGGCGTCTGACGCTCACCCGGTCCGTGTCGCCATGCTCTGCGGCGGCAGGGGCTCCTCCGGCAGGACCGGCGCGTCGCCCGAGGCGTCCAGGTGGTCGATCCGGTCGGCCCAGACCCGGAAGCCCACCAGGGGATTCGGTCCGAACGTGTGGGTCAGCGGCACGTCCGCGGCGTCCCGGCCGTACGCGACCATGACCCGGCCGATCCGCGGGCTGTTGTTGCGCGGGTCGAACACGTGCCAGGCGCCGCCGAGGTAGACCTCCATCCAGGCCGCGAAGTCGCCCGCCGGGTGCGGCTCGGGCTCGCCGATGAAGCTGATGTAGCCGGTGCAGTACCGGGTCGGGATGTTCAGGGCGCGGCAGAACGCGACGGCCAGGTGGGTGAAGTCCCGGCAGACGCCGCGCCCGCCCGCGTAGGCGTCCGCGGCCGTGCGGTCGCGATGGGCGAACTCGTAGCCGAACGCGATGTGGGCGTGGACGAAGTTGCAGACCGCCTGCACCCGGGCCCAGCCGGGCTCGGTATGGCCGAAGAGGCGCCACGCCGCGTCGGCCAGCAGGTCGGACTCGCAGTAGCGGCTGGGGAGCAGGAACACGATCGTCTCGGCGGGCAGCGCCTCGATCGCGTGCTGCGCGGCCTCCGGGTGCGCCGGATCGGGCCTCCCGCTGTCGCGGATCACGGCGTCGGTCCCGACGGTGAAGTTTCCGGCAGGCGCGGTCAGCCGGCCGCACAGGTTGCCGAAACCGTCGCGGTAGATCGTCACCGGGACGGGCGGATCGGTCCGGAGCGTGTCGGGCGCCTCCAGGGCGGCCGCCCCGGAGGGATGCACGTTGAGCATCACCACCATGGGCACGGGGTAGGGGAAGGCGTAGCGCATCTCGCAGCCGAGCCTGATCCGCATGCGCGGGTGATCCTTCGTGTTCGAGACTGTGGCCGCCCCGATGGGCGCAGGATCCGTGCCGCGCCGAATCGTGCGGGTCGGGCCGCGACGGGCTTGGCGGCCGTCCGCTTCACCCCTACAGCATCCCCGCGCGACGCTCGTGTCAGACGGACGAAACCGAGACGTTTCTTCCCGGGGCAGCGCGTCGCACCCGTGCGCCAGCCCGCGGACCGGGCGCGCCTGAGGACGGTTACGAGAGGGATGCCGGCCATGTTCACGCTCGAGATCGACGGCACCGCCGTTGCGGTGATCAACAGCGACGAGGCGTCCGCCAAGGACCTCTTCACCTGTGACGGCTTCAAGGAAGACATCCGGACCATGACGACCGGCGGGAAGCCGGTCTGGAACGGCACGTCGGCGCTCACGGTCCGGGCCGCCACCGAGGACGAGGTCGAGACCTTCGAGGACGCCCTCGCCGAGGACGACGGCGAGGGTGATTTCGTCGAGGATCCGCGCCACACCGGGTCCGATTCGGACGACGAGGACGAGGCCGACATCGTCTTCCTCGTGGATATCGACGAGGACGAGGACGAGGCCGACGCCTGAGCGCGGCTGAACCTGACCGCCTCCCGGGAGGTTTCCGATCCGATCTGGATCGGAAACCGGGAGGACGGCATGGCTGACAGCAGACGGATCGTCGACGCGCTCGTGCGGTCGAGGCGCGGCGGGCTCGCCGCCGGTGCCGCCCTCGGCGGACTGGCGCTGATCGGCGGCCTCGCCTATCGGGCGCTGCGCGGGGCGCCCCCGCCCGAGGCCGGGGCCCCGGACTTCACGAAGGTCGACGAGGACGAGGCCCAGCTGATGCTGCGGGCCATGGTGGCGGCCACGACGGCCGACGGGATGGTCGACGCCGCGGAGCGCCAGCGCCTCGACGCCGCCGTGGCGGAGGCGGGCATCGATCCCGACGGTCGAGCCTGGCTCGAGCGCGAGCTCGCGGACCCGGCCAACGTCGACGCGATCGCCGACCGGGTCGCGGATCCCGACGCGGCGGCGCGGATCTTCGCGGCGGCGCGACTCGCCATCGAGCCCGACACGCTCCAGGAGCGTCAGTTCCTGAAGATGCTGGCCAAGGCCCTCGACCTGCCCGCGGAGGCGGTCGAGCGTGTCGAGCGCGACATCGGAGCCTGACTGGCAACCTGCCCGAAGGGCGGATCTCCCACGGCGGCCGAGCTTCGTGCTAGGCTCCCGCGCGACGACGGGTCCGGAGGACGGCCCGCGCGCGGGAGGACGGGACATTTCATGGCAGGACTGTCAGTGCCCGCGCCCGGGCGCGCCCGCCGGCGGGCCTGCGCGCTGGTCGCAGCCATGCTGATCGCCGGCGGCTCCGCGCGCGCGGCCGATCCGGCCGCCGGCCCCCTGACGATCGCCGAGCAGGGCAGCTTCTTCGTCGGCGGCCGCGACGTCCAGTCCGACACGCTCTCGACGCTGCCGGCCTACGCGCCGTCGGGCACGATCAGCGTCGACCAGATCTACGTCCGCTATCAGGTCCCGGTGAATGCCGCACGGCCGCCGCTGGTCCTGATCCACGGCTGCTGCCTCACCGGCAAGACCTGGGAGACGACGCCCGACGGGCGCATGGGCTGGGACGAGTATCTCGTCCGGCGCGGCTTCCCGACCTACGTGATCGACCAGGCCTGGCGCGGCCGCTCGGCGGCGAGCCCGGCCCAGATCAACGCCGTGAAGACGGGGCAGGCCGACCCCAAGACGCTGCCGGCCGTGTTCTCGGCCGGGCGCGAGCCGGCCTGGGCGATCTTCCGGTTCGGGCCGGAATACCCGAAGGTGTTCCCCGGCATGCAGTTCCCCCTGGAGGCCCAGGGCGAGTTCTGGAAGCAGATGGTCCCGGACTGGTCGGCCGCCCTGCCGGTGCCGAACCCGACCGTGCCGGCCCTGTCGGAGCTCGCCAAGCGGCTCAAGGGCGCGGTGCTGATCTCGCACTCGCAGTCGGGGATCTACCCGTTCCAGACCGCCGCCCTCGATCGGACCGGCCTGCGCGCCATCGTGGCCATCGAGCCGGCCGCCTGCCCGGACCCGGCCAAGGACGACCTCGCGCCCTACAAGGACCTGCCGATCCTCGTCCTGTTCGGCGACTACGTCGACGCCTCGCCCCGCTGGGCGCCGCGGCTCAAGCAATGCCGCAGCTTCGTGGCGGCCGCCAACGCCGCGGGCGGCAAGGCGGAGCTGATCCTGCTGCCCGAGATCGGCATCCACGGCAATTCGCACATGCTGATGCAGGACAAGAACAGCCTCGACATCGCCGACTGGCTGGTCGGCTGGATCGACAAGCGGGCGCCCGGCAAGTCCTGAGGCGTGCCGGTCGAACCGGTGTGCGTTCAAACGGTTCGATCGCCACAACCGTCATCGCGAGCGCAGCGAAGTGACCCAGGGCTGCCCGGCCTCTGCGGTCGTCGCGCCGACTGGATCGCTTCGCCGCGCTCGCGAGGACGGCGGCGCGGATGATGGCGTCCCTGCCGAGGTCGGTGACGGGGCGCGGTCTCAGCCCGGCCTGTGCGTGCTGAGGAACGTGCCCATCCGCTCCAGCGCCCGCCGGATGTTCTCGGCCGAATTGGCGTAGGACAGGCGGAGGTAGCCCTCGCCGTGGACGCCGAAATCCGGACCGCCGATCACCGCCACGCCCGCTTCCTCTAGGAGGGTCGAGGCCAGGGGCTTCGCCTTCCAGCCGGTCCGGGCGATGTTCGGGAAGGCGTAGAACGCGCCCTTGGGCGCGATGCAGGAGACGTCCGGCAGGGCGTTCAGCCCGTCGACCACGATCGCCCGGCGCCGGTCGAACTCGGCGACCATCTCGGCCACGCAAGCCTGCGGTCCGTCGAGCGCCGCGATGCCGGCCCACTGGGTCGCCGCGTTGACGCAGGAATGCGCGTTGACCGCGAGCTTGCGCGCCGCGTCGTAGAGCGGCTTCGGCCAGACCGACCAGCCGAGCCGCCAGCCGGTCATCGCGTAGGTCTTCGACGCGCCGTCGAGGTAGACCAGCCGGTCGCGGATCTCGGGATATTTCAGCAGCGAGTGGTGGGTCTCGCCGTCGTACGTCATGGTGCCGTAGATCTCGTCCGACAGCACCGCGACGTCGGGGTGCTCGGCGAGGCCCTTCACCAGGGCGTCGATCTCGGCCTTCGGCGTCACGCCGCCGGTGGGGTTGGCGGGCGAGTTGACGATCAGCAGCCGCGTCTTCGGCGTGATCAGCGCCAGGGTCTCGGCCGCCGAGAAGGCGAAGCCGTTCTCCTCGCGGATCGGCAACGGCACGGGCGTCGCCCCGGTGAACTCGATCATCGAGCGGTAGATCGGGAAGCCGGGGTCCGGATACAGGATCTCGGTCCCGGGCACGCCGAACATCAGGATCGCCATGAACATGGTGACCTTGCCGCCCGGCACGATCATCACGGAATCCGGCGAGACCTCGACGCCGTGGCGGCGGTGGATGTCGCGGGCCACCGACTCGCGGAGCTGCGGGATGCCGACCGCCGGCGTGTAGCCGTGGTGTCCGTCGCGCAGCGCCTTGATCCCCGCCTCGACCACGTGGGCGGGCGTGGGCATGTCCGGCTGGCCGATGCCGAGGTTGATCACGTCCCGACCCTGCGCGGCGAGGGCCTGGGCCCGCGCCAGAACCGCGAAGGCGTTCTCCTCGCCGATGCGCGAGAAGGCCGGGACCACGTGCAGCATCGCGCCCTCCGGGTGGTGGGTCGTCAGTGCTTGGACCGCTCCGAGAGCTTCATCGCGCCGAACGACATCGCCGCGGCGATCGCGCCCAGGATCACGAAGGTCTTCACGGAGGCGTAGAACAGGTCCGGGTTGATGCCCTCATCGGTGTAGAGCACGAGCCCGATGGCCGCTAGCGGCAGCGAGATGAGGGCGAAGAGCGGGACGAGCGGGTTCATGTTCGGCACTCGGGATCCGGCGCGCGGCTGACCGCGGCCCTGGGAAAGCGCCCCTGCATATCACCGTGCTGCGAAGGTTGGGACCCCGCGAGCTGCAGTTTTTCGCCGGCTCGCCCGAACGCTCATGGATGCGCAATCATTTCGCGCAACAGTGGCGTCTCCGGGAGGGCGGACACGTATGCGTTGGGCATCGGTCGATTCGAAAGGCAAGGGAGCGGGGAGTTCAGGCTCCAGATCCTCCAGCGTCGAGACGCTGGCGCTCCATATCGGGCGGCTGCTGCGACATCCCGCCTACCGGCGCGAGTCGGTCGTGAGCCCGCTCCTGCGACGCCACCTGCCGTTCGAGGCCGGCTACGCCTGGAACGGCGAGGCCGGCCTGCGCGCCCGGCTGACGAGCGCCGCCCTCGACGAGGCGAGCATGGATCACCTGATCCGCAACGTGCAGGCCGAGTTCCTGCGCCTGCGCCGGCCCGCCGATACCTGAGCCGGATCCGGCTCAGGCCGGGACCCGGACGGTGGCCCGCAGGCCACCGAGCGGGCTGTCGTGCAGGGTTATGTCGCCGCCGTGGGCCCGGGCGATGTCCCGGGCGATCGACAGGCCCAGCCCGGAGCCGCCGGCATCCTGGCGCGCGTCGTCGAGCCGCACGAACGGCTTGAACACGTCCTCTCGGCTCTCCGCCGGAATGCCGGGCCCGTCATCGTCGATCGAGACGAGGAAGGTCCGGGCCTCCAGCCGGCCGGAGATCGCCACCGTCTCGCCGTAGCGGACGGCGTTGGCGGCGAGGTTGAACAGGCAGCGCCGGAAGGCGCCGGGCCGCACCGTGACCTCGGGCGCGCCGGCGAGATCGACCGCGGAGACGTGGGCGCCGAGGCGCTCGACGTCGGTCCGCAGGTCCTCCAGCAGGGCGCGCATGTCGGTGGGCGTCGCGGGCTCGGCCGAATCGCCCCGCGCGAAGGCGAGGTAGCCCTCCAGCATCCGGCTCATCTCGTCGACGTCGCGGCTGAGATCCTCGATCTCCTCGGTCTGCTCGATCAGCGCCAGGGACAGGCGGAACCGGGTCAGGATGGTGCGCAGGTCGTGGCTGACTCCGTTCAGCATCGTCGTGCGCTGCTCCATCGCCCGCTCGATGCGCCGCTTCATCTCGATGAAGGCGTGGCCAGCCTGACGCACCTCGCGGGCACCGCGGGGCCGGAACTCGATCTCCCGCCCCTTGCCGAAGCCCTCCGCCACGGCCGCGAGCCGCAGGATCGGCTTGATCTGGTTGCGCAGGAATAGGATCGCGACGCCGAGCAGCACCAGCGACGAGCCGATCATCCACACGAGGAAGATGTGCGAGTTCGACGCGTAGGCCTGGCTGCGCCGGGCGGTGATGCGCATCACCCCGTCGGGGATCGCCACGCGGATCTCGATGAGGTTCGAGCGCCCGACCGTATCGATCCAGAACGGTCTTCGGATCTGGCGCTTGATCTCGTCGGACAGGGCCTCGTCGAGGATCGAGAAGAACGGGCGCGGGCCCGGGGGCGGCAGCTTGGCGCCCTTGAGGATGTCGAGGTCGAGGTTCAGCCGCTCCCCGGCGATGCGCGCGAGGGTCTCGGCATCCTTGTCCTGCGGGTAGCTCTCGTAGATGTCGATCAGCGCGGCGACGTCCGCCGTGACCGCCGCCGACAGGCGCTTGGTCACGAGCTGCCAGTGCCGCTCCATGAAGGTGTAGGCGATCACCGACTGGAGCAGGACCACCGGCGCGATGATGATGATCAGCGAGCGGGCGTAGAGGCCCTTCGGTAGGACGTCGCCGATCGCCCGGCTGACGCGCTTCCACAGGCGGCGCGGGGGCGAGCGCGGCGGCTCCTTGCGGAGCGCCCGGGCGAGGGCGGGATCCGGGGCGTTCATGGCGCTGGGCGCCGGGGCCGGGCCCATCGGGCGAAAGGGGCCTCGGTTTCAGCGAAACGTCCACCCCACGCCCTCATCCTGAGGTGACCGCGCCAGCGGGCCTCGAAGGAGGGCTCCAGGGGTCGCGCGGCCGGCTGGAGGGCTCCTTCGAGGCCTCCGCCGCGCTCCGGCACCTCAGGATGAGGCTGTGGTTTGGACATGCCGGACACTAATCGGGGCGCCGTCTCCGCGAAAGATCGTGGGTGCAGAGTATGGCCGACCGACGATCTCGGCCAATGTTTCCTGACGCGCCCTTCAGCATGAGGGCTTCTTGCACCGCGGCACGCGGGCCATACCTGTGAGGGGCGGGGGGCGCCCGCCGGCCGGAAGTCCACGAGGCCATGCTCAGCACAGACACAGACATCCTCTCCGCCGCCCAGTCCTGGCGGCGCGACGGCCGCGCCGTGGCCCTCGCCACGGTGATCGAGACCTGGGGCTCGGCGCCCCGACCGGTGGGCAGCCACCTCGTGGTCGACGGCGAGGGCAATTTCCTCGGCTCCGTCTCCGGCGGCTGCGTCGAGGGCGCGGTGATCACCGAGGCGATCGAGGTGATCGAGGCGGGCGTGCCGCGCGTCCTCGAATTCGGCGTCGCGGACGAGACCGCGTGGCGCGCCGGCCTGTCCTGCGGCGGCCGGATCCGGGTCTTCGTCGAGCGGGTCGACTGATGCGCGGCGACGTCCTGGCGGCGCTCAACGACGCGCGGGCCGCGCGCCGCGCCGCGATCCTCATCACCGACATCGCCGACGGCGCGCAGCGCCTCGTCGGCGAGGACGCGATCGCCGCCGATCCCCTCGCCGACGTGCTGGCGAAGCACCTCGCCTCCGGCAAGAGCGGCCTCGTCGAGGCGGGCGGGCGGACCCTGTTCCTCACCGTGCAGGTGCCGCCGGTGCGGCTCGTGGTGGTCGGCGCGGTCCACATCTCGCAGGCCCTGGCGCCGATGGCCGCGGGGCTCGACCTCGCGCTCACGGTGATCGACCCGCGCACCGCCTTCGCGACCCCCGAGCGCTTCCCCGGCACCGCGCTGGTCGCCGAATGGCCGGACGCCGCCCTCGGGACCAGCGTGCCGGTCCTCGACCGCTACTGCGCCCTCGCGGCCCTGACCCACGATCCGAAGATCGACGATCCCGCGCTGAAGGCGGCGCTGACGGCCGAGTGCTTCTACGTCGGCGCCCTCGGCTCCCGGAAGACCCACGCGGCGCGCGTCGCGCGGCTCACCGAGGCCGGCTTCACGCCGGCGCAGATCGGCCGGATCCGCGCGCCGATCGGCCTGCCCATCGGCGCCGTGAGCCCGGCCGAGATCGCCCTGGCGGTGCTCGCCGAGCTCGTCGCCGCCCTGCGCCGCGTGCCCCGCCCGGAGGTCGCGTGAGGTTCGGAACCGTCCCGGTCGCGGACTCGGCCGGGCTGATCAGCGCGCACACGGTGCGGCGGGCCGACATCACCCTGCGCAAGGGCGCCGTCATCGCCGCGGAGGCCGCCGCCGGCCTGGCGCGGGCCGGCCTGTCGGAGATCGTGGCGGCCACGCTCGAGCCCGGCGACGTCGGCGAGGACGCCGCCGCGGCGCGGCTCGCCGCGCGCCTGCGCGGGCCGAACCTGCGCGTCGAGGCGCCCTTCACCGGCCGCAGCAACCTGTTCGCCGAGACGGCGGGGGTGCTCACCCTCGATCCGGCCCGGATCGACGCGGTCAACGCCGTCGACGAGGCGGTGACGGTGGCGACGCTGCCGCGCTTCCGGCCGGTGGTCGAGGGCGAGATGGTCGCCACGGTGAAGATCATCCCCTACGCCGTGCCGGGCGCCGTGCTGGCCCGGGCCTGCGCGGCCGCCGAGGGGGACGTCCTCGCGGTGGTGCCGTATCGCCGCCGCCGGGTGGCCGTGGTCTCGACGCGCCTGCCGAGCCTCAAGGAGACGACGATCGACAAGACCCTCCGGGCCCTGGCCGACCGCCTCGCGCCCGCGGGCGCCGCGATCGTGGCCGAGACCCGGGTGCCCCACACCGCCGCCTCCGTGGCGGCGTCCCTGGCGGAGATGATCGACCGCGCCGGGGCCGACCTCGTGGTGGTGTTCGGCGCCTCGGCGATCGCCGACCGGCGCGACGTCATCCCGGCCGGCATCGCGGCGGCGGGCGGCCGGGTCGACCATCTCGGGATGCCGGTCGACCCCGGCAACCTGCTCCTCGTCGGCGCCCGCGGCGGCGTGCCGGTGATCGGCGCGCCGGGCTGCGCCCGCTCGCCCAAGGAGAACGGCTTCGACTGGATCCTCCACCGCCTGCTGGCGGACCTGACCGTGACCCGGGCCGACATCGTCGCCCTCGGCGTCGGCGGCCTGCTCATGGAGATCGTCTCGCGCCCGCAGCCCCGCGCCGGCGGCGCGGCCGCGGCGGACGAGCCGGATCCGGGGGCGGAGGACAGGGGTGCCTGAGATCGGCACGATCCTGCTCGCCGCGGGCCTCGGCAGCCGGTTCGGCGCCGCGCCGAAGCTGCTCGCACCCCTCGACGGGCGGCCGCTGGTGCGCCACGCCGCGGAGGCGGCCCTCGGCGCCCGTCCCCGGCCGGTGGTCGCCGTGCTCGGCGCGCACGCGGCGGCGGTCCGCGACGCGCTGGCGGGGCTCGACCTCGTCCGCGTCGACAATCCGGACTACCGCTCCGGCCTCGCGAGCTCGCTGCGCGCCGGCCTCGCGGCGCTGCCCGCCACCTGCACGGCCGCCATCGTCGTGCTGGGCGACATGCCGCGCGTCACCGCCGCGCATCTCGACCGCCTCGCCGAGGCCTTCGCGGAGGCGTCTGCGGGCGCCGCGGAGCCGCCGGCGGCCGTGGTGCCGGTGCAGGCCGGCCGGCGCGGGAATCCGGTGCTGCTCAACCTGCGCCGCCTCGGCCCGGACATCGCCCGCCTCGCCGGCGACCACGGCGCGGGGCCGCTCCTGAAGGGGCGGCCGGACGTGCTGGAGATCCCGGGCGACCCGGCGACCGCCCTCGACGTCGACACGCCGGACGCGCTGGCCGCGCTGCGCGGTTAGCGCCCCGCCGCGTCGCGCCCGCGCGCGGCCTTCGCCTCGGCCCGGCACCGGTCCGAGCAGTAGCGGACCTCGTCCCAGACGCGCTCCCACTTCTTGCGCCACGCGAACGGGCGGCCGCACTGGGCGCAGATCTTCTCCGGCAGATCGCCCTTGCGGCGCATCGGCGGCATCGCGGCTCCTCCCGGCCTATCCGGGCCGGCGCGCGTCGGGGCCGGTCCCGGCCGCCCGGCGCAGGCGCGCGTCCAGGACGTGGGCGAGGCCGAGCATGACCGCGATCCCCCCGACATTGACCGCGATCTGCAGCGGCCAGGTGGGGTCGAAGGTCCGGTAGAGGATGCGGCCGATCAGCGCCGCCAGGCATCCGGCGGCGAAGATCTCCAGCGAGTGGCGCCCGCAGGCGTCGACGAGGCGCAGCCGCCGCCACCGGCTCGCGCGGGCCACGGCGGGCGCGCTGAACAGCAGGTAGGCCAGCGCCAGCATGTTGATCAGGCGCAGGGGCGCGACGTGGCTCTTGTCGGGCGGCCCGATCGCCAGCGGCCGGAGGTCCGGAAGCCCCCACTCCGCCCAGGACCCGCCCTGCAGGAACGCGAAGGCGAGGTAGGCCGTGGCCGCCGCCACGGCCCAGCCGCGCCGCGGCAGCAGGCCGTCATGGGCGCGGACCGTGACCGCGAGCGCCGCGCCGATCACGAACAGGAACTGCCACGCGAAGGGGTTGAAGTACCACCCGTCATCCACCGCCGCGGCGTTCGGGAGGTTCAGCTGGTGATCGACGTTGGCGGCGAGCCAGAGGGCGCCCGACAGGCCCAGCACGCCCCAGATCCCGCGCCGCATCCCGAGATAGATCAGCGGGAACAGCGCCAGCAGCAGGATGTAGAGCGGCAGGATGTCGAGGTAGTTCGGCAGCGCGTTCAGCGCGAGGCCGCGCAGCAGACCCGGCAGGAGACCCATCTGCAGCAGCGGCGCGACGCCGAATCGCGGCGTCAGGCCGGTAAGGTCCATCCAGATCCGGACGATGACCAGGGTCGCGAGCAGCAGCCCGGCCTGGAACAGGTAGATGCGCAGGCAGCGCTTGGCGATGCGCGTGAGCGCCGTCCGGATCCCGGCGCGCCGGAACAGCCCGCCGTAGGCGATCATCGACGAGTAGCCGGCCAGCAGAACGAAGATCTCGGCGGCGTCCGAGAACCCGAAATTGTGCAGCGTCAGCAGGGCCGGCGCGTTCCGCGGGATGTGGTCGATGAAGATCGTGAGGAGCGCGAAGCCGCGCACCACGTCGACCCGCGCGTCGCGCGCGGGCTTCGCCGGCCGTGCCTCCGCGGGCGGTGGGGGGAGCGCCCGCGGTTCCGCGGCGCCGGGCCGTTCGAGATCGTCGAGGCGCGTCACTCAGCCCATCACCGTGGCGCTCTCCGTCCGGACGCGGAGCGGCCGGGGCCGCGGTGCAACCATAGCGCGCCGGCCGCCCGAGGCCCCGCCGATCACGCGCCTTTGTTCGGATGTGCACAACGGCGGGCGCGCGCCGATGATCCGCCCGCCGCGGCGGCCGTTGGCCGCGCCGCTCTCTCGCGTCGCGGCAAGGCGCGGTATAGACGCGGCCGACGATCCCGGTTCCCGGCGCCCGCGCCGGCACGGGGCGCGTCGCTGGGTTCGTGGCAGGGTTGAGGGCAAGGGGCATGCGCGTCCTCGTCACCGGAGCGGGAGACTATCTCGGCCGCCGCCTGCTCGAGGCGCTGCGTCGGGACCTGCCGCCGGGCAGCCCCATCCTCGGCCTCGACCGGAGCCCGCCACCGCCCCTCGACGGCGTGACGCTGAGGGCCGTGGACCCGTTCGACGCGCGCGAGCTCGCCGAGACGGTCGCGGCCTTCGACCCGACCTGCGTGTTCCACCTCGCGGCGCTGGCCTCGGTGGCGCAGTCGAGCGAGACGCCGTCCTACGCCTGGCGGGCGGAGCTGCTCGGCACCCTCAACCTCGCCGAGGCGGTGGCGCGGACCCGCGCGGCGCTGGTCTTCCTCAGCTCCACGGTCGTCTACGGCGAGGTGTTCCGCGCCTGCCCGCGCCCGGACGAGAGCGTCACGCCGCGCCCTGACACGATCTCGGGCCGGACTAAGAACGCCTGCGAGTACATCCTCCGCGACGTGCTGGCGAATGCCCGGATCAAGCATCTCGTGCTGCGGCCGTCGAACTACATCGGGGCCGGGCAGAGCGAGACCTTCGTGGTCGCCTCCTTCGCCGGTCAGATCGCCCGCATCGAGCGGGGGCTGGCGCCGCCGAGCCTGGAGGTCGGCGACCTCTCGGCGGGGCGCGACTTCCTCGACGTGGCCGACGTCACCGCGGCGTGCCTGCACGTGATCGCCCGGATCGACGAGCTGCCGGACGGCGGCATCTTCAACGTGGGATCGGGGGTCGTCACACCGGTCTCCGACATCCTGGAGACGCTGCGCGGCCTGACGGAGGCGCGGTTCGACCTGCGCGTCGCGCCCGGCCGGGTCCGCCCGGCGGGCGTGCGCAGCGAGGGCTGCGACCCCGCGGCCTTCGCGACCGCCACCGGATGGGCCCCGGCCATCCCGCTCGCGCAGAGCCTGGCGACGATCCTGGCGGAGGCGCGGGCGCGCCTCCGGTGATCCGTCACCGGGCAGAGGTGACGGCAACGCCCTCGGACGGGCGCGCGGCTCCGGAACGCCGGCGGCGCTCCAGAGCCGCGACCGGTCTCAGCGCGAGAAGCGCTTGTACTTGATCTTCTTCGGCATGATCGAATCCGCCCCGAGCCGGCGGACCTTATCGGCCTCGTAGTCGGAGAAGTTGCCCTCGAACCACTCGACGTGGCTGTCGCCCTCGAAGGCCAGGATGTGCGTCGCGATGCGGTTCAGGAACCAGCGATCGTGGCTGATGATGACCGCGCAGCCGGCATAGTCCTCCAGCGCGTCCTCGAGGGCGCGCAGGGTCTCCATGTCGAGGTCGTTGGTCGGCTCGTCGAGGAGCAGCACGTTGGCGCCGCCCTTCAGGGTCCGGGCGAGGTGCACCCGGTTGCGCTCGCCGCCCGAGAGGGTGCCGACCTTCTTCTGCTGGTCGGGTCCCTTGAACGCGAAGGCCGCGCAGTAGGCGCGCGAATTGATCTCGCGCTTGTTGAAATAGATGATATCGTTGCCGCCCGAGACCTCTTGCCAGACCGTGGCGTTCGGATCGAGGGCGTCGCGCGACTGGTCGACGTAGCCGAGCTTCACGGTCTCGCCGACGTCGATCTTGCCGCTGTCGGGCTTCTCCTGGCCGGTGATCATCTTGAACAGGGTGGTCTTGCCGGCCCCGTTCGGGCCGATCACCCCGACGATGCCGCCCGGGGGCAGCTTGAACGACAGGTCCTCGATCAGCAGCCGGTCGCCGAACGCCTTGCTGAGGTGCTCGAACTCGATGACGTTGTTGCCGAGCCGCTCGTCGATCGGGATGACGATCTGCGCGGCGGCATCGACCTTGTTGTTCTGCTTGGCGACCAGCTCCTCGTAGCGGGTGATGCGGGCCTTCGACTTGGACTGGCGCGCCTTCGGCGAGGCGGCGATCCACTCCTGCTCGCGGGCGATGGAGCGCTGGCGGGCCATGTCCTCCCGGCCCTCCTGCTCCAGGCGCTTCTGCTTCTGGACCAGCCACGCCGAGTAGTTGCCCTCGTACGGGATGCCCTTGCCGCGATCGAGCTCCAGGATCCAGCTCGTGACGTTGTCGAGGAAGTAGCGGTCGTGGGTCACGATCAGGATCGCGCCCGGGTACTGGCGCAGGTGGCCCTCCAGCCAGTTCACCGTCTCGGCGTCGAGGTGGTTGGTCGGCTCGTCGAGCAGCAGCAGTTCCGGCTCCCACAGGAGCAGGCGGCAGAGCGCGATGCGGCGGCGCTCGCCACCCGACAGGGTGGCGACCGGCTGCTCGTCGCTCGGGCAGCCCAGGGCCTCCATGGCCTGGTCGACCTTCGAGTCGAGTTCCCAGAGACCCAGCGACTCGATCCGGTCCTGGAGCTCGGTCATCTCGTCGGCGGTCTCCTCCGAGTAGTTCATGGCGAGCTCGTTGTAGCGGTCGAGCATGGCCTGCTTCTCGGCGACGCCCTCCATCACGTTCTCGCGGACGGTCTTGTTGGGGTCGAGCTGGGGCTCCTGCGGCAGGTAGCCGACGCGCGCGCCCTGCGCGACCCAGCCGTCGCCGGTGAACTCCTTGTCGATGCCCGCCATGATCTTCAGCAGGGTCGACTTGCCGGCGCCGTTGATGCCCAGCACGCCGATCTTGGCGTCCGGGTAGAAGGACAGGTTGACGCTATCCAGGACCTTCTTGCCGCCGGTATAGGCCTTGGTCAGGCCCCGCATGTGGTAGATGAATTCGCGAGCCATCGCGGATCGTCCTCGGCGCGTTGTTCGGGACCGCGCGGATCGTGCCAGCGGCACGGGTCAGGCACCGGGCCTCAGCACCCGTCCTGGACGCGCGTCCCTACGATATAGGAATGACCCTCTCCGAGTATCAGGCCCGCCGGGACGCGGCAAGGACGCGGCAAGGACCCGGCAAGGACGGGCCCGCCGCCGGCGGGCGCCGGAACGCTCACGCGAAGGGGTTCTTGACCGTTCCCGGCGGCGCGTCCGGCACCTCCGCCACCGCGTCCGGCAGGTCGGACGCCTCCAGGGCCTTCACGATCGCGTCCAGCGTCTCCCGGAGCAGCCTGGCCTGCTCCAGGCCGGTCCGGTCGCGGGTCAGGTCGAGGGACCCGTGCAGGGCGATCCGGTCCTTGCCGTTCTCGAAGCTCAGGGCGCCGACGGAGCGCACGCCGGCATCGTCGGCGAACGGCGCGAAGCCCCGGGTGTTTGGGCTCTCGCTGTCCCGGCTCTCGCTGTCCGGGCTCCCCCTCTTGGGCCGGGCGCGTCGCTTGTCCTCGGGCATCGGGTCCTCTCAGAAGAACGTGCGCAGGAAGTCGCGGACGAGCTTGCGCAGGGCGCGGGTGAGTTCGCGCTCGAGCCAGTCCTGCCAGGTCTGCTCGTGCCGGGGCCGGCGCTCCTCCGCGCGGGCGGAGGCCTGGGGATCCGGCAGCCCCATCGCGGTGGCCCGGGCCGCGGGCGGCAGGCCGGGAAAGACGTCGATGCCGGCTTCCTGGCGGAGATCGTCGATCGACAGGGCGCGCCAGTCCTTCGAATCGTCGTTCCGGGCGAGGTAGGCGCCCGCCTCGCCGCGCGACGGGTCGTACACGGCCTTGAAGAGCTGCGTCGGGACGAGCACGCCGCCCTTGATCTGCTGCACCGCGTCGCCCGCGAAGATCACCCCGGTGACGACGAACAGCGCGCCCCGGCGTGTGGCCAGGCGCCGGGTGCTCTCCTCGATATCCGCCCAGAGCCCCCGGTTCAGGACGCGGTTCTGCGGCACGATGTTGGCGAGGCTGAACGACTCGGCCTGGGCGGCGAGGGTCGGCATGTCCCCGGCCGGCGCGAGATGGCCCCGGTCGAACCCGCTGCGGACGTAATCCTCCAGCGCGGCGCGCTGATCCTCCGGCAGGCGCGTCTCCTCGTGGAAGGAATCGTCGCGGGCCACCGCCCGGGCCGCCGCGACGCTGGCGCGGGTGAGGTGCTCGGCGGCGTAGAGCGGCGTGCGCGTCACGCCGGAATGCAGGACCGCGAAGGCCTCGAAGCACAGCGGGACCGCGCGGACGGCGAGCTTCGGATTCGTGAGGACGGGCGTCTGCCCGTCCGCGAACAGGGCCGGACAGGAATCCTGGGCGCGGACCGGGGGCGCGCCCAGCGCGAGGGTCAGGACCGCGGCGGCGAGCGTCGGTGCCCGCATCACCAGCAGACGCGGACCCGGCGGACGCCCTCCGGGGTCGGGCGGTCCCGCCACGCGCAGGGCCGGCCGAGGCTGTTGCTGAACGGGCGGGCATCGCGATCGGGACCGCCCGGCGCGACCCGCGCCGGGCAGTCGCCGAGGAAGTTGCAGAGGAAGTCGAGATTGCCGTCCGGCGGCCGCGGCTGGGCGTAAGCTTGGCCGTGACCCGTAATCGCGAACATGAGCAGGATTGTGCACAGACGAGCCGGATTCAAAGGCGAACCTCTTGTGGCGTTAAGGGCACGTGACTGAAAAAAACGCCGGCCCGACATTGATCGCGCCGCCGATCGTCCGTAACTGGCACTATCATGACAGCGACGGACGGGCGGGTTCTAGCATGAACGCGTGTCCCCGGGCTGCTGGCGTCGCGGTTGCCGAGGGCCCGTGACGGAGCCGTCGCCATACTCGAACGAACGGATGCGAGCATTGGCACTCTCCCCTGAGCAATCGGCGTTGCTGGACCGCGTTCCGTCTCCTTCGGCGCTGCGGCGTCTTCCGGAGTCGGAGCTGCAGGCGGTGGCGGACGCGGTGCGCGCCGAGATGATCGACGCGGTCTCGATCACCGGCGGCCATCTCGGCTCGGGGCTCGGCGTGGTCGAGCTGACCGTGGCGCTGCACCACGTGTTCGACACCCCCGACGACCGCATCGTCTGGGACGTCGGACACCAGTGCTACCCCCACAAGATCCTCACCGAGCGCCGCGACCGCATCCGGACGCTCC
>NZ_JBKFAP010000045.1:0-18741 GCF_053345715.1 Methylobacterium sp. D48H
CGGCGCTCGACCCCGGCAAGAACCTCGACCCGCATCGCCTTGATCCGATGACTTTAACGCCAGCATTAAGGTCAGACGTCGGGCACGAGGCCCCGTCTCACAAGGCGGCTCTCACCGGAGGCGTACTCTGGTCGAGGAACACGAGCTGGTCCGGGTCGAGATCGAGCTGGCCGTCGAACCAAGACCGGCACGCGGCCTTCACGTCCTCTCGCTCCTGCTCGGCGGCGTGGCCGGTATTTTTTGCGCGTGATGCCGTGGCGCTTGAAGAAGCGGGACAGGCTGCTGACCCCGACCCGCAGACCCTGTTCGGCCAGACGGTCGCGCAACTCGTGCATGAACAGCTCGGGCTGCGCTTCGTAGGTCTGCCGGATCAGGTCGGCCTGCGCCTCGATTGTGTGCGAGCGTTGATCGCCACCCATAGGCTTGGCCTGCCTCCGACCCTCCTGCACGAAGGTCCCGTGCCAGCGCACGGCGCTGGCTGGGCTGACCTCGCAGCGCCGTTCCGCTTCCCGGCGCGAGGCTCCCGCCTCGATCGCAGCCACCACTCGCTCGTGCAGATCAACGGACAGGGCAGACGCCATCGGCTCTCCTCCTCGGAAAGCAGACCATCGAATCACAACCCTGTCCCGGCGAGAACCCCAGATGACTCAACCCGGCCGGGGACTGCTCTAGACAGGCGCTCCCGTGACCTGATTGCCAACAGCGCAGGGCGGGGCCTCCGGCTCGGCTGACCCGCGCGAGCCAGCAGGCCAATCAGCGCCTCCGGGGCGAGAGCCGGCCCAGGCCTCGGATTGGCAGAGCCGCGCGGCTACAGTGCGACTGCGTAGGTGTCGTGCATCACGGCACCGCCGCCGAACTCCTCCTTCTGGGTCAGCAAGCCTTGGTTCAGGACGTGGCCGCCTTCTTCGGTAGAGATTCCGAAATCGAAATACCGCTTCATCGGTTGATAGGTCTTGATTAGGGTACTGAAGAGGAGATCCAATGCACCCACGTCCCGCCCTTGCCGGTTGGACGCGATGTACTGAGCGTGCGCGACGTTCTGGGTCTCAAAAATCACGACGCCAGCCACCGTCGTATTTTCCTGCTCAGCCGTGAAGAGCTTGATGTTCTCCGGAAAGCGCCCCGCCAGCATCTCAATCTCTGGAAGGGTGTGAACCGGCGCGACGCCGTGGCGCTCTTGGAGCGTTTGCGCGAGGATGTCCCAGAACTTTGACCAGCGGTTGTCAGTGCGGATGATCAAGCCGGCCTTCTGCGCCTTGCCGATCCCGCGGCGACGGCGGGACGAAAGTTCGCCGGGCAGCCGGTAGTCAATCGTTGTGGTGACGTCCCTTCGAACTAATTGGGCATCAAAGCGGAACAAACAGTAGAGATCTGCTTCGGCGGGCTGGCGATGATAGATCGATGGGACTGGCTTGTAGACCAGCTTCTTGGCGCCAGTGGTCCTGTAATAATTGAGAAGATTTTCAAACACCATCAGGGTCGATTCGGCCGACATACGGCCAGTGAGGAGGCCACCGAAAGTTAATCCCTGATGGGAGTATACTGTATCGCCGTCGATATTTGCGGGAAGCACTGCTAGCAGGGTATCGTCGCGGGTGATGATTAGCGAAGCGTCCTTGAACCGGTTGGCGTGGTAATCCATGAAGCCGCGATCGAACAGAAAGTGTCCATTCGGCGCCGTGTGATTGTGTGCGTTCCAAGCTGAGGCTTGATCATGGGTGAACCGCTGTATTGTTACAGTCATCGCTAGCGTGCTCGGCAGAAGCGAGTGGCGGCGATCTTGCGCGGCTCCGCCGGATTGCCCTGATAAATCTTGTCCGGTTCCGTGGATTGCGCGATACTTGAGGCCATACTGATGAAGTTGTCAGGGGCGATAGTAACGCCGTGTCCGATAGCAGCGTTGACTCCGAGGAAGCTATAAGCCCCAATCCGGCAAAAACCGGAAATCACAACGTGTGAGCTGACGAAAGCATTGTCCTCGATAACTGAGCGGTGGCCGATGTGATTGCCGCTCCAAAGCGTGACGTTGTTTCCAATCTCAACAAACGGCTGAATGACGTTTTGCTCTAAAATAAAGCAGTTTTCACCAATCGTGACATTGTGCCAAACAAAGGCCTTGGTGCTGACATACGACGTCAGCTTGTAGCCCATGGATTTAACCTGTGCGCAGAGGTCGGCCCGCACTCGGTTTAGTTTTGAATCGCCGATGGCGACGAAGGCGTCGTGCTCCTCTGGAGGGAAGGCTTGCCGCACTTGGTCAAGCGGGATCACCGGCAGATCGTGGTGGTGCGGCTGCGTGATGTAAGCCTCACCGATCGAGAAAGCCTTTACCTCATGGTCGCTGTCATGAGTGAAATATTCATAGGCCATGCTGGCGATTTCGCCGTTGCCGAAGATAACGAGCGGTTTCATCTATCAAGCCTTTATGATGAGAAGATCTTCGCGCCGGTTAGCCATAGGGAGATCCGGCGCCTGAGGCATTACATAGGCATCCGCGCCCGCGGCCTGCGCGCGCTGGATAAGCCCTGTAAGCACGGCATCGTCGATTTTGCCGGGACTCGGCTCGTTGTACCGTACGTCCGGCTCGGTCTCGGTCCCAGTGAATGTCTTATGGAAACGTCGACCTGTCTCACTCGCGAAGAAGCGACGGCGCTTCGAGATGTTCGGGATGTCCCCGATTAAAGCACGGCCTCCATCGGCAAGAAGCTCGACGACGCTGTCGAGGAAGGTGAAGGGGTTGCCCTCCACATACACGTAGTGGAAGACGCTGTAGCAGAGGACAATATCGGCTCGGCCGAGGGTATCCCGGATCGAATTTTGGATTGCCGGGAAAGCGCCGGGGATTTTCACAGTCACGTCGTCGACATCGGGCAGCTGTGCGAGCATCTCTGCGCTGTCGACGAGGAACAAGCGATGATTCCGCTTTCGGCATAGGTCGATCAGCAGATGCGGCAGCCCGGCACATCCGGGGCCGATATCCACTATTGTGGCGTTTGTTTCGTTCAATGCTGGAAGCTTGGCGGTAATATCACGAAGGATCGCCTCTTCGAAACCTTTGCGGTATGTCTCTGGGAAGCCGATCCGCTCGTTGGCGGTGAGGTGCGGATTCTGAGCAAGAGCGCGAAACCCCTCGAACGTTAGGTCGACCTTGGCCAGATCGACGTCGCGCTCGATCCGGAGCCGCTCCAAGGGGCCTGATCGGCTCTCGGAAGGATCGTCGCCGGCAGCATTCAAGGAAGACGATGACACGGCAGTCTCCTTCTGCGTTTAAGATTGGCGCGCGGAGCCTGTGAAGTTCCGGCCTATCCGCACTTTGGTCGCCCCGATATGACCGGCGCGTCGGTCTATCCATGGATTTCAGGACCGCTATCGGAGCCGGGCCCGACGTTCCTTCGCGCTGAACCTCACGCCGGATCGCGGCGGTAATCCGGGTTAGCGGCCGCTTGGCAAGCTAGCACTACGTGTTGAATTTCGTCGTTATGAAGATGGGGCCCGATTGGTAAACTCAGGATCTCTCGACCGAGCGCGCGGCCCAGGTAGCTTTCCCCGGAGATCGGTGTCTCCGCATAGGCTTCGGCGTCTGCCGGCGCGATCGGGTAGTGGATTTGGTTGCCGACGCCCGCGTGGTCAAGCGCCGCCGCCAACTTATCACGGTTCGAGTATCGGACGACGAACAGATGCCAAACGGGATCCGTGCGCGGATCCACCTGCGGTCGGATGAGATCCGTCTGGGCGAGGCCAGCTAGATATGCGGCCGCGACCAAGCGGCGACGGTCGTTCCAGCTATCGAGATGGCGAAGCTTGATGCGCAGGAGTGCGGCCTGCAACTCGTCGAGTCGCGAATTCACACCCTGCTGTCGATGCACATACTTTTCGCGCGAGCCGTAATTGGCAAGTTCGCGGATTCGGCGCGCGACCGTGTTGTCGGATGTGGTCACGGCGCCGCCATCGCCCAGAGCTCCTAGGTTCTTGCCAGGATAGAAGCTGAACGCGGCGGCGTCGCCGAGGCTGCCTGTTCGCCGCCCGGCGAAGGTGGCGCCGTGAGCCTGCGCGGCATCTTCAATGCAGACTAGACTGTGTCGGTGCGCTAAGGCGCGGAATGCCTCCATGTCGGCTGGCTGACCGTAAAGGTGGACCGGAATGATGGCCTTCGTCCGGCTGGTCACGGCCCGCTCCGCTCCGGCCGGGTCCATGTTGTATGTCGAGGGATTGGGATCGACGGAGACCGGTTTAGCGCCGACTTGGCTCACTGCCAGCCATGTCGCAATAAATGTGTTCGACGGTACGAGAACCTCATCGCCGGGGCCGATTCTATAAGCCCGCAGAATGAGTATCAGGGCATCAAGTCCATTGGCGACGCCGATTGCGTGTTCGGCTCCGCAATAGGCGGCAAACTCCGATTCAAAGGCTTCGACCTCCTCACCCAGGACGTATCGGGATCGGTCGAGGACTTGATGCCATGCGGCGTCGAGTTCGGCGCGGATAGTGTCGTGTGTTCGACTGAGATCGAGAAACGGAACCTTCATTGCGGACCTCCTCTATCGGTGTCCCACAGCGTGCATAAACGTGTCATAGTCCCTGAAATAATCGCTCTCCTCGTAATATTGTGAGGCGAGGGAAAGACACACTGCTCCACCTGAAAACTCGTCGATATCTCGCCACACCATTCGTGGGACATAGAGGCCGATGTTGGGGCGGTTGAGGAGAAAAGTCTGGCGGCTACGGCCGTCATCCAAGTGAACTTTGAAGCTGCCGGAGATCGCGATAAGGACCTGCTGCAGTTCCTTGTGGCTGTGCCCTGCGCGCACGGCGCCGTGCGAGACATCGTAGATGAAATAGATGCGCCTGATAGCGAAAGGCACGTCCTTCTCGGCCTCGACAGGGGTTAGAGCTCCTCTGTGATCGAGGATGTGCCGAAATTCTATCAGGTGTGGCTGAGTCATTGCTTCCATACCGAAATCCCAGCTCCCTGAGGTCGGATTGTGAATGCAGGGGGGCTTCAACCGCGATCGACGGCCGTTCCCATTCTGTCGCAGTCCGACATCGCGAAGCCCTGTAAGCGCAAGTTAGCCGATCCGCAATGGCCGCGTTCTACCTGAGTGAGATTTATGAGAAAAAGGCAACCACAGGTTTATCTTCCGTTGGCTCGTCGAGCAATCGGCAACACACCGAGTAACCGTCTGATGATTGATCGTGCAGCTTGCGGCTGCAGGGACGTTAGGGCCAGCGTTGGTAGCTGCAGATGCTCTAGAGCCGTGACCACTAAGCTCGGTGTGACGTGGTAGCTGGCGTGGAAGGCATGTCCGTCCTCGCTTGTCGTTTGGCCGCGCAGGAACGTGATTTGCGCGCCTCCAGCCTCGATGAAACTCGTATAGCCCCGGAAGTTGAAGCTCAGATTGGCGTGTATCAGGCCGAGAATCCGGCAATCCGGGCGGCAGAACAGCCCGTTGGTGAGCGCCGAACTCGACGAGCCGACGATGATGTCGGCGGCGTGGAAAGCGTCGACCTGTTCGAGGAACGTCATCGTCTCCGGGGTGATGACCTCGAAGCCGTGCGGCCGGAGCGCCTCGGCGATCTCGACCTCGTTGACGAGCTGGCGCTGCGCGAAGGCCTTGCGCGAGATGAACAGCCGGCGGCCGGTGCGGCCGCTCAGGGCCCCGCGCGCGCGGGCGCTGTCGAGGATGCGGGTGCGCAGATCCGCCAGGATGTCGGAGGGCCAGATCGTGTCGTATACCGGCTGTCCCGGCCGCATCTCGAACGGGAAGAAGGCGGGCACCGGCGCGAGGCCGAGCCGGCCGAACGCCACCGGCCGGGGCGGCAGCTTGATGATCGGGCGGTCGCGCGTGTCGAGGAGCCGGACCACCTCCTCGTGGGTCGCCGGCATGTGGTCGTCGATGCAGAGCGGGATGCCGTCCGGGCAGCGCGGGTCGTTGTAGGCGAGCATGCGCGGGACGAACTCGCAGAACCAGTGGCCGTAATTCCGGCTCTGGAGCCCGAACATCGACAGGCCGGCCTCGATCGACAGGCTGTCCTCCGGAACCTCGACGAGGGCCCGCCTTTCCCCGAAGGCCGCCATCACGATCTGGTCCGGGTTGACCCCGTCCTGGAGCAACACGTCCCGCCGCCGGGGATGGGCAGCGAGGTCGTAGATCAGGTGGCCGTCCTTCACCACGAGGTTGCTGCGCGGGAAGGCGTGGCAGCCGTCGACGAACGCGAGGTACTGGCTCGGCGCCTCCAGATCCCCCGGCTCGGAGGTGAGGGGCGGCGGCGGCTCGGTGAACTTGAGATGCGGTGCCTGGATCGGCCGTGGCGGCCGCAGCTCGGCGTAGTCGATGCCCGGCCGGCCGGCCAGCGACGCGGCGGTGACCATGTCGTAGCAGGCCAGGGGGCCGGCGCCGATCAGCCGGCGGGTCGTCTCGTGCAGCGCGACGGCCGCGTCGAGTTCCCCGGCCGCGATCAGCGCGTCGAGCTGCAGCCTGCGCAGGTTCTTGATCTTCTTGGCGAGCGGATCCCCGTCCCGCGAGACGAGGCCGGGCGCGCCGCCGTTGAGATCCAGGGCGAGGCGGTAGCACTGGACGCTCGCCTCGGCCTCGCCGCGCAGCTCCAGCAGCCAGGCCCGGTCGATCAGGTCCTCCATGACCCGGGGCCGCAGCCGGTTCGCGTCCGCGGCGCGCAGCCGCGCGACGACCGGATCCGCCTTGGCGAAACGTCCGCGGGCGCAGAGGTCGCGCAGGCGCGACTCCGCGGCGGCCAGGGTCCAGCGGCCGCCGTCGCGGCCCGCCAGGGTGGCCGCGAGGTCGTAGGCCTGCGCCGCGAGGTCGGGCGCGCCGCCGCCGTCCAGCCGGAACGCCAGGGCGTCGAGATGGCGGATCATCGTGCTGGGGCTGGTCCCCGCCGCCCCCGGGTCGGCCGCGAGCGCGCCGAGCCGCGCGATCAGATCGGCCTGGCCGCCGCGATGATCTCTGATCAGGTCCAGGAAGTGTGACATATTCCGCGCGCTCGACCGGCCCGTTCCCGGCCTCGACGTGGTGCCAACCTCGGACGGCCGCCGGCAGGGCGGGGCCGCGCATCGGGCGTCGTGGCAGGAGCCCACCCTTAGCGTCTCGCCGCGGAACTGGTAAATCCCCGTCCCGAACCGATCGGCCGGGGCTTCAGGCGCCGGCCGGCGGCGGCGGCGGCGGGCCGGCGCGCGGGCGGGAGAGAGGGACAGCCTTCGGATGCCGGATTCGGGGAGCCACGAGATCGACGGTGATCGGATCGCGTCGGTCCGGACGCTAGCGGCCGGCCGGCAGGCGGGGCGCGACGGGGCGCTGTGCGCCATGGAGGCGGTCGCCCATCTCGCCGGCGAGCCGCTCTCGGACCGGCCGGCCTGCGCGTCGCCCGTGATCGCCGCCTTCATCCGCACCTGGAGCGATGGCCTGCCCCAGGAGGAGCGGGACGGACTCATCCTCCCGTTCCTCCCCCGCCTCGTCGGGACGCGCGGTCCGGAACCCGTCGAGCGACGCCGGGCCGGGATGGTGGCCGACTGGCTCGTCCGCGTCCACCTGCCGGCGTGGTTCCACCTCGCCAAGCTGAACGTCGAGGCCGACGCGCTGGCCGGCCTGCCCGAGATCCGCGATCCCGGCGACCTCGCCGGGCTGTGCGAGGACCTCCGGCGCGCCCGCAAGCGGGCGGCGGTCGCCAATCTCACCCTGCGCCAGACCGGCCCCTACGTGCGGGCGGCGGCCTGGGACGCCGCCCAGCGGGCGGCCTGGACGGCGATCCGCGACGACTTGGAAGCGGCCGGCGGTCCGATCCTCGCCGCCGCCTGGGACACCGCCTACGCGGCGGCCTACGCGGCGGCCCGCGCCTCAGGAAAGGCGTCCCTGGAGCCGACCCGGCGCGCGCTGCAGGACACAGCCCGGACGCTGCTCGAGCGCCTGATCGTGGTGGGGGAGGCCGGGTCCGAAGGGGCCCACCCCGCCGATCCGCGGCCATGAGCGGCGACGCCGCCCACGAACCTCCAGCAGGGTTCGTGGGCGCCCGCTGCCTCGTGCTGGGCGGCGGCGGGTTCCTCGGGCTGAACCTGTGCAACCGCCTCGCGGCGGCGGGCGCCGAGGTCACGTGCTTCAGCCGCAGCCACCCGCAGGCCGAGGTCCTGGACCGGCGCGTCGCCCGGGTGTCCGGCCAGTTCTCCGACCGCCTCGCCCTCGCCAACGCGGTGGAGCGCCAGGACGTCGTCTTCCACCTGATCGCTGGTTCGATCCCCGAGAGTTCCAACCGCGACCCGTCGGCGGAGCTCTCGGCGGCGCCGATCGCCACGCTGCACCTCCTGGAGATCTGCCGTTCGGCCCGGATCGGGAAGCTCGTGTTCGCGTCCTCCGGGGGCGCGATCTACGGGATCCCGGCCGCCATCCCGATCCCCGAGCAAGCGCCGACCGACCCGATCTCGGCGTACGGCATCAGCAAGCTGATGATCGAGAAGTCGCTCCTCCTGTACCGGCATCTGCACGGGATCGACTACCAGATCCTGCGGATCGCCAACCCGTACGGCCGCTTCCAGCTCGGGACCAAGCACCAGGGCCTGATCGGCAGCTACATCCACCGCGTCCTCACCGACCAGCCGCTGGAGGTCTGGGGGACCGGCGCGGTGGTGCGCGATTTCCTGCACATCGACGACGTGAGCGACGCCTTCCTGGGGGCCGTCGCCTATCGGGGGCCGCACAAGGTCCTGAACGTCGGCAGCGGCCGGGGCCTGAGCGTCAACGAGGTCATCGCCGAGCTGAAGGCGGCCTTCGGGCGGGACCACCTCCCCTGCGTGCACCGGCCGAGCCGCGCCGCCGACGTGCCGGCCAACGTGCTCGACACCGCGCTGATCCGGGCTGAGCTCGGCTGGCAGCCCCGCGTCCCCCTGCAGGCGGGGCTCACCGGGACCATCGCGTGGATGCGCGCCCATCTGGCCCGGTCGCGGGCGGCGGGCGTGCCCTCCGGCGCCGGCTGACCGGCCGGATGGTCACGCCGCCCCGGAGCGGCCACGTTTGTCGGCGACAGCGCGCGGTATCGATCCGCGAGGAGACCCCATGTCCTTCCTGCACGATCTGCCGATCGCTGACCTGATCGCGCATTACGGCTACCTGGCGATCTTCGTCATCATCACCCTGGAGAGCGCCGGACTGCCCCTACCCGGCGAGACGGTGTTGCTGACCTCGGCGGCCTACGCGGGCAGCACCGGTAACATCAACATCGCCGTCGTCGTGGCGATCGCCGCGACCGCCGCCATCCTGGGCGACAATGCCGGCTACTGGGTCGGCCGCCGCTGGGGCCTGCCCCTGCTCCTGCGCAAGGGCCACCTGATCGGGCTCGACCACGGCCGGCTCAAGCTCGGCCAGTACCTGTTCCGCCGGCATGGCGGGAAGATCGTGTTCTTCGGCCGCTTCACCGCGATGCTCCGGGCCTACGCGGCGGTCCTGGCCGGCGTGAACAAGCTCGACGCCCGCCGCTTCATGGCCTTCAACGCCCTCGGCGGCGTTGCCTGGGCCTCGATCATGGGGTTCGGTGCCTACCTGTGCGGCCGCTCGATCGAGAACGTGATGGGTCCCGTCGGCCTCGGGCTGCTGGCCTTCGTCCTGCTGGGCGCCGTCGCCCTGTGGCTGTTCATGCGCCGGCACGAGGCGCGCCTGATGGTCGCCGCCGAGGCCGAGATCCCGGGCCCGCTCGGCGGAGGGCTCGGCGAGGCGCGGGCCGAGCCTGCCCCGGGGTCTGTCCCCGCGCACGGCGGCGTGGACCCGAACAGCCGGGTCCAGGCGGATTTTCAGAATCAGATCGCGGCGCTCCTGGCGGAGCGAGAGCGCGCGGCGCCGCAGCCCACTGCACGCGCGGCCGCTCGGACCCGGCGGGCGCCCTGGCCCCTGTGGTTCAAGATCCCCGTGCTGCTCGTCGCCGCCGGCGCCGGCATGGCGGTGATCTCCTGGCACGACGGCGTCACCGGCGGCTTCTACGGACGTCTGATCGGGCATGTCGGGATCCTCGGCATCGCCCTGATCGTCGTCGTCCCCGCCCTCCTCCTGCTGGTGGTCGGCCGTCGGCTCCCGGGTCTGGAGGACGAGGCCGACGCGGAGTCGGAGGAGGCCGTCGGGCTGGCGGTGTGACCACCGCGCCGGGCTGACCTCGCGCTCGGGGTGTAGGGTTGACCGGTCCCTGTGCCGATCGTACAGCCGGCCTCGACCCGACAGGGGCGCCCCGTCGCGCCGGCCTTCGGCCGGTCCCGCCGGCGGCCGCGTGCCCGAGACCCGTCGGGCCCCGCGACTGAGACGGAGCCGACCTTGGGCGAGGACGTAGAGGCGCTGCGGGCGGAGCTCGCCGAGACCCAGGCGCGGCTCAAGGAAACGCAGGGTGAGCTGGCCCGGCTGGTGCGCCTCGCCGAGGCGGATCTCCAGCGCCGGCGTCCCGGCGAGCAGTCGAGCGTCGTCGCCTCGTCGGTGCGCCGCCCCGCCGCCAAGGAGGTCGCGGCCCGGATCGCCCGCTTCGCCCATCTCTATCGGGAAGCAGCCGAGGCCACCCCGGATCGCGCCCCGGTCGTGCCCGAGCAGACGATGCTCGCGTGGCTCGAGACATCCGGCCTGTTCGACCGCCAGTTCTATCTCGCCTGCAACGACGACGTCGCCAGTGCGGGGGCCGATCCGATGATGCACTACTACAACCACGGGTCGGAGGAGGCGCGCCTGCCCTCAACGCTGTGAGGCCGCTCGACGGCGCGGGCGCGCGGCGGGATGACCGATATCGAAAGTCTTCACCCGCTCCGTAATCGATCAAGACAAGTATAAAGTCAAAAGAACGGCCGATAGACTTCGCGATCGTCTCTGTCGGCCGCGTTGACCCTCCCCGTCCCGTGATCTAGGGAGCGGCCGGACGGGGCGCGTGCGAGGGATCAGACCGATGCAGGACGATGCAGGCGCGAGCGCGCCGGGCTCGATCACGGCTCCGCCCGCGCTCGAGCCGTGGCAGGACGATTTCGCCACGATCTACGCCAGCGGCCTGTTCGACCATATCGGCTACGCGACGCGCTATCCCGATGTCGGCCTGACCGACCTGTCGCCCCTGGAGCACTACGTGAAGTACGGCGCCCGGCTCGGGCGCCGCCCCCGCGCCGACTTCACCGCGCCGCCGGACGAGACCTTCGACGGCAGCTTCGTCAATCCCTTCGCGGCCTGGATCCGGGCGCGCGCCGAGATCCAGCCCGCGCCGGCCTGGAACCGGCCGGTCGTCTCGGTCCTCTGCATCAGCTACAATCAGGCGGCCTTCATCCGCCAGACGCTGGAGAGCATCCTCGGCCAGGCCACGGACTTCCCCTTCGAGCTGCTGGTCGGCGACGACCGCTCCACGGACGGGACCGCCGAGATCATCGCCGAGTACGCCGCGCGCCACCCCAACCTCGTGGCCGTCCTGCGCAGCGAGAATCTCGGGCCGAACCGGAACTTCGCCGACCTCACGGCGCGCGCCCGCGGCGCGTTCGTGGCGATCTGCGAGGGCGACGACTACTGGACCGACCCGCGCAAGCTGCAGCGGCAGGTCGACTTCCTGCGGGCGCGCCCGGAATTCACCCTCTGCTTCCACCGGGTGCGCGTCGTCTACGAGGACATGCCGGGGGTCGACGAGCTCTACCCGAAGCAGTGCAGCCCGCAGCCGTCGCTGTCCGACCTCGTGGCGCACAACTTCATCCAGACCAACAGCGTGCTCTACCGCTGGCGCTACCACGGCGAGGAGGCGTTCGTGTTCGACGAGGGCATCGCCCCCGGCGACTGGTATGTCCACTTGATGCACGCCGAGGTCGGACGCGTCGGCTTCCTGCCGGAGGTGATGGCGGTCTACCGCAAGCACGCCGCCGGGATGTGGGCGACCTACGCCACCGAGCTCGCCCGCCACAAGAAGCTCGGCAACTCCGAGATCGCGTTCTTCCGCAAGTTGCGCGGCCATTTCGGCGGCCGCTATGCGGCGGGCTACGAGGCCGCGCAGAAGTCGATCTTCCGGCGGCTGGCCGAGGCCTATCTCGACGAGGAGGACGTGCCGAGCCTCGGGCGCCTGATCGAGGCCAACCCCGACATCGCCCGGGACGCTTTGCGCGACATGGGCCTCGACGCGCCGGATGATCTCTCCGGCGACCCCGACGCCCTGCGCGCGTGGCTGCTGGAGCAGCTGACCGTCAGCGTCATTGTCACGGCCTACAACCACGCCGCCGATATCGGCCGCTGCCTCGACGCGGTGCTGGGCCAGCGCGGGCTGTTCCGGCTGCAGGTCGTGATCGGCGACGACAAGTCCACCGACGGGACGCCCGAGATCGTCGAGCGCTACCGGGCGCGCGATCCGGAGCGGATCGCGGTGCGGCCCCGGCCGCAGAACCTCGGCATGCTGAGCAACATGCAGGATTGCCTCGCCGCCTGTACGGGCCGGTACGTCGCCTTCTGCGAGGCGGACGATTACTGGCTGTCCGACCGCAAGATCGCCATGCAAATGCGGATGCTGCGCAACGACCGCAAGCTAGACATGTGCTTCAACTGGGTGCTGCTCCACTACCCGGCGACCGGCTCCTACGTGCCCCACGACGAGCAGGGCCGCTATCCGACCGGTACGATCAGCTTCCCGGTCCTGGCCAACTCGCCGCTCACCGCGAACTTCTCGTGCTGCTTCTACCGCGCCGAGGCACTGCGCCGAGTGCCGGAGGCCTATTACGCGAACGCCTCGGCGGCCGACTGGCTGATGAACCTCTACGTTGCCGACAAGGGTCGGATCGCGTTCCTGCGGGAGCTGCTCTCGGTCTACACGGTCCAAGAGAAGGGGCAGTGGTCGGGCCTGCCGGAGGACATCAAGAACGCCCGGATCGCGCAGTACCAGAAGGAGTTCGCCGCCATCTTCGGCGAGGGGCGCGGCTTCGAGAAGTACGAGGTCGGCTGCACGGTGGCCGAACTCGACGGTGAGCTGCCGGATTCCTTCGCCCGTGCGAACCTGGAGTCTCCACAGGACCGGGTCTGGGCCGAGATCCAAGACGGGCAGGTGGTGCTGGCCGGCTGGGTCGTCTCGGCGAGCCGCGGCAAGGCGACGCTGATCGTCGAGGCCGACGGCGAGGTCCAGCGCATCCCGGTGGACGTCCATCGGCCGGACGTGATCGCGGCGGTGCTGGGCGACATGCCAACCACGATGGAGGAGGCGCGCTGCGGCTTCCGCTTCACCATACCTTACGCACTTCATCTAGAGGTGCTGCTCTCGATCGAGGTCGAGCACCAGACCATGCCCTGGCTCTCTACAATCTTTACCCATCGGGTCAAAGCAACAAAAATATTTGGCTAATCACCTAAATGGCAGCAAGAGTTTATAGAATGCATGACTATTCTCAAAAATTGTCGCTGACATTTAACATTGACCAGTCGCCTTTTTAGCACATCTTGGAGCATCAAGATGCTTAAACTTTAGGCATAAAAAAATAGGATAGGGCTATATGTCGACTGAGCAAGCGGTTCGACTCATTTTACGTTTGATAAAGCGCCGAGTAATACAGCACTCTTCAGTCAAGATCCGCCTTTTCCCTCAAAGATAGGATCATATATCTGTTTGTCGCAGGAATAAAATGCAATAAAACGGCAGCTAGCGCATATTGTCTGAATGCCAATGTTGATGTACTGTTACATAAGTTCTTGCAGCTAGAATGCCCGTCCATTCGACCGCAATGGCTTGCGTGTTGATTAAGACAACCTATAATCGCCACACCTGCAAATATTTTTTCGACTGGGGAGAGCATAAGATGAATAAACAAGAATTCAAACAAAAACCGATAAGAGAAGTCGAACCACTCTTCGGATCGTATAAAGAATTGGAGAATCGGCCCGACTTGCGCATAGAGCCGTGCTTCTATTTTGGATTGTGCAGTTTAAAGACTCGTAGAATACGTGAGATACCTCCTGCCTGGATAGCAACTCTACGTAACGCCAGGGTTCACCAGCCAAATTTCGCGGTCACCTCCGGAGAATTTCTGTGGCAGTTTGATAAAGAGACCAAGCTCCCATATTTCTCAGCCGGATATAGCGACGCGTTCGATCTGAACAAAAATGGCACATTGTCAATTCGAAATTTGAACAAATCGGTAAAAAAGATCGAAAGAGCAATTCTTCTCGGCGGAAGAGTAAGTTATTCGTATTTCCATCAAGCATTTGAGTATATTACTAAGCTCGAAATTTTGGATCGATTCCCTGAGTTTGCGGATTGGCCGTTACTTGCAGACGCTCGCCTAGATAGTCAAGCCCGTGATATGCTTCGCGCAGCCGCCGGAGGATCCCGGGAAATAATTTGGAGTGAAGCAGGCTTGGATAATATTGTGACAGAATTGGTTGCTATTGCAAGCCCTACCTATCTGCCCGACGATCCCGCACTTGATCTTGATGCTGCGGCTATTGACTCAAAGGCAGTCGAATGGCTCAGCAGAAAATTCCGCGACGGTGAAAATGCTAGCTGTGATGCCTCTTTGATTTGGATCACACGCCGGAATTACGCGACACAGGCGAGAAGTAGCGGATATTACGTGAGAGACATTTATAACAGTATCGAGATTGAGGATTTTTTTAATAGTATTGGCGGGCACATATGTTCGCCCGAGAGTTTAACTTTTGACCAGCAGAGAACTGCTTTCGCTGGAGCAGATATTGTCTGCATGGCGGCCGGTTCAGCCGTTACAAATCTAATTTTTTGCCGACCCGGCACAAAAATAATGATAATTTCACAGAATAATCATGTCAATCCTGGACTACTCATTGGAATAGCGCAGGCTTGTCAACTGGAATTATGTTGGGTTTTCGGATTAGGAGTGCCTTCGGATCGCCCGCCGGCACACTGGTCCTATATCGTGGATCCGTTAAATGTCCAACGCGGCATTGATTATTTGACCGGCAAAAACATTTGCCCAGACGGGTCGATCGCTTTTAGCTAAAGGCTTTGTGTACGAATGTCGAAAAACAGACCGGATATACAAGGTGAAGTAACGTCGGTTCACGACAACGTCGTTGAAGGCTGGGCCTGGGTTCCAGACAGCAATAACATGCGGCTGGTAATAGATATTGTCGACGATGACAAAAACGTCCTTGTTAGGACAACTGCGGCAAGATTTGATAAAGCATTGTTAGGCCGCGGTATCGGGGACGGATTTCATGGTTTCAAAGCCTCTGTTCCTGCTGCGGTTTTTCGCCAAGATTATATGAATGTAATGGCTATTCCGCAGCTTGACTCAGAAAAGACTGTTGGTGCGTCGTTCCGGATAAAACGTCCCGCAGTCCTGCCAGACGATGTCTTGCGGATCATCTCTGATCCTGACGTTCGGGAGCGTTTGGTTGTACCTGACCTTTGGCTGAGAACTAATGGGCAGTATTACGAATCTGGTCTGTCCGCCATGTCACCCTACAGAGTGATTGATTTTTCTGGCGAAGTATGTGGCGAAGGTTGGATTACCACCCCAAGAGGCAGCATGATCAATGAAACAGGCTGTGCCACAATCCGGTTATCGAGACTTCCAGTAAAAAAATCCCGTCTAAATATTAAAGTAATCGGTGATCGCGACTCGATAGATAAGATGAAAATTCAACTCGATGAGCAATCAATCAGTTCATCTTTTGAGGGTTCTCATTTATTCGGGGCATATCACGTTGTTGCGCCACTCCCGGCTGCACAAACGATTGTGACCCCAGTTACACTGAGTATATTTGCAGAGCGCACAATATTGTTCTTAAACATGGCGGTGGCCAGTATCGACTACACTCAGAATTGAATATATATATATATCAACTGAGGCGCAAGCTTCTTCGTTTATCGGTCAGACCCGTCCATAGAATTCAAAAATAAGGCGCAAATCTTCATGTCAGCCATAACTACCAATGACGTGGCCAGCAGCGGCGACTCTAAAATTGTTAATGACATTGATGATTTGATTGCAGCGGGTGTTAGATTCGCCGCAGCTGGCAAGTTGCAAGATGCAGTTATGTATTTCAGGATGGCCACTGAACTGCGCCCGGTGGATTTTCATATAGCTCAAAACTTATCTTCTGTATTAGTTAGATCTGCTAGATACGGGGAAGCGTATGAAAGTCTCGCATATATAGGCACGAAGCCGGATGCTTTGCCGGAAGAATTATTATATTTCGCGCGTTTCTGTGTCTTGCTTGGTGCGACGGAAGTTGCGACGGCAGTCCTTCAGAGATACATTGCCCTACGGCCCTCCGAGTTGCCACCTTATATATTACTTGCGGATGCTTTACGCCAGAGAGGCCGTGAACAGTATGCTGATCTTGTGATTGCAGAGGCTTCTCGCATTGCAGAGAAACAGCAGTTGGAAGGAGAAATTCCAGGATTTGAAACCTTACGTCATTCTTCTGGCGGTCGCAAATATTCGAGGGCGGCAGTCGAGTTGTATGTCGACAACATTTCGGCCGCGTCACGATATGAGGAGTCCCGAATTAAGGAAATTGCTAAGCGGTTAATTGATGGACAACTATTCTACGCCGTTCAAAGATTGTGTGAGAATATTCGGTCTGCAACAGTTGGCCAAAGTAACTCCGCTGCTACCATTTCCCAAATCATGATTGAGAGTATTTCTGCCCAAATCACCTCGATAAAGCAGCTGGAATATGAAGTGGAAAATTATGGCCATATTGATGTCAGGCAGATACCGTTATCTAAAACACCTGATATTGATTTTCTTTGGCAGTCTACCGATTTACTGATATCCCAGTCGGATTCGTTTCAGCGGCTGCAAATGTCTGCGGCCCTCTCTGAAGAGCAACATTTTGCCATCTGCAGGCGTTTGTTATTAGTGGGCGGGCTAGTCGAGTTGGCGGAAATCGCAGCTAAATTTGATGCAACTTTGTTATATTCCTCCGATCGTATAAAACGTCTTCGGGCATTTGCAGAATATGCTCTCGGCAATATTATCCCAGCCAAGATAATATTGTCATGCGCAGCAGATAGTGAATCGTATATTTTCGGGGGGTACAAGAGTGTTTTCGAAGTCGCCGTCGATAGTAAACAAATGTTTGAAGATCGTGCCTTCGAGGAAGTATCACCCGTTTCCCTTTGGTTTGAAGGGACCGAATTGGCAATGGGACGTAAGAAAATTCTTGGCAATCCATCGGTTCATGTTTTGGACAATGTCCATCTGTTGAATGATCACGGAACGCTTTTGGCTGAACGCCGCTTTATCGTCAGGGAAACTATTAATTGTGATCCGGGGAGATATATATATGGATGGCCGAATGTTGTATACTCCGCCGATGAAAAGGCCATGCTATATTGTCCTTTAGCTACGACACGAATTGAATATCCGGTTGTGCTTGCAGCCCACTCCCGTGATCAAGGCAGCTTCGCGCATTGGACACTTGACGTATTACCGCGCATTATATTTGCCGCATTGGAGGATGAATACTTAGATTTGCCGATTGTTGTTACCCGGTCGCTGACAGCCTGGCAAGTTGAGTTTCTTGAGATATGTCAGATAGATTTATCTAGAATTGTTGTGGTTGATCATCAGTTCCCTGTTGAATTCTGTCGACTTATCGTTCCAATCACTACGGATGGTCTTTACCCCTTCGCGCAATCGATCAAGTTCTTGAGGAGCAGGATCGAAAAGTGCTGGCAACTATCGACTGATAAGCCGCGGCGTCGTCTCTATGTCACGCGTCAAGCAAATTTTAGGGCTGTACTGAATGATGCAGATATTTCAGAATATCTTATATCAAATGGATTTGAGACAGTCGTTACAAACGGCATGACCGTTGCTCAACAGATTCGTCTTTTTAGTGAGGCTGAAATTGTAGTTGCCGTTGGCGGCGCGGCCGTTACCAATGTTCTATTTATGCAGCCAGGTACTCATGTCGTAGTAATCGGCCCGTCTACAAATTATGGCGACTACTTTGCTCACCTGGCTGATAGTCTAGGTATATCTTATGCTGCAGCGGTAGGCAGCCCCTTACCAGATCTTGATAATTCTTATGTCGGCTGGAATTTTTTCGTGTCGATTTCAGACATCGAGCTCGCATTGGGGCGATCCTTTGAATAATTTGTGTATCCTATAGGCGAACTAGGTGTGGTTCAGGTCAGATCGGCGCCCACATGGTGGTCCGAGTTCGAAGTTGTTGCAGTGTTGGCCTGCAGTTGACCCGGTTTGTGGTCCACGACCTATGCAATTTCTCGGGCTGTGACAGCTTTCTTGGCGAAGGCTCGGGGCGTCAAGCCGCCCAAGGCCGTATGGGGTCGATCTTCGTTGTAGTGGCACCTCCAGTCCTCAATGCGTTCATGGGCATCAGCTCGCGATAGGAACCTCGAAGCGTTCAAGCACTCTGCCCGTAGGCGGCCGTTGAACGACTCGATGTAGGCGTTATCTGGCATAATGCCGACCGGTGCCGCCGTTCGGAGCTAAGAGGACTTGGCATCGTGATTTCTATGTCTGGCAAGGGAAATTGCGTATACGATGTTTTGAGCCGACGTTTCGCTGGCCGGCGTAGAGGATGCTGCTGACGGTTCCTCGATTAGATCGTTTTGTGTCTATGGTCGAGCATATGGTCGAGCCGCCGCGGACCGTTCGGCGGCTTGAGGTCATCATCAACGCGGTAATTACCCAGGCCTGTGATGGCAGGGTTCAGGCACCGATGGTTTTAAGGACGGTGCTGAAGGGGCTGCTGCCTGCGATTCGGGCGGTGTCGACGACGGTGCGGATGGCGGCCTCGCCCTCAGCCG
>NZ_JBKFAP010000046.1:0-17778 GCF_053345715.1 Methylobacterium sp. D48H
CGGCTGAGGGCGAGGCCGCCATCCGCACCGTCGTCGACACCGCCCGAATCGCAGGCAGCAGCCCCTTCAGCACCGTCCTTAAAACCATCGGTGCCTGAACCCTGCCATCACAGGCCTGGGTAATTACGCCTGCAGAAGCCACGCCGTCCGGTTGATCGAAGGGGACGCCATTGCAGCGCGCTCGTCGAGCCGGGCGTGGCGTCCGTCACGTCCATGCTCGCGCGACGCCGCTTCATCGCCCAATCTCGCACCACCCGCGGACGGATGTCAGCCCCCGCGCGGATCAGCCCGCGGGCGAGCTCGGCGGCGTTGCGGCAGCCGGCCTGCCAGCGCGCCTCAAGATGATTGCGGTAGGGGTCGAGGCTCGTCGGCACAATGCGGTATCGCCGCCAGGAGGGCGGCGCGTCCTGGCGCAGCCAGACCCGCACCGTCTTGCGATCGAGATCCAGAGCCCGAGCCATGCCGGCGACCGAGGCGCCGCCCTTGGGCAGCCGCTTGAGCTCGGAGTAACCAAGCCCGACGCAGCGCGTGCGTCGCCCGCTTCCGAACCTCGATCGCCGTCGGCGGCCGCGCGGCTTCCATCGCACCCTGCGCTGCCTCAACCTCCTGATCGATGCGCGCACAACCGACGGCGCGGATCACGCCATGATGATGGGCGACGCTCGCGCGCAAGGCGACGCTGAGGATACGCAGCAGATGGAAACGATCGAGGACATGCTGGGCCTGCGGCGCGCCCGCGCGGGCGCCCTCGGCGAAGACCTCGGCGCGGTCGCGAGCGATGACATCGATACCCGGATGAGCGCGCAGCCACGCGGCGACGCTCCCGGCGTCACGGTCGGGCAGGAGATCGAGGACGGTGTGATGTTCGAGGTCGACGACCATGCTGCCGTAGCTGCGCCCGCGCCGCTAGGCCCACTTGTCGATGCCGACGACGCGCGGCTCGGGCTGTGTCGGCAGAGGCGCCGCATGCACGAGGCGCATGAGGGTATCGCCACTCACCGGCATCGAGAGACGATGCGCCATACCGGCGGCGGGTGCACCACCGAGGGCGAGACCGAGATGACGCTGGAGCACGCGCAGCCGCTCGGATCGGCGGGCATGACCGACGGCGACGTCACCGACGCTCTCGCTGGAGGTCCGCCGCGGGCAGGCTGGGTTCGCACAGCGGAAGCGTCGCAGCCGGAGGCGCAGGCGGACGGACCGGCCCTGCCAGGGCAAATCGGCGAGGGTGCGCTCGCAGTGACCGTGCTTGCGGCCCGGGAACGATCGACAGGTGGGACAGCACGTCGGACCCGGACGGTGAAGTAGCCCCCAAAATGACCGGACAGGGGCTCACGCTTATGGAAGTGTGTGCCTATGACCGACCGTATGTTGAGTTCTAACGACCCGCCCTGCGCCGAACGCATCGAGGTGATCACCTCCGTCCAGCGGCGTCGGCATTGGACCACGCAGGAGAAGGTGCGCCTCGTCGAGGAGACCTATCTGCCCGGTCAGTTCGTCTCGCTCGTCGCCCGCCGCCACGGGCTGAACGCCAACCAGCTGTTCACGTGGCGTCGGCTGATGAAGCGCGGCGCGTTCACGGCCGCCGGTGCCGGTGGGGAGGTGGTGCCAGCCTCCGAGCTGCGGGCTGCCCAGCAGCAGATCCGTGAGCTGCAGCGGCTCCTGGGCAAGAAGACGCTTGAGACCGAGATCCTGCGCGAGGCGATGGAGCGGGTCGCCGCCCCCAAAAAGTTGCCCTCGCGCGTGACCTCGTGGCCGGGGAACGGCCGGTGAGCGCTGTGGCCGCAGCTTTGAGCGTGTCGCGCCCGCACCTCGCCTCGTCCAGGCAGGCCTCCCCCGCCTGGAAGCCCAGGGGCCGACGCGGCCGTCCGCCTGCACCCGACGCCGCGTTGCTCGGCGCGATCCAGGCGCTCATCGCCGATCTGCCGACCTACGGCTATCGGCGCGTCCATGCCCTTCTGCGCCGGCAGGCCGAGCGGGATGGTCGGCTTGCGCCGAACGCCAAGCGGGTCTACCGGGTCATGAAGGTGCACGGTCTCCTGCTGCAGCGACATGTGGGCGGAGCCGAGACGCGCCGTCACGAGGGCAAGGTGGCGGTGGCCACGCGCAACACGCGCTGGGCGGGTCCCCGCCCGGTCTCCGACCGGGTGGGATGCCCTCTGCTCGGACGGGCTGGAGATCGCGGCAGAGAACGGTGAGCGTGTGCGGGTCGCCTTCGCGCTCGATTGCTGCGATCGGGAAGCGATGAGCTACGTGGCGACCACGGCGGGCATCACGGGCGAGGACGTCCGCGATCTGATGGTGGCGGCCGTCGAGCATCGCTTCGGGTACGACGCGCACGACGAGCGGGTCGGTCGCCGGCTCGATGCCGACGACGGTCAGGCCATCGGGCATGAAAGGCAGGATACGGCGGGGCATGGCGTCCTCCGGAGAGCCGATCTCCGGAGATGGGACACGTCACGCTGGCCGGCACACTTCGCCACACGAAGTGTGGAAGAACCAGACTTCGGCGCCTGCTGACAAGCGACGATGGGCGACCCGGGATGAAGCGCGGCGCGATCTGTTCGCTTACATCGAGAGCTACTACAATCGGTAACGCATCCACTTGGCACTCAGGTATCTCACGCCCGAGCAAGCCGAGAAGATCGCGAAATGATCTCTCTGTGTCCGCGATGCCAACGGAGGATCAGTCCGCCGCTCTCCGACTATCGCCTTCACTGCGTTAGCGCGCACGCGATATAAATGCGCCTACTGCAGGAGCGAATTCAGTCTGCCTTAAAGCTCCGCACTTACGTCGATGGATCCTCCTTGATCTGCGACATACATAACCGCAGGGCGTCCAGCAGTAAGTTCGGCACTTAAACTGAGATCAACCTCAATAATTTCTGTAGTACTGTAATTTGAGGCGATTGAAGCAACAACAGAAACTTTGCTTCCGTCAAAAACATATAGCTCGCCAATCAGATTCAAAGCAGGTTTGGTACGCATTGGAGGCGCTAGTATCATGCCGCAACGGGCGGCAAGTTTCGAAGTGTGTAGAACGCCTCGAAGAGCTGGATCATTTAATCGACGAAAATAACGGTGACAACGATCAATTTCATCGTCACGTCGCTCAAACACTGTAGATTTTGTGCCGGGCTCGATTTGCGCGAGGGAGACTGAAACCGGAGATGAGCCGGCCGGAATACTGAACTCGACCACAACATCTCTACCTGGCGGCATCCTATCTAACACTACCGGGCAGCTTTCAAATACAGCGCTTTTCCCTCCAAGAGGCATGGCTCGCCCAACCGCGTTGCCATGCCACGAGAGACAATAGGAGCCGCCCTCTGGTAAATATCTTTCCCCCTCAATAATTTGTACAATTGAACCGGATCCGATGTGAATAGTCGTATCGCCATTGGAATTCTTGACGCATGCAGCTGTGCATCCGCCGATTCCTGCCCGCCAACGATCGCGAATGAAATCTGATGGTTTGTAGGCAAAAGGCGCGTCCGTGGCACAGCGCTGATTAACGGAGAAGTTTCCGTTGATGAGGCGATTACGAAAAGCGACCGCCGCAACTTCGTTGAGGCCCAAGCTGTATAGTAACTTTGCAGTGGAATCATCAGGCCGCATTGCTATGACCGTATAGAGGATGGATGTGCGTTTGGCGGTGTCGAACGACCAACCGCACGATGGCCGCCATTCCAACATGCGATTTTAAAGGGAAACAAGCGTTTAGCCGTGAGCTAGTCAAGTGGGGTCAGTGCTGCCCAGACTCAGGCCGTCGTGATTTGAACTGCCCATTCCCGCCACTTTCCAATCGAATGTCCCAGCAATCGCTAGCCTTAGTCGGTCTCGAAGCTAGTGGTTTGAGTTAAAAGAGGTTTGACAGTTTAGGGTCTGTCGTCGCCTGAACCATTTGGCGGAGCATGCGTTTTGTCCGTCCTATCCGAGGAGGGACGATGCTGAGCGATGCACAATGGGCCGTTTTGAAGCCGCTGCTTGAGGCTTGTCGACCGAAGGCCAAGACGCCGCCCTGAACCGCGCCGAGTTTCCCGGAGGCCGTTTGGTTTGGGTCAGGCGGCCAAGGCTTGGACCTCAGCCTGCGCATAATAGCGGGCTTCCGCTTCGGCGGGAGGCATGTTGCCGATCGGTTCGAGCAGCCGACGGTGATTGAACCAATCTACCCATTCGAGGGTGGCATACTCGACGGCCTCGAACGAGCGCCACGGCCCGCGCCGATGGATCACCTCGGCCTTGAACAGGCCGATGATCGTCTCGGCGAGAGCATTATCGTACGAGTCGCCGACGCTGCCGACGGACGGTTCGATGCCGGCCTCGGTGAGGCGCTCGGTGTAGCGAATGCTCACGTATTGCGATCCACGGTCGGAATGGCAGACGAGGCCGCCGCCAGCAGAGGGGCGGCGCTCGTGCAGCGCCTGCTCCAGGGCATCGAGCACGAAGTCTGCCCGGGCCGAGCGCGACACGCGCCAGCCCACAATTCGGCGAGCGAAGACGTCGATCACGAAGGCCGCGTAGACGAAGCCGCTCCAGGTCGCGACGTAGGTGAAATCCGCCACCCATAGCCGGTTCGGGCCCTCGGCCCTGAACTGTCGGTTGACCCGGTCGAGGGGGCAGACCGCCGCCGGATCGGGAACGGTGGTGCAGGCCCTGCGCCCGCGGAGGACACCGGCCAGGCCCATCGCCCGCATCAGCCGGGCCACCGTGCAGCGCGCCACCACGATTCCCTCCCGGGCGAGCTGACGCCAGACCTTCCGGACCCCGTAGACGCCGAAATTGGCCGCGTGCACGCGCCGGATCTCGGCCATCAGCGCCGCGTCGCGCTTGGCCCGGGCCGGCAGACTGCTGGGATCAGCTCGCCGCGCGGCATGGGCGTGGTACGTCGACGGGGCGATCGGCAGCACCCTGCAGATCGGCTCGACCCCGTAGGTTGGACTTGCTTCAGTTCAGTGGAGAGCGGTTTGGTGGGCGATACCCTTCTCGAACTGGGTGGGGCTTTTGAAGCCCAGCGCCGAGTGACGGCGGCAGGGATTGTAGAAGCCATCGATGTAACGGGCCAGCGCGATGGTGGCCTCGGCTCGCGTCTGGAACGCGGTGCGCCAGACCAACTCGCTCTTCAGTGTCTTGAAGAACGTCTCGACCATCGCGTTATCATAACAATTTCCCTTGCCAGACATCGAGATTACGATGCCATGCCCTCGTAGTTCTGCCTGATACTCATTCGAACAATACTGACTGCCGCGGTCGGAATGGTGCAATAAACCTGGTCCGGGCCGTCGGACGACAAGGGCACGTCGCAGCGCGGTCAGCGCGAGTTCCTTGTGAAGCCGGTCGCCCGCCGCCCAGCCCACGACCCGTCGGGAGTACAGATCGAGGACCACCGCCAGGTACAACCAGCCCTCCCGCGTCCAGATGTAGGAGATGTCGCTTCCCCACTGGCGATCCGGCCCGGCCGCCGTGAAGTCCTGGTCGAGGTGGTTGGGCGCGACTGGAAAGGCGTGGCCGCTGTCCGTCGTGCGCCGGAAGCGGCGCGGCTGGCGGGCTTTGAGCCCGTTCTCCCGCATCAGCCGGGCCACGCGCCGCCGGCCTGCCGCCAGGCCCTGCTCGCGCAGCTCGTGGGTCATGCGCGGGCTGCCATACGTCTCGTGCGAGAGCGTGAAGGCGGATCGGACGTGGGCAAGCAGCACGAGATCCTCGCGCTGCCGCGTCGAGGCCGGGCGGTTTTTCCAGGCGAAATAGCCGCTCGGACTGACGTCGAGGACCTTGCACAGGCGCGCGACCGGGAAGTCCTTCTTCGCCGCGTCGATGAGGCGGAACCTCATCGACTTCCCTCCTTGGCGAAAAAAGCCGTGGCCCGCTTCAGGATCTCCCGCTCCTGGCGCAGCACCTCGTTCTCGTGGCGCAGACGCTTGAGCTCGGCGGCCATGTCCTCCTGCCGGTCGGTCGGTGGGTTGTCCATCTCCCGCTCACGTCGACCGTCAATCCAGTTGCGCAGCGTCGAGAGCCCGACGCCGAGATCGGCGGCGACCTCGCGGCGGGACCGCCCACTCGTCTGCGCCAATCGCACCGCCTCAGCACGAAACTCAGGGGTAAAGGTCTGCTTCCGGTCTGCCATCGGAACCCTCCTCCTTCAGGAAAAGAGCTCTCCACTTTCTCGAGGCAAGTCCAGGTCACACGCCTCAAGTATTTGAAGCGGGCGATATATGGCCGTTTCAAGCTGAATCTACACCGAGCCAGCTTCATTATGGGATGACGTTCCTACCATGGAAGTAAGGAAAAGCTCAAACCGCCACTCTGATTCAAAGTCATTGCGAACTCAATGCGATTTTCCAGGCAAAAGCAGCTTAATTCCGTCGAACAGCTTGCGCGCGCGGGCCCGGTTGAGGGCGCCGCGGATCTCAGCGGCCAGCCGCGAGGCGACGATCTCGCGAGCGCGATCGTCGTAGTGTACAATGTCGTAGAAGGTTTCCTCCTCTCGGTCACAAAAGATTCCGCTGAGGTCGAGTGCCGCGAAGGTGCGCCGGTATGGACGCCGCGCGGCGAGCTCAGCGGTGAAGGCCTCCAGCTTGGTATACTGACGGTCGAGATAGGCCAGGAACGTCCCCGAAGCGGCGCCGCTTTCCACACCGGTGAGGTGGCGCTTGCGCAGGATCGTCGGCTGCAGGACGCTAACGATCGGTACCCCGTGGTCGTGGGACAGCTTGGTCAGCCGGTGCGCCGCTAGCTCGTAATGGTGGATGATCGCGTCCTCCCAGCCAGGACTCTGCCAGCCCACCTCGGCCCGCAGCCTCTTCAGCTCTTCGTAGACCAGCGTGATCAGCGCCTCGTAGGACAGGCCGTCCTCGCGGGCTCGTGGATCGTGTGTGTCGAAGAAGTGGTCGTAGATCCGCTGGGTGATGAAGGCGTTGTAGGGGTGGCCCGGCCGGGGATCGTAGGTCCAGGGCTGGAACAGGTCGGTGCTGCCGCTCAGCACGACGATCGCGTCGGGGCTGTATGTCACCAAGCGCGACCAGATCAGGTGCGTCATCTGCGTGAGGCAGCTCGACATCACCCCGAAATTGTAGACCTTCGCGCTCTCCAAGCCGTCGGCCCGCAGGATCCGCTCGATGCGGCCCGGCAGGGTATTGGCGATGTCGCCGCCGTCGATCGTGGTGGAGTCGCCGACGACTAGGATTCGGGTCTCGCCCTCCGGCTTGCGCTCGACGATCGGGGCGGCGTTCAGGAAGCCGTCGGCGTCGAACGGGACGCCGTAATGGCTCGCCCCCGGCTTGCCGGCGAACTGGATGAACGGGCTCGGATAGCGCGTGTTCGAGTCGAGATAGCCGAAATGGTGCAGGAACTTGCGCCGGCGCGCCGCATCCTCGCTCTCCGGCGGGGCCCAGATCTGCTCGACGCCCGGGGCGGTCAGAGCCGCCATCATCGTGATCCTGAGCGCCGCGTAGCCGACGGCGTTGAGCCGGACGCCGTCGTCGCTGAGACCGGGCCTGAGCGCACCCGCTTCGGTGGCCAGGACGGCGTCGTAATCGATGAACTGCGCCCCGTACGCCTGCACGTGATCGCGCAGCCACGCGTTGACTTGCTCGATGAGCGGGATTGGCAAGCCGGCCGCGGCCGGCGAGGCCGGATCAACCGGCGGTATCGAGCCGACCCAGGTCCGCACGTGGAGGTCGCGCGCGTCCTGCAGCATGGCGGCGAAGTCGGCCACGATGCTGTCCAGCGACGGTACGCCCCTGCCGCTGAGGATGTCGTCGCGGCCGCCGATGAGGTGGAGGCCGCGGGCACCGTAGAGGGCGATCTCGGAGCGGAGCCGGCGGCCCATGTCCCGGATCGACTGCCGGGCAATTCCGCGCGCGACCGTCTGGGGTCCGGAGAAGAGCACCGGTGTCTCGGCGACCAGCTCCGCCGTGACCGAATCGCCGAAGAACAGGATCGGCCCGAACGGGAACAGCGGCTTGTCCTGCATCGGCGTGCTCATGCCGTCGCGATCCGGGACGGCGTCAGCGCGCCGCGAAGATCTCGATCCCGTCGAGGTGCAGGTGCTGCTCCTCGTCGAGATCGATCTTGAGGTAGCGGAACCGCGCGTTGTCGAACCGCAGGTGGAGGGGCAGGCCCGGATGGCAGTGGGCGTCCACGGCGTCGAAGACGAGGCGGTAATCGCCCTCGGTCTCGCCCAGCCAGACCCGCATCAGCTGCGCTCGCTCGCTGAGCTGCCCCCACCGGTTGTAGATCCGGATCTCCGAGACCCGCTCGACCGCGCCGAGATCGAGGACGAACCAGGGATCGCGGTCGAGCCCGGTGTGGAAGAAGAAGGACGGGTCGCCGGTGGTGCGCTCGCCGTAGGTGCCGCTGGTGCCCGACCAGGGCGAGGCGGAGCTCGCCGTCCAAGTCTTGCCCAGCGCGATGTTGTCGGAGGGGCGTATCGCCACCAGCGTGTCCATCTCCAGCTCGTCGATCAGCGTCCGGATCTGCTTGGACGGCTGGCGCAGCGGCGGGATCTCCAGCTCGAGCTTGTAGATCAGGTTCGACAGGATGCTCTGGTCGAAGCGGTGGTCGATGAAGCCCTCGAGATCCGGCAGCCCCATCTGGTTCGGGATGTCGGTGACGACCCGCGGATCGCCCGCGTAGCGCAGCCACTCGGCCACGAGCCGGCGAGTGGCGGGGCTCACCATGAAGGCGATCCAAGAGGCCTGGATCTGGTCGGCGTCCCAGTAGCGCGCCGAGTCGCAGTCCATTAGCACGAAGCAGTCGCGCTTGGTCCAGGCCCGCTGGGGCTTCCCGTGCAGCACGCCGACCGCGACCCGGCGCTCCGAGCCGTCGAGCCAGGTGAGCAGCGGCGCCACCGGCGGCAGCGGGTCGTCGCCGACCGCCTGCATGCCGGTGTCGCTGAAGACGATGAAATCGCCGTCGCGGCGCTTCTCCAGTGTCTCGGCGATGACGTAGGGCTTCCAGGCCCAATTGCCGGCCCCCCGGGACCGGTCGAGGATCTCGCGGTGCTCCCGGTAGAACGGCGTCTCGCGCAGCCGGTCGGGGGACCAGCTCTCGATCGTGTCGAAATCGCCCGTGGCGGCGGTCGAGGCCACTAGCCGGCGCTGGCTCTCAACGTAGTGGTACTTGGCGGCGAAGCTGACCAGGGTGGTGTGGCGCGGCCGGAACCGGCGCCGCAGCCGCATCAGCACCTCGGCCCGGTGCATGTCGAAGGCGTTGACCTGCAGGGCCTCGGGGGATGGGTCAGCGCTGGCCAAGTCTGTCCTCCGGCGGTGGCTCGAGGGCTTGTCACCGGTTTTGCCGGTTTCGGCAAGGCGGCCGCGGCAGGGCCGGGCTCACGCGTCGTCGAAGGCGAGGTTCTCGGCCGGATAGGCGAGCATCAGCGCGCGGCGCTCGGGCGAGTTGTCCCACTCTCCGACCTTCGTGTAGCCGCCGGCGACGTCCAGCACCTCCACGACCCGCCCGATGGTCGGGATGCTCTTGAAATGCTGCGGCCAGCCGGAGGCGAAGTAGAAGATCTGCTCGACGTGCTCGGAGAGCTGGCACACCCCCGGCCCGAACGTGCCGAGCCCGAAGACGAGGTAGCGCCCGTTCATCAGCGCCGCGACGTCGTCGATCAGGGAGCCGCTCTGGGTCGTCAGCGGCACGCCGATCTCGGCGATCCACGCTTCCAGCACCGGGATCACCGGGTTGAGCCGGTTCTCGAACACCATCTTGATCCGGGCGATGCGGCCCTCTGCCAGGAGCCGCCGGATCACCATCTGGTAGAAGGCGAGCGGCGGCTGCGGGTAGGTCGGCGCCACCCAGGTGCTGAAGATGTCCCCCGAGCGGATGTGGATCAGCAACTCGTCGTCGGGCTTAGCGGGGATCTTCGCCGGCAGCCGGTTGAACAGCGGTCGGATGCAGGTCCGCACGATGTCCCGCGTCTCGTCGGGGCCGAGGGTGCCGGCGAGCTGCTGGATCCCGAGGTCGAAGTACATCCCCAACAGGAAGGCGCCCGCCTCCGGCAGCGGCTCCGAGCCGGGGATGAAGGTGAGGCCGCCGCAGGTCAGCGGGCCTGTCAGGCCGATCACCTCGCTCCGGTCGGCGGCCGGGAGTTTGATGTATTTCAGGTTCAGGTTGCGGGCGATGCCGATCGCGAGCAGCAGCTGGATCAGGCAGTTGCCGAAGGCGCCGCACTCGTAGAGCGCGAGCCCGACCAGGGCGCGGGAGCGCGGCCGCTCGGCGCTGACGAGGCGGTAAGAGACATAGGGATTCGCGTCGGGCCGCTCGTCGGCCATGTCGAAGGGCACGTCGAGCACGCGCCGCAGGGCGATGAGGTCGAAATCCGCCCGGTCGCACAGCACCCGCACCGCAGGCGGCTCGCTTCCGAAGGGCCCGTCCGGGATGACGCGGACGTGGCGCGCCCAGGCGCCCTCCCCGGGCACCAGCACCAGGGCCTCGGCCCCGCCCCGGGCCGCGTCGAGGTCGGGCTCGCGCCAGACCTGCCCGTCGTCGGAGACGGCGAGGCGCCGCGGTGCCGCGCTGGCGGCCGCGACCTCGACGCGGCGGACCGGGCAGCGGAAGCCGAGATCGACCTGGAAGCTCGGGGGGCCCGCCGGGCGGTCGGTCTCGCCGGCCACGGGTGCCGCGCCGAGCCAGGGCCGGCCGAACGCCGCATCGATCAGGTCGCCGTTCATCGCGTCTCGCGCTGCGCAGGGAGCGGTCCGGGGCCCGCGCCCCGAGCCCCTCTCTTCGCCGGCCGAGCCCACTCTGTCGAGGCGGACGCGTATCCCGTGACCCCGTCGCAGGGCGACGGGGCGTGCCCGTCGGCTAGCCGTCGAGTCCGAGCATCAGCCCGAGATTCTGCACGGCCGCCCCGGAGGCGCCCTTGCCGAGATTGTCGAGGCGCGCCAACAGCACCGCCTGCCCGTGCTCGGACGAGCCGAACACGCGCAGCTCCAGCCGGTCGGTGTCGTTGAGATCCTCCGGCTCGATCTTCTCGCGGTGCGCACCGGTTCCGGCGCCCGGCACCACCTCCACCAGCCTCTGCCCGGCGTACCAGTCGCGCAGGGCCGCCTCGAGATCGGAGGCCGTGGGCCGGCCCGGCAGCGTCTCGAGGTGCAGCGGCACGCTCACCAGCATGCCCTGCCGGAAGTTGCCCACCGACGGCACGAAGATCGGCCGCCGGGTGAGCCCGCTGTAGCGCTGCAGCTCCGGCAGGTGCTTGTGTGCGAAGCCGAGGCCGTAGAGCTGGAATGGCGGCGCCGTGCCCTGCTCGAAGGCCTCGATCATGCTCTTGCCGCCGCCGCTGTAGCCGCTGACCGCGTTGACGCTGATCGGGTGGTCGGCCGGGATCAGGCCGCTCTCCACCAGCGGGCGCAGGAGCGCGACGCCACCGGTCGGGTAGCAGCCCGGATTGGCGACCCGCCGGGCGCGGGCCACCGCCGCGCCCTGCTCCCGGGTTAGCTCCGGGAAGCCGTAGGTCCAGCCCTCCGCGACCCGATGGGCGGTGCTGGCGTCGAGGACGCGGGGGCCGCCGCCGGGCAGGCTGTCGGCCAGCGCCACGGTCTCCTTGGCGGCCTCGTCCGGCAGGCAGAGCACGACGAGGTCGACCTCGGCGAGCAGCGCGCGCTTCGCCGCCAGATCCTTGCGGTGCTCCGGCGCGATACTGCGCAGGGCGACCCGCCCGTCGCGCTCCAGGCGCTCGCGGATGCCGAGACCGGTCGTGCCGGCCTCGCCGTCGATGAACACGGTGGGCTTCGTCGCGCTTGCGCCAGACATCGCTCGTCTCGCTCTCTAGAAAAATGCCTCGCCGCCCGAGTCGGGCACCGCGGCCGGGAATCAGGTGCGCGCGGTGCGACAGGCTGTCAACGACCGTGCAGCGGCCTGAAAACGCGAAAGGGCGGCTCCCGCAGGAACCGCCCTCTCCGTGACACCGGTGTGACCGGATATCAGCGCTTCGAGAACTGGAAGCTGCGGCGGGCCTTCTTGCGGCCGTACTTCTTGCGCTCGACCACGCGGGCGTCGCGGGTGAGGAAACCCTCACGCTTCAGCGGGGCGCGCAGCTCCGGCTCGTAGTAGGTCAGGGCCTTCGACAGGCCGTGGCGCACCGCGCCGGCCTGGCCGGAGAGGCCGCCGCCCGCCACCGTGACGGTGATGTCGTACTGGTCGACGCGGCCGGCGATCTCGAGCGGCTGGCGCAGGATCATGCGCAGCACCGGGCGGGCGAAGTAGGTCTCCACCGGGCGCTTGTTGATCGTGACCGTGCCGTTGCCGGGCTTGATCCAGACGCGGGCGACCGCGTCCTTGCGCTTGCCGGTGGCGTAGGCGCGGCCCTGCGCGTCCAGCTTCTGGACGTGGACGGGGGCCTCGTTGGCGGGGTCGACCGCGCCGGTGTTCGACCGGTTGAGGTCGGCGAGGGACTGCAGGGTCGCCATGATCAAGCGCTCACGTTCTTGCGGTTGAGGGCGCCGACGTCGAGCGCCTGCGGCTGCTGGGCCTCATGCGGGTGCTCGGTGCCCTTGTAGACGCGGAGATTGCCGAGGATCTGGCGGAAGAGCGGGCCGCGCGGCAGCATGCGCTCCACGGCCTTCTCCACCACGCGCTCGGGGAACCGGCCCTCGAGGATGAACTTGGCAGTCCGCTCCTTGATGCCGCCCGGATAGCCGGTGTGGTAGAAATAGCTCTTCTGATTGTACTTACGCCCGGTGAACTTCACCTTCTCGGCGTTGATGACGATGACGTTGTCGCCGCAATCGACGTGGGGCGTGTAGGCGGCCTTGTGCTTGCCGCGCAGGCGCATCGCCACGATCGACGCGAGGCGGCCGACGACGAGGCCCTCCGCGTCGATCACGATCCACTTCTTGTCGACCTCGGCGGGCTTCAGCGAGGTGGTCTTCATAGCCAAATCCCAGGGGTTCCGACGGACCGGACCCCGACGCGTCGGGATCCGCGGACATCGGGGTTCCGAAAAACGAGCCGCCGCGTGGAGCACACGCGGCGGCGGTGCCGGGTGCATAGACCGCCCCGGATGCCGGGTCAACAGAGAAGTGCGCGATCCCGAAAAATCTATTCAGATCAGTGGTTTGATGGTTGAGGTATCAGAATACCGCTAGCCATCGGAGCGCCGGCCACGCTCCGCGATGGTCAGCTTCTGGACGCCCTTGGCCGCCAGCACCGGTTTCCGGGCGCTGAGGATCCGGGAATTCACGCCGGTCCAACCGATCTCGCCGGAGAGCCGGCCGTACTCGATCTTGGGGCAGCGGTTCATGATCACCGTCAGGCCGCGCGCCTCGGCCCGGGCGGCGGCCGCGTCGTCGCGCACGCCGAGCTGCATCCAGATCATCTTCGGCGGCGGCGTCAGCGCCAGCGCCTCGTCGACCAGCGGCCCGGCGGCGGCGGAGTTGCGGAAGATCTCGACCATGTCGATCGGCTGGTCGCCGAGCGCGGCCTGGGCCTCGGCGAGGGAGGCGGCAACGCGGCGCCCGAGCAGGTCCTGGCCGGCGAGGCCGGGATTGACCGGCGTGACCGCGTAGCCCCGGTCGAGGAGGTACTTCAGGACGATCCAGCTCGGACGCGCCGGATTCGCCGAGGCGCCCACCAGCGCGATCGTGCGCGTGCCGTTCAGGATCGTGCGGATCTGCGCGTCGGGGTAGCGGGCGTGCCGCTCCGCGAGCGCTGCCGCGTCGCTGGTCGCGGGTGGCCGGTTCTCGTGGCCCGTCTCGTCCATGGCGTCTTCCCTCGTCGTCCGGATGATCGCTGGTCGTGTCGCGCTTCTCGCCGCGCTTCTGGCCGCGCGTCGCGCCGCTGTCCCGGCTTCGGCGCGGCCGCCGTCCAAACCGCCGTCACAGCCGCCAGACCTCGTAGCCCAGCCGCGCGAACGGCGCCTTCTCGAAGAGCGCCTTCACGTCCACGATCAGGCCGCCGGGCTTCACCCGGGCGGCGATCGCCTCTGGACCGAGCCGGGCGTAGTTGCGGTGCGGGACCGCGATCACGGCCGCGTCCGCGTCGGCGGGCAGGTCGGTCCAGTCGACGAGGGCGATCCCGTACTCGGCCCGGGCCTCCGCCGCGCCGGCGCGGGGATCGTGGACCGACACGGCGCAGCCGAATTCCTCCAGCTCCCGCACGAGGTCGGCGACCTTCGAGTTGCGCAGGTCCGCGCAGTTCTCCTTGAAGGTCAGGCCCAGGACGATGACCCGCGCCCGCCCGGTCCCACCGCGCCGGACGATCCGCTTCACCGTGCTGCGGGCGACGTGGGCCGCCATGCTGTCGTTGATCCGCCGCCCGGCCAGGATCACTTGCGGGTGGTAGCCGATCATCGCGGCCTTGTGGGTCAGGTAATAGGGGTCGACGCCGATGCAGTGGCCGCCGACCAGCCCGGGGCGGAACGGCAGGAAGTTCCACTTGGTCCCCGCCGCCGCGAGGACCTCCTGCGTATCGAGGTCGAGCTTGTCGAAGATCAGCGACAGCTCGTTCATGAGCGCGATGTTCAGGTCGCGCTGGGTGTTCTCGATGACCTTGGCGGCCTCGGCCACCCGGATGGACGAGGCGGCGTGGAGCCCGGCCTCGATGATCGACCCGTAGAGGGCCTTGAGCCGCTCCAGGGTCTCGGGGGTGTCACCGGCGACGATCTTCACCACCCGGGCGAGGCTGTGCTCCCGGTCGCCGGGGTTGATCCGTTCGGGCGAGTAGCCGACGAAGAAGTCCGTCTTCCAGCGCAGCCCCGAGGCCCGCTCCAAGACGGGGATACAGATCTCCTCGGTGGCGCCGGGATAGACGGTCGACTCGAACACCACGGTCGCGCCCGGCCGCATGTGCCGGCCGACGAGGTCCGAGGCCCGGATCAGCAGGTCGAAATCGGGGCACTGGGCCGCGTCCACCGGGGTCGGGACCGTGACGACGATCACGTCCGCCGCGCCCAGCGCGGTCGGGTCGTCGGTGATCGTGAGCTGCGCGGCGGCCCGGAACGCCTCCGCGTCGATCTCCCCGGCCGGGTCGTGCCCGGCCCGGTAAGCCGCCACCTTGTCGGCGGCGCGCTCGTAGCCGATCGTGATCCGTCCCCGGCCGAACGCCAGGGCGAGCGGGAGCCCGACATAGCCCAGGCCGACGATCGCCACGCTGTCCGGCGGGCGGTCTGCCGGGTCTTCCCCTGAGCCGTCTGCCGCCCCGTCAGCCACGCCGGATCCCTCTGCGGGCTCGGAGGGCGCCGATGACGATCCGGCCGCCGTGCGCGTATAGGGGCGGTCCGCGCCGGCGTCGACTCGCCTCGGCCCGCGCGGAGCGCTGCGCCGGACCTTGAGCGGGGTGAGCACGGGGCGAGACCATGGGGGGTGAGGATGCCCGATCTCCGCTGGACCGAGGGGCCGGTCCACTGCACCGACCTCGTCGACGGAACCGGCAAGGTCTTCGGCTACGTCGGCCCCTGCGCCGCGGGCACGCGCGGCTACGTCGTCCAGTCCGGGTCGGAATGGCCGCCGCGCCCGGCCGCCTTCGCCGATCACCCCGCGGCCGCGGCGGCCCGCGCCTGGGTCGAGGCCGCGGTGTCGGCGCGCGCCTTCCGGCCCGTCCGCATCCTCCGGGAGGACGTCGCGCCGGAGGCCTGATCGTCCGGCGCGGTTCAGGAACTCGTCAGGTTCGCTCGGCTTTGTTGTGGCGTGGAGTGGAGGCGCCCGATGGCCGAAATCTGCATCACGGAAGACCAGAACGGGCGGTGGACCGTCTACACCGCCGGACTGGTGGTGACCGATCTGACGCGCGAGGCCGCCGAGGCGTTCGCGGCGAGCTACCGCCGCGTCACGGCCGGCTGAGCGACGGGCCTTTCCGGCCCGCGGGTTGGCCTCCCGGAGCGCCGGCGCGTTCGGGCTCCGGGGCGCGCCGTGCTATGAGGTCCGCCGAGCCCCGATCGCCCAGTCGCGGGCAATGAGGTCGATCATCATGCGCCTGTTCATGCTCGCCGCCGCCCTGCTGGCGCTGCCCGCTCCCGCCTCGGCGCTGTGCCGCTGCACGTGCATCCGGGGCGAGATGAAGGCGATCTGCCAGGAGACCGACCTCACGGTCCCGATCTGCCAGGGTCTCTGCGAGACCACGATCCGGCAGGAGCGGGTCATCATCCCGCTGGCCGGCGGCCGGCAGGCCTTCGAGCCGGCCCAGTCGACGAACCCGGCGCCGGGCGGCCTCGTGTCCCCCGATCTCAGCCTGGACACCAACCCGAACGGCACCCAGCTGGGCACGCCGAGCCAGCTCTCCGGCAGTGTCGGGTCGAGCCTCTCCTCCGGCAGCGGCCGCTGAGCCACGAAAAAGCCCCGCGCGGCGGGTGCCGGCGGGGCTGAAGGTTGAGGACGCCCGGTGCGTTACGCCGAGCGACTGCGCCTAGAGTAGCATCTTCCTGCGCGATGGGAAGTTCTCGCGAAGAGAAACCAAGGCTATTTTTTGCAGATTGCTCTCGAAGCAACGAGGAATTCCCCGCTCGGCCAGGCCGGGCGGGGTCCATCGCAGCGGATACGCGGCGAGAGACCGCGCGGATCCTTGGTCCGGAACCCGTCCGACTTAAGACTGGGTCTTCAGGTACGCGATGAGGTCGTTGAGCTTCTTGTCATCCGCGATGCCCTGGAAGATCATCTTGTTGCCGGGCACCTTCGTCTTCGGGTTCTTCAGCCACTCGTGCAGGTTGGCCTCGTCCCAGGTGATGCCGGAGTTCTTCAGGGCGGCGGAGTAGTTGTAGCCCTCGTAGGTGCCCGCCTTGCGGCCGACGACGCCCTTCAGGTCGGGACCCACGCCGTTCTTCTGGAAGTTGTGGCACGCCTTGCAGGGGGCGAACGCCTTCTCGCCGGCCGCGGCGTCGCCGGCGTCCTGGGCCTGCGCGGCGAGAGGCATGACAACGGCGATAACTGCGCCGATTGCAAGCATACGCATGTATTAACCCCAATCCAGAAGATAAGCTTCGCGTTTCTGGCAGAAAAAACGCGCGATGCAAGCGAAAAAATCTGAGCCCGCGTGCAGATTATATTGTGCGCTGCCTCACATCATCTCGGAGCCCGTGCCGGCCGCGATGGCAGATCTTCGGCGGGCGGTCGCCGCCCGGTGGCGAGTCGAGGGCCGTGCACGGCTCGTCACGCCCGCGATGGGGCACAGAGTTGTCGGAGCCGGCGAACCTGAGAATTCTTCCAAGTTTGGCATGTCAGAATGTTGACGTGCGCCGAGGCGCGATAATCCATCCCGCGTCGGAAAATCTGTCGCGCTGTCGAGGCCGAGGGCGCACGAGAAAGGGCCCACCGCAACGAGCCCTGCAAAGAGGACGATGGGCGCGCTCGGTTCTAGGGCGTCTCTGCAAAGGGGTTCACAGGCTGGGTGGTCAGGCCCATGTGGGCTTGATGCGACGCTTTGAACTGACCGACGCGCAGTGGGAGCAGATCGCCCCGCTGCTGCCTCCGCAGAAGCCGCGCACGGGCCGGCCTGCGGAGGATTACCGGCAAGTCCTCAACGGCATGCTCTGGATCCTGCGCACGGGCGCACCCTGGGAGGATCTACCGGCGCGCTACGGTGCTGTGGGAACGGTGTCGAGCCGGTTCTACCGGTGGCGCAAGGCCGGCGTGTTCGACCGGGTGCTGCGGCGGCTGCAGGCGCAGGCGGACGCGCGCGGCGACCTCGACTGGGACCTACACTTCGTGGACGCCACGGTGGTGCGCGCCCACCAGCACGCCGCCGGGGCGCGCCGGTCCGGCGCCATCGGGGGGTGAGGCGACCGTCGAAGGCGTGGGCGAAGCGCTCGGGCGCAGCCAGGGCGGCTTCTCGACCAAGCTGCATCTG
>NZ_JBKFAP010000047.1:0-17473 GCF_053345715.1 Methylobacterium sp. D48H
GGGCGAGGTGGGGATGGGCGGCGAGGTAGGCGGCGGAGTCGAAGTCGGGGCGCGGGTCGCGGCCCGCGCGCCAGCCGTGGACGAGGTAGTCGCGCACCGGGTCGGCCGCGATCCCGTACCAGCTCGCATAGAACGCCGCGTCGAAGTGGGCTGCCAGGGCGGCGATCTGTGCGTCCGCGGTGACGAAATCGTCCGCCGCCGGCAGGCCGCGGCGGGCGGCCAGCCGGATCAGCGGGTTGCCGCTCGCGCGGACCGGGCCGGAGCGCGCCCAGCGATGGTACAGGCCGCGGATCTGCTTCAACGCGCGGCACCCGTTCTGTCGCGCGACGGCCGCCGATCGCCGTCGGAGGGCGTGTCGAAATCGGCGCTGGGTTCGAGGCCTGGAGCTCGGGTGAGCATGTGTTCGCGCGGGCTAGATCGAAGGCGTCTCGGCGCGCCGGGCAGGGTGCCGCGCCGCCGGCTCATCGCCCTAACGGAACGCGCGCGCGGGGTAAACAACCGCACGCCCTGCCCCGCGTCCCGCGCGACCCGCCGGCGCGGTCAGATCAGGTCGGACCGCCACGTCACGTTCTCCCGCACGATCCGCGCGGGGTTGCCGGCGGCCACGCAATGGGGCGGCACCGTCCCAGTGACGACGGCGTGCGCGCCGACGATCGCGTTGTCGCCGATGACCGTGCCCTTCAGCAGCGTGGCCTGATTGGCGATCCAGACGTGGTTGCCGACCCGCACGGGCTTGGCCGGGTTCAGCCGCGCGCCGGTGTCCCGGGTGACGATGGAGTGGAAGTCGCTCGTCGTCATCCAGACGCCCGACGCGATCGAGCAGTCCGTGCCGATCTCGATCGCCTTTCCCTCGACGGGGTTGAGATGGACGAGCCCGGTGAAGCCGGTCCGGTCGCCGATGCGCAGCACCGAGCCGGGGCCGATATAGATGTTGGCCATCGACAGCCGCACGTCCTCGCCGACATCGAATCGGCAATTCGACTCGATGACGATGTGCATGTCCTTGTCGGACACGCAGCCCCTTCCTATGCGGATGTAGTTGTTGTCGCCGTTGACGTAGATTTTTCCTGCTTGGCTGTGCTGATCCCGCGAATCAATGTCGATGACATTATTCTCCCCTTTGTCGAAGATATTCAAAGACATAATTCGCTCTGCGGGATCTGTGAACGCCCCTGGGTGCGGCGCGGCCGACGCCCCGGAGCGGACGGCCGCATATCGAACCCGCGGAAGGAAGCTCGCCTTCTGACATGACGATTACGGTATCGGCGTGCCGAGATCGGGATCCGTCGACATTCGGCGGTCGCGCCGATGCCTCCGAGCCGGCATCGGCGTTTCAGGGACGTCTCTAAGCCATCGGTCGCTGTCCTCACAACTCGCGCGGGGATCGGGCGCCCGTGGCCGGGCGCGGTCGGCGCGCCTCTCCGCGGCTGTTGACGCCGGGAGGCACCTGTGAGGTATGCCGTCAGCCAGCGAAAACATGGGATGAGGCCGTCCGGTGGCTGAGGACAACACCCTGACGAAGGCCCTGGTGGACGTTCGGGCGCGCAGGGCCGCGCTGCAGAGCGACTACGACCGGATCGCGGCCGAGCTGACCAAGCTCCGGGCGGCGGAGGCGGCGCTGACCTCCATCGTCGAGGGGATCCCGCTGGACGCCTCCGGTCTCCACGCCCCCGAGGGACCGCGGGCCGCCGCGGCCGACCGCGCCGCGCCCGCCTCCGGCGGACGGCGGGGCGCCCGCGGCCCCCGGGCCAACTCGGCCAAGGGGCGGCTGAAGGCGCTGCTCGGCTCCGCCGGCCCGCAGGGCCTGTCGCATGCCGAGATCGCCGAGCGGCTGCCCGACGTCGCGCCCAACACCCTCAACACCTATCTCAGCATGCTGGTCACCGGCGGCGAGGCGATCCGGAACGGCGACTTCTTCACCGCGGCCGCGGCGTCCGACGGTACCGAGGACGTTGAGGGCGAGGTCGAGACCGACTCGGACGCGGACGAAGAGGTCCGGCACGACACCGCCGCCGAGTGAGGCCGGCGCCCGGCTCGGACAGAGCCGTCCGACACGGTCCCGCGCCCGGCACGCCTCCGGGTCAGGCGGCCGCCGACATCCGCCGGATGATCGGCAGCATCAGCGCGCTGGGCGCGGCGGCCGGCACGGGGAAGATCGTGGCCGTCTGGTCGGTCTTCACCCGGGGCAGCCGCTCGATCACGGTCCGCAGGTTCGGTAGCGTGCGCGCCAGGGTCGCGGCGAGCGTCTCGCCCGCGATCTTGGCCATCACGTATTCCAGGGTGTCGCGGGGCGCCTCGTCGATCGCGCTGGTCGACGGGTAGAAGGCCGCCACGGCGTCGCTGCGCTCCAGGCAGAGCTGGCTCAGCTCGTAGAAGGCGGTGTTGTAGACGCGCATCATCTCGTCCAGGCAGGCCGGCTCGAAGGGGGCGCGCTTCTGGCGGAAGATGCGGGGCGTCGCGAAATGGTAGAGCTGCGACGGGCGTATCGCCAGCGCCGCGAGCTGCGCGGCGGCCGGCTCGGCGGCGTCGTAGCGGAGGACCTGGCAGCGGCCGCCGGCGTCGCGGATCTCCCGGGCGATCGCTTCCGCCTCGTCGGCGCCGGACGCGTAGGTGATGCAGACCGCCCCGCCGCCGGCGGCGATCAGCTTGGCGGTCGCGGCGCCGAGGCCCCGCGACCCGCCGACGATCAGCGCCGACACCGCCGCGAAGGCGCCCGGCTCCACCAGCGCCGCGAGGTCCCGCAGGCTCTCCTGCTCCACCGGCCGCGGGCGGACGAAGCCTTCGACCCGGGCGACGAGCCCGGGGCCGACGGCGTCCAGCGTCACCGATTGCAGCATCGGCTGGAACCGCTTCACAGCGTAGCCGAGGCTCGAGCCGGTGCCGCCCTCGGTGACGGTCACGTCGATCTTCGAGAGGATCGAGTGGAGGCCGGGCACGAACATGCCGACGAGGGTCGAGAGGCCGCCCAGGGCCGCGACCCGGCCCGGGCCGAGGGCGCGGGCGAGGCGCGGCGCCAGCGCGGCGATCGCCGCCGGGTCCGGCAGCGCGAAGGCCCCGGCGAGGCCCGGCAGCGCCGCCGGATCGCGGGCGACCGGCTCCGTGGGGATCGCGGTCGGCGCCGCCTCGACTGGTTGGGCCGCGGCCCGGCCCGCCGCGAAGGTCGCCTGGATCGTCAGGGCGCGGACGCCGTCCACCGCCAGGGACAGGCGCAGCTGCCGCGCGTCCGCCTCGTGGACCGTCAGGACGGTGCGGTCCCCGACCAGCACGAACCGCTCGAACCGCATCTGGAGCGTCGCGAGCCGGTCGAGGGGTTGGGCGTCGGCGCAGGCATCGAGGGCCCAGAGGGCGGCGTGAACGCCGTGGACGGCGCGCTCGCCGGCCAGCGTCCGCCGGGCCATCCGCGCGTCCATGTGCATCGGGTTCACGTCGCCGGTCGCCCGCGCGAAGGCGGCCTGATGGGCCTCGGTCCAGGTCCGCGTCGTCGCGGCGGCCTCGTCCGAACCGGATCCGTTCATCGCGCAGCTCCTCCTCGGCCGGTCCCCGCCCGGTCCACGCCCCAGCCGGGCTGGCCGGCCGCCGGATGCCCGGCCCCTTGCTTTATGGCACGCGATCTCGCAAGAGGGCGGCGCTCGCACGCACGGAAAGGGGCCGGTCGATCGCCGGAGGGCAGGCATCCGCAGGGTGTCGCAGGGACCGGTATCGAGGATGACCACGGCTCGCGCCCTGTCGATCGGTTTCGTCGGAAACATCGTCACCAACCCATTCGGGAAGGTGGCGGGCCGCCTCGCGGATCTCGCCACGGTCTCGTGCGAGCATCTCCCCATCGGACAGATCGAGCAGGTGCTGGCGGGAGCCGCCGCCGCCGACGTCCTGATCGTGCATCTCGACCACCGCTGGTTCTTCGACGTCGCCCCGGACGAGGCGGCCGTCGCCCGCGCGCGCGGCCTCGCCGAGCTGGTCTCGGCGCGGCTCGCCCGGGCGCCGGGGACGATCATCCTCAACACCGTGCCGTTCGTGCCGGTCTCCTCCGTCGAGAGCGACCTCCACGACCAGTTGGAGGCGCTGGCGCGGGTGAACGCGGTGCTGTTCGACCTCGCCCGGGCGCAGGAGCGGGTCAGCGTCGTCGACGCCGCCGGCGCCCTGGCGCTGCTCGGCTTTGCTAACGCCTTCCGCGAGCGCAACCGGTACATGTACCAGATGCCCTACGCCCCGGCCGCCGTGGACGCGCTCAACGAGCGCTACGCCGACGCCGTCGCGGCGCGGCTGCGGGCGCGACGCAAGGTGGTGGTGGTCGACGCCGACAACACCCTCTGGGGCGGCGTCGTCGGCGAGGACGGCGTGGAGAACCTGGAGGTCGACAGCGACTATCCGGGGATCGTCCACACGCAGCTCCAGCGCCAGCTCCTGCGCCTGAAGGGCCTCGGGATCCTGCTCTGCGCGGTGACGAAGAACAACGAGGAGGATTTCCGCGCGGTCTTCGCCCAGCGCGCGATGCCGCTCCGCCTCGACGACTTCGTGGCCTACCGCAGCAACTGGACGGAGAAGAGCGAGAACATCCGCGACCTCGCCGCGGCCCTGAACCTCGGCCTCGACAGCTTCATCTTCCTCGACGACAACCCGTTCGAGATCGAGGAGGTCCGCGCCCGGCTCCCCGGGGTCGAGTGCCACCTGTTCGACCGGACGCGCCCCGAGCAGGCGCTCACCCTCCTCGACGGCATCGCGTCGCTGCGCGCCCGGAACGTCACGGCCGAGGACCTGGCCAAGACCGAGCAGTACCGCGGCGAGGCCCAGCGCCAGGAGCTGCAGCGCTCCGCCGCCTCGATGGACGAGTACCTCGCCTCCCTCGAGATCCGGGTGCACGTCGCCCGCAACAACCCGGGCTCCCTGCGGCGGGTCACGCAGCTGATCAACAAGACCAACCAGTTCAACCTGACGACGCGGCGCTACACTGAGGACGAGGTCGCCACCGCCATGCGAGAGGGCGGCGTCTACGCGGCCCGGGTGGTCGACCGGTTCGGCGACATGGGCATCGTCGGGGTCGCCATCGTCCGGGGCGGCGAACTCGAGACGTTCCTGATGAGCTGCCGGGCGCTCGGACGCCGCATCGAGGCCCAAATTCTGCGCCACGTCTGCCAGCAGGAGGGTGAACGGGACCTGAGGGCCCAGTATCGCCCGAGCGCGAAGAACCGGATGGTCGAGAGCTTCCTCGACGACAACGGCTTCGAACCCTTGAGCGCTGGCCCCGAGGGCAAGACGTACCGACTGACACGAGGACCGGATGACACCCCCTACATCCACATCGTCGCGGAGTGACCGCGGCGCCGTCGAGGCGGCTGCCCGCGCGACCTTCGCGCGGCTCGTCGAGACCTGGGGGCGCCCGGACCTGGAGAATCCCAGGCCCGAGGAGGACGTCTACGAGCGGCTCGATTCCTTCGCGGTGGTCGAGCTCCTCCTCGAGACGGAATCCGAGATCGAGCGGACGGTCGGCCGCTACGTGCCGCTCGCCAACGAGAGCATCCTCGACAGCACGAAGTCGCCGCTCCGCCGCTTCCAGGGCTGGATCGACTACGTCGCCGAGACGGTCGAGCATGGCTGATTTGCGGTTCTCGCGCGCGACCCTCGCGGGGCTCGTCACCACGGTCGGCGCGCGCGTCCAGGCCTTCGACGACGAGGCGGCCGGCCTCGGGCTCGCCCCCGAGGAGGCGGAGCGCCTCAAGCGGGCCATGGGCTTCGCGACCCGGCACGTCGTCGCCGATCCCGCCACCACGACGGCGGATCTCTGCCTGCACTCGGCGCGCCACCTCCTGCGCGGCCTCGACCTGCAGCCCGACGCCGTCGACGGGCTGATCCTGGTCACACAGACGCCGGATTACAGCTCCCCGTCGACTGCGATCGGGATGCAGCACCGCCTCGGCATGCGGACCGACACGCTCTGCTTCGACATCCGCCTCGGCTGCAGCGGCTTCGTCTACGGCTTGTCGGTCGCCTACAGCCTGGTCGAATCCGGCCTCGACCGCGTCCTCCTCTGCGTCGGCGACGTCGCGAGCCGCATGGTCGCGACCGGGGACCGGTCGATCACGCCGATCATGGGCGATGCCGGCGCCGCGGTGCTGATCGAGCGGCGCGCGAGCGAGAGCTTCTTCCAGCTCCACAGCGACGGCTCGGGCGAGAAGGCCCTGTTCATCCCGCACAGCGGCCTCCGGGCCGACGCCGAGGATGCGGGCAAGCCCGGCACCATGCACATGGACGGGGCGCAGGTCTTCAACTTCACCCTGAAGCGCGTCCCGCCGCTGATCGAGGGCATCTTGGCCTTCTCGGACACGCGCGCCGAGGACGTCGATTTCCTGATCCTGCACCAGCCGAACAAGTACATCCTCAAGAACCTCCAGCGCCGCCTAGGGCTCGACGACAGCAAGCTCCCGACCGGCACCCAGTCGGTCTACGGCAACCAGAACTCGGCCTCGATCCCCGGCACGATCTCGGGCTTCCTCGCGGAAGCCTATGCGGGCCGGCGGGTGCGCTCGCTGCTCGCCGGCTTCGGGGTCGGGCTGAGCTGGGGAGCCTGCACGATCACCACCGACCGGATCTTCGCGCCCCCGGTCATGACCTACGAGGAGACCACCCGATGACCGAGGGCGCATTCCTGGACGAACTCGGCACGATCCTCGACCAGCCGGGGCCGCTCGCCCGCGGTCAGAGCCTCGGGGAGATCGAGACCTTCGACTCGCTCGGCATCCTCAACATCATGGCGCTCTACGACACGCTGGGCCTCGAGGTGGATCCGCAGCGGATTGCCGGGGCGGCGACCACCGACGACCTGATCGCGCTGGCCGGCGCGAAGCTGCAGGCCTGAGCGCGATGTCGGAGCCGATGTCGGAGCCGGGAGGGCACGTCCTCGTCGTCGGGGCCAGCAGTGGCATCGGCCGCGCCGTCGCCGATCGCCTCCGCGCGGGCGGGGCGCGGATCACCGCCCTCGCCCGGCGAGCGGACCGGCTCGCCGAGCTGGAGGCCCTCGGCTGCGCCACCGTCGCGGCCGACGTCACCGACCTTCCGGCGATCGGCGGCGTGCTGCAGGCGGTGGTGGCCGAGCGGGGGCTCCTGACCGGGCTCGTGTACTGCGCGGGCGTCCAGGTCATCAAGCCGATGCGCAGCCTCGGCGTGGAGGAGGTCGAGCGCCTCTATCGCACCAACCTCGTCGCGCCGACCCTGTTCGCCGCCGCCTTCGGCAGCGCCCGCGTCTCGACTCGGGACGCGGTGTTCTGCGCGGTCTCGTCCATCGCGGCGCAGAGGCCCGAGCCGGCGATCGTGCCCTACGCCGCCTCCAAGGCAGGCCTCGACGCCCTGATCAAGGGCCTCGCCCGGGAACTCGCCCCCCGGCGCGCCGTCGGCGTCGCCCCCGGCTGGCTCGACACCGAGATGACCCAGGCCCATGCCCGCCTGTACGGCGCGGAGTTCAAGGAGGCGCTGGAGAAGCGCAGCCCCGCGGGCGCCGCGACGGTCGAGTCCGTGGTCGACGCCATCGCGTTCCTGATGTCGTCCCAGGCCCGGCACATCACCGGCGAGATCCTGCGGGTCGACGGCGGGGCCGTGCTGTGACCGGGACGGCGCAGCGGCTCGCGCTGATCGGCGGCGGCGGCTTCTCCAAGGAGATCGCCGAGATCGCCCGCGCCCTCGGCCACACGGTCGAGGATACCTACTCGACCGCTCCGGAGGTCCAGGTCGGCCGCTACCGCGGCTATCTCGACGCGCTGCTCGCCGACCGGGCGGAGTATGACGGCGTCGTCCTGGCGGTCGGCGGCGTGAGCCGGCGCGCGATCCGGGCGCGGGCCGAGTTGATCGCGTGGCTCGACCGCCACGGCCTCCCCTGCCCCGCCCTCGTCTCGCCCCGCGCGATCGTGAGCCCGGACGTCGCAATCGGCGCCGGCGCCTTCGTGGCGCACGGGGTGATCGTCAACGCCGATGCCCGGCTCGGGCGCTTCTGCGTGCTGAACTCGGCGGCCATCGTCGGCCACGACACGGTCGTCGGCGACAACACCACGATCTCGCCCGGCGCCTTCGTCGGCGGCCGCTGCACGATCGGTGCCGACAGCCTCGTCGGGCCGCTCGCCAAGATCCTCCAGGGCCTCACCCTCGGTCAGGGTGTCACGGTCGGTATGGGCTGCAACGTCTTGCGCGCGCTGCCTGATAACGCGACGATCTGGCCCCGGGCGGACATCGTCGCCCCGGCGCCGAAACCGGCCTGATCGGCCTCAGCTCCGCCCGATTGCTGTGTCACTTCAGTCTCTCTAAATTCTAGTTTTCCAGATGGTCGGTCTCGCGTCCGAACATCGCGAGGAGGTTTCATGAGTGCTGAGCCGCGATCGTTCGAGCAGCCGATCTACGTCACCCGTCCGATGCTGCCCGAACTCGCGGTCTTCGCGAAGCATCTGGAGGCCATCTGGCAGAGCGCCGTTCTCTCGAACGGCGGACCGCAGCACGTGGAACTGGAGAAGCGGCTACACGCTCACCTAGGCGACGGTCACATCGCGCTGTTCAACAACGGCACAAATGCCTTGATGACGGCGGTCAAGGCCCTCGACCTATCAGGCGAGGTCATCACGACGCCCTTCACCTTTGCGGCGACTCCGCACGTGCTCGCTTGGCATGGCATCCGGCCGGTTTTCGCCGATATCGAGGAGCATTCCATGACCCTCGATCCAGCCCGGATCGAGGCCGCGATCACGGATCGCACCACCGGCATCCTCGCGGTTCACGTCTACGGCAATCCTTGCGACGTAGAGGCGATTGAGCGGATCGCGCGCAAGCACCGCCTCAAGGTGTTGTACGACGGCGCCCACGCCTTCGGGACCCGGGTCAACGGCCAGCCTATCGCCAGCTACGGCGATGCGACAATGTTTAGCTTCCACGCCACCAAACTCTTCCACACCGCGGAGGGCGGAGCCGTGGTCACGAACGATGGCGAGATTAAGCGGCGCCTGGAGCTGCTGAAAAACTTCGGGATCGCCGACGAGATGACCGTTAAAGCTATCGGCATCAACAGCAAAATGAATGAGATCCAGGCCGCGATTGGCTTGTGCTTGGTCGACGAGATTGTAATCGAGAAGGCCAAGCGCCTCGCACTTGCAGAAACCTACCGTGACCACCTAGGCGGGATTCCTGGGGTCACCACCTCGCGCGTGCTGGATCTCGAGACCGACAGTCTTCAGTATTATTGCCTTCGCATCGACCAAAGCCTGGCCGAAGTCAGTCGCGACTATGTCTACGATGAGCTAAAGAAATTCAACGTGTTCGCTCGTCGTTATTTCTACCCGCTCTGCAGTCAGTATGAGCCCTACCGCGATTTCACCGACAGCAGGAGCGACAACCTTCCGGTCGCCCATCGGGTTGGCGACCAAGTTCTCTGCCTACCGTTCTATGGGCATCTAGGGACAGCGAACGCCCAGCGGATCTGCGCGATTATCCGGCATATTGTGGCCGAACGCGCCAATGCGCATGTCCATGCGGCCTAGTTGGCCTTGCTCTGCAGCGCGCGGCTCGGGGCGCGGGCCAATTCAGTCACTAACTGCCGGACATTGAGAATCGGCATGCTCACTGCTCTCAGGACAGACTGGCGCGCGCGCTTCCGTCTCCTGGCGGCGCGCTGGCTCGTCGACGCGGACTTCTATCTCAACCGCTATCCCGATATCCGCGCTGCGGGCATCGATCCGGTCCAGCATTTCGCCGAGCACGGGCTCGCCATTCCGATCCGGGCGGCCAACGCCGTGATGGAGCGCGCCATCATCCGCGGTGCGCCGCTGCTCGGTCTTGCCGCTCTGCTGTTCGGCAAGCGGCGCACGGACTGGCTGCAATGCTTTGTCGAGCGCTACCAGTATCTCGCTTGCGGCAATCTCGGCACCGAATATCGCTTCGCGCGCTGGGTGGCCCGCATGCTGTCAACCGCCAACCCAACGCGCGTCACCTTGGACCCGGTCGATCGCGATAGGATCCTGGGCAAGGTGCTGCCCGTCGCACGCCTCGAGACGTCCGCCTTTCCCTGGCTGACGGTGCGTCAGATTGATCCTTCAACGGTCTACCGCTTCGAGGGCCCCCGGCTCTGGCGCGATCCCAAGTCGCCACAGGCGCACGTGGTCACGCTTCCCGCTCTTTGGTGCGCATCAATCCGTGAAGCCAATGTCTTCGGCAGCATGCAGGTTGCTGCCCATGACCGATTCCTGAGATATGAGCCGGCGGCGGATCCGAGCCTGTCCTATACGGCCGGGCAGTATCGACATGTCATCACGTGCTTCTCGCCGCGCCATGACAAGGTGGTTGCGCGCCTACCCGACCGGCCCACGACTCGAGTCGACCAGGCAATTCTCCTCGGTGGCCGCTGCGGCAACAACCATTTCCATTTTCTGATCGAGTACCTGACGAAAGGCTACGTCATCGAGCGGGCCGGCCTTCCCACGGACATACCGTTGATCATTCCGGACGACCTCTTCCCGGCGCAGCTGGAGGCGATCCGTCTCCTGTTTCCCAGACGGGATCTGATCAGGATTTCGACGGCGCAGCGTCTGGACGTCGATCTCCTCCATATCCCATCTTTGATGACGTTCTTTCCCGACGCCCTGGAAATTGCCGATTGTGAGAAGGAGGGACTGCGTCACACGAGCCTGCAATGGCTACGCGATCGGATTCTGACAGCGCTCCCGCCGGAGCAGGAACATTTCGATCCGATCCCACGGCTCTATCTCTCGCGGCAGCGCGGCCGGAACATCGTGAACGCCGCGGAGGTCGAGGCCGCTTTCATCGACCACGGCTTCACGAGCATTGATCCCAGCGGCCTAAGCTTTTCACAGCAAGTTCGGCTCTTCGCCGAAGCGACACATATCGCAGGCCCGGTCGGTGCTGCTTTCGCCAACACCATCTTCTGCACGCCCGGAACAGCGATCATCCATCTCGGCTCTCGGCATGCAAGAACCTCTACTCTCTTTCAAAATCTGGCTGTGTTCGCCGAATGTCCTTGTATTCGGCTGATGAGCGACTGGCGTATCGGTGATATCTTTCGGTCTAGAAGAAATGTTCAGTCTCTAAGGCAGGAGAACTACGCGATAAACGTGCAAACTTTGCGGCGCATGCTTAAATCGTGGGACTCGGAGCGTTAATCTCATATTTATTTCAAGAAAAATTCCCGCGATTACGGAGTCAATATTCAATATCGTCGCAAGAGCTATGCTTCATGAGTCGTCTCTGGTCACGGAAGAGAGCAGGCGTGAATTTTCGACAGTCACAAGCGCCGGACCGTTTGTCGCCGAGTCGGCGGGACTGTGTCAAGGAGCTGGTAGCACGTCTTCGTCGAACGTTGAGCCCCCGCGGTTGGGCCGCGCGTGGTACGGCGCCTGATACGGCGCAAAGGACCGGTCTTCGCCGTCGCATGACGACCATGATTGAGGAAAGCGGCCTGTTCGATCGCACATGGTATATGAAAACATATGGTTCCGACCTTCGCTCCGCGGAAGATCCCCTCGACCACTATGTAAGATTCGGGGCGCGAAAAGGCTATTTTCCGAACCCTTTGTTTGACTCAAAGTGGTATCTGCGCACTTATCGATTAGGATTTTTTGGTCATATCAATCCACTCTACGACTATATTATCAACAGTAATGCGTTTCTGCGCGACCCGAATCCGTATTTTTCAACAAAGTTCTATCTTGAAGCTTATCCGGATATCGGAAATCATCCGGATATTATTGCGAACAAAAGAACTGCGCTTCATCATTATATGAATTGGGGTGAGCGCGAGGGCAGGGAAACCGGGCCTGATTTCTGGTCGGAACGGTACGCTGCCGTCTATCCCGATGTGGCGTCCAGCGAATTTGGCTCGGTCGCCCACTTCCTTCACGTTGGACGCAAGGGTGGTCGCAAGCGGTTCATCTTCCGCGCCGGTCGGCAGCCGCTCGCGGTCGACGAGACGCGGCGCTCCCGTATGGTGCGCTGGATGGATCCGGCTTGGGCGCGGACTGAGCGCGATGCGCGCGTGGGCCGCTCTGTCCGACTGTGCGTATTTGTCCTTGGATGTTTCGCTTACGCGGTCTTCCGACCCCGTGTGCCGCTTGCGCCGGGCTCTCAGGCGATCGGCCCGGTGCGTTTCGTCGTGACCGCAATTCAAAGATTCTGGGCTGAGGGTTTTGAGGATGTCCCGCTAGCTGCCGTCACGTTCCTGACGCGACCCTTCGCCCGCACCCAGTCGGACAACTTTCTGTCGCGCGTGCTTGCGGCACCGAGACCCAGCATCAAGCTTTATCTCGCCAACAGCTTCAAGGCGATTGGGCTGTTCTCGGATGCCGAGGCGCTCTGTCGGGATCTAGAGCGGTCCGACCGCTTTCGCTCCCTAGCCTTACTGACCCTCGGCGATCTCTATCTAGTCCAAGCGATCTGGGCGTCCGAGTTTAGTGAGTACGCATCGCACCGAGCGGCCATCAATCCGGCCAGGATTCTCGATCTGGCCGTCGGTCAGACATGGCATGACCGGACCTTCAAGGATGCGATCGCGCTGCTTGAAATGGCCGCTGCCCTGGAACCCCACGAGGCCGATCTCTGGCTTCTGCTCACTTTCGCGCGCCTGTCGGCGAGACAATGGTCCTCGGCGCGCGATGCGGCCGTGCATTTGGCGACCCTCGATCAGGCCAACGACGTCGCGCGCTATGCGCAAGCCTTCGCTCTATTCGGAGAGGATTCGGAGGCTGGTTTCGATCTATTCCAGCAAACCGTTCGCGAGGCGGGCGAGCGAAACATCCATGGGCTTGCGACCATTGTGGGAGAGGACGCGGATTTCATCAGTCCGGATCACGTCACATCTCGATTGATGGCCGACGCACGGTCTCTGACCGTAAATTATGCTCTGATCTACGGCGGTCGGGCATCACAGGTACGAACGCTCTTGTCCTTGCCGTCGGCGTCCCTCTTTGAGCTGCGAACGGCGCAGTTGCTGCCGGAATACGGTACCGTGCTGGTGGGTGGAACAGCGCTCCTGGCCGGCGAGTCACATATGCGCCGATGCCACGATCAGACGTTCTGCTCCGCAATTGTAACGATCGCCGAGAAGCGGGCTATCTACACCCTGGCGACACCGGTGGCCGCACCCATTGAGAAGGCCTGCTTCATCGGCAACAACGGCAACTACTTCCATTGGTTGTTGGAGGATCTGCCGCGTGTCGAGGCGGTGACTGGCGGCTCCGCCTACGACGATGTGTCGATCTTGGTGGATAGAAATGCTGCACCCTGGCAGCGGAAGCTTTTAGAGCGCGTCGGCGTCGAGCCGTCGCGACTCTGTGAGGTAGATTTCTCGCGCCCGGTTAGCGTATCCCGTTTAGTCCTCCCCCCGCGCTTGTCCAAGAACCTCGTCGTCCATCCGGAGGCGGTCCGGTTCCTTCGCGACCGACTCGTCCCTGGGGCTTCGACCGCCGTAGTCAGGCCTGGCAAGCGCCTCTACCTGACGCGCGCGAGCGCAGCCGTGAAGCGCGGGTTTCTGAACGAGCCGGAGGTCATTGAACGCCTGAGAAGTGCCGGTTTTGCTGTCGTCGATCCGGGAGGCATGAGCATTGACGAGCAAATCGAGCTTTTCTCTGACGTGGAGATCGTCGCTGCCCCCGGCGGCGCGGCCCTGTCGAATCTCGTCTTCGCACCGCCCGCCACGAAGGTGCTCGCCTTTTCCGCCGACGCGATTCTGAGCGAGACCTTCACCAGCCTCGCCAGCGCGATTGGCCAATCCTATGTACTCTGCGCAGGCGCATCCCTGGCGCGCGCCGATCGATACTGGATCTGGTCACGCTTCGATTTTGCGATCGCCAAGGCTGACCTCGACCGAGCCATGGAGGCGGTGATTGGATGATAGTGCGTCCTGTCTCTACGGCTCTGCAACACACGCAGGTGACCTGCGACATGGTGCCAGATATCCAGCGGTATCGCCAAGGTGCCTGGGTCGATCAGCGGCCACGGCCGTGACCGCGATGTGCCAGAGGCTCGGACTTGGCGCTCACGAGCAGACGTGAGAGAGTCGACGATACAAATCGGCGAACCGCGGGATTGCGAGGCGGCCGCGCTTCGGGCAGCATAAGGTATGCAGTACGGACAGGTCATGTCAGTCAACAGGCTCCGCGGAACAATTCAACTCGATTCATCACGACGCTCCCACCTGCGCTTGGCCGAACCATCTGACGGGCCGCTGATCTATCGGTTGCGATCCGACCCACGGCTCAGCCGCTTCCTGAATGCTCCGTCGACAAGCATCCCGGAGCAGGTCTCCTGGTTGACGCGGTACAAGGACGATGAGGCCGCTGGGAAACAGTATTACTTTATTATCGTATCGGGTGGGCAGGACCGTGGCACAGTGCGTATGTACGATTTCCGCACGATCAACGGTCTACGATCTTTCTGCTGGGGGAGCTGGATTCTAGTTCCGCCGCCGGTCATCGGGCTTGCCGTTTATTCAGCGCTCGCCGTATGCGAACTAGGCTTTGAGCATTTCGGATTCGAACATGCCCATTTCGATGTCCGGCGGGAGAACGAGAACGTCGTCGCCTTCCATCTTAGGTCGGGCGCCAAGATAATTGACAAGAATGAACAGGATTATTTTTTCCATTTCTCGCGTTCAGCTTACGATGCGTTCAAGGCCGCCCAGCGGCAGACGATCGAGCGGCATTCCGCACAGCAGCGCTTCGCGTAAATGGATGCGCATCGGCTCTCGGCCGCGGCGCGATCAACCCGCTCTGTTTGGGCGGCGGCCCAACATCTATGATTCGCGCGTATGACGTTCGCTTTTACACACCTAACCCAGCGCATCGCACAGCGCATCGTGGATCCAGCCTTCTATTTGGCGCGAAATCCCGATGTGGCGGCGGCGGGTGTTGATCCGGTCGCGCATTTCGCCCGAAACTGGTCCGCGCCGCCGCTGCGCGCGCCTAACGCGCGCTTAGAGGCGCGGATTTACGCGTGGTCACCTGTGCTTGTCGCCATTCTGGCGATGTTCGGGCGGGGTCGCCAAGACATCACGGACTGCTTCCGCTATCGCATCAACCAACTCTCGACTCGGCGCGGTTTCGGTCTACAGCTTCGGCTTGTCCTCGCGCTCGCGCGCATCCTGGCCTTTTGGTCCGGATCAACCGTACGTCGGAGCGGAGGGGCGGGCACCGGTCTCGGCTCGATCTACACCGTCGTGCGGATCGGGCAGGATTCAGTGCCCTGGATCGACTGTCGCAGCTTCGCGGAGGCTGGCGTGTTCAACTTCTCGGATCCCGAAGTCGCCCTGTCCGCGCAGCCTCCGACCGCTCGTCGACTGCGCAAGCCAGAACTCTGGTGCGCGTCAATCCAAGACGCGTCGATTTTCGGCTTCGCTCAGATCGTCTCCCATTCCGCTTTCGTAGTCTATGAACCGGAGGCGGACCCGACATTCCGCTACACGAGCCGCCAATGCGAGTTCGTTATCACCTGCTTCGGCTCCAAGGGCGACCGGGTCTTGGCCCGTGTCCCGCAAGAAGCCGATCGGTCGATCGATGCGGGCATACTTCTGATCGGGCGATGCGGGGCGAACTACTTCCACTTTCTAATCGAGTACGCCACAAAAGGCTACATCGTGGACAATGCGTCCATACCGAAGGACGTCCCGCTCATCCTGAGCGACGATCTATTCCCACAGGAAATTGATGCTCTGAAGCTGCTCTTCCCGGATCGTCCATCTACGATCCGCGAGCACGGCAAGCGACTCGACGTGAAGACGCTCTACGTACCATCCTTGATGACATTCATTCCAGACACGCCCGACATCGAGTTCTGGGCGGTCGCCGCTGTCGATTACGCAAGTCTGTCTTGGCTTCGAAAGCGAGTACTAGACGCTATACCGACGCCCGCGGCCTCACCCGCTCGGAGGCTCTATCTCGGCCGATCCGCTGGGCGTAACATCACTAATGCAAAGGACGTAGAAGCAGTTTTTCGCCGGCATGACTTCGAGATCGTCAATCCAGGCGAGCTAAGCTTCGCGCAGCAAGTCGAGGCTTTCAGGACCGCGCGTTGCATTGCTGGTCCGATCGGCGCCGCATTCGCTAACCTCGTTTTCGCATCCCCGGACACGCTTGTCCTGGGACTCGTTTCGCCGTTCGCCGTTCAGTTCTCGACATTCAGCAGTCTCGCGACATTTGCTAAATGTCGTTACTTGGCCGTCCCCGGCGAGCATAAGGCTTATCGCCTCGGTGACGAGAAGAAGCGCCGCTCGCTCGAGCTGACGCATGATAATTACCGCATTGATCTCGACTATCTGGATGCGGTGCTTCAGAATTACGCATAGAATTTTATTTTTAAGCACTTCGTCGCAAAGTGTTTACGAAGGATGGCAGCATGAAGAAGCAATGGATCGACCTTGGTTTGCGATTTGAGGCGTTAGGTTCAGGTTTGCTCCAGACGCATGCCATGCTGCCCACGCCAATCGTGCTGTCCGACCGCATCCGAGTTTATTTCTCGTCCTGCGACGCCGACCTGCGCGGGCGCATCTTCTGCGTCGATCTGGGCTTGGACCATCCGCACCCGGTGATCCATTTTGATCCCACTCCCGTGCTTAATCTCGGAGCCGCGGGGTGTTTTGACGCTGACGGGGTCAATCCCTGTCATCTCGACATCGTCGATGGGGTCTGGCGCCTGTATTACGTTGGCTGGCGCAGACTAACGCAGGATGTTCCTTACACGCTACTAGCGGGCCTAGCGGTGAGCGAAGATCGCGGCAAGACCTTTGCGCGCTGGAAGGCGGAACCCGTCCTCCCTCCAACGTCCGACGAAGGCTACTTTCGGACCGCCCCATTCGTCCGGCGGATCGGTGACCGCTTCGAGATCCTCTACATCGGTGGCAACCGTTTCGTCCGGAGCCCGTCCGGGAAGATGCTCCCGAGATATGCCATCCGTCGGTCAAGATCTGCGGATGGAATCCACTGGTCAGACCCAGCGGAGGATGTGTTGCTGCCGGATGAGGCATGCGGCGAGATTGGCTTCGGTCGTCCGCGCGTCGAGATGCTCCCAGGGTATAAACCTGTCTTGATGGTCTCGGTTCGGACCGAACAAGCCTACACGCTGATGATGTGCCCCTGGGACGAAGGCAAAGTTGATCGGTCTCGTCTCGTCCAGGTAATCGATACCGCAGGCCAGGCTTGGGCTTCCGAAATGACGTGCTTCGGCGCGACCTGTCAGGTTGAGGGCCGGACGCTGCTCTTCTACAACGGCAACGGCTTCGGACAAACTGGATTCGGTCTGGCCTACCGGGACCTGACCGCCTCCGAGGATTGGTCTCGATCGGGGTGAAACCTTCGGTACGCCTAGAGCGGCATCCGATCAGGTTGGGTCATACGCGTCGTAGCCTGCGGCGGCGAGATAGCGGCGGCATTCGGCTGGCGTGAAGCGTCTGAAGGCTCGTCGGATCGTGTCCCAGAGGTCGCTGATCGTGCGAGCGGCCTCG
>NZ_JBKFAP010000048.1:0-14070 GCF_053345715.1 Methylobacterium sp. D48H
ACCATCAGGGCCAGCGGTCAACATGAACGACTGCATCGAAAGGCCGGACACAAGACTGCACCCGACCAACGCGTCAGAAGCTCAATTCGCCACTTGCAATGCGGGAGCCATCCACACAGGACAGGCGCAGGTGGCCGATAGCCAATCGACGAATGCGGTCGGACGCGGCTGTAGGTAGATTGTCATCGACCAATCACGATCTGCGCCTCCTTCAGCGAGCAGAAAATCTCTTGGCGCAGGCACTCGTCGCGCAGCCTACCGTTGAAGCTCTCCCAGTACACGTTCTCCCACGGCGAGCCGAGTGCGATGTACTGAATCTGTGGCCCCGTCTTGGCGACCCACTGGCACAGCGCCTTCGAGATCATCTCGGGGCCGTTATCGCAGCGGATGTGCTCCGGGATGCCGTGCAGGCACATCGCATCGGCCAGCGTCTCGATCACACCTACGCTGTTGATGCGTCGGGCCACCTTCAGCGCCAGGCATGTCCGACTGTGCTCGTCGATCAGCGTCAGGATGCGCAGGCTCCGCCCGTCGTGTGTCTGCGCCTGCACGAAATCGAAGCTCCACACATGGTTGCGGCGGAGCGGCCGTAGTCGCACGCATGAGCCGTCGTTCAGCCAGAGACGGCCGCGCGGCCGGTGCTCCTGGGGGACCTTCAGCCCCTCGCGGCGCCAGATGCCCTCATCCTGAGGTTCTCGAAGGATGAACCCGATCCTTGCCCACCGGCCAGCCGTCTGCCTGCAGCAGCGCGGTGACACGGCGGTATCTGTCGCGCCCGTACTCGGACGCCAGGGCCATGATGGCGCGGGTCAGCACATCCGCGTCCGCCGGCAGTGTGGGCACGTAGCGTGGGCACGTAGCGCTGCGTACCCCGGTGCTGGCCGACGATCCGGCAGGCGTGACGTTCGGAAGAGGCCGAACTTCTCCCGGATGCCATCGATCGCCTGCCGGAGCCGCTCGGGGACTACAAGTTTCGAAATGTGGGGCGCAACGTCGGCTGGCTACTGCAACCCCGTCAGAAGACTCAGTTAAATTGATGATTTAATTCAATTAAGTGGCGGAGAGGGGGGGATAATCCGCCACATTTTCTCCCGCCTTAGCGGGGATCCAGTTCCGAGCGGCCGCTACGCCCACATCAGGTTCGGCAGTGTGTACATGGTGCCGGAACGGAATAGCAAGGTCAGCCTCCACCTCGTTTTCCACAGAAGCGGGATCTCCAGAAATCAAATTTTGATACGTGCCTTCGGGCTGAAGTTTCGTGCGGCCGAAACAATTCTCCAGTGAAACGCCGCCGCCATAGATAGTCTTGGTGATCAGACCGGGCCCAGAACGCGACTTCCTTGCATTATACCCGGACGACGCAGTTGCTGAAGGCTTCCGAAATGGCCGATAACGGTAAGATCCAATCAGCGCGCTTACAAGCATTGAGTCTTCTTGAGGCACGATCAGGGACCGGATCAGCGTACGCGAAGCACCAAGATCGAAAGCGCACACGCAGCGCAAATTTGCACCAAAAATAGCCTCCAGCTTCGTAACTTGATCTTCTATTCTGATCGCAATGTCGCCAGGTTCTACAATTTGTGCTTCCAGATCTATAACCGCCACTATATGCTGACGTGGGTCAACGGCTCTTTTTCGGCCGCACTTATCGGTCAATGTTGCATTGCCTGCACGGCTAAGCGCCTCAGCAAGCGCGTTATCGATTGGCATCCCCCAGACCAACTGCACCCGTGTGTTTGCTGCCGAGCCTGACGTTGTAGTTCCGCTCAGCCGCTCTCCGCACTCAATCCTTGATGCGACGGCTGTTAGTTGCTGGCGCGGGAAGGTGGTACAAACCCCCAACTTTTCGTTCATGGCCCGCTCCTTTCCGCTTCCTCAAAGCAATCTCTCAGTTGGGGAAGCCTACCACAAGAAGCTGTTTGCGTTCGCCCCCGGGCTGCACCTGACCTGACCGGCTAGCGATCAAAATCTGACGCTTGGTACCCGGAGCGAGGGGTTGCTTGCGACCCTTCACAGACCCTCGAAAAGCCCGCTTCTCGGCAGCTTGATGGACGATTTTCTACCTGGGATGACGGGCGTGATCCCTCTGCTGCGCCGGTCAGCGCGCAGCCAGTTGGCGTCGTAGCCCTTGTTGGCACTCAAGCGGCGGATCCGGCCAGGCGCCTCGGCCAGCACCGCCGGCGGCGGTCGTCACGTCGCTGGCGTTGCCTGGCGTCAGCCGGGTAGACACCCTATCGCCGGGCAGTACCGACACGCCGCTCCCGGCCCGCGCGCTCGGCGCGCACTGCGATGCCTATTCCGCCACGTTGACCGAGAAGCTGCCGGCCCGCCGCCCTGAGGACTGCCGACGAAGCCGAGGCGGCCGTCGTGTTCCTGATGAGCAACGGCTTCATGAACGGCGAGACCCTGCACATCGACGGCGGCTCGCGGCTCGTCTGACCTGCTTCCCGCCTCGATGGCTAGCCGGACATGGCAGCAGCCCACATTCTAGGACCGACTAGAAAATGCGAGCCCAACCGAATTTCTACCTAGGCGCTCTGGTTGTATGCGTCGCCGCAAGAAAGACTCAGCGTCGGAGGTGTTATCATGTCCGACGTTAGGCATCACCAGTTCGTCCACATCGATGGCTACGGCGTCCAGTCGCGGCGGAAAGATGCCCCAAGAGCTTGCATCAGCGGTATCACCGCAGAAGCCGCAAGGCTTCCGGGCGCATGCGCCCATCTCGCTGAGGTCCGGCCGGCCCACATCCTGCTCGGTATGTCCCCGGTAGAGGCGGGGCGCATAGCGACCGGCCGGGCGATCTTCGCACGCGACAGCCGCGGCCGGAGATTACGTAGCGACGGCGTCGCTATGCTGGCGGTCGTCGCATCCTACCCGGTGCCCCGCTCGCTCGTCGAAGCGGGGCAGTCGAGTGGGGAGAGGGCAACCTATGAGGCTTGGCGCGCCAAGGTGCTGTCGTGGCTCGCGGGCTTGTTCGGCCATAACCTGCTCAGCGTCGTCGAGCACCACGACGAGCCATTTCTCCATATCCACGGCATCGTGGTCCCCGACATCGGGGAGGACGGCCGGCTGCGGCTTGATGAGATCCACCCCGGGCGAGCAGCGATCGCGCGCGTGACCGCGGAGAAGGGCGCGAAGGGTGTGCAACGCAGCGCCTACGTCGCGGCGATGCGGGGCATTCAAGACGATTTTCACACGTTAGTCAGCTCCGCCTTCGGCCACCATCGGCACGGGCCGAAACGTCAACGTCGCGAGCGCCAGCTGCACCTCGCGATCAAGCGCGTCGAGGAGCGCAAGGAGGAGATTGAATTAGAGCACACCGATAGGCGAGCAGCCTTCGACGAGGAGCGCAGGGCCATCCTCGCAGGCCTCAGCGCCGAGTTTGTGAACCGGCTGCGACTGGCCGGGGCGGCCATCCGCGCAGACATCAGCCGAGAGAAAGATTCGACGATAGACACGCTTCGGCAGCAGGTGGCTGAGAAACAGCGGATTGTCGACAACGCGGTCGTTGCACTCAAGAAGGTGAGCCTCGCCAGTCAGAAACACAAATCGGAGAAAGAGCAGCTCAGGGCCGAAGTCGACCGCCTGAAGGCTCTGCTGCAAGGGCGCGAGGCGGAAGGCGCGGGCTTCTCGTTCGGGCAGTGATCGCCACCCCAGCCGCGACGGGACAGTCGAACGGGTGGTGCGCGATGCGGCACGAATCTATAGCACATACGAAACGAGACGCCGACGCCGCCGCTGCGGTCGCGCGCGCTGCAGGATGACGAGGCGGCCCAGGTTGCCGATCTCGGCCGGCGATTCTGTCAGATCGTTCGCAGATGCTGCGGCGGCGCGCAGGCCGAGCCCGGCATCATCGCCGCCTTCGATGCTTAGCTGGCCGACGCCCGAGCCTGAGGCGTGCGGGTGGTCGAGAGCTTCGTCGTCAGCCTCGATCAGGACGGGGCTGACGTTCGCGCCGGCCTTCGCTTAGCCTGGAGCAGCGGGCAGGACGAGGGGCAGGTCAACCGCCCCAAGATGCTCAAGCGCTCCATGTACGGCCGGGCCAAGCTCGACCGGCTGCGTCGCCGCTTCCTCCTTGCAGCATGATCCATCAAACCCGACGGAGAGCCACTTCAATGGGGGGCGGATCACCCTCCGGCGGGCGCCATGGCCACGATAACCGTCAAAGCAACAGGCATGCTCCATGATTGCCTAACGCACCCGGTCCCAACACGTTCCACCACCAAACAGCTAGCGTTGGGAAGTGAATTTCTTCGGCACTTGAATTACCAACTCATTGCTTCTTCCTGAATTGAAAATAACTCCCTTCAGAGTTCCCTTCTCATATCCTGCTGAACCGAAGCTACAATTACCACACAACTCGTATGTTCCTCTGCGACCCATTTTGTCCGCTATAGTCAGCGATTTCTCGAATCCTCCCGCATATGTCACAGTATATCCGGAGCCAGCGTAGACATTCGGCCGACTAGTTTCTTTCAGCCTGTATATGCAGAAACGATTGTTGCAGGCTCCTTTTGCTGAGACTGCGGATGACTCTCGCTCTCTGAGGGTTCCGATGCAGGTTCCGCTCGAGGCATGGCTAAGGTTTCGAATACGGCCTTTAGCCTCGAGTGATCGACAGAGGCCGATACACAACTTGGAAGAATCCGGTCCGCCAACACCGTTGCAGTATCTCTGCACTTTTTCATCGTCGCCCAGACCAGGGCTAGCAATTGCAGATGATACAGCGAACATTGATGCCGACATCAAAAATATGATCGTGACCGTCGAATAAAATCTAAATTTGTTCATTGGCTGCCTCTGCCGTTCCATATAAATGCAGTCTCGGTTTGCTATATAACAACGCCTTTAATCGGCGCGTAAAGATCGAGGAAGAGTCCCTGTTTTCAAAAATTGAGATGTGTAATCGATATCTCACGACGGAAGAGACTCATTGAAGGATTCATAAAAATAACCGGGCCAATCCGAGATCGGTGCAATCGCGAGGTTTGAACAGTTCTAGAGCCGTTCCCGATCGGGTTGCAACGGTTTGGAAGTCGGGCGCCTCCGGTCGCGACAGCCGCGACAGGCCCCCTCTCCCGTTCGGGAGAGGGTTGGGGTGAGGGACGCGCCGCATTAGGATTGAAGGCGCCTTGCCGCACGGTCCGGGTGCGCGTCGCCCGGAAGCCGCACGCCCCTCACCTTGTCCCTCTCCCGGACGCGAGAGGGGACCCGCGCTTCATCTCGCGTGGGCTACGCAGCCGCCGAGCTATGCCGGAAGTTGGGTGACGACGGAGGTGTGAAGGCGGCGTATCGAGGCGGGTGTCGAGCCTGCCAGAACCTCTCAGCGAGAGCGATACGCCTATGCAGACACCTACCAACATCGTCCGGTTTCGTCAGCCTGAGGACATCGACGATCCCCTGACGGACGTGCTGCGCGCCGGTGCCCGCCGCCTGCTCGCCCAGGCCGTGGAGCTGGAAGCCGAGGCCTTTCTGAGCGCGATGCAGGATCTTCGGCTGCCGGACGGACGCGCACGCCTCGTGCGGCACGGCCATGGCCCGGAGCGGGCGATCCAGACCGGCATCGGCCCGGTGCCAGTGGCGCGGGTCCGTGTGCGGGATCGCGGTGCGTGCGGGTCCGAGGACCGGATCCGGTTCACCTCGGCGCTCCTGCCGAAGTGGGCGCGGCGCACCCGCAGCCTGGATGCGCTGCTGCCGGTGCTGTACCTGCGCGGCGTGTCGACCGGCGACTTCCAGGACGCGCTGGCCGCCCTTCTGGGGCGTGACGCCCCGAACCTCTCACCGGCCGTCATCGCCCGGCTGACCGCGGCCTGGGCGGACGAGTATGCCCGCTGGCAGGGCCGCGATCTCTCCGCACGCCGCTATGCCTACGTCTGGGCCGACGGCGTCTACCTGCAGGCCCGGATGGAGGAGCAGGCCGAGTGCATGCTCGTGCTGATCGGAGCGACGCCCGAGGGCCGCAAGGAGCTCGTCGGCTTCCAGGTGGGCGTGCGCGAGAGTGCCCAGAGCTGGCGGGAGCTGCTCATCGACGTGAAGCGGCGCGGGCTGTCGATCGCGCCCGAGATCGCGGTCGGCGATGGCGCTCTCGGCTTCTGGCGGGCGCTGGACGAGGTCTTCCCCGGCACCGCTCACCAGCGGTGTTGGGTTCACAAGGCAGCCAACGTGCTCGACAAGGTGCCGAAGTCCATCCAGCCGGCGATGAAGGCGGACCTGCGCGAGATCCACGGTGCGCCGACAAGTGCGGCGGCCGAGGCGGCGCTGATCGTCTTCGTCGAGAAGTACGGGGCCAAGTACGCGCGCGCTGCCGACTGCCTGACCAAGGACCGCGAGGCGCTGCTGGCGTTCTACGACTTCCCGGCCGAGCACTGGGACCACCTGCGCAGCTCGAACCCGATCGAGAGCGTGTTCGCTACAGTGCGGCATCGGACCGTGCGGACCAAAGGCGCACTCTCGGCCACGACCGCCAAGCTGATGGTGTTCAAGCTCGTGATGGCGGCCTCGAAGACCTGGCGCCGGCTGAAGGGCGAAAACCAGTTGCCGAAGGTCGTGGCCGGCGTCATCTTCCGCGACGGGACCGAGGTCACCGCGAGCCCAGATCACCGCGCCGCCTGACCACCTCCGTCACCTAAAATCCTGCATAGCTCCAGCCGCCCCGTCCCAACCCGATCGGGAACGGCTCTAGTGCATTGATTCACACGGATGGTGCAGCCTGGCTGTTGAGGATTGCGGATGCGGGTTTGGTCCAGACGAAGGGTCTGGACTGCTGGTTGTGCTCGGCGATGTAGCGCTTGATGGCCGCCTGCAGGTCGACGACGCCATTGAACTTTCCGCGCCGCAGCCGCCGACGTGACGGCGCCGAGAAGAACTCCTCGACAGCGTTGAGCCAGGAGGCGGAGGTCAGGGTGAAGTGGAACACCCAGCGCGGGTGGCGCGACAGCCAGGCCCGCACCTTCGCGTGGGTGTGGGTGCGATAGGTGTCGAGGACCACGTGGACGACCTTGCCGGCTGGCACTGTTGACTCGACAGCGTTCCGGCAAGCGCAGGAACTCCGGGTGTCAGTGGCGCTGCATGCTGCGGCCGATCACGGTCTCCTCCAGCACGTTGAGCGCGGCAAACAACGTCGTGGTGCCGTGACGAACGCAGTCGTGAGTGCGCGTGGCCGGCCGTCCTAGTGCGAGCGGTCGATCGGGGCGGGTGCGTTCCAGGGCCTGGATCTGATGGGGTGGAGGGCCCCCTCTGCCGGCATCAGCGTGCCAAGCTGGTGCCGTCGAAGGTCACAGGACAGGAGCCATCCGTCATGCAGATCACAACGATTGGTCTCGATCTAGCCAAGCATGTTTTCCAAGTTCACGGCGTCGATGCAAACGAGGTGGTCGTCGAGAAGCGACGCCTCCGTCGTGGACAGGTCCTGACCTACTTCGCAAAACTACCGCCGTGTCGGATCGGGATGGAGGCCTGTGCCACGGCTCACTTCTGGGCGCGGGAACTGCGCCGATTGGGACACGAGGTGCGCCTCATTCCGCCTCAATACGTCAAAGCCTACCTGAAGCGAGGCAAGAACGATGCGGCAGATGCTGCCGCCATTTGCGAGGCCGTGACGCGGCCTTCCATGCGGTTTGTGCCCATCAAGAGCGAAGAGCAGCAGGCCGTGCTCGTGCTGCATCGCGCTCGGGAGTTGCTCGTGCATCAGCGGACGCAGTTGATCAATGCGCTGCGCGGGCACCTGGCCGAGTTCGGACTGATCGAGGCACAAGGTCCCTCGCATGTCCGGCGTCTGTTAGAGACCATGCGCACGGACACGGCCGTGCCGGAGTTGGCGCGTGCGACTCTCGATTGCCTTGCTTCAGCCCTTGATGCCGTGGACGCTCAAATCGCTGCCGTGGAGGCGAAGATTGGTGCGTGGCACAAGGCAAACCCGATAAGCCAGCGCCTGGCGACGGCCCCCGGCATCGGGCCCCTCATCGCTTCGGCAATCATTGCCACGGTTGCCGACGCAGCCGCCTTCCGCAGCGGGCGGGAGTTTGCAGCGTGGCTAGGTTTGACGCCACGTCAGAAGTCGACCGGCGGAAAGCAGCGGCTGGGGCGGATCACCCGAAGGGGCGATCAATACCTGCGGCGATTGCTCATCGTCGGTGCGCAGACGGTTCTGCTGCGCTCGAAGGCAGCCAAAGCCAATCCGTGGATACAGGGCCTTCTGGCACGCTGCGCACGGTTGAAGGTTGCAGTGGCGCTCGCCAACAAGACCGCTCGGATCGCTTGGGCAATCATGCTTCGCGGAGAAAGCTATCGGCCGACCGCTACAGCCTCATCAGGGTCTGCTGTCTGCCCCGTAACGCTTGCTGAGAGAGAGAGGATGATGGGAATGTCGGTCGCACCGACGGGCTGGGTCAACCTGAAGAAGAGCAGGGTTTCGAACCCGAGGATCTGATGAGGTCCCAGCCTGCGGACGTCCATCGTGGCCAGCGGCCGTGTGCGCCGCGCGAACAGGCCGGACACATGACTGCAAGCACACCGATCTCATCCATCAACTTTTCGCTTGCGAGCCGGGGGCCATCCACACAAGCTCTTCTCGTCCACGGCCAGCACCACCGCATGACGAGCTGCAGATCATCGGACGGCCGCGGCTCGACGGTGACGACGAACTGTCCGCTGCACCGGCCTGCCATCTGCGACTGGACCGGTCGGCGGCGTACGCCGCGACCACTACGCAGTACAGAAAGTCGCGACCGTCGCCGTAGACCGCTCGGCCCGAGTTGCCGCTGACGATCAACAGACAGTTCTGACGCTGCACATTATATACAATGGCGCTTACCGTTAAACACAAAACAATCGGTTAGACTTTGCTTCGGGGGAGTGCCTAAATTTCGGCGATTCTTAATGACATAAGCTTGAATGGACGCATAAGGTATAATCGCTTTTTCTTCCTTATCTAGTCGGCTATCAATAATCTTAACCACGATAAAATTTTCGGCCGTAGCAGATATTAGGCCAGATATCTTGCCGGAGGAGATAAAAAAATCGTAGTAAGATTCTTTGTTCATATCAAAATCTAGCCTTATTCTTTCTTTTATCTTAGAACCATAATCTGAACATGTGATGCCGCCGTTACTGCTGATAGGTAATTCCTGAGAATATGACGGTGTACGTGCAGCAAAATAGCAAACACATGCGGCAATAGCTATTGCGGAAGATCGGAGCATAATTTGTGCCGCCTAAGCCAGTCGATTGACGCAACATATGCTTGACTATTTGCGGAGGCAAAGCAATGCAGACGCCGCCTTTGCGCGTCACCAGCGCCTTGCCGGCAGTGCATGGACCGGCGGCGGATCGGGGGCGCTATTAGAGCTGATCTCGATCAGGTAGCGATGGCCAAGTCGTTCTCGTAGCCGGCTGCGGCGATGTGGCAGCGCAGGACCGTCTGCAGATCCTGGTGCAGGACGAAGCGTGCCCAGATGTGGCGGGAGTGGCCCAGCACCATCGAGAACAGCCAGACGATGCGGGTCACACCCAGCTCGTCGGCGAACGTGACCTCGAAGCGGGCGAAGTCGACCTGGGCTTGCTGGCGGGGCGGGGTCTCGAAGCGAACCTCGAAGGGAGCGGGCAGCGCTGTTCGAAAGGTGCGCAGGTAATCGGTAACTGCGGTGTAGCGGCCCGTGTAGCCGCGCTCCTTGATCTCTCGCCACAGCCGGGAGCCGGTGAGCGCGGGATAGGCGGCGACGCGTTCGCGCAGATAGGCGTTGAAGGGATCGACGTGATGTTCGCGGGGTGGGCGCGGCTTGTAGGCAGGCGGCTCAAGGCCGCGGGCGATGTACTTGCGGACCGTCTTGCGGTCGAGGTTGAGCTGCCGGGCTATGGCGGTGACGGACAGGCCCTGGCGGTGCAGATCCAGGATCATGACGAATTCCGTACGCCTGCGGTGAAGGCCGCGGTCGTTCTCCCGATGGGGTGTCAGGCAGCGATCGGCCTGGGCTGATGTTGGGTCCAGTTCCACGGCAACAGATCGTCGATGTGCCGGGCCGGATGGTCGGGCAGACGGCTGAGCACAGCGGCGAGCCAGGCCTGCGCATCGATGCCGTTGAGATTGGCGGTCTCGATCAGCGTGTAGAGGGCGGCCGCGCGATGGCCGCCGGCATCCGAGCCGGCGAAGGTCCAGTTGCGGCGGCCTACCGCGATCGGCCGGATCGCCCGTTCGGCGGCGTTGTTCGACAGGCAGGCACGTCCGTCGTCGAGGAAAAGGATGAAGGCGCTCCAGCGCTTGAGCATGTAGTCGATCGCTTGCGCCACCGGAGCCTTGGCGGAGAGCTTGGCGCGGTTCTCCCGTAGCCACGCTTCCAACTCGGCAACGAGGGCGGCCGAGCGGGTGCGGCGGTGCGCGCGGCGTTCATCGGCGGCAAGACCGTTGGTGGCGCGCTCGGTGGCGAAGATCGCATCGATCCGCGCCACCGCCTCGATCGCGATCGGAGCCTTCCTGAGCTCGGCCAGCTTGAAGAACTTGCGTCGGGCATGCGCCCAGCAGGCCGCCTCGCGCAGCGGGCCTGGTTTACGGCCGGGTTCGTACAGCCGACCGAACCCGGAGAAGGCATCCGCCTGCACGATGCCGTGGAAGTCGCCCAGCCAAGTCTCGGCATACGCGCCGGAGCGGTCGGGGGAGTTGAAGTAGGCTGCAGCCGGCGGCTCGGGGCCGCCGAAGGGACGGTCGTCACGCACCACCGTCCAGAGCCGGCCCGTGCGGGTCTTGCCCTTGGCCAGGACCGGGACGGGCGTGTCGTCGAGATGCAGGCGCTCAGCCCCTCGAACATGGGCCTCGATCCGGGTGACCAGGGGCGACAGGGCGGTAGTCACCGCTCCGACCCAGCCGGCCAGCGTCGAGACGTCGATCGGTACGCCCTCGTGGGCGAAGCGCTGGCTCTGGCGATGCAGCGGCAGGTGCAGGCCGAACTTGGCCATCATCACCTCCGCCAGAAGGTTCGGGCCCGCGCGTCCGCGCGGGATCGGATGGAACGGGGCCGGAGCCTGCGCGATCGTCTCGCAGTCGCTGCACGAGAAGCGCTCGCGTACGTGCTGGATCACGACCCAGCGCGCCGGGATCCGCTCCAGGGTCTCGGTGACGTCCTCGCCGAGGTGACGAAGGCGCGCTCCGCCGCAACAGGCGCAGGTCGTCAGGCCGGGATGGACGACGCGCTCGCGCGGCAGGTGCTCGGGCAGAGGCCGGCGGGCGGGCTTGCGCCGAGAGGAAGCCGCACCGGAGAGCGCTTCGGGCTCGGCGGCCGCCTGCGCTTGGGTCTCGGCCAGCGTCTCCTCCAGATCCTCCAGGACGAGTTCGAGCTGGTCGATCCGGGCGCTGCGCTCCGAGGAGGTCCCGAACCGTTCTCGCCGCAGCCGGGCGACCTCCAGCTTCAGCCGTTCGACCGCGATCTCCGAGGCGAGCCGGGCCGCCCGCTCGGCCAGGATCATGGCATGGGCGGCGGCAAGATCGGTGGGAAGCGGCGGGGGCTCGGGCGCGTTCGGCACGCTTGAGAGAAGAGCATATTCTTCAAGCGCTGTAATGCGTTATCCTCAGCCGAGAGCGCTCGGACGCCAGCTCTCCTGCGGCATCCGCCAGTCGATCCCCGAGAGCAGGTAGCCGAGTTGCGCCGTCGAGATCGTCACGGCTCCATCCGCCACCGAGGGCCACAGGAAACGGCCGCGGTCGAGCCGCTTCGTGTAGAGGCACGCGCCCTGGCCATCGTGCCAGATCACCTTGATCAGGTCGCCGCGCCGTCCGCGGAACACAAACAGATGCCCGCCATGGGGATCGCGCTTGAGCGTCTCCTGGACGATCAGGCCGAGACTGGAAAAGCCCTTGCGCATGTCGGTGTGGCCGGTGGCCAGCCACACCCGCACGTTGGCCGGCAGTGGGATCATCGGCCCTCCAGGGCGTCGAGCACCCGCCGAAGCGCCGCGGCATCGACGTCGGAGCCGACCCGAACGCGCCGGCCTCTGCCGAGATCGATCTCGATCACTCAGCCGGAGCGACGGCAGCGGTTGTGCGCTCGACTAGGCTCGACCGTCATCGCGGCGGACGTGGGAGTGATCACGACGGGGACCAGTGCTGGCGTGGGACCGCCGACACGCTCGCACAGCAACTTGCGCCAGCGGAACAGCTGACTGACGTGGAGACCGGCCCGGCGGGCGACATCCGAGGTCGACACACCCGGTTCAAACGAAGCGGCGACCAACCGCTCCTTCTCCGCCCGGGTCCAGCGTCGACGTCGCTCGGCTCTCACCAGTTCGATACCCGCCTGGGTCATGCTCAAGGTCCTAGGATTACTCCTATGACCTCAGCCTCAACGGGCCAGCTCACAAGACGGCCTTCGCCGGATGCGTACGATACGGGCGCTATGGCTACCGGAAGATCGGCGCGCTGCTGAAGGCGGTCGGCTGGTTGGTCAACGACAAGCGGGTCGAGCGGATCTGGCGGCGCGAAGGGCTCAAGGTGCCCGGCCGCCAGCAGAAGAAGGGCCGACTGTGGGACGGGGATGGTTCCTGCATCCGGCTCAAACCGGAGCGGCGCGATCACGTCTGGTCCTACGACTTCGTCGAGGCGCGCACCCATGACGGGCGCAAGTTCCGGATGCTCAACGTCGTCGACGAGTTCACCCGCGAATGTCTGGCGATCCGCGTCGCTCGCAAGCTGAAGGGAGCTGACGTGATCGACGTGCTCTCGGACCTGTTTATCCTGCGCGGCGTGCCCGAGCACGTTCGTTCAGATAACGGCCCCGAGTTCATCGCCAAGTCGGTGCAGGCGTGGATTGCGGCCATTGGCGCGAAGGCCGCCTACATCGCGCCGGGCTCCCCGTGGGAGAACGGCTTTGTCGAAAGCTTCAACGCGCGATTGCGGGATGAACTCCTGAACGGCGAGATTTTCTACACGCTCAAGGAGGCACAGATCATCATCAAAAGCTGGCGTCGGCACTACAACACGATCCGCCCGCACGGTGCGCTTGGCTACAAGCTTGACGTCCCCCCATCGCTTTGGTCCGGCGTGAGTGCGAGTTTTCCGGTTGTGTGAGACCCGGACGGGAGGAGCCACACCACGGCCAGTGCTCGTCCATAATCGCGTACGCCACCGAAGCGGCTCGAGTCGGGGCGGCGTGATGCACCACCGCCTCGCCCGAGCGGAAGATCCAGCGGTACCAGTTGCTGCCCTCAATGTGCACGCCGGTCGCGTCGAAGGCGCTCACCTCTATCCGGCCCATCAGGAAACCGGCGGCGATGGCGTCCTTTCGGCCGCCACTCGACAGGCTGATGGCCAGCGCCGTTCCCCAGATCGTCCGGATCACCGATGCCGTGGGTCGAGTCGAGTTCTGCGACAATTAGTGGCCGGACTACACCGCTGTCCCTTACGAGCCGACAACAGCTGCCGAAGTGGCCGTAAACCATGTGCATGCGGACGATGTGCAAGCCACGATGCAGGCATTCAAGGAGACGCGCCGGTCTTGTAGCACCTTCCTCGTCGAGTACCGCACCCGCTCGGCATCCGGGGCCTGCCAGTGATTATCGGTCCGCGCTGATTCCGGGAGCTCAGCAAGCCGGCAGCGGCAGTAATCTGAGGAGCCGCACGTCGTTACGTCAGCTGTTACGTCTGAGCTGGCATTGAAGGCCCGGGCGAGGCGCTTTTGCCTCTAAGAGCCCCTAACAAAACCGGGTTTGGCGCGTTGGGTGGAGATGGCGAGACCGCTCCTCCCCGATGGCCTGTGGGCCGAGATCGCACCGCTGCTGCCGCCTGAACGGGCCAAGCCGAAAGGCGGTCGGCCTCGAACCTCCGACCGCGCCGCACTGACGGGGATCCTGTTCGTGCTGCGCTCAGGCACGCCGTGGGAGTTGCTGCCCCGGGAGATGGGCTGTGGCTCGGGGATGACCTGTTGGCGACGCTTGCGGGATTGGCAGAAGGCCGGAGTGTGGGACCGTCTGCAGCACGTGCTGCTCGATCGGCTCGGTCGCCGGAACGGCATCGACTTCAGTCGAGCGTCCCTCGACAGCGCCTCGATCGCCGCCAAAAGGGGGGCCCGGCGACGGGCCCGAACCCGA
>NZ_JBKFAP010000049.1:0-14004 GCF_053345715.1 Methylobacterium sp. D48H
CGGGCGCGGCGGCACCGTCTGCACCTGCGGGAGCGCGTCCCGCGCGGCCGCCCGCGGCCGCCCGCGCCGCGCCCGCGGCGCCGGGACGGTCTCGGCGGCGGGGTCCGTCGCGGCCTCGTCGGCGGCGGCTTCGAGGACCGGCTCGGCCGGGGCCTCGAACATCGGCACGAGGCTCGGCAGGACGCGGCGCACCGGTGCGTCCGGCACCTTCCGTTCCGGGCGCGGCGCCGGTGCCGCCTGAGGGGCGGGCGCGGGTGCGGGCGGCGCGAGGGCGGCCTGCGCCAGTTCCGGCCACAGGATCTTGTCCGGGCGCGGCCGCGCCTCGGTGGCAGTCAGCGTTGTGCGGGCCGAACGGGTCTGCTTGACTTCGACCATGAACGGTCGCGCGCTGCGGCGCTTCATGTAAGATGATCCTTGGAAGCATTCGAGCGCGCATGTCGGCGGCACGAACACACCGAGGTTAAGCCTGATCTCGGCCGTTGTCCAGAAAGACGACGTCGTACTGGTCAAATTTCTCTTTAGTCGAGATGGGCCGCGGTCGTTTCCAGGCCTCGGGTCGTGAAACCGAAGGCGTGATCGCCCGAGCACCTGCGGACACTGCCCCGTCGCCGCCCGGCGAGGGGGCGATCCGCTGCGGGGCGATCTGTTGCGGGACGGGCGTCGCGCGCGATCGGGTCGTCCGGGATCAGGCGGCCTGCGCCTGCGCGGGCGCCGGGCGGCGCCGCAGGGGACCGGGCGCCCCGAACAGGGACTGGTACAGCGCGGCCGGCGTCCGCGCCTCGCCGCTGCCGTCCGTGATCGTCACCTCGGCCATGCCGGCCGCGATCAGGCTCATGCCCTGATCCAGGGCGGTCAGGACCGAGGCGTGCTGGTAGGCGAACCGGCGCGCGGACAGGCGTGCGGTGACGGTGAAGTGCATGACGACGATCCCGGGAAGCCGGACCCGCCGGGTCCGGACGGCAACGGCGCGCGCGACGCGCTCGGGTGAGAACGGGGCTCCGGCAACGCCGCTGCCGGTCCCGCACCTGCTCGCGGCCAATAAAGTCGTTATCTTGACGAAAGCTTGTTCATCCCCGCTTTGCACGACCAAGGCGCACAATTAGCGGCGGGATTTAGTGGTTGCCGCCGCGCCGCTGCCGTCACGCTTCAGTTCAGGCGGCGGCGCCGTTCCGCGACCTGCCGCCGGGCCAGCCGTCGCCCCAGCGCCATCAGCAGCGCGTCCGCCTCGGCCTTCAGGGCCGGATCGCCCAGCGCCGCGACGGCGTCCTGCGCGGCGAGGGCGTGCTCGACCGCCCGGTCCAAGGGCGTGTCGCCGAGGTCGGGCGCGGTCGCGCCGCCGATCGCCTCGCGCGCGCGCAGCGCCGTGATGTCCACGAGGATCCCGCGCCCGCCCGTCGGCCGGCCGCGACGGTCGCTGGTGAAGCGGCCGCGCGCCAGGACCCAGCGCATCCGGCCGTCGACGGAGATCACCCGGTACTCGGCGACGTAGGAACTCCCCGCCGCGACGCTGCGGCGGATCAGGGTGTCGACCCGGTCGCGGTCGTCGACGTGGATGGCCTCCTCGTAGACGGCCAGCGGGATGCCGGATTCCGCCGCGGTCGGATCGACCTTGAACAGGAGGGCCACCAGGGCGTCGACCCGCACCCGGTCCGTCGCGGGGTCCCACGCCCAGTGCCCGATCATGTCGGCGGAATCGAGCGCGATCTGGAAGGCTTCGGGACAGGTCTGACCGACGGACGCGTTGGTCTTGGGCATGGCGGTGTACGTGTGCGGCTCCGGTCCGGTCGATCTACGGGTTCGGTGGCTGCAACCTCAAGACTTCTTTGACGCATTCATGCAACTGTTGCGTGCTGGCCACTCGCGTCCCGCCGGTCTTCTGTATTATGAATGCTCGAGCCAGCCCGCGCGCCAGAGCCTGACCGCCGATGGGATCGAAGTCACCTGTCCGGAGCGGATCCTCCGGGGCTGCGGCGCCCGAGGACGACCTGTTCGAGCGCTCCGCACCGCCGCACGCGCCGGGTGCCGGGCGGCTGCTGCAGCGGATCGCCGACGCGCTGCAGGTTCCGGCCACCTCCCTGTACGGCCCACTGGGCGCGGAGCGGGGCGCCGGCGTCGCGGGCGGGCGTGCCGACGAGGCCGACGCCCTGCTGCATGCCTACCGGCGCATCGACGATCCCGAGATCCGCCGCCGCGTCCTGACCCTCGTGCAGGATCTGGCCGCCGCACGCTGACCGGTGCGCTGACCGGTGCGCCCGTGATGCGCTTGTGATGCGCTTGTGATGCGCTTGGCCCGCCGCGTGCTAACCTGAGCGGGATTGCAACGCTCGGGCGAGTCGGCATGCTGAACAGACGATCCTTCATGGCCCTGTCGGGGGCCGCCCTCGCGACCCCGGCGCTGGCGCAGGGCAGTGCCGCCCGGACGCTCAAGTTCATCCCGCAGGCCGACCTGACGGTGCTCGATCCGATCTGGACGACCGCCTACGTCACCCGGAATCACGGGCTCGCCGTCTTCGACACGCTCTACGGCACCGATGCCGCCTACGCCGCCCAGCCGCAGATGGTGGCGGGCCACACGGTGGAGAACGACGGCAAGCTGTGGCGCCTCACCCTGCGGCCCGGGCTGACCTTCCACGACGGCAGCCCGGTCCTGGCCCGCGACTGCGTGGCGAGCGTCGCGCGCTGGGGCAAGCGCGACGCCATGGGCCAGACGCTCATGGCGTACACGGACGAGCTCTCGGCCCCGGATGACCGGACGATCCAGTTCCGCCTGAAGAAGCCCTTCGCGCTCCTGCCGGACGCGCTCGGCAAGGTCGGCTCCTCGATCTGCGCCATCATGCCGGAGCGTCTCGCCAAGACCGACCCGTTCACGCAGGTGACCGAGATGGTCGGCAGCGGCCCGTTCCGCTTCAAGGCGGACGAGCGCGTGGTCGGCGCCCGGGTGGTCTACGAGCGCTTTGCCGGCTACGTCCCCCGCGAGGGCGGCGAGCCGCAATGGACCTCGGGCCCGAAGCGCGTCCACGTCGACCGGGTCGAGTGGAACGTCATCCCCGACCAGGCGACCGCCGCCTCGGCCATGCAGACGGGCGAGATGGACTGGTGGGAGCAGCCGCCGGCCGACCTCGTGCCCACCCTCCGCGGGCTGACGACGCGGATCACCGACCCGACCGGCCTGATCGGCTGCCTGCGGATGAACCAGCTCCAGCCGCCCTTCGACAATCCGGCGATCCGGCAGGTGCTGCTCAAGGTCGTCGACCAGACCGACTTCATGCAGGCGGTGACCGGCACCGATCCCAAGCTGATCCACGTGCCGACGGGCTTCTTCTGCCCGGGCCTGCCCATGGCGAGCGACGTCGGCCTCGACGCCCTGACCAGCAAGCGCGACTACGCGGGCGCCAAGGCGGCGCTGGCGGCGGCCGGCTACAAGGGCGAGAAGGTGGTGCTGATGGGCGCCTCGGACTTCCCGAGCCTGAAGGCGCTCGCCGACGTGGCGGCCGACATGCTCACGCGCGCCGGCTTCAACGTCGACTATCAGGTCATGGACTGGGGCTCGGTGGTGCAGCGGCGCGCCAAGAAGGAGCCGGTCGCCCAGGGCGGCTGGAGCGCCTTCTGCACCTTCTGGGCGGGGCTCGACCAGGCGAATCCCGCGGTCAGCGCCTTCCTGCGCGGGACCGGCCAGAGCGCCGCGATCGGCTGGCCCACCAGCGCGAGGATCGAGGCGCTGCGGGACCAGTGGCTGGACGCCCCGGACACCGCCGCGCGCAAGCGGCTCGCCGGCGAGCTTCAGCAGCAGGCCTTCGCCGACCTGCCCTACCTGCCCCTCGGCCAGTACTTCAACCAGACCTCGTACAAGCCGTCCCTGACCGGCGTCCTCGACGGCGTGCCGGTGTTCTGGAACGTCAAGAAGGGCTGAGGCGCAGGGGTCGCCCTCTTTCAAGACCTCGGAACGTGGGCGCGGGATCAGCGGCTCCAGGTCCGTGCGTGCGCGCCTTCTCCGGGTACCCGAACGCGGAGAGGGTCGCGGTCCGGCGACAGGGATCGCGCAGAACTGGCTCCGTGCCTTTGCGAGCGCAGCGAAGCAATCCAGCTGCGCCAAGCTTGACCGATGTCTCGCATCCCTGGGTTGCTTCGCTGCGCTCGCAAAGACGAACAGGCCATCGGCATCCCTACAGCCCCGCTGCACGAGCCTACTGTGTCGCCGGCACGGCGTAGTTCAACGGTATCCTGCCACACGAATACGCCGTTCCCTCCAACAAGTCCGATCGATTGAAGCCGCGCGAGCGCTTCCCAGCCGCATCGGGAACGGGGTAAGCAGATTCGGCACAGGTCACCGCCAGAGATGACCGGCCCGCGAGGAAGCCCGAGATATCCGTCTCACCGCCATCGCGGCGGTGCATCGACGCCCTCGACGCCGCGCGGAGTCCATGACGCGACGAGGACACGCTCGATGACAGGCTTGGCGACAGGCTCTCCGGACGAGGCCGCCCTGGAACGCTCGGCGATGCGCAGGATCGGCTGGCGGCTCGTGCCGTTCCTGATCCTCGCCTACTTCGTCTCCTTCCTGGACCGCGTGAATGTCGGCTTCGCGGCGATCCAGATGAACCACGATGTCGGCCTCTCGGCGACCGTGTTCGGCTGGGGCGCCGGCATCTTCTTCCTCGGCTACTTCCTGATGGAGATCCCCAGCAACCTGATGCTGGAGCGCTTCGGGGCGCGGCTGTGGATCGCCCGGATCATGGCGACCTGGGGGCTCATCTCCGCCGCCATGGCCCTGGTGCAGGGGCCGTGGTCGTTCATCGGCCTGCGCTTCCTGCTGGGGCTCGCCGAGGCCGGCTTCTTCCCCGGCGTGATCCTCTACCTGACCTACTGGTTCCCCTCCGCCTACCGGGCGCGGATCATCGGGGTCTTCATGATCTCGATCCCGATCTCGTCGTTCCTGGGCTCGCCGATCTCCGGCGCGCTGCTCAACGTGACGGGGTTCGGCCTCGCCGGCTGGCAGTGGCTGTTCATCCTCGAGGGCCTGCCGGCGGTGTTCCTGGCCGTCGCGGTCCTGTGGCTCCTGCCGGACGGCCCGCGGGACGCGGCGTGGCTGCCGGCGGCCGAGCGGGACTGGCTGGAGCGGCAGCTCCGGGCCGAGGCGGCGCGCAACACCCGCAGCGGCCAGCCCGCGAAGCCGCCGCTCTGGGACATCCTGCGCGACCGGCGGCTCGCCCTCTTCGCCGCGATCTATTTCGGCTCGACGGCGAGCAGCTACGGGCTGTCGTTCTGGACGCCGCAGATCGTCAAGAGCTTCGGTCTCGGCAACGTCGAGACCGGGCTCCTGAACAGCATCCCGTACGGCTTCGCGTCCCTGGCGATGGTCCTCTGGGGCCGGCACAGCGACCGGACCGCCGAGCGGCGCTGGCACCTCGCGCTCTCGTTCCTGATCCTGGCGCTGGGGCTCGCGGGCGGCACGGTCCTGTCGGGGCTCGGCCCGGTCGTGGCGGCCCTGACGATCGCCGCCATGGGCGTCTACATGCTCAAGGGCCCGTTCTGGGCGCTCGCGACCGAGCAGATGCCGCCCGCCACCGCGGCGGCGAGCATCGCGGCCATCAACGCGGTCGGCAATCTCGGCGGCTTCCTCGGCCCCTACCTGATCGGCGCGATCAAGGACGGGACCGGCAGCTTCACTCTGAGCCTCCTGCCGCTCGTGATCTTCGCCCTGCTCTCGGCCGCCCTGTCGCTGGTGCCGGGCCGCGCCCCGCGCCCCGACTCGGGCGCGCCGCGGCCGTCGGCCGTCTGAGCCCGCGGCGAACCGAGTCCGGGACCGGCCGGTTGGCCCGGTGCGGCCGCCGCCCGGCGCTGCGACGGCCCGGACTGGACCGGCCCGGACCGGACCGGACGGGGTCCCGCGGGCCGTGACCGCGCCGCCGCCAGGAGATCGCCGTGCCCGAGCTCAACGCCATCCTGGAGACGGCGCTGTACGTCGCGGACCTCGACCGCGCCGAGGCCTTCTATCGCGACACGATGGGGTTGCGCTGCCTCTTCACCGACTTCCGCATGCGCGCCTTCGACGTCGGCGGCCGCGGCGTCCTCCTGCTCTTTCCGGAGGGCGGGTCCCTGCAGCCGATCGAGACGCCGGGCGGTCTCATACCGCCCCATGACGGCCGTGGCCCGGCCCATATCGCGTTCTCGATCGACGCCGACGCCCTCGCGCCCTGGGAGGACCATCTCGCGGCCGCCGGCGTGGCCGTCGAGGGGCGCACCCGCTGGCCGCGGGGGGGCGTCAGCGTCTACTTCCGCGACCCGGACGGGCACCTGCTCGAGCTGGCCACACCCGGCCTCTGGAAGGGCTACTGAGGCGGCGCCGGGTCAAGTCCAGGTCGACGCCGGGGCGAGGCCGGGGCGAGGCCGGGTCGCGTCCGGGCCGGATTCCGGGCGCCCGAACGGCGAAGGGGCCGCCTCCTGTGGGAAGCGGCCCCTTCGCGTTTCGGGTCGGGTGCGACGGTCGGGGTGCGAGCGTCGCACCCGACCGTCGCTTGTCGGTCTCAGTAGGAGCCGAACTTGTAGTTCAGGCCGGCGCGGACGACGGCGAACTCGTCGGAGCGGCGACCGATGCCGCTGTAGACGACCGGGAAGTTGTTGGCGGCGTTGATGACGAACGCGCCCTGGTTGCGGGTGTTGCGGTCGAGGTTGACGTACAGGCCTTCGACCTTGAGCGTGACGGCCGAGGAGCGGAAGAAGTTCAGGAACGAGTCGGTGGGCAGGGCGTACTCGATGCCGCCGCCGACGGCCCAGCCGGTGCGGAAGCTGTCGTTGCCGGCATAGCCGCCGAAGGAGCGGTCGGCGCTGCCCGAGCCGTAGGCGAAGCCGCCGGTGCCGTACACGAGGGTGCGGTCGAAGGCGTAGCCGAGGCGGCCGCGGACGGTGCCGAAGAAGTCGAGGCTGGAGAGGCCGCGCGGGTCGGTGACGTAGTAGCCGGGGGCGAGCGCGCCGGAGATGAAGGCGCTGTTCCGGTTACGGCCGAAGTCGAGGTACTGGGCGTCGGCCTCGACACCGATCACGAGGCCGGAGCCGGGGGTGATCTGCCAGTTGTAGCCGATCTGGCCACCGCCGGAGAAGCCGTCCTGGCTGCGGTTGCGGAAGGAGGCGACGGTGCCGGGGGCAGCGTAGGGGAAGGGGACGGCGAAGGTGTTGCCGGTGTTGCGGTCGCTGGCGTCGAAGGCGTAGCCGGCGTTGATACCGAAGTAGGCGCCGGTCCAGGTGAAGACCGGGACGGGGGTGAACACCGGCGGCGGGGCGGCGCGGCGCGGCAGGTCGGCGGCCGAGGCGGCGCCGGTCAGGAGAGCCGTGGCGGCGCTCGCGAGCAGAAGCTTCTTGATCATCTGGTCCTCTGTCTCCCGTTGGACGGGATGTGTGCGGGGCGGACAGGACGTCAGGATGTGCGGGCGCGATAGTGCATTGTTGCAACAGCGCCGGCGGGGGTCCGGAGCCGGTGGACCGAAAGGTGCGCTGGAGCACATCATCGCGGCGTCGTGATCCGGTGTCGCGGAACTATTTCGCGACTTCTATCGCGGAGTTCCGCCGCGACGACCAATATGCGGAGGTCGCGGCAGCTCATCTCCGCGCGGCGGCGCGCGATCTCGGTACGCCCGATCCCGTCGGCGAAGCGCTTGATCCAGGTTGTTGCCCACCGGGCCGGTGCCCGCCACGCTCGCGCAACGACACCACACGGATTGTTGCCCGATCGATCGGAGTGCTCGCCGCCGCCGCCCCATGGATGAACTCTTCCTGGATCCCGCCTCGGGTCTGGTTCGGGCCTCCCACCGTCTGGCGGCTGCCCATTCTCTGGAGGACACGGTCGCGATCCTGCGCGAGACCGCGCGGGCGATCGCGGGCTCCGACGGGATCGCGGTGGTCCTGCGCGAGGGCGACGTCTGCTTCTACGCCGCCGAGGACGCGATCGAGCCGCTGTGGCGCGGCCGCAGGTTCCCGCTGACGAGCTGCGTCTCGGGCCGCGCGATGCTCGACGCCGCGACCATCGTGATCCCGGACATCGAGCACGATCCCCGAGTGCCGCTCGCCCTCTACCGCCTGACCTCGATGCGCAGCCTCGTGATGGTGCCGATCGGCGCGCCCGAGCCCGTCGCCGCGCTCGGCGCCTACTGGTGCGCCTCGGTCATCCCGGACGACGCGACGGTCCGCCGGCTCGAGGACCTGGCCCGGCACGCGGCGGCCGCCCTGGCGCGGCCGCGTCCGGCGGGGTCGTGACGGTCGAGGCCGCACCAGGGCGGCCGCGGGATCCCGTTCGGGCCGGGATCGATCGGCCGTCCCGGCCGTTCCCCGCCCTCAAGGCCCCGCACGGAAGACCCAGACCCGCCACATGAAGCGCCTCACCCTCATCGGCATCTTCATCGTCCTGCTGCTCGCCATCGTGGCGATCGCGGCCACGTGGTCGAAGGTCACGCCCGTCAATCCGGCTGTCGCGCCGGACACGTCCGCGACGCCCAACCCCACCGGCGAGCGGAAATGAGGCCGCGCTGACGCATCGCCCGGTACGCCGGTCCCGGCGACCGCGCCGGGAACATGCGGGGACCTCCCGCCTTGGCCCTACACGAAGGACCGCAGGGAGGGACGGATGGGACAGGATGTCGACGCCGCACGCGAGGCCCTGGGGACGGTCCCGCCGGGCCGGCCGGCAGCCCCGGAGAAGCGGGCCGACCCGGCGGCCGGCGGCAGCGGTCCCCACGCCCCGGGCCCCGTTGATCCCGGCTCCGACGCGGCGCCGGAGAGCGGCGGCTACGACACCCGACCGCCCGCGCCGCAGCCCGACAACCGGAAGGGCGGATACGGCGCCGGCTGAGGCGCCCCGACCCCGTCTCTAGCCATCGCCGCCCGGGGCACGCCGCCGCCTCCGTGCCGGTTCGCGGCCGGTTCGCGCGGCTCGCCCGACACGGTCGGTCGGGGCTGCCGCGCGGGCAGCCGGATCATCCGCGACCGCGCGCCGCGATCCCCGACGGTGTCCGACCGGGTCGACGGGCCGCGCGCCCGCGCGGTGCCAGAAAATCTCGAGATATTCATCGAGTCTTCGTTCTATATTTACGCTGTTTAAACCCTTACCGCGCCCAAACCGTGGGAACGTAAATCGCTCGCTGGAAGTCCGATCATGAATGAGAGCTTCGATGAGACATCCAACACCTTGGCCGTAATGACCGCCGAGCTTGTGGCCGCCTACGTGTCGAACAATCCGGTGCCGGCCGCGGAGCTTCCGGCCCTGATCGCGCGCGTCCACGGCGCGATCAGCGGGCTCGTCGCCGGGACGCCGGCGGCGCAGGCCGGCGCGGCCCCGCAGGCCGAGGTCGAGAAGCCGAGCGCGGCCCAGATCCGCAAGTCGGTCCGGCACGACGGGATCGTCAGCTTCATCGACGGCAAGCTCTACAAGACGCTGAAGCGCCACTTGGCCAGCCACGGCCTGGATCCGCGCAGCTACCGCGACAGCTACGGCCTGCCGACCGACTATCCGATGGTCGCCCCCGGTTACGCCGAGCAGCGCTCCGCCCTCGCCAAGGCGATCGGCCTGGGCCAGCCCGGCGCCATGGCGCGGCGCGGCGGCACGGACCACTGATCCCCGACAGGCGCGTCGCCGCCCGGGCGGCGAGACCGCCGGCTGCCCGGCCGACCGCGCGGTCATCGCCGGGCGGTCAACCCTCCGGGCCGGCGCGGCGCTTCTCCCGGACCCCGCCCGCCCCGGTGCGGCCGCGGGCGTAGCCCAGCGATATCAGCCCGCCCTGCCGGGCGAGGCGCCGCTCCAGCGCGTCGAGATCGACCAGAGCGTCCGCGATGGCCGCGACGAGCGCGGCCCACGCGTCACCCTTCGCCGCCCTGTGATAGGCCACGGCGATCGTCTCGGCCTCCCTGAGACGAATCTCCGCAGGGGCCGCCCCGGGATCTGGGTGCATCGCCGTCCGAATCCGTATAGAACATATCACGAACAAAGCGCATCGGCGCGGTGGGTTCAACCGCGGATGCGCCCCGTTCCCGGATCGCGGTGGAGTGCTGTGGATTGATCGAGGGAAGCTCAATGCCGACGCGGCTTTACCGCTTCCACTGCACGGACGGCCACGAGCTGGTGACCGACCTGCGCGGCAGCCGGTTTCCGAACGCGGCGCAGGTGCGGGCCCACGCCGATCGTGTCGCGCTCGCGCTGATGGAGCGGGTCGTGGAGCGGTTCGACTGGTCGGGCTGGCAGGTCGAGGTCTACGACGCCAAGGGCCGCCGGGTCTGGATCCGGGCCTTCCCGGATGTGTGCGTCGACAGGCGGGCCGCCTGAGACGGGTGGCCGAGCAGAAGGAGAAGCAGATGGCGTTCAAGCCGAGATCCGCCGCCGAGACCAAGGCGCGCGACCTGGGTCTGGCCCTGGCCCGGATCGCCGAGGACGCGGGCACGCCGGCCCATATCGGCGTCGACCGCTTGCGGCGCGCGAGTCCCCGGCTGACCCCGCTGGCAGTGGGTCAGATGGTGCGCCGGGAGCGGGACACCGTCGAGGCGACCCTGGCCGAGCGCGGTCTGGCGCTCGTCGACTATTCCGATCAGGGGCCGGGTCGCGGGATGGAATTCGTCATCGACGCGGCGGCCTGAGCGGCGCGGGTCAGGCCGCCGCCGGGCGGCTCCGCAGCAGGCGGCCGACCAGGCGGAACGGCAGGAGCGGCAGCTTGATCAGCGCCGTGACCACCAGCACCGCCACGACGGTGAGAAGCGCGAGAACAGAGTTCATCATGCGCGTCGGACTCCCATGACCGGCTCGCCCCTCGGGCCGGGAGCGCTACGAGGCGCCCGGATCACGGCGAGACTATGGACGGTCGGGCGCCATTCGGTCGCAGCCGGACATCCGAGCGGGGCACTGGATACCGGGCCCCGTTCGGGCGGTTCTTCCCGGCAGGCCTGCCCCGGTCAGGCCGCCACACGCGGAGAGGAGTTCGGTATGCGCACGCGTCTCGCCGGAAGATCGGCCGCGCTCGCGGCCGCGGCCGCGCTCTCGGTGATCGGGTCGTCCGCGGCCCCCGCCCGGGCACAGCCGGCGGCACAGGCGCAGGTGGCCGTGCGCTACGCCGCGCCGGAGCGGTTCACCGATGCCGAGAACCGCTTCGGCTCCGGGCAGCCGCTCCGGGTCACCCTGGCCGAGCTGACCCGGATCTTCACGGATCTCGGCACGGCGCGGCTCCGCCCCGACGAGCGTCTCGACATCACGGTGCTCGACGTCGATCTGGCGGGCTTCGACCGGCCCGGCTTCGCGACCCCGACCGGCCTGCGGGTCGTGACGGACGCCACGCCGCCGCGGATCCGCCTCGCCTACAGCCTGCGTCGCGGCGGCCGCACCGTGGCACAGGGCGCGGACACGGTGACGGACATCAACTTCCTGCTGACGTCCAATCCCCGCTTCTCCACCGGCGGCCTCTACTACGAGCGGCAGATCCTGCGCGACTGGTTCGCCCGGCGCTTCCCGGAGCCCGCGGGCCGCGGCTAGAACCCGCCTGCCGGCCCGACGACGCGACCGGGCCGGAGCCGGCGGCGCCCCTACCGGGCAGAGGAGCGGTGTAGTAGCGTCGGCGTGACCCGCCCGCCGGGCCGGCCGACCCGACCGGCCGCGGACCGGGCTTCCACCCTCTGCGCTCGCCCGAGCCGGAGTCTCACGAGTCGGTCACCGCATGAGCGAGGCCCGCATCTTCTCGGCCGGCTGCAGCGAACTCGCCGACCTCGTCCGGAGCTTCGACTGGGCGAGGACGCCGCTGGGTCCCATCGCCGACTGGCCGCAGAGCCTGGTCTTCGCGGTCAGCACGCTGCTGCAATCGCCGGTGCCGATCGTGCTGCTCTGGGGCGAGGACGGCATCATGATCTACAACGACGCCTATTCGGGCTTCGCGGGCGGCCGCCATCCCGAGCTCCTCGGCTCGAAGGTGCGCGAGGGCTGGCCGGAGGTCGCCGACTTCAACGACAACGTCATGCGCGTCGGCCTCGCCGGCGGGACGCTGTCGTACAAGAACCAGCAACTGACCCTGCACCGCTACGGCCGGCCCGAGCCGGTCTGGATGAATCTCGACTACTCGCCGGTCTTCGGGGAGGACGGGCGCCCGGCCGGGGTCATCGCCATCGTGGTCGAGAGCACCGAGCGGGTTCTGGCCGAGCGCCGCCTGCGCGCGAGCGAGGAGCTGTTCCGCACCCTCGCCCAGGGCATCCCCCAGCTCGTCTGGCGCGCCGCGATCGACGGGGCCTGCATCTGGTCGAGCCCGCAATGGCACGCCTATACCGGGCAGACCGACGCGACGAGCCTGGGCTGGGGCTGGCTGGCGGCGGTCCATCCGGACGATGAGGCGGTCGCCGCGGCCGCGTGGCGCGACGCGCCGGTGAGCGGCCACCTCTCCTTCGAGCACCGGCTCCGCAACGCCGCCGAGGACCGGTTCTGCTGGTTCCAGACCCGGGCCGCGCCGGTCCGCGACGCGCAGGGCCGGATCGTCGAGTGGCTCGGCACCTCGACCGACATCGACGATCTGCGCCAGCTCCAGGAGCGGCAGCAGGTCATGGTCGCCGAGCTGCAGCACCGGACCCGGAACCTCCTCGGCGTCGTGCGCTCCATCGCCAAGCAGACCATGGCCCAGACCGGGCCCGGCGAGACGTTCCGGCAGCGGTTCAACGATCGCCTGTCCGCCCTCTCGCGGGTCCAGGGCCTCCTCTCGCGCTCCGATCAGGAACCGATCACGCTCCGCTCCCTGATCGAGACGGAACTCGCCGCCCTCGACGCCCCGGCCATGCCGGCGCGCATCCGGCTGCACGGGCCCGTGGTGCGGCTGCGCAAGGCGACGGTGCAGACCTTCGCGCTGGCCCTGCACGAACTCGCCACCAACGCGCTGAAATACGGCGCGCTCACCACCGCGCAGGGACGCCTGAGCGTGACGTGGCGGACCTACCGGGCGGACGACGGCGGCGGCCGGCTGCTGGTGGAATGGGTGGAGGAGGGTCTCGTTCGCGGACCGGAGCTGGCGGACGCGGCGCCGCGGGGCGGCTACGGTCGGGAACTGATCGAGCACGCCCTGCCCTACGCCCTGAAGGCGACGACCAGCTACGAACTCGGCGCCACGGCGCTACATTGCTCGATCAACATCCCGCTCCCCGAGGGAGAAGCCGCAGGCAACCCCGCATGACCTCGAAACCACGCGCGCTGGCCGGCAGGCGGGTCCTGCTCGTCGAGGACGACTACTTCATCGCCGTCGATCTCAAGTCCGGCTTCGAGGAAGGCGGCGCCCAGGTGCTGGGTCCGGTCGCGAGCGTCGGCGAGGCGCTGGCGCTGATCGCCGGCACGACCGAGATCGACGCCGCGGTCCTCGACATCAACCTGCAGGACGAGCTCGTCTATCCGGTGGCCGACGCGCTGCACGCGCGCGGCGTGCCCTTCCTGTTCGCGACCGGCTACGATCCAGTCGCCGTGCCGTCGCTCCACGGCGCCGTCGCCCTGTGCCAGAAGCCGATCGACCCGCAGGTCGTGGCGCGGGCGCTGTTCGGCTGACGTTCCCCGGCTGTCGGTGGCGCGGGCCGCGGCGGCGCGGCGGATGTTTCCCGTGAAACATCCGCGCGGGCATCGATTCCCGCGCCGCTGCGGGCGCCGCGCGTCAGCGATCGCCGAAGAGGCGCACGATCGCGCCGGCGGCCAGCCACAGGCCTCTCAGGAGCCACCAGACCAGCCGGCCCGCCTGGACCAGCAGCTCGACGGCTTCGAGACCGTCGAGCACGCGCCGGAAGAAGCCGCGCCGGCGGGCTGCCGGTGCGGGCTCGGGCGGTGGCTTATCCGGGCCGTCTCTCCCGCGCATGCGCGCCTCCGGACCACGGCGCCGGCCGGGTAAAGGCGGCGCCCCTCACCACGCGGCCTGGAGGCCTGCGGTGAACACCTGGGCGGTGGCGCCCGGGCGGACGTCGCCGGTGTAGCCCACCGACAGCCGCACGCCCTCGGCGACCGCCCCCGTCAGGCTCACCCCCAGA
>NZ_JBKFAP010000005.1:0-268232 GCF_053345715.1 Methylobacterium sp. D48H
CCGGCTCCCGAGCCCGCCGCGGCCGCCCCGCGCCCGCCCGAGCCGGCCCCGGAGCATCACCCCGAGCCCGAGCCGCAGCCGGAGCCCGCGCCGGAAGCGGCCGCGCACGCCGCGCCGGCCGCCGAGACGCCCGCCCCGCAATCCGGCAGCGGCGACGCCCTGCACGGGGATGCCCGCATCGACGACGTCATCGAGAGCCTGTCGCAGGCCCTCGGCGCGGCGATCCACCAGCAGCCCGATCCCGCCGCCGAGAACAAGGACGGGAAGAGCGAGGATCCCGCCTCGATGTTCGAGCGCTGGACCGTCCGCCCCCGCCGGACCCAGCAGCAGACCTGACCCGCGTCGCAACGACGCGAGGCACGGCCGGGCCGCAGCGCAGATCGCGCTGCGGCCCGTCTGTTTTCGCGGGTCCGCGGCTCTCGGGTACGAGAGATCTTCGTCCGGGAATGACAGGTTTTTGTCACGGATGGTTCCGGGCGGATAAGCGTGCAGCCGTTGAGGCGCCGAGTGATAGTCGCTAGCGTGCCGGCAAATCGGGAGGGTGCGCGGTCGTCGCACGGGATGGACATGGCACAGGCAATCCAGGCGACGGCTCCCGCGGCAGCGCCCCGCGAGCCCTGGTACAAGGTGCTCTACATCCAGGTGCTGATCGCCATCGCGCTCGGCGTGCTGCTCGGCTGGTACGACCCGGCCACCGGCAAGTCGATGAAGTGGCTCGGCGACGCCTTCATCGGCCTGATCAAGATGATGATCGCGCCGATCATCTTCTGCACGATCGTCCACGGCATCGCGTCGATCGGCGACCTCAAGAAGGTCGGCCGCGTCGGCCTGAAGGCGCTGGTCTACTTCGAGGTGGTGTCCACCATCGCGCTGCTGATCGGCGTCATCGTCGGCGAGGTGATCCGGCCCGGCGCCGGCTTCAACGCCGACCCGTCGAAGCTCGACGCCAGCAAGGTCGCGACCTACGCCAGCAAGGCGGCCGCCGATTCCACCGTCGCCCACATCCTGGCGATCATCCCGAAGAGCTTCCTCGACCCCTTCGCCACCGGCGACCTGCTGCAGGTGCTGCTGATCTCGATCCTCACCGGCGTCGTGGTGACGAATCTCGGCGAGCGCGCGGCCTCGGTGAACCACGCGATCGACACCGCCGGCCAGATCTTCTTCCGGATCATCGGCATCGTCGTGAAGCTCGCCCCCGTCGGCGCCTTCGGCGCCATGGCGTTCACGATCGGCGAGTACGGCATCCAGAAGGTCTACGACCTCGCGTGGCTCGTCGGCACCTTCTACATCACGGCGATCCTGTTCGTGCTTCTGGTGCTCGGGTCGATCGCCCGGGTGGCGGGCTTCTCGATCCTGCGCTTCCTCGCCTACATCAAGGACGAGCTGCTGATCGTGGTCGGCACGTCGTCCTCCGAGACGGTGCTGCCGCAGCTCATGACCAAGATGCGCCGCCTCGGCGCCTCGGACTCGGTCGTCGGCCTCGTGGTGCCGACCGGCTACTCGTTCAACCTCGACGGCACCAACATCTACATGACGCTGGCGACGCTGTTCCTCGCGCAGGCCGTGGGCGTGGACCTGTCGATCAGCCAGTACGCGACCATCATCCTGGTGGCGATGCTGACCTCGAAGGGCGCCTCGGGCGTCACGGGTGCCGGCTTCATCACCCTGGCGGCGACGCTCTCGGCGATCCCCAACAGCCCGGTGCCGGTCGCCGCCATGACCCTGGTCCTCGGCATCGACAAGTTCATGTCCGAGTGCCGCGCGCTCACCAACCTCGTGGGCAACGGCGTCGCCTGCGTGGTGGTCAGCCGCTGGGAAGGCGAGCTCGACGTCGCCAAGCTCAACGAGGTGATGGCCCACCCGGTCGCCATCGGCACCCACATCGCCGACGAGTCGCCGCAGCCGATGGGCACCGACAGCAAGGTCGCCGCCGCCGAGTGATGGGATCGCCGACGGCGGAGAACGCGGGTCGCCCGCGTCTCGGGATCGATCTCGGCGGCACCAAGATCGCCGGGATCGTGCTCGGCCGGGACGGGTCGACCCTGGCCGAGGCGCGGATGCCCGCCCCGCGGGGCGCCTACCGGGCCACCGTCGAGGCCGTGGCCGACCTCGTCCTGCGTCTCGAGGCCGAGGCCGGCACGCCCTGCAGCGTCGGCATCGGCATGCCCGGGAGCCTGTCCCCGGCGACGGGCCTCGTGCGCAACGCCAACTCGCACTGGCTCAACGGACACCCATTCGCGGCCGATCTCGGCGCGCGCCTTGAGCGCCCGCTCCGGATCGAGAACGACGCCAACTGCCTGGCGGTGTCGGAGGCGATCGACGGCGCCGGCGCCGGGGCCCGCGTGGTCTGGGCGGTGATCCTGGGCACCGGCGTCGGGTCCGGCATCGCCCTCGACGGTCGGGTGCTCACGGGCCGCAACGGCATCGCGGGCGAGTGGGGCCACGGCCCCCTGCCGGCGCCCCGCGACGACGAGCGGCCGGGCGCCCCATGCTATTGCGGTCGCCGGGGCTGCGTCGAGACCTGGCTGTCCGGTCCCGGGCTGGCCGCCGACCACGCACGGCGGCACGGCGGCAACCTCACCGCCGAGGCGGTCGTCGCCGAGGCCCGGGCCGGAAGCCCGGCGGCGCGGGAGACGCTCGCCGTCCACCTCGAGCGCCTCGGGCGCGCGGCCGCCCAGGTGGTGAACCTCCTCGATCCGGACGTGATCGTGATCGGCGGCGGCCTGTCGCGCATCCCGGAGCTGATCGCGGGCCTGCCGGCGGCGATCGCCCCCCACGTCTTCTCCGACGCCTTCGACACGCCCGTGCGGGCGAGCCTGCACGGCGACGCGTCGGGCGTGCGCGGCGCGGCGTGGCTGTGGGAGGCGGAGACCGTCTGAGACTTGTCCGCGGCCCGTCCGCGACCCGGCCTTGGTCGATCGAACTGCCGAGCTCACAGAGACGTCGGTTGCGGGACCGGAGGGGGCAGGGCAGGACGGCAGCACCGCATCGCCGAAGCCCCGATGATCGTCCGCACCCGGCCCAACCTGCTGACCCTGCTGTTCACCCTGCGCGGCTCGATCGTGCCGCGGGTGGCGCCCAAGCTCGCGGGGATCGTCGCGGTCTCGTGCGCGGTGGTGTGGGCGGAATCGCGGTGGCCCGCGCTGTTCCCGGTCAGCGCGGGGGTGACGCCGTTCACCGTGGTCGGCCTCGCCCTCTCGATCTTCCTGAGCTTTCGCAACAACGCCTGCTACGAGCGCTGGTGGGAGGCCCGGAAGCACTGGGGCAACCTGATCGGCGAGGTGCGCAACCTCGCCCGCGCCCTCCCGGCCCTGCTGCCCGAGCGGGAGGCCGCGCTCCAGCTCCGGCGCCTGTCGGCCTTCGCGCACGGCCTCCACGCCCGCCTTCGCGACTTGGACGAGGCCGCCGCCGTCGACCGGACGAGCCCCGGATCGGACCTGTCCGGCCCGAACCCCACCGACTCGGTCCTGGCCGCCATCACCCACGATCTCGCCGCGCTGACGCGCGCGGGCCGCCTCAGCGACATCCAGTTCGGCCTCCTCGAGGCCCGGATCGAGGCGCTGTCGGGGGTGCACACCGCCTGCGAGCGCCTCGCCAACACGCCGCTGCCCTTCGCCTACACCCTTCTCGTATACCGGACCGCGTGGCTCTACTGCCTGCTCCTCCCGGTGGGCCTCACCGGCGCCCTGGGCTGGGCGACTCCGATCGTGGTGGCGCTCGTGGCCTACACGTTCTTCGGACTCGACGCCCTCGGGGACGAGCTCGAGGAGCCGTTCGGCACCGAGCCCAACGACCTGCCCCTCGACGCCATGGTCCGCGCCGTGGACCGCATCGTCCACCACGCCCTCGGCGAGCCGATGCCCCAGGCGCTGGCGCCCGACGGGTACTGGCTGCGCTAGCGCCTACCCGTTCCAGGCGCGCAGCACCGGCTCGGTGCGGTCGTGCTCGTAGCCGAGCACCGAGACGCTCGCGGTGCCGAGGACGAGGAGCGCGCCGCACCGCGGCTCCAGGCCGATCCAGCGCGCGGCCAGCACCCGCAGAAAATGTGCGCTGGAGAAGACGATGAGGTCGGCGTCGCGGGCGCGGGCCCGGGCGATGACCCGATCCGCGCGGGCACCGACATCCGCCGCCGTCTCGCCGCTTGGGCAGCCGTCGCGGAACAGCCGCCAGTCCGGCCGCTCGGCCAGGATCGCCTTCGTGGTCCGGCCCTCGTAGGCGCCGTAATCCCACTCGGCGAGATCCGGGTCGATCGCGCGGCGGTCGCCGAAGCCCGCCAGCGCGCAGGTCGTGGCCGCCCGGCCCGACGGGCTCGACCATACCTCCGCGTAGGCGCGGCGCGCCAGGCGCGGTGCGAGGGCGCGCGCCGCGTCCTCACCCTCCGGCGTCAGGGGGATGTCGCTGCGCCCGGTATGCTGACCGGACCGGCTCCAGGCGGTCTCGCCGTGGCGGACCAGCGTGATCTGCGGGAACGGGCTCTCGGCCATGCGTGCCTCCCCGGGCACGCGGTCCGCGGCCCTGTCATCGATCCAGTCATCGACCCTGCCATCAACGCCGCCGCCGCGCTTCGGTCTCATCGGTTCGGCAATGCCGTCGGGAGCCGTCACGCGCCGTCTTGGACCCGATCAAGATCGGGCTTGCGCCCGCAGGAAAACGGACATAAACATATCTTTATGTCTATCGAACGCAGGCAAGAAGCGGGGTCGATCCCCTTTCCGGAAGCCCTGGGCGTCCTGCGTGCCGCCGCGGAGGAGACGCGCCTGCGCATCCTGGCGCTGCTCGTCGAGGGGGAACTGTCGGTGTCCGACCTCACCGACATCCTGGGTCAATCGCAGCCGCGGATCTCCCGCCACCTGAAGCTCTTGGTGGAGGCCGGGCTGGTCGAGCGGCACCGCGAGGGGGCCTGGGCGTTCTTTCGGCTGTCCGACGCCCGCGCCGGCTTGGCGGACCCGCTTCTGTCCGGTCTCGACCGGACCGCGCCGCCCCTGTCGGAGGACCGCGCGCGCCTCGACGCCGTCCGGGCGCAGCGGGCGGATGCGGCCACGACCTTCTTCGCCCGGCTGGCTCCCAAATGGGACGAGCTGCGCTCCCTGCACGTGCCCGAGGCGATCGTGGAGGCCGCAGTGCTCGACGCCCTCGGCGACCGCCCGATCGGCAGCCTGATCGATCTCGGCACCGGCACCGGCCGGATGCTCGGCCTGCTGGCGCCCCGGGCCGGCCGGGCCACCGGGCTCGATTCGAGCCACGCCATGCTGTCCGTCGCCCGGGCCAACCTGGAGCGCCAGGGCTTGGCAAGGGTGGACCTGCGGCAGGGCGACATCCACGCGCCGCCCTTCGCGCGGGCGAGCTTCGACCTCGTCGTGGTCCATCAGGTGCTGCACTATCTCGACGACCCGGCCCGGGCGCTCCGCGGGGCCGCGCGGCTCGTGGCGCCGGGCGGCCGCCTGCTGGTAGTGGACTTCGCGCCGCACGAGCTGGAATTCCTCCGCACCGGGCAGGCCCACCGGCGCCTCGGCTTCTCCGCCGAGCAGGTCTCCGGCTGGCTCGCCGAGTCCGGCCTCGCGACGGTCGCCACCCGCGATCTGACGCCCCGCGAGTCGGGCCAGCTCACCGTCACCCTCTGGCTCGCACAGGACGGGCTGGCTCAGGACGAGCTGGCCGACACCGACACAGAACAGCCTCAGCGCGCCGTCGCCTGAGACACCGACCTCCGCAGACTTCGTCTGAACCGACCGACATAGAGGACGAGACCCCGATGCGCCGCTCCACCCACCGCGCCAGCCGCGACGGCTACCACCCGATCCGCGTCTCGATCGAGTTCTTCCCCCCGAAGACCGACGAGATGGAGAAGATCCTCTGGAACTCCATCGAGCGCCTCGCGCCGCTGCAGCCGAGCTTCGTCTCGGTGACCTACGGCGCCGGCGGCTCCACCCGCGAGCGCACCCACAACACGGTCGCCCGCATGGTCCGCGAGACCGGCCTCAAGCCCGCCGCCCACCTCACCTGCGTGGACGCCTCCCGCGAGGAGATCGACGCGGTGGTCCAGTCCTACTGGGACGCGGGCGTGCGCCACATCGTGGCGCTGCGCGGCGACCCGGCCGAGGGTGTCGGCCACGCCTACCGGCCGCACCCGGAGGGCTACGCCTCGACCGCAGAGCTGGTGAAGGGGATCAAGCGGATCGGCGACTTCAAGGTCTCGGTCTCGGCCTATCCCGAGAAGCACCCTGAGGCGGCCTCCCTCGACGCCGACATCGACGCCCTGAAGGCCAAGGTCGATGCCGGGGCCGACCAGGCGATCACCCAGTTCTTCTTCGAGAACGAGATCTACCTGCGCTACCTGGACAAGGTCCGGGCCGCCGGGATCACGATCCCGATCATCCCGGGCATCCTACCGGTGCAGAACTTCAAGCAGGCGGCGAACTTCGCCCGCCGCACCGGCGCCTCGGTGCCCTACTGGTTGGCCGCCCGGTTCGAGGGGCTGGAGGACGACGTCGAGACCCGCCGGCTCGTGGCCGGCGCGGTGGCGGCCGAGCAGGTGCTCGACCTCGTGGACGAGGGCGTCAACGACTTCCACTTCTACTCGATGAACCGCTCCGACTTGGTCTACGCGATCTGCCACCTGCTCGGCCTGCGCGCCCAGGCGCCGAAGCTGGCGGCCGCGAAGGCCGCGGCTTAAATTCAGGCGGCGCCCGGTTCGGGCGCAGCAGGGGGCACCGCCATGGCTGAGCCGCAGGATTTGATCGTTCCGCTCCTCCGGGAGATGAGAGCGGAGATGAAAGCAGGTTTCGAGCGCATCGACCGCAAGCTGGAAGTAGACGGTGTGCGCTTCGATAGGCTCGAGCGCCGCTTCGACAATTTGCGTGAAGCCGTGAACGGCGAATCGGTCCTCGGCCGCTACGCCGCCGCGGAGGTCGAGGAGCGGCTCGAAGCGATCGAGAAGCGGCTTGCCGCCCTGGAAAAGGCGGGCTGACCGCAGGACCCAAAACACCGATCGAGCCCACCCTCCACCTCATCCTTAGGTGCCGCGCGAGCGGCCCCGAAGGAGGGCTCCAGGGAACACCGAGATATCTGGAGGCCTCCAAGGCCTCCGCTTCGCTCCGGCACCTCAGGACGAGGTGATCTGACAGGACGCACGATGACCGATTTTGCCCCCGTCGACGGCACCGAGATCGCGAAGGCCCTGCGCCAGCGCGCCGCGGAGAAGATCCTCGTCCTCGACGGGGCGATGGGCACCGTCATCCAGCGCCTGAAGTTCTCGGAAGAGGACTTTCGCGGCGACCGGTTCAAGGATCACGGGCACGATCAGAAGGGCAACAACGACCTGCTGATCCTGACCCAGCCCGACGCGATCCGGCAGATCCACCTCGACTACTTCCTGGCCGGCGCCGACGTCTGCGAGACCAACACCTTCTCGGGCACCACCATCGCCCAGGCCGATTACGGCATGGAGTCGATCATCCACGAGCTGAACGCTCAAGGAGCGCGGCTCGCCCGGGAGGCCGCCAAGCTCGCCGAGGAGAAGGACGGCCGCCGCCGCTTCGTGGCCGGCGCCATCGGCCCGACGAACCGGACCCTGTCGATCTCGCCGGACGTGAACAACCCGGGCTTCCGGGCGGTCACCTTCGACCAAGTGAAGCAGGCCTACGTGGAGCAGGTCCGCGGCCTGATCGACGGCGGCGCCGAGCTGATCCTGATCGAGACCATCTTCGACACGCTCAACGCCAAGGCCGCGGTCGCGGCGGCGTGGCAGGTCTTCGACGAGACCGGCATCCGCTTGCCGATCCAGATCTCCGGCACGATCACAGATCTCTCGGGCCGCACCCTGTCGGGCCAGACTCCGGCGGCCTTCTGGCACTCCCTGCGCCATTCCGAGCCGCTGACCTTCGGCCTCAACTGCGCCCTCGGCGCCCGCGAGATGCGCGGCCACATCGCCGAGCTGTCGCGGATCTGCGACACGCTGGTCTGCGCCTACCCGAATGCCGGCCTGCCGAACGAGTTCGGCCTCTACGACGAGAGCCCGGAGGCGATGGGCAAGCTGGTCGGCGAGTTCGCCGAATCCGGCCTCGTCAACATGGTCGGCGGCTGCTGCGGCACCACGCCGGACCACATCCGCGCCATCGCGGAGGCCGTCGCCGGCAAGGCGCCGCGGCCGATCCCCGAGGTGCCGCGCCTGATGCGGCTGTCGGGCCTCGAGCCCTTCGTGCTCACGCCGGAAATCCCCTTCGTGAACGTCGGCGAGCGCACGAACGTCACCGGCTCGGCCAAGTTCCGCAAGCTCATCACCAACGGCGACTACGCGGCGGCCCTCGATGTCGCCCGCGATCAGGTGGCGGCCGGCGCCCAGGTGATCGACGTCAACATGGACGAGGGCCTGCTCGACTCCCAGAAGGCGATGGTCGAGTTCCTGAACCTCGTCGCCGCCGAGCCCGACATCGCCCGGGTACCCGTGATGGTCGATTCCTCGAAGTTCGAGGTGATCGAGGCCGGCCTGAAGTGCATCCAGGGCAAGCCGATTGTGAACTCGATCTCCATGAAGGAGGGCGAGGAGAAGTTCATCGAGGCCGCCAAGGTCTGCCGCTCCTACGGCGCCGCCGTGGTGGTGATGGCCTTCGACGAGCAGGGGCAGGCGGATTCCTACGAGCGCAAGGTCGAGATCTGCACCAAGGCCTACCGGATCCTGACCGAGCAGGTCGGCTTCCCGCCCGAGGACATCATCTTCGATCCGAACATCTTCGCGGTCGCCACGGGCATCGAGGAGCACAACCCGTACGGCGTGGCCTTCATCGAGGCGACCCGCACGATCCGCGAGACCCTGCCGCACGCCCACATCTCGGGCGGCGTCTCGAACCTGAGCTTCGCGTTCCGCGGCAACGAGCCGGTGCGTGAGGCCATGCACGCGGTGTTCCTGTTCCACTGCATCAAGGCCGGCATGGACATGGGCATCGTCAATGCCGGCCAGCTCGCCGTCTACGACGAGATCCCGGCGGAGCTGCGCGAGCTGTGCGAGGACGTCGTCCTCAACCGCCGCGAGGATTCCACCGAGCGCCTGCTGGAGGCCGCCGAGCGCTTCAAGACCGGCGCCTCGGCCCAGGCCAAGACCGCCGACCTGACCTGGCGCGAGGCTCCGGTCGAGAAGCGGATCGAGCACGCGCTGGTCAACGGCATCACCGAGTACATCGTGGCCGACACCGAGGAGGCGCGGGCCTCAGCCGAGCGCCCGCTCCACGTCATCGAGGGCCCGCTGATGGCCGGCATGAACGTGGTCGGCGACCTGTTCGGCTCCGGCAAGATGTTCCTGCCGCAGGTGGTGAAGTCCGCCCGCGTGATGAAGCAGGCGGTCGCTTATCTCGAACCGTTCATGGAGGAGGAGAAGCGCGCCAACGGCGGCGACGGCAAGCGCCAGGCCGCCGGCAAGGTGCTGATGGCGACCGTGAAGGGCGACGTCCACGATATCGGCAAGAACATCGTCGGCGTCGTGCTGGCCTGCAACAACTACGAGATCATCGATCTCGGCGTGATGGTGCCGGCTGCCAAGATCCTGGAGACCGCCAAGACCGAGAAGGTCGACATCGTCGGCCTGTCGGGCCTGATCACCCCGTCGCTCGACGAGATGGTCCATGTGGCCGGCGAGATGGAGCGCGAGGGGCTCGACGTGCCGCTGCTGATCGGCGGTGCCACCACGAGCCGCGTCCACACGGCGGTGAAGATCCACCCGGCCTACGCCAAGGGGCAGGCGGTCTACGTCACCGACGCGAGCCGCGCGGTCGGCGTGGTGTCGAGCCTGATCTCGAAGGAGACCCGTGGGAAGACGATCGAGAAGGTCCGGGCCGAGTACGCCAAGGTGGCGGACGCCCACAGGCGCTCGGAGGCCGACAAGCAGCGGCTGCCCCTCGCGAAGGCGCGGACCAACGCCTTCAAGATCGACTGGTCGGGCTACAAGCCGGCCAAGCCGACCTTCACCGGCACGAGGGTCTACGGCTCCTACGAGGTCGCCGACCTCGTGCCCTACATCGACTGGACGCCGTTCCTGCAGACCTACGAGTTCAAGGGCCGCTTCCCGGCGATCCTGGACGATCCCGAGCAGGGCCCGGCCGCCCGCGCCCTCTACGAGGACGCTCAGGAGATGCTGAAGCAGATCGTGGAGGAGCGCTGGTTCAACCCGAAGGCGGTGATCGGCTTCTGGCCGGCCAACAGCGTCGGCGACGACATCGCGCTCTACACCGGCGAGAGCCGGTCGGAGCGGCTCGCCACCTTCCACGGCCTGCGCCAGCAGCTCTCGAAGCGCGACGGGCGGTCGAACACCTGCCTGTCGGACTTCGTGGCCCCGGCCGAGACCGGCATCGCCGACTATGTCGGCGGCTTCGTGGTCACCGCCGGCCTGGAGGAGGTGCGGATCGCCGAGCGGTTCGAGCGGGCGAACGACGATTACCGGGCGATCCTCGTGAAGGCGCTCGCCGACCGCATCGCCGAGGCCTTCGCCGAGCGGATGCACGAGCGGGTGCGCAAGGAGTTCTGGGGCTACGCGTCCGACGAGGCCTACGGGCCCGAGGAGCTGGTGCTGGAGAAGTACGACGGCATCCGTCCGGCCCCGGGCTACCCGGCCCAGCCCGACCACACCGAGAAGACCACCCTGTTCGACCTGCTGAAGGCGGAGAGCCGGATCGGCGTGAGGCTCACCGAGTCCTACGCGATGTGGCCGGGTTCGTCGGTGTCGGGGATCTACATCGCCCACCCGGAGGCGCACTATTTCGGCGTCGCCAAGGTGGAGCGGGATCAGGTCGAGGATTACGCCGCCCGCAAGGGGATGGATGTCCGCGACGTCGAGCGCTGGCTCGGCCCGATCCTGAACTACGATCCGGCGCGGTACATGCCGCAGGCGGCGGAGTAGGGGCGGGGCACCACCGTCATCGCGAGCGCAGCGAAGCGAAGCGACCCAGGGCATCGCGACATCGGTCGGCCTGACGCCCCTGGATTGCTTCGCTCCGCAAGGACGGCAGGGCGGCGCGAGCCGCCCATCCAACCTCAGCAGGTCCCCGCACCCCGCGTGTTCACGTACAGTGAATAGACCGAGTGCGTGGACGTCATCAGCAGCAGGTTGCGGTTGAGTCCGCCGAAGCACAGGTTGGCGCAGCGCTCCGGCAGGCGGATCCGGCCGATCAGCTTGGCCTGAGGCGAGAACACGATGATCCCGTCCTCGGCCTCGCTCATCCCCCAGCCGCACCAGAGATTGCCGTCGACGTCGACCCTAAAGCCGTCCGGCGTGCCGGTGCCGGCATCGTAGAAGACGCGGACGTTCGCGGCCTTGGTGCCGTTCTCGACCACGTCGTAGACGCGGATCAGGCGGTTCGGCTTCGCCCGCGCCTCGATGAGGTAGAGCTTGGACTCGTCCGGCGAGAAGCAGAGCCCGTTCGGACCCGCCACGCCCTCGACCGCGACGCTGGCCTGTCCCGTCCTCGGATCGATCCGGTAGACGTTGCCGGGAAGCTCCGGCGCGGCCATCGACTCGTGCGGGTTCGGCCCGAAGGCCGGGTCGGTGAACCAGACCGCGCCGTCGGAATGGCAGACCACGTCGTTCGGCGAGTTCAGCGGCTTGCCGTCGAACCAGTCCATCAGCGTGGTCAGGCTCCCGTCGTGCTCGGTGCGGGTGACGCTGCGGGTCCTGTGCTGGCAGGTGATCAGCCGGCCCTGCCGGTCGCGGGTGTTGCCGTTGGCGTAGTTCGACGGCTTGCGGAACACCGAGAGCTTGCCGGACGCCTCCTCCCACTTCATGATCCGGTCGTTGACCACGTCGCTGAACAGCAGCGATCCCATGTCGCCGAACCAGACCGGCCCCTCGGCCCAGCGGAAGCCGGTGGCGACCCGCTCCACCGTTGCCGAGGCGAGCCGGTACTTGGCGAAGGCCGGGTCGAGGATCTCGACGGCCGGGTCCGGCACCCGCTGCGACGGCTCCCAGCCGGCTCCGGCCGCCCGCGCGGCACCGAGCAGGGCCGCCCCGGCGAGCAGTCCCCTGCGTGCGATCATGACCATGGTACCTCCCTGTGGTGTGACCTGCCGCCTGTTGCCGACGGCTCGGGCCGGTCAGTGAATCTCGGGTTCCGGAATACCGCCGGCGCCCTCCAGAAAGTCGAAGTCGCAGCCCTCGTTGGCCTGCCGCACGTGCTGGGCGAACAGCCGGTTGTAGCCCCGCGGATAAGACCGGTCCGGCGGCCGGAACGCCTTCACCCGCGCCGCGATCTCGGCGTCGTCGAGGTGCAGGTGGATCCGCCGCCCGGGCACGTCCACGGTGATGAGGTCACCGTCGCGCACGGCCGCGAGCGGGCCGCCCGCGGCCGATTCCGGCGCCACGTGCAGGATGCAGGCACCGTAGCTGGTCCCGCTCATCCGCGCGTCCGAGATGCGGACCATGTCGCGCACGCCCTGCCGGAGCAGGACCTTCGGGATCGGAAGCATGCCCCATTCGGGCATGCCGGGGCCGCCGATCGGGCCGGCATTGCGCAGGATCATCACGTGGTCGGGCGTGACGTCGAGGTCGAGGTCGTTCACCGCCGCGCTCATCGCGTCGTAGCTGTCGAAGACCAGCGCGGGACCGGTGTGCTGCAGCAGCCGCGGGTCGGCGGCCGGCGGCTTGATCACGCAGCCGTCCGGGGCGAGGTTGCCGTACAGGATCGCGGTCCCGCCCATGGCCACGATCGGTCGGTCGAGCGGGCGGATCACGTCGTCGTTGAACACCCGCATGCCGGCGAGCCCGTCGCCGATCGTGCTGCCGGTGACCGAGCGGGCGTCGAGGTGGAGGAGGGGGGACAGGCGCGCCATCAGGGCGCGGATGCCGCCCGCGATGTGGAAATCCTCCATGAGCCACTGACCCGAGGGCCGGAGGTTGGCGATGACCGGCACCTTCTGGGCGAACTCGTCGAACTCGATGAGCTTGACCGGGATACCGGCCCGACCGGCCATGGCCACGAGGTGGATCATCGCGTTGGTGGAGCCGGCGAGCGCGTTGTGGACGACGAGCGCGTTGTCGACCGAGCGGCGGTCGAGGATGTCGGACGGCTTCAGGTCCTCCCAGATCATCTCGACGATCCGCCGGCCGCAGGCGCCGGCCATGCGCGGATGGTCGGCGTCGGCCGCCGGGATCGAGGCCGAACCGGGCAGCGATAAACCCAGGGCCTCGGTGATCGCCGTCATGGTCGAGGCCGTGCCCATGGTCATGCAGGTTCCGGCGGAGCGGGCGATGCCCGCCTCCATGTCGTTCCATTCCTGCGCGGTGATGTTCCCGGCCTCCTTCTCGGCCCAGTACTTCCAGACATCCGAGCCCGAGCCCAGGATCGTCCCGCCGAAATGGCCGCGCATCATCGGTCCCGCCGGCAGGAACACCATCGGCAGGTTCATGGAGATCCCGCCCATCACCGTGCCGGGTGTGGTCTTGTCGCAGCCGCCCATCAGCACCGCGCCGTCCACGGGGTGCTGGCGCAGCAGTTCTTCCACCTCCATGGCCAGGAGGTTGCGGTAGAGCATCGTGGTCGGCTTGACGAAGTTCTCCGACAGCGACAGCGCCGGCAGCTCGATCGGGAAGCCGCCCGCCTGCCAGACGCCGCGCTTCACGTGCTCGACGCGCTCGCGGAAATGCTGGTGGCAGGGGTTGATGTCGCTCCAGGTGTTGATGATGCCGACGATCGGCTTGCCGGTGAAATCCGCCCGCTCGTAGCCCATCTGGAGCATGCGCGAGCGGTGGCCGAAGCTGCGCAGGTCGGTGGCGCCGAACCAGCGCTGGCTGCGCAGATCCTCCAGGGTCTTCTTGCGCGCGGTCATCGCTCTGTCTCCGGTCTCACGCGTTCGACCCGGCCGGGCGGCCCGCGACGAGCGTGATCGCCGCGGCGGCGAGCGCGCAAGCCGCCAGGAAATAGAGGCCGGCCTCGTAGGTCCCGGTATAATCCTTCAGCCAGCCCAGGACGTAGGGGCCGACGAAGCCGCCGAGATTGCCGATCGCGTTGATCAGCGCGATCCCCCCGGCGGCCGCGGGCCCGGCCAGGAACTCCCCCGGCATCGCCCAGAAGGCGGGCTTGCTCCCGTAGAGCCCGATCGTGGCCACCGACATCGCCGCGAGCGCCCAGAGGCTGCCGAGCATGGGGCCGGAGACGACGAGGCCGAGGGCGGCGACCAGCGCGGCGATCGCGAAGTGCCAGCGGCGCTCGTCGCGCCGGTCCGACGACCAGCTCCAGGCGATCATGCCCAGGGTCCCGACGCCGTAGGGCACCGCCGTCGCGACCCCCGTCTCCCAGTCGGTGAGGTGCAGGCTCTTCAGGATCGGCGGCAGGAAGAAGGTGATGCCGTAGGTGGCGGTACCGATGCTGAAGTACATCGCGCCCAGCGCGAGCACGCGCCGGTCGGTCAGGACCTGCCCCAGGGTGAAGGGCCCGTGGGCCCGGACCGTGCCGTCCCGCTCCGCCGCGATCGCCGTCCCGAGCCACAATCGCTCCTCGGACGTGAGCCACGCGGCCTGTTCGGGCCGGTCGGTCATCAGCGCCAGGACCGCGAAGGCCAGCAGGATCGAGGGCGCGGCCTCGAGGAGGAACAGCCACTGCCAGCCGTGCAGGCCGAGCGCCCCGTCGAGCTGGAGCAGCGCCCCCGAGATCACCGCCGTGAGGGCGTTCGAGCCCGGGACCGCGAGGAACAGCGCGGCGACCACGCGCGCCCGGTACCGCTTCGGGAACCAGTAGGTGAAGTAGAGGATCACGCCGGGGAAGAAGCCGGCCTCGGCCACGCCCAGCAGGAAGCGCAGGGCGAGGAAGCTCGCCGGGCCGGTGATGAGCGCCATGCTGCCCGCCACCAGCCCCCAGGTGACCATGATCCGGGCGATCCAGAGCCGCGCCCCGGCGCGCTCCAGGAGGACGTTGCTCGGCACTTCGAAGATGACGTAGCCGAGGAAGAAGATGCCGGCCGCCCAGCCGTAGACCGTGGCGGAGAACCCGAACTCCCGGCTCAGCCCGAACGCCGCGAAGCCGACGTTGGTCCGGTCCATGTAGGCGACGAAGTAGATGAGGACGATCAGCGGCAGCAGACGCCGCGACACCTTGGCGACCGTCCGCCGCTCGATCTCCGGCGCCGCATCGCCCCCGCGCAACCCCGCCGCCATGGCGTCCCCCCGAGCCGAATCCGACGCGTCCCGGCCCTTTGCCGATCGCGGGCCGGGCCGGAGCGGGCCGGTGCGGCACGCTCAGCGGCCGGTCCGCGTCCGCCAGGCGGCGAAATCGGCGAGGCTCTGCTCGTCGGTGGCAGGGTAGAGGCCGAGGATTGTGCGGCCCTTGCGTACCTCCTCGGTGACGAAATCCTCGTAGGCGGTCATCTCCACGGCCTCGTCGGCGACCGCGTCCGCGAGGTGGGCCGGGATCACCGCCACCCCGTCGCCGTCGCCGACGATCACGTCGCCGGGGAAGACGGGCGCGTCGCCGCAGCCGATCGGCACGTTGATGTCGATCGCCTGGTGGACCGTGAGATTCGTCGGTGCCGACGGGCGCGCGTGGTAGCTCGGCATCTCGAGCCGGGCGATCTCGTCGGCATCGCGGAAGCCCCCGTCGGTGACGAGCCCGGCGCAGCCGCGCACCATCAGCCGCGTGGCCAGGATCGAGCCGGCGGACGCCGCGCGCGCGTCCTTGCGGCTGTCGATCACCATCACGGCGCCGGGCGGGCACTCCTCCACGGCCTTGCGCTGCGGGTGCGCGCGGTCGCGGAACACCGTGATCGGGTTCAGGTCCTCCCGGGCCGGGATGTAGCGCAGGGTGTAGGCCTCGCCGACCATCGTCGGGCCGCCGGCCTTCAGGGGCAGCACGCCCTGGATCATCTGGTTGCGGAAGCCGCGCTTGTAGAGGGCGGTCATCAGCGTGGCCGTGCTGACGGTCTTCAGCTTGGCGCGCGTCTCAGGGGACAACCCGGACATCCGCTTCTCCTCCCCGGGCCTCGGTCTCGGCACCCGCGGACGGTGACAATCACGCGTCGCTTGCGCCGGCCTTGGCTCCCGTCCGCGCTGGGCGCGGACTGATATCCCAGCTCTTGAGTAACATGGGGCGCCGCGCCATTGTCAACCGGCGCGGGTCGCGACAGACACGGGCGGAGATCGACGGGGAAGCCCTTGGCCGAATTGGACTTTGCGGGCGGCAGCGCCTCGGCGGCGGAGGCGCGCAGGCCGCGCTCGCTCGCCGAGACCGCCTACGACGCCATCGAGCAGATGATCATCAGCCGCCGCCTCGCGCCGGGCGCGATGGTCTCCGAGGGCGAACTCGGCGCGGAGCTGGGCCTCGGCCGGACCCCGGTCCGCGAGGCCCTGGCACGGCTGAAGACGATCGGGTTCGTGGAGGTTCACCCGCGCCGCGGCGTCCTCGTCACCCAGGTCGACATCATCAGGCACCTCGAGCTGCTGGAGGTGCGGCGGCCCCTCGACGAGACCGTGGCCCGCTGCGCCATCGCGCGGGGCACCGAGGACGACATGGCGCGGCTGCTGGATCGCGTCGGCGGGCTGCGCCGCACCGCCGAGGCCCGCGACCGGGAAGCGTATTTCCGGCACAAGCGCGCCCTGCACGAGGGGCTAGTCGGCGCCGCCTACAACCCGACGCTCGCCGGCACCATGGCGGCGCTGCACGCGCAGTCGCGACGGTTCTGGTACACCTACGAGCCGACCGCGAGCTTCCCGGACTGCGCGGCGATCCACGCGGCGATCGTGTCGGGCATCGCGGCGCGCGACGCGGGGGCGGCCCTTGCCGGGCTCGGGACGCTGTTCGACTTTCTCGACCGGATGACACGCCGGGCCCTCGACCGGCGCCCCCTGGTCTGACAGGTTGACCGCCCCGAACCCGCCCCTATCCTGAGACTGGGATATCAGACGCATCTCAGCGGCGGGCGGATTTACGGCCGATCCCGGCGCCATGCCCCGGACGCGGCCCGAGCGCCAGGGAGGAACGGCTTGAGCGGATTGCCCCCACGCACCGGCGCGCAGGTGCTCGTCGACCAGCTCCGCGCGCAGGGCGTCGCGCGCGTGACCTGCGTCCCCGGCGAGAGCTATCTCGCGGTGCTCGACGCCCTGCGCGACAGCGGCATCGACGTGCTGGTCTGCCGGCAGGAGGGCGGCGCGGCGATCATGGCCGAGGCCGCCGGCAAGCTCACGGGCCGCCCTGGCATCTGCTTCGTGACCCGGGGCCCCGGCGCCACCAACGCTTCCGCCGGCGTGCACATCGCCCGCCAGGATTCGACGCCGATGATCCTGTTCGTCGGCCAGATCGCCCGGCGCATGCGCGACCGCGAGGCCTTCCAGGAGGTCGACTACCGCCAGATGTTCGGCGGCGTCGCCAAGTGGGCGGTGGAGATCGACGACGCGGCGCGCATCCCGGAGATCCTCGCCCGGGCCTTCCGGGCCGCACTGCAAGGCCGCCCGGGCCCCGTCGTGGTCGCCCTGCCGGAGGACATGCTCGACGACGTCGCGGCCGTGCCGGACGCGCCGCGCGTCGTCCCGGCCGCGCCGGCCCCGTCGGGGGACGACGTCGCGCGCCTGCGGGCCATGCTGGCGGAGGCGCGGCGGCCGGTGGTGCTGCTCGGCGGCTCCCGCTGGACGGAAGGCGCCGTCGCCGCCCTGGCCGCCTGGGCCGAGCGCCACGACCTGCCGGTGGCGGTCTCGTTCCGGCGGGCCCAGCTCTTCCCCGCCGACCACCCGAACTTCGCGGGCGAGCTCGGGATCGGGCCCAACCCGGCGCTGCTCGCCCGGATCCGGGAGGCCGACCTGCTGCTGATGGTGGGCGGGCGCCTCTCCGAGATGCCGGCGCAGTCCTACGGCCTGCTCGGCATCCCCAATCCCGGCCTGCCGCTGGTCCACGTCCACGCCGACGCGGCGGAACTCGGCCGGGTCTACCAGCCGGCGCTGGCGATCGAGGCGGCGCCCGAGACCTTCTGCACGGTCCTGCCGGAGTTCGAGGCCACCGGCACCGGCCGCGCCGCCGAGGCCCATGCCGCCTACCGCGCGTGGTCCGAGACGCCGGAGCCGAAGCCCGGCGCGTTCCAGTACGGCGCGGCGATCGCGTGGCTGCGCGAGCGGCTGCCGCCGGACGCGGTGATCTGCAACGGCGCCGGCAACTTCGCCACCTGGGTCCACCGCTATTACCGGTTCCGCGCCTTCGGCACGCAGCTCGCGCCGACCTCCGGCTCCATGGGCTACGGCCTGCCCGCCGCCGTGATGGCGAAGCGCAGCCGCCCGGAGCGGATCGTCGTGGCGCTCGCCGGCGACGGCGACGTGATGATGACCGTGCAGGAATTCGCGACCGCGGTTCAGTACGGGATCGCCGTCGTGGTGGTGGTGCTCGACAACGGCATGTACGGCACGATCCGGATGCACCAGGAGCGCGAGTATCCCGGCCGCGTCTCGGCGACCGAGCTGTGCAACCCCGACTTCGCGGCGCTGGCCCGCGCCTTCGGCGGCCACGGCGAACGGGTGGAGCGCACCGAGGAGTTCGCCCCCGCCTTCGAGCGCGGCCTCGCCTCCGGGCTGCCGGCGATGATCCACTGCCTCGTCGATCCCGAGGCGCTCACCCCGACCATGACCCTCGCGGCCATCCGCGAGAAGGCCCTGGCGGCGCAGCGGGGCTGACCGCCCGCACGCGCCGTCCCGGTGCGGCCCGCCCGCACCCCCACCGAGAGGAGCAGCTCATGACCCTGCGCGGCGAGAACCTGATCGGCGCCGAGGCGCGGCGCGGCACCGAGGCGGCCTTCCGGGCCGTCGAGGCGGCCACCGGACAGACCCTGGAGCCGGACTTCCCGGGCGCGAGCCGGAGCGACCTCGACCGGGCCTGCGCGCTCGCCGAGGCCGCCTTCGACACCTTCCGCGAGACCGACCCGGAGGCGCGGGCCGGCTTCCTGGAAGCGATCGCCGCGAACATCCTGGAGATCGGGGACGACCTCGTCACTCGCTGCATGGCCGAGACGGGGCTGCCCCGGCCGCGGATCGAGGGCGAGCGCGCCCGGACGGTCGGCCAGCTGCGCCTGTTCGCCGGCGTCGTCCGCGAGGGCAGCTACGTCGAGGCGCGGATCGACCCGGCCCTTCCGGACCGCAAGCCGCTGCCCCGTCCGGACCTGCGCCTGCGCCGGATCGCCGTCGGCCCGGTGGCGGTGTTCGGCGCCTCGAACTTCCCGCTGGCCTTCTCGGTGGCGGGGGGCGACACCGCCTCGGCCCTGGCGGCGGGCTGCCCGGTGGTGGTCAAGGCCCATCCCGCCCATCCCGGCACCTCGGAACTGGTCGGCCGCGCCGTCCAGAAGGCGGTTGCGTCCTGCGGCCTGCCGGAGGGGACCTTCTCGCTGCTGTTCGATGCCGGCCAGTCGATCGGGCAGGGGCTGGTGGCCGATCCCCGGATCGCGGCCGTCGGCTTCACGGGCTCGCGCCGGGGCGGCACCGCCCTGATGGCGATCGCGGCCGGGCGCCCGTCGCCGATCCCGGTCTACGCCGAGATGAGCAGCATCAACCCGGTGCTGCTGTTCCCCGGCGCGCTCGCCGCGCGGGGCGCCGCGATCGGCAAGGCCTTCGCGGCCTCGCTGACGCTCGGCGCCGGACAGTTCTGCACCAATCCCGGCCTGATCCTGGCGCTGCCGGGTCCGGGTCTCGACGCCTTCCTCGAGGCGGCCGGCGCGGCCCTGCGCGAGAGCCCGGCCGCGACCATGCTGACGCCCGGCATCCAGCGCGCGTACCGCGAGGCCGTGGCGCGGGTGGCCGGCCACGCCGCCGTCACCCGCATCGCCGAGGGCACGGAGGGCGGGGCGACCCAGGGCCGGGCGACCCTGTTCGCCGCGGACTCGGACGTGTTCCTGGCGGATCCCGAGCTGCAGGAGGAGATGTTCGGCGCCTCGGGGCTCGTGGTGCGCTGCGCGGACTTCGCCGCGATGCGGGCGGTCCTGGAGCGTCTGGAGGGTCAGCTCACGGCCTCGCTGCACCTCGCGCCGGAGGATCACGCGGCCGCCCGGGACCTGCTGCCGCTCTTGGAGCGCCGCGTCGGCCGGATCCTGGTGGACGGGTTCGGGACCGGCGTCGAGGTGGCGCACGCCATGGTGCATGGTGGGCCTTACCCGGCGACCTCGGACGGGCGCACGACCTCGGTGGGCAGCCTCGCGATCGACCGGTTCCTGCGGCCGGTGAGCTACCAGGACGTCCCCGACGCCCTGCTGCCGGCGGCGCTCCAGGCCGCCAACCCGCTGGGCCTGCCCCGCCGGATCGACGGCACACCCGAACGCCGCTGAGCGGCGGCTTGCGGGGGCCGGGAGGCCGCGATCCGCCGCTTGCCAGGGGCGGGCGCGGCGTCTAGACAGCCTCCGCTCACCTTGGGGCGTCGCCAAGTGGTAAGGCAGCGGTTTTTGGTACCGCCATTCCCAGGTTCGAATCCTGGCGCCCCAGCCAAAAACCTGAGGAAAAACAAAGCCCTCAGGACCGGGACATAACAGACACCCCGGAACAGAAGGTGTTTTTCCGGCGCACAAGAGTCGGCACAGTCCCGAATGGCCAAGGAACCCGCGACTGTCTCCGAGCTGCGCAAGGCGGCCGAGGTCACTGACCAGGAGATCGACGCCGCGGTCGACGCGGTGCTCGCGGATCTGGCGACCGAGGCCTATCCGCTCGCGAAGGGCTGGACCCTCGACCTGGTCGAGACCCTCCGCACGAACACCCGCGCGGCCGAGGCGCTCACCACCGACAAGCCGGCCTGGAAGCGCAACATGGTCCGGACCGCGATCCTGCTGGCGCACCCGGTGAAGGGATGAGCGCGCCCGAGGATGATCGCGCGGCGACCGCCGAACGCCTGATGGAACGGCTGAGCGGCTTCGTGCAGGGAATCGGGATGAGCGGCAATGAGGCGCGCGAGATCATCAAGCGCGTGATCGAGGCCGACCCGGCGGCCGGCGACGGCGATCTGATGGCCAAGGCCCGCACGTGGATGCTGATCGCGCTGGGGTAGCGGCATGAGCGACGAGGCCGACCCGAGTCCATCAAATGTATGATGGCCCGGCCTCCTGCTCGGGCTACCCGGCAATCATGACCGACGACACCGACCCGGTTCTCGAGGCCGTCGCCGCGCTACGAGCCGCCGGCGTCGCGGTGGCGCCGATCGGCGAGGAGTTCGAACGCTGGCAGATCGGCGACTTCCTGTTCTCGGATGCCGAGCTGTGGCGCCTGGCCGCGAGCCGCGGACTCGTCGAGGACGGCGACTCGCGGTAGCCCGGCGCCGCCATGCCTTCCGAACCGAAAGCCCCGATTCGCGGCCGCCACCTTGAGGCCCTGCGCGCCGTCGCCGAGAACCCTGGCGGCTTGAGACACGAGGCCTACCCGACCGTGATGCCGATCCTGCAGGAGCTCGGATACGTCGAGGAGCGCCCGACTCGCGGGCGGACCAGTCGGCGCGCATGGCACTTGACCCCGAGCGGACGCGAGCTGCTGATCGCGCTCGGGATCCGCGAGAGCGCCGAGCCGTGACCTTCGCGTGGCGCCGCACCTTCCCGAACACGCACCATGACTTCGTGGCCGAGGAAGCTGGCCAGCACGTCGGCCGCATCCGTCGGATCGCCGGCGGTCCGCAGAACGGGATCTGGACCTGGAGCTGCACCGGCTGCCAGCGCGGCCACGAGGCCGAGGGTGTCCGGCCGCTCAACGGCGAGGCCCCGACCCGGGACGAGGCGATCGAAGCTTTGGCTGCGGCGTGGAGTCGGGCGAAGGCGTGGAGCGAGCGGACCGGGAAACCTCTGACGCCTGGCTGAAACGCGAAAAGAGCGCCCCGGCCGAAGCCAGGGCGCTCGAGGTGTGCGGATGATGTATATTCGCGCCGCCAAGCGCTCGGAGCGCAGGCGGGGACTAGCCATGGCCAGCCGAGAAACCATCAGGAAGAAGCTACAGAGAGAGCGTAGCGCCGTGAGGCACGGCCTCGCCGTTCACCGCGAACGCCTTCGCTGCCTACTTCATGCCGCCTCGGTCGACGCTGGCAAGAGCATCTTCGTCGTGCGAAGCGCCGCGCACGCGAGTGAGACTGTCCCGACCATGGCGCGGATGGCGCCGCCGGGGTCTGCCGTAGAGGGCATGCGCCTCATCCTGCCGAACAACCACACGATCAGCGTGATGTGGAAGTTCGAGCTTCGGCACGAAGCGAGAGGCATGACCTCGGAGCTGTTCGTGGATCCGCGCGCCGAAGCGTCGCTGTCAGACAGAGGTGACGTGGCGGTCAGTCCGGCCGCCGCATGAACGCCTTCAGCATCGCCTCGCGCGTCTCCTTCATCTCGTCCCGCACCGAGGTGACCATGTCGTCGATGCGCCGCTCCAGGCGGGTGATGACGTCGCCGGTCACGTAGGTCCGGGCGACCTCGATCTTGAAGGCGTTCAGCTTCTCCTCCAGGGATCGGATCTCGATCTTGGCCGCGGCCATGTCGATCGTGAGCGGCGAGACCGCTTCCTTCGTGCCGGTGCGCAACTTCCCGATGATCCAGTCCGCGCCCTTGCCGAGCGCGATCAGGAACAGCGCTAGCGCGATGAGCTGCGCCCAGGTGATCGGCCCGGGCGACAGGAAGGACGTGTCCATGGCGGCGGTCTTTCGCGGCCTACCCCCTGCGGGGGAGGTGGGGGGTGAGGGCTACTTGCCGAAGATCCGGCGGACGGTCGGCGCGATGCCGGCGACGCCGATCACCGAGAGCACGATGGCGTTCTCCATGGCGTCGTACGGCGCCGGCAGCTTCGCGACCTGCCAGTTGAACCGGAAGGTGCTGTCGAGGACGATCGCGCCGAAGTGGATCATGCAGAACCCGAACGCCGTCGGGATCATCCAGGCCGTCCAGGGCGACAGGTGCTGCTCGGCGCGCTCCTGCGCGACCACCTTCCGCTCCTCGACGTAGGCGGTGAGCTGCGCCTGGGCGACCGTCACGTCGCCGGTCACGTTCTGCCCGTTGGTCACCACCCCGTTGTCGGAGCGCTTGCTGAGATAGGCCAGCACCGGCGCGACGATGCCGGAGCCGAGCAGCTTCACGAGGAAGCCGCCGATCAGGGTGAGGAACGGCATCAGCGCGGCCCTCCGGCTGGCGGCGGACCGACCATGGCGAGGCGCCGGATCACGATGCCCAGCACGACACGCGCGATGGCGAGAATGGAGGCGGCCTTCGCGCCCCAGCCCGGCGGCAGCAGGACGGTAAAGTCGACACCGGCCAGCGCGTCGAGGATATCCGGCACGGCGAGCACCAGGGCCAGCGCGTAGATCCGATACCCGCGCGCGGCGGCGTACCAGCGCAGGATGCCGAGGCGGACCTGGCGGAAGTGAGCGCGGTGCATGTCAGGCCACCTTGGTCTTGCGGGAGAGGAGGGCGTGCAGGCGCGCCCAGAAGCCGGGCTCGACGGGAGCCGTTGGTGCCGGCTGAGAGGGGAGATTGGGAGGGGAGCTCGGCGCGACCGGCGCGGGCGCCGCGGCGGCGGGGATCGCCGCGTAGCCGCCGGCGGTCAGAGCATCCACGAAGGTCGCGTGGTAGCCGGCGATCGTCGCGGCCTTGTCGGTGCCGTTGATGATGCGCCGGGCGCCAACCGCATCGTTGCGGCTCGGGCCGAAGTAGTCCGCCAGCTTCTTGCCGGTGAACCAACCGTCGACCATGCCGTAGAACAGGATCGCGGCGGCCACGTCTGGGCGCATCGCCAGGGCGGGGGTCTTCACGAGGTCCTCGGCCGCGGTCAGCACGCCGAGCTTGCGCAGCGCGGCCGTGGCCTTGGCGTAGTTCGCCTCCCAGGTGAGCTGCACGAAGCCGCGCCCCCAGAAGCCGGTCGGCCCGTAGGATCGACCCTTCCCGCGCCCGTACTCCTCGATCGGCTTCATCGTGCGCGCCGTCTCGTGGAAGGTCGTGGCGAGGCAGTAGGCCAGCGAGGCGAGGCCCAGCATGGCCGGGCAGGCGTCGAGGATCGCCTCAATGCCGGCGACCTGTGAGGCCGACAGCCGGCCGCCGAAGGGCGCCGCGCGCACGCGGTCGAAGAACGCCGAGCGGTTGAGGCTCGCGGCCATGGTGGTCTCCGGGTCAGCCGAGGATGGCGAGGTGGACGCGGCCGACGCCGGACAGGCCGATGGCCCGAGCCGCGCCGCGCGAGAGGTCGATCGCTCGGCCGGCGATGAACGGGCCGCGATCGTTGATGCGGACCACCACCGAGCGGGCGCCGTAGGTCACCCGCACCCGGGTCCCGAACGGCAGGCTCCGATGCGCCGCGGTCAGGCCGTCGGGCACGAACCGCTCACCGTTCGCGGTGCGGCGGCCGGATCCGTACCAAGAGGCGATTTCGGCCGAGGCGTGCGGGGCCGACCCCGCCAGCGCGAGGCAGGCGAGGGCGACCCGCGCCGAGTGACGCAGGGGCATTCAGGATCCAGGATGTTCGAGAGGTGCGCCGAGGCCCGGCTTGATGCCGGCCTCGGCTCGCGCGCTACCGCAGCTCCTCGGCGATGAGCGTCGCTGCGGACGCTCCGCCGAAGTACCGCCCTGTGGTGGAGCCGTTCAGCCGCAGCGTGCCGCTGTCTGGGCCGACGTTGACCGTGTAGGTCACCGCCGCCGTCGTCCCGGGAGCGTCATCCAGCTCCAGCACGAGATCGGCCGACTGGTTCGCGCCCGCGGTCTGCACGAAGCCCGCGCGCAGGGCGTTCGCCGTGCCCGATCGGCAGATGGTCGCGACGAAGGCGCCAGCGGCCGACCGGCTGCCCTGTCCATGCCACCGCAACCGCACCCGGCTCGTGGCCAGGCTGGGCGTGATCGTCACCGAAGACACCTGCGTGCCCGCGGTGCACGCCGGCACGCTGTCGGTCAGGGCAATGGCGGCGGTCAGGTCGGCGTTGGCGAGATAGGGGGTCGCCGCGGCGGACTGCATCACGGCGCCTGCCGGCTGACCGTTCAGCATCCCCGCGGGCGTGCTGATCTGCGCCCAGTCCCCCGCCACGTAGGTCGACGAGCCGTTGCCGGTCGCCGTGCTGCCCGACGCGTCGATCCGGGCCCGGGTCTGACCCGAATACCCGTTGAAGGTGTTGTTGCTCGAGGTCGAGGAGGCTGCGGACATGAACGCGCTGTCGAGCGCCCAGTACCCGTTCACGAGGTTCGAGGTGGCCGTGGTCGACCCGGCGAACATCGAGGCGTTGCCCTCGGCGCGCCAGCCGGCGGAGGCATTGTAGCTGCCGTCCGAGCCCAGCGCCTGCAGGAAGGCCGAGTAGGACGACTGCCAGCCGTTGAGGTTGCGCCCCGCCGAGCCGGGCGAACCGCTGTCCACCAGCAGGGACGAGACCGTCCGGGAGAACATGCCCGCGCCCGCGTTGCCCCAGGCCAGGGGCCCGGTGAAGAAGGCGGTCGACCCGTTCTCAATGAGCACGCCGTTGCCGCCGCCAGGCGGGGGCGACATGCCATTGCCGGTGAACGCGCACCCGAAGCAGCCGAGGTATGCCCCGTCCCGCGAGATGCCGCCGTTGTTCATCGCCGAAGACGAGACGATCTGCGTGCCGTGGATGACGCCGCCGTAGTTCGCCCGCACGTTGTCGACGAAGCCGGTGACCGCGATCGGCCCCGCCATCACGGCGCCGGGCTGGGTGGCGTCCGGGCTCTTGGCCCACAGGCCGAAGGTGCCGGGCGTGGTGCCGTCGCCGATCAGCACGAGGTTCGACACCCCGCCCAGGCTGGCGGCGACGATGCCGGAGGTGCCGGTGAACTTGAGCTGCGTCGGGTAGGCGGTCAGCGTGCCGGTGATGGCGCCGGTGGGCGGCGCGCCGTTCGAGGCGGTGTTCGTCACCGTCACGCTGGAGCCCGAGACGGCGGTGACCTTCCAGACGCCCGAGTGCACTTGCGCCATCGGCACGCCGGACATGCCGGTGATCTGCACGTAGGCGCCGACGGTGATCCCGGAGGTGGATCCGACCGTGAGGGTGACGCTGTAGGCTTGGTTCGCGCCGGTCACGGCGGAAACGGCGGAGACCGGCGTCGTGCTCGGGGTCGCGCCCGCGATGACGATGCGGTCGCCGTAGGGGCTGCGCACTGTGATCTGCGAGGACGTCGACGCGCCGCCAGCGATCTGAACCGTGCAGGTGGCGGTCCGGTCGATGGCCAGGATCGAGCAGAGGTCGACGCCGGCCTGCGGGGTCGCGGCGGTACCCGGAACGGAGACGGTGAGGTTCGTGGGCTGACGCGCGATGCGGCCGGCGATGACGTTCGGCAGTAGCGAAGACGCCGCTCCCGGCATCGTCACACTCAGGCCGGAGACGTCGCAACCCGAAGGGTTGGTACAGACGATGCCGCCGGCGCCGTTGACGGTGAGCTGGTCGACGTTCGGCCGGTACATGTCCGGCGAGGCGTAGCGGGGCGCCTTGCTCGCATCGTAGGCGAAGGCCGGGCCGGCGATCAGAAGTGCGGCGGACGCCGCAACGATGCGAGCCAAGAGACGGGAGCGCATGTCGATCCTCAGGAGGCGACGAACTGGAGGGTGTTGCCGGAGATCCAGGGGTCTCCGACGCTGAGACCGTCCGGCGACTTTGGCAGGAGGTCGTATGCGGCGCGCAGTACCGCTCCCGGCTGCGCCTTGAGCAGGGCGAGGGCGAGCGCCGGGCTGATCACCGTGCCGGGGTCGAGCGCGGCCTGCGCCTGCGCCGTCGTGGCGAACTGAAGAGGGGTCGGCGGCGGGATCGCGGGGGCGGCCATGGTCAGTTGCCCTCGAAGAAGAAGACGTCGCCGACGGTGCCGTTGACGTAGACGAGGTTCGCGTTGGCACACGCGAAGGAGGCGGCCTCGCCCGGGGCCAGCGGGTACCCGGTACCGGTCCCGTCGATCACGGTGGAGACGCCGACCGGCCCAACCACACCCGGCGCAGCGGCTGTCTGCGGCGCGTTCGAGGTTTTGGCCTTGACCACGATGCCGTTGGCGAGAGCGACGTTCGGCAGGGGGACGGCGGTCCCGGTCGCCGCGACCTTCACCTGGCCGGTGACGACGCTGGCCGGGGTCGGGGTGGAGACCTTCAGCGTGCCCGCCAGGAGCGCCCGGATCGCCTCCGCCTTGGCGGTGCCGGCCTGGACGCTCGCGTCCGCAGCGAGCGGCGCGAATGCCGCCAGGATGCTGGCGAGCGTCGTCGCGGCCGCATCTTGCTTGGCCGCCGTGGCGGCGCCGGCCGGCAGCGGCAGTGCGGCGACCGAGATCGGCTGCGTCACCCCGGACCCATCCACCGAGAGGCGACCGCCGACCAGGGCGGCCGGCAGTCGGTCACGGATCGCGGCGAGCACCGCAGCGATCCCGCTCTGGGTGAGCAGCAACCGGGTCACCTTGGCGATCAGCGAACCGGCGCCGGCATCCGATCCCGGGGCGACGTCGGCCGGCGTGCCGATGCCGGTGGCTACGTTCGAGAGCGTCACGTTCCCGGTGGCGAGCAGCGCGCGGCAGGCCTCCAGGCGCACGTCGGTCGCGACGTCGGCGCCGTCGTCACGGAACCCGGTGATCGGTCCGGCCGACAGGAACTTGGTGTTGAAGGCCAGGGTCAGGACCTGGCCGTTGATCGACTTCCGGCCGAGCCCGCGGCGACCGACCGCGTAGATGAACTGGTTCGTCGGCTCGTGGAGGACCGCCAGCACGGTGCGCGGGTCGATGTTCACGCCCGAGAAGTCGAGCGTGCCCGCGGCGGGGTTCAGCACCACGCCGGTGAGGTCGATCTGCTTCATGGTCAGATGCCGCCGAAGATCAGGGCCGCGGTGATCGCCGCATCCTCGGCATCGGCCCGCGCGAGGCCGCCGAAGTCGCTGACCCAGCCCGGGCCGGACGCGATGGCGAGGTAGAAGGCGCCGGCTCGCACGGCGCCGGCAGGCGGTGCGGTGCCATCGAGATCCAGCCAGGGCCGTGCGCCGGTCCCGTCCACGTTCAGCGTCGGATCGTCGGTGTTGTCGCGATCGACCTGGACGAGGATGGCGATCCCGGGTCGGATCGCCCGGACACCGGAGGAGGTGCGCGCCACGTAGGCATTGAAGATGCCCCCGGTCCGAACTGCGCCGCCCTGGTCCGCGACGTATCCGGCGAAGGCCGCCATGACATCGCGGATGAGGCTCGGCAGCTCACGGGCAGAGGCGCCGTCGAGCGCCGGCACGCCGGCATCCGAGATCGCGTTGGCGGCGGGCCGCGTCGACCAGTCGAAGACGCTCACGACTGCGCTCCGGTCGTGACCTGGAAGATGCCGTTGTTGTACCAGAGCTTGCCGGCTCCATCGGGCGCTTCCTTCGGCAGCAACGCGGCGAGCGCTTCCATGGCCGTCTGAGCGTTCAGAACCTGGAGATCGGTGGCGGCCGGGTTGATCTTGCGCCATGCCGGCTTCTCCGGCGACACGGCCTCGTCCCAGACCACCATCTGAAGCTGGCCTTGGACGACCGCGCCCGGAGCCAGCTCGCCGCCGTCGGCCGCGAGGAACGCGACCGGCCCGTAGCCGTCGACCATCAGCGACGGCTCGGCCTCGTTCGTCCGATGCGCCCAGAAGGCGATCATGGTGCCGGGCTTCGGCTTGAGCCCCGAGAAGGTGTTGACCGCGTAGAGGTCGGACAGGCCGACTGACACCAGCGCGCCCGACGTGTCGGCGATGAGCTGCGCCACGCCCGCCATGAGGCCGCGCACCAGGCTCGCGTACACCCGCGCCGACACGCCGTCGGGAACGGGCAGGGCCTTGTCCGCGACGGCGTTCAGCCCCGCGTTGGTGGACCAGTCGAAAGCGCTCATCGGGTCCTCAGGTCTTGATGGCCCAGGTCACCACGGCGCCCGGCGGCACGTTCGGGTGCGGGTCGCCCGAGCCGGCCGTATCAATCACCAGCGTGTGGGCGTGGTTCGGCGTCGGATCGATCGTGTGGACGTGGCTGCCGTCGAGCTGGATGCCGTGGCTGTGCGTGCCGCCGGGATCGGTCGCGAAGCTGTGCGCGTGATTGCCGGTCGCGATCGTGGTGAAGGTGTGCGAGTGCGGGCCGCTCTGTGTGGTCTGCCCGTTGCCCTGCGAGCCCAGATTGATGCCGGTGACGACTTGCGCGTTGTTCGGCGTCGCCGTGCTCACGAGGCCGTAGCCGTACTGGACGACGTGGGCGTGGTCGCCGCTGATGTCGGTGGTGCCGGTGTGGGCGTGGTTCCCGGTCAGGTTCGTCGAGCCGGTGTGGTCGTGGGCGCCGTCGATGTTGGTACCGCCGTGGTTGTGCGCACCGGCGGACTGGATGTTCGGCTGGAAGAAGCCGGCGGGCGACATGGTCGAGGTGTGCATGTGCCGCGGCATCTGCGTCGCCAGCATCGCTACGACCTCGGAGCCCCCGAGATAGCCCAGCGATCCGACGAGGCCGCCGGCCCCCGAGAGCAGGCTCAGTCCGCGGTTGGCGCCGAACAGAGATCGCCCGCGCAGGTCCGGCAGGTTGAAGGTCGTGAAGCCGTCGCCGTTGCCCCAGAACGTGCTGATCGCGGCGAGCAGCGCGGCGTAGCTCGTGCGCGAGACCGGACGTCCGTCGCAGATCTCCCAGCCGGAAGGGACGTTGGGGCCGCCGAACGCCTTGATCGCCCCGGCCTGCTCCGTGGTCGGCGACAGGGTCCGGTAGACCTTCGCGTCCGGATCGTAGACCACTGACCACACGACGTTCTGGCCGATGTCACCGGGCCCGAACTGCGTCGCATCCCACCGCAGCCACGGCTTCGGCGCGTTGTTATCCACCGCCAGGGTACACGGGTTGAGGTTGGTGGTCGTGGTCCGGAACTTGAGCGTGTGCGCCGCGGCGGCCGCCTTCGCCGAGACGCCCTGCTGGGTGAGCACGACGTAGGCGTCCGACCCGTAGGCCTGGTTCACGCCCGAGTTGTCGAGCATCCAGAGCTTCATGGAGGCCATCAGCGCGCGCATGGCGTCGTTGATGGTCTTGGCCGGCTGCCCCTCGTTGAAGATGATCGGGGGATCCGAGACGTCGTTGCCCGAGGGCGCGACGTCCCAGTTGATGGCGCCGGGCATAGAGCCGTCCTCGAGTTAGCGGGTCTTGGCGCCGGGCAGCAGCGCGAAGAAGCGCTGCGCATCGAAGGCGGGGCTCTGCCGGCGCATCGGCTGCATCTGAGCCGCGGCCGGGGCGGGCGCCGCGGCAGCCTGCGCCACGGGGGAAGCGGCCGGCGCATCGGCGGCGGTGAGCGTTCGGAGCAGCGAGGCGACCTGGAGGGTGCGGTCCGCCTCGGGCGATTGCATCGCGGCGCCGCCGGCCGGGGTCACCGACCCTTCGGTACCGGCCGCGACCGGGCCGGAAAGGCCGAAGGCGCCGCGCGGTGAGGCCGAGCCGGGCGAGAAGGCGCCGCCGAGGAAGGCCGCAGCCTTCGCACGGTGGCCGGCCATCTGGCTGTTGACCTTGTCGGCGACCGTGCCCGGCGTGCCGCCGTTCGCCGTGTCGCTCCGATCGTAGAGCCCGGGCCGGCCGGCATTCACCGTCGAGTAGAGGTCGAGCATCCCCATGCCGGGCTTGAAGCCGCGGTCGGTCAGGTACCGCTCCACGGCGGGAAGCTGGTCGGCAAAGCTCTGGTCCTGGCTCGCGCCGTACTGCTGCTGCTCGGTCGGTCCGAACTGGATCAGGCCGATGTGCCGGTTACCCGAGCCGCCCCGGATCGAAGGGCTGAACCCGCTCTCGAACGACATCACGGTCGCAAGGTCGAGCGGGTCCGCGCCGATGCGCTGCGCGCTGGCGATCAGCGCGTCGCGGTCTGCGGCAGTCGGCATGTCGGGAGGTCCTGAAACGCAAAAGGCCCGCGCGATGGCGGGCCTTGCAGGGTCGGGCGCATGGCGCTCGCGACAGTGGCTATTTCCCGCGGTTCGCCCGTCGGGTCAAGGGGTGGGCCGGGCGCTTGCTCAAGCGGCCCGGCCCGGTCATCCTCGGAGGTGCGAAGCTACCGAAAGATGGGGAAGCATGACTGAGCTCCTACACGACCGCAAGGTCATGGTGACGCCGAGATGAGGATGAGCACCGCGGCAGACGCCGATCCGGAACTGGCTCGCCTTCTGGGCCGCGTCAGCCAAGCGGCGAGCTTCCTAGAGGCTTCTGTCGAAGCCGCGCTCATCAGGATCCTGCCTATGACGGATCCGATGGGCGCCGTTGTGTTCTCTTCAAACTCGGTGAGTCGCAATCTCACCATCCTGGCTGGTCTGCTGAGCCTTCCAGAAGTCGCCATCACAGACGAGTGGAGAGCGCGTTTACGGGGCCATATCAACGAAGCGCAATCACTACTCGGCGATCGCAATCAATTGCTTCACGGGCGGATCATCGATCAAGCGCCGGGATCGCAACAATACTTCTTGATCCAGCACCAATCAGACCATCGGGGCGACCGCTCTTCTGCTACGCCTCTTAACCTCGCGTACGTGGAGCAGCGCCTCACTCGCATGCAGGAGCTTGCGGGCGAACTGCTAGCCGTCCCTCACGCAGAGTACGATCTGACACTGTGGGGGAAAGGCTGGCGACAGTACCCGACCAGGCCGAGTCCCACAGATCCGAAGCCAACTCGCGGGCGTCAGAAGGATCGAAGCTGAACTTCGTACTCTCGATCCAGCCGGCGTAGCGCGAGAGGAACCATGCCTCGATCTCAGGCGCCGCCCTGGCAATGAAATCCTGCCTTGTCATCGTGCTGCGCTATGCATCCTCGTGCGCCGATTGATGCATCCTATCACAGCGGGCCATGTACGGCGATTGCCGTACGTGTGCTACCGTCCCGCCATGCCCCGCTGGCCCGAAGTGCTCCTCACGCTCGTCCTGTTCGCTATCGCCATGGCGGTGGTGTCGTGGATCGTGAACGCGACCGTGCCGGGGATCGTGGACTGGGCGTGGGACCGCTTCGGCGGCCTCGCATCCTGGGCGGTCTTCCTGGCGCTGATGGCTGGTTGCGGCCTCTACGCGTGGCGGGGTCACCGTACGGCAGGCAGGAACCCGAACGGCACGTAGGCCTTCGCCCGGTCGGCCTGCGAGACCGTGGCGGCCGTCGTCCCGATCTGCGCCGCGCGCCTGACGCCGCTCGCCATCCGCTCCGCTGCCTGCCGGGCCCCGATCGCCTCCAACAGGGCATCGAGCTGCTCGCCCTGGCGCCGGGTCAGCGCCTCGGCCAGTTCCTTGTTGCGGGCGATGTCGCGCGCCCGGCCAGCGGCGTTAAACCCGGCCTGCGCACCCTTGATCCCGAGCTTCGCAGCTTGCGCGGCGAGTCCCGCCTGGACGCCGCCAACCGCGGCGGCGACAGCCGGCACGGCATCGGATGCTGACGGGCGCACGTCGCGGGGCGCGAGGTCGGCCGCGGCGGCGACCCGCTGCGCCGTCATGCTGTTATCGACGATCCGGCGGTTCGCCGCGTCGAACGCCGCCTCGCGGTCCACGGCCCCGGCGACGCCCGCGGTCGGCTCCTCGCCGAATACGGTCCCCATCCGGGCCCGGTTGTAGTCCCCCTCACCCATCAGCGCTTTGCGGAGCGCCAGCCGGTCGTTGAGCTGCGTACCGACGAGGCGGTCGACCTCGGTGCGAAGGCCGAGACGCTGCGCCTGCTGCACCTCCGGCGTCATGGCCGCGGTATCGGCGGCGACCTGGGCCGGCCGGGCTGCCTCGCGGCCGCCGTTGAGCAGGCGCTGGCCGCCGTCGAAGGCGTCGCGCTGCTGGAAGAAGTGCTGCGCCGTCCGGTTCGCCTCGGCATAGCCCGGGACCTGCGCTTCGAGGGCGTCGTTTACGCCGGAGCGCACGGCCGACAGGGCCCGCAGCTCGCTCGCGGCGGCCGAGCCCTGCTGCGCCTGGACGTGCGCGATCATCGCGTCGAGCGCTTCCTTGGCGTTGTGGAGCGCCTCGGGGTTGCGGTCAGGGACGATGGCGCGACCGATGCCCGGCACGTCCTGCTCGGCATGGAGCAGTCCCCATGCGCGGCGCAGCGCTAGCTCGGCGCCGCCCTTCTCGTGCGCGCCGAGCCGCCCGATCGTCTCCAGCACGCCGGAGGTGTCGACCTGCACGGGCTGGCTGAGCGCATCGCGGTAGAGCGGCGGCACGGCCTCGCCGTAGGCGCGCTGCCACTCGGCCTGGAAGGCGGCCGGGTCGAGGGTCGGCCCCAGGTGGGTATCCACGTCGGCGGCGAGCCGGGCGTTGGCGCCGGCCGCACGCTGGCGCAGCGGGTTGACGATGGCCTCCCGGGTGTCCGGCAGCACGGCGAGGCCCTGCGCCCGGCCCTCGAACGAGGGGGAGGCATCCAGCAGCATCGCCTCGGGGCCAAGCTCGCCGAGGCGAACCCGCACCGCACCGGTCCCGCCCGCGTTCGCGGCGTCGGAGGCCAACTTCTCCATGGCGGGGGCGCCCATGCCCGCAGACGGCGCGGCGCGCATGCCGATCGCCTCGGCGACCTTGCGGGCACCCGCGCCAACAGCCTGCCCGAGACCGGGTGCGACGGCGCCGAGGGTCGCGCCCACGACACCGCCCTTCAGTGTCTCTTTAGCGTCACCGCCGCTGCGAACCGCGGCATCCGCCGTGCCTAGGGCGCCGCCTGAAACGGCAGAGGCGGCCGAACGCGCCATCAGCCCTCCAGCTCCCGCCCCGAACGCGGCCGGCGCGGCGAGCACGAGCGGCACGGTCCCGGCAACACCGCCGCCGATCTCGCCCGCCGTCTCGGCAACAGGGTGCTCGGCCGCGACCTCGGCGCCGTAGCGCTTCGCCCCGTCGACCTCATCGGAGTAGCGGGAGTCGTTCTGGACGGCGCGCACCGCCGCGTCGGCGCGATCGATCCCGGCCAGCGCGTACGGGCCGACGATGGGCAGGCCGTTCACGACGCCGCGGGCGAAGGCGTTGAGCGCGCCGTGGGCGCGACCACCCTCCGCCGGGGCGTCGTCCTCAACGAGGGTGCCCGAGAACCGCGGGCCGGCGGGGGCCGGCGTCGCATCGTCCTCGACGAGCGTGCCGCTGAAGCGGGGTCCGGCCATGGGTCAGTTCTTCCGGTAGCGGCGGCCATCCGACGGGTCGACGTACATCGCCCCCTTCGGCAGAGCATCGAAATCCGCCTGGGAGCGTGGCGCCGCGATACCGCCAGGCCCGCTCGCTCCGGTGGCGCCGTCCGACCGTTGCGTCGCGGATGCCTGCGCGGCCGGGAACAGTGGGTTGGCCGCAGCATACTCCTCAAGCTTCTGATCGAAGCCGGAATCCAGGCGGCCGCCGTTGTTCGCGGCATAGTCCCTGGCCAGCTTCGACACCGCCTGCTGCCGTTGCGCGAGCGAGCGGGCGATCGCGATGAGTTCGAGGTTGCCGGCCTGGCTCTGGGCCAGGGTCGGCGCGGTGCGGCCGATATAGTCGCGGTCGGTGTTCGAGATGCCGGGACCGAGCGAGCCGCCGAGACCGTCGAGCACGACCTTGTTGGAGAGGGCGTCGAACACCTCGGTGGGCTTGGTGTAGTTCGCGTCCTTCACGCCCATGGCGACGAGGAACTGGTTCGCCCGCTTCACCGTCTCGGCGCCCGTGCCGGAGTAGAAGTTCGGGCTGCGGGCCGCCTGCTCCATGAGGGCGAGACTGTTGAGGGTGTTGCCGGCGTTCCGGCCCTTCGTGGCGAGGTCGACCTGATAGTCGCCGTACGCCTTGCCCACGGTCGCATCCTGCGCCTTCTCGGCCCCCATGTTGATCGTGGTGCCGGTCGCGTTGATGGGGCTGATCTTGCCGTTGGCGTCCTTCTGGTAGGAGCCGGCGGGCAGGCCGAGCGCCACCCGGTCGGCCTCCGGGACCGGGATCACGGTCTTGTCGTCGTCCGCCTTCAGCGCGACCGTCGCCTGCCCGGTCCGGGCGTTCTGGTTCCAGATGTTCCCCTTGTCGTCGGTGTACTGCTTGTACAGCTCTGCCGGCGGCAGGACGCCCTTGAACAGCTCGTTCATGAAGGTGGAGTTGCCGCCCAGCGTGAGCGCCTGGTCGGGGCTGATGCCGGGGATCTTGCTCGTGACGTACTGCGCGTTGCCGGCGAGCTGGCGCTGCTCCTGCGTGTCCTTCCGGACCTTCAGGCCGAATTCGGCCCGTGCGAGGTCGGAGGCCGCCCGCTTCCCCTCGTTGTCCTGGTAGGCCTTCAGACCGGCCGCCGCGCCGCGTCCGAACCCGGGCGTCGACATGAGGCCGATCCCGAGCGAGGTCAGCAGGTCGCCGCCGCCGTTCGCGTTGAGGTTCCGCAGGCCGGAGCCGATCCGGTCGAGGAGCGACGGCTCCGCGGCGGGCATGCCTGCCGTCGGGGCAGCCGCGGCGGGGACGGCCGTCGACCCGGTCGTCGCCGGAGCGGCGGGCGCGGGCAGACTGCCAAAACTCAGCGGGCGCGCGGGCGCGGCGGCGGCCGGCGCCTCATCATCACCACGCGGCGCGGCCGGCGCGCCGACCGGCAGGGCGGGCGCGCGAGAACCGACGAGGCTCGGCAGCGGCGACCGCTCCGGCTCCGCGGCGACGGGCGCCGACATCTGCGGGGGCAGCGCACCGAACATGCGCAGCGGCGCGCGCGCGGGCGCCTCGGGCTCGACCGCCGGCGCGGCAGCGGCGACCTGCGGCTGCATGGTCGGGGCGGTCGGGGGCACGAAGCCGGTGAAGCCGGGCGGGATCGCCGCCGGGACGTCGTCGGCCGAGACATCGACCTGCGGCCGCGCCTGCTGCATCAGGCGGGCGATGTCGGCCGGGGAGAGGGCGCCGAACGGCGTGAGACCTGCGGACACGACGCGCTCCTACTTGCCCATGAACTTCGAGGCGGTTCCGGCGATGGCCAGCCCGCCCCCGAGGAGCTGCTGGAGCACGCCCGGCTGCGGGATTTTCTGGACCGACGTGCCGCTCGAGGAGCCGCCGAGGCCCGCGATCGGGCTGACCAGACCGGAGTAGAGCCCGAGTTGCTTCCAGGGCGACGCCTGCTGCTCGTCGAAGACCTGCTGGGCGGTGTCGAGCTGCTGCTGACGGTCCGCGTCGAGCGCGGCACCGACACCGGCCAGGGTCAGGCCTGGGCGCTGGAGGTTGTCGATGTTCGTCCCGACCATGCCGAGACCCTGGAGCGCCGCGGCCCGGTCCGACTGCGCGGCCGACAGCTTCATGCCGGCGGTCTGGATGCCGTTCTGGATGTTCTGATTGTCAATGCCGGCCAGCGCGGTCGCGCCGCCGAGCGCCGTCGTGTTCGTAGAGTTGTAGAGCCCGGCGCCGGACAGGGCGAGGCCGGCGTTGGCCTGCTCGGCGTTGTTGATGCTGCCGTAGAGCCCCTGCTGGAGGCTGGTGCGGGCATTGCGCGAGCTGTCGATCGCCGTGGCCGCCTGGGCCTGTCGGGTGCGCTCGTTGTCATAGTCGGTGTAGCGCGCCTGCGTCGCGATCCCGCCGAGGCTGTCGGCGATGGTCGCGGCATACCGGCCCGAGCCGCTGCGGCCCGCGGCGCCCATGGACTGAGCGATCTTCGAGGCCGCCTCGCCCTGGCTCCGCCCGATCACCGCGTCGAGGTACGGGTTCGCCCCGCCCAGGAACTTGCCGTCGGCGGCATCCTGCAGCGACTTCTCCGTCTGCGTCTGGCCCGACAGCCCGTTGAGCAGGCCGGTGTAGCCGTCGGTCGAGAGATTATAGTCGCCCCGGGTGAGCGCCCGCGCCGTCGAGTAGGCGAGGTTGTTCGGGTCAGCCATCTGGTCGGCGAGCGACGACACCCGCGACGTGTCGATCTTCCCGATGCTGTCCAGACCAGAGAGCGCGGACTGGATGCCCGAGGTCGTACCGCCGTTCTGGAGCAGGCCGGTCAGGTAGCTGTCGCCGGCCTTGGCCGCGCCCTGGCCCGCGTTCGCGCTCCCAGCGATGGTGTCGAGCGCGGCGAGCGAGGTGTCCCCGAGCCCGGCATAGCGCTGGCCGCCGTAGACCTGCGAGCCGACGCCCGAGTTGTACGCCGCCGTCGCGCCGGAGAGCACGCCCTGGAGCGCGGGCTGTGCCGGCGCCCACGGGTCGTTGTTCTGCTGCTGGACCGTGGTCTGGGTCTTGGTGCCGCCGCCCATGTCAGGCCCCGATGCGCTTCGTGAAGTGGTGGCCGAGCTCGCAGGGCGCGGCGGTGTAATCCGGCAGCACGCGGGCCCAGCCGCGGCGGCCGACGAACTCGACGGTGGTGCAGCCCAGCCGGGCGGCGCCGCGCTCGACGGCGGCGATCACCGCGCCCCACGGGCCGGCCGCGCGGCCGCCGAGGGACAGGACCCAGCAGGACAGCCGGCCGCCGCGGTGCTGGCGGACCTGCGTCACGCCCGCCGCCACGAACCGGTCACCCTCGAAGATCCCGACGAGCTGAGCCTCGCCCGCCGCGCAGGAGGCCAGAAGACCGACCACGGTCAGGTCGCAGCGGGGCAGGGCGCAGGCGGCGTCCAGGCATGCCTCGACGCGCTCGGCGAGGTCAGGCGCGAGCGGCATCGACAGGGGCTGGAGGTGCATCAGGCCCGGCGCATCTCGAAGCGGAAGGTGCGGTCCGTGGCCGGGTTCAGATCGTGCCCAACCGTGAAGCTGCGGCGGTCGGCCGAGACGAGCCAGAGCTGCGCCTTCGACGCGGATTCCGTGACCGGGACCCAGCGCGGCAGGGCGCCCGGGCCGCAGTTCTCGCAGGGCACGACGGTACGCGAGACCCCGTTGGCCAGCGTGAAGGTGTTGGACGAGATCGCGTTGGTAGCGCCGCGGGCCAGCTCGCCGATCGCCCGGGCGAACAGCGACAGGTCCTTCTCGTTCTGGCCGGGGACGTTCATCGTGCGCCCTCCGCGGTCGCGTCCGGCTCGATCGCCGAGACGTAGGACCAGGTCGTGCCGGCCGGGATCCGCACCCGGGCCCGGTGGTAGCGGCCCGAGGCGCGGGTCGGCGCGATCCGCTCCACGGTCGGTTCGGTCTCCGGCAGCCAGCGCGGCGCGGCGGACGCGGCGAGGCTCTCGCGGACGCCGACCGCCACGCGCCAGTCGTCAGCATCGGTGTCCACGCGCGCGCCGCGCAGGAAGGCCCGGTTCGGCCGCGCCAGCATCGCGTCGGGGGTCTGCACGACCGCCTCCAGCGGCGCCCCGTCGAGCACGGCGAGCCGGTTGTCGGTCGTCATCACCGCGAGCAGCGTCGCGCCGCCCTGGTAGATCGGATCGTCGAGCGAGGGCTGGGCCGGGTCGTCGATCGAACCCTCGATGCTGTCGATCGACGTGTCCGGCGTCGCCGCCGACATGCCGAAGCGGATCGGGGTGCTGAGGAACGACCAGCGGTCGAGCAGCCAGTCGTACAGCAGGGCCTCGCCCAGCAGGGAAGGGTCGGACGCATCGGTGCCGGCGAGCCGGTAGGCGAACAGGATCCGCTCGCCAGTCGGGTCACGGAACGCCACCGTCATTCCGACCCGCTCCGGGTCGACGCGGCCTTGGAAGAACCGGTTCACCCGCTCCGCGCCGATCGGCGTGGACGGACCGCCACCGATCACCAGGGCATAGAAGCCGTCGCGGTCGAGGAAGAAGATGCGCGGGCCGACCTTGGCGATGCACCAGGGCGCCACCGCGCCGCGGTTCTCCTCCAGCACCGAGCAGTCGAAGATGTTGCCGGAATCCGGGCTCAGCGTCATGCGCCGGATCGCCCGCTCCTGGAAGATCACGCCATACTCGCCGCCCGCGAAGCCGGTCACGGCGCCGCCGTCGGGGAGCTGCTGCTCGTCGGCCTCGTGACCGTCCAGTCCGAGGCCCCACTGCTCGATGTCGCCGCTGTCCGACCACCGGACCGACTGCGGCTTGTCCGGCAGGCCGGCGAGCACGAGGAAGTCGCCGACGACGCCCATGTGCCGGGCCCGGGGCGGGCTGCCGAGAAGATCCGTGAACGGCTGCGTGCCGGCCTGGACGACGTCGATCGTCGCCTTCTGCACCGGGGTGCCGGCCGAGCAGGCGAGCAGCAGGGTGCCGTAAACGACGAAGGACCAGTAGTCCCCGGGCGGCACGCTGTAGGGCGTGTTCGGGTTCGTCACCTCGTGCCACGCCTGATCCGTGGTTCGGTAGACGAACAAGCCCTTGGACGTGCCGGCCACGTAGATCGGGAAGTTGTAGGTCGGGGAGAACACCGCGACCGCGCCGCGGCACTCCGCCGGCAGGGCGAGCGACAGCGGCACCGGGGCCAGGACCGGACCGTACCCGTCGGAGCGCGGCACCACGTTCGTCGCCACCGCCGAGACCGAGGCGTCGACCGAGGCCCTGTCGGGCGCGAACGGCGCCAGCTTGATCGGGTCCATGCTACTCGGGCCGCGCCACAGCCTGCGACGAGGCCTGGATCTCGGCCGGGCGGCCGGTGCGCTTGGCGACCTTCGCCGTGTCGGCCTTGATCCCGAGCGCGGCCAGGACCTGGAGCATCAGGCCGGTGTGCGCCTGGACCGCGGCCGGATCCTTCTGGAACAGGTAGGCCTCTGCCAGGACGGCGTAGAGGTAGGCGTCCGGCGCCTTGGCCAGCAGCCAGTTCTTCGGCGCGTCGGAGGTCAGCGGCGGGATCGCTGCGTAATAGGCCAGCGTCACCACGCCGGGCTTCTCCGGCACCATGCGCACCTTGCCGGCGCGGATCGTGAAGTACTGCGGGTCGCCGCCCGGACGGTGCCGGAAGCGCGCCTCGGGGCTGTCGGCCTCGGCGAAGGTCGGGCGCGCCGTGCGGCCCGAGCCGGCCCAGGACACCGCCAGCCACTCGATGAAGTCGGCGGGCAGGTCCATCACGGCGACCGGCGCCGCGGCGCTGCCCCCGCTCACCTCCGCCTCCATCTCGCGCGCGCGCAGGATCGCGTTGAAGTGGCTCTCGGCCAGCGCGATGAAGCCCGGAACCGCGTCCGCCAGATCGGGGCGGGCGATGTAGTCCAGGACGGCGGCCTGGAGGCTCGCCAGATCGGTGATCGGTGCGGCCACGGGCGCCTCAGAGATCGTAGGCCTGCACCTGGCCGGTGGAGGCGATGACGTTCGAGCGACCCTGGAGCGCGCTCAGCTCTTCGGCGATGATCTCGCTCTGGTCCCGCGCCATCACGGGATTGCGCAGGCTGTTGCGGGCGAGGTGCCGCTTGGCCCAGGCCGCGATCAGGCTGGAGGCCTCATCGGTCCAGGCGTTCGCCTCGTCGGGGCCCGGCGCCGGCAGCCGAACATGCGCCATGAGCCGGATCGTCCAGGCATCCGACGGCATCGGCCACAGCCGCAGCGAGCGCTCGAAATACGAGTAGGCGCACGGCTGGGACTGGCTCTCAGGCTGGTCTGCCGCCTCGATCCAAGCCTCGTCGATGCGCCGCAGGAAGGTCGGGGTCGACCCGTCGAGCATGACGACGCTGTCGATCGCCATCAGGTCAGGGATGCCGGTGGCGTCGCCGGATGCGTAGACGTCGGACCCCGGGACGGTCTGAAACGTCACGTACCCTTCGTTGAAGAAGAAGCGGTCCGGCTGGAAGAACCGGATCGCCCGGTCAACGGCCGTCGCGATCTGCGGGCCGAGGTCCGCGCGTTCGATGTCGTCCGCGATCTCCGCGTACAGATCGGCGAGCGTCGGCCGCCCGTCCTGTGTCGGCATCGGGCACCGTCTCCGTCTTCGAGGGGGACGGCGGGGGCTCGGCCTCCGCCGCCAGGGCCGCCGCAGCGAGGTGCAGCAGCATGGAGCCGCGCATCAGGCGCGCGGCGCGGCGTAGGTGAACACGACCTCGGCCGAGCCCTGCGTTGCCGCGGCGCCGGTCTGGGCGTAGCCGATGTACGGCACCGTATCGGCGGCGAGGCGTCCGAGGGCGGTGGCGGTGTCCGGACGCTTCACGCCGGCCGCACCGACGGCGGAGTCGCCCGCCGCCACGAGGTCGTTGCCGCCCGGCGCGGAGCCGACGGTGAGGGCGTTGGTGCCGCCGTTGAAGGCCTGCGTCACGACGATGAGCGTGGACAGGATCTGGGCGCCGGCCGGGAAGGCGGCCGTCATCGGGCGGCTGACGTCGTTGAACGTGACGGTGGTGCGGAGCTCGCCGACCTGCCCGTGCAGGAGCGAGCGCACCGCCGGCTTGGTCGGGCTGGTGTTGGTGGCCATGTCAGGCCCCTCTCGAAGATGGACGCGCAGCCGGACGGCTCACGCGCATGGGCAGAGGAGCCCGCAGCCGGTCAGGGCCGCGGGCGGGGTTCATGCGGGGAGGGAGGCCAATCAGCCGGCGTTGACGGCGTAGGTCGGGATGACGATCACGGCGAAGTCGACGCCGTTGTAGGTCGTCTTCTTGATGCCCCAGATCGCCCAGGCCGAGACCTCGAGCTCGCGCTTGTGGTCGTACAGCTCCTCGTTCCAGCGGAACTTCTCGGGGCCGCCGCCCTTGCCGAAGGCCGCCGTGACGGCCTGGGCGCCGAGCAGGACCGCGCGGCGCACGTTCGGCAGGATGGTCTTGCCGTCGGGCGCGACGCCGAGGGTGACCTGCTGGGACTCGCGCAGGATGACGTTGTTGTAGACACCGAGCGACCCGTCGAAGATCGGGTTCTTGGTGATCTCGCCGCCCTGCATCGCGGCCTTCTGGATGTCGAGCCACTGGCCCGCGCCGGCGTTGATCCGGAGCTGGGTCACCTGGGTCGGGTGGATGTACATCACCCACATCTCGCCCATGCCGTCGATCTTGACCGGGCGCATCTTCGGCGCGCCGGCGGCACCGCCGGTCTTGGCGATCTCCACCGCGGCGTCGATCTGCGCGAGGGTCAGGCCGTCGCCGGCAGCGAGGGCGCCGTCGTTGGCCTTGCCGTTCGGCCGGATCACCCGGGTGGCCGCGGTCACGACGTTGTTGCCGGTGAACTTCACGCCACCGGAGCCGTCGACCTGCACCACGTTCGCGGGGGTGAAGCCGCAGGCGTGGTTGAAGAACGACACCGAGGTGCGGAGCTGGAACCAGTCGGACAGGCCGTCCTTGGCCTCGTCGCGCAGGTTGAACGGCACGCGCTGCTGGTCGATCGTGAACTTCGAGCGGATGCCCACGACGTTGCCGAGCTCGTCGATGGTGATCGCGTCGGACATGGTCGAGAGCTGCTCGCCATTGCCCTCGGCGCGGTCGGACGAGGTGAAGCCGTTGCCGGCGAGCTGCATGCGCAGGCCGAACGTGACCTTGTCGCCGACGCCCTTCTGGGTCTCGGTCTTGATCTGGATGACGGACTTGGCCGACTCGCCGAACAGCGGGGCGATATCGAGGGCCTTGGTGGCTTCGACGGAGAGGCTCTTCGACCAGAGCTTCGCCGCCAGCGCGTCGTTCAGCGCATAAGCGGTCACACCCATGACGGGGATCCTTGAAATCGGGGGGATGCGGGAAGGTTCGTGCCGCGCGTCACGTCGCGGGCAGACGAAAGCCGGGCCCCGGGTGACCGTTGGGGACGGTGGTCGGACGGGCGCCGTGACGTGGCGCGGACGGAGGCTGTGACGCGGCCGTGCGGATCGCGTGACGTGCGATCAGGCGGACGACAGGCCACGTGCGAGCGCCCCACCTGGCGGTAGGGTGCGGCTCGGGACCGATCGGAACTCGGGGAAGCGCTGAGACGGGGCAACGCCCGCACGTCTCGCGACGGATAGTCCTTTGAGCGGGTTCGCCCGTCGGGTCAACAGTAAAGGTGCGGCGCGCGAGCCGTCCCGCGCGCCGCAGTTCGATCAGGCGCCCATGAGCTGGCGGAGCTTCCGCCCGTTGGCCTTCTGGAAGGCGGAGAACTCGTCGTCGGACATGTTGGCCAGCATCTCGGCCGTGACCTCACCCGCGGGCGATCCGCCGGTGGCCGACAACGACATGCCAGGCCCCTTCTGGCCAGCATCGACGCGGGCAGCCTTCTCGGCGGCGGTCTCGGCCGGCGCGGCAGCGGCAGGCGCAGCCTCCGGTGCCTTGGGGGCGAACCCGCGGCTCTTGGCCAGGGCGGCGATCAGGGCGGCCGGCGACTGGCCACGCTGGCGGGCCGTCTGGGCGAGGTTGAACTCCTCCTCCCGCACGGTCTGAACCGCCTCGGCCTCCGACATGCCGACGAGCTGCAGCTCGGCCACGCGGCCCGAGAACAGGTGCTGGTAGGCGTCCGAGACCGTGGCGTCGGCGGCGACGGCGCGCTGGAGGTCCTCGCGGTAGAAGCCGATCACGTCGTTCCGCTCGTCCGCGGCCCGGCGATCCTCCTCGGCCTTCTTCTGGGTCTCGGTGAGCTGGGTCTGGCCGGTGCGGATCGCCTGGATCTGCTCCTCCAGGTACTTCGCGTACCCGAAGATGTCCTCGTTCGGATCCGGGACCTTCGCGGGCTCGGCGGCGGCCGCGGCGGCGGCGGCCGGCTGGGCCGGGGCGGCGGGCCGCTGCATCGCCTCAGACAGGATGCGGAGGCGCTCGTCGCCGCGGGCGAACTTCTCCTGCAGCTCGCTGAGCTGGCGCTGGGCCGTCTTGCGGGCCTCGCGCTCCTTATGGAACGCACCGTGCCGCACGAACCGACCGCGGTTCTTCTCGGGGTCGTCGGCGTCCTCGGCATCCGGATCCACGACCTCGCCGGGAGCGGCAGCCTCACCGGCCGGGGCCGGGGCAGCACCACCCTCGGGAGCGGCGGCAGGGGCGGGGGCAGCCGTCGAGCCAGCCAGCGGCTCCAGATCGGTCGCGCCGCTGCGCATGGCATCCCACTGCGCCTGCTCCTCGGGCGAGAAGGCGTCGTCGGAGTCGATGGGGGCGGAGAAATCGCTGTCGATCATGTGGTCCAGGTCCTCGTGACGTGATGGGACGGAAGGCCGGTCTGACGCGCCGGCCGGGCGGAAGGGGTTCAGGCCCAGCGGTTCACGCCGCGCGGGCGATCGCTGCCATAGGAGGGAAGCGGCTTAGGCGGCTCGGGCCGCGGGGGCAGGCGGTCGACCTTGCCCTCAGCGAGCAGCTCGGAGACGGCCAAGGCCGACCCATCGACCAGCAGCATCGGGGTGCCGACCTTCAGCCACACCTCAGCGGCGGGCGGATCAGCCATCGCGACCGCGACCATCCCGACGTTGTCGGGCGCCACGAACACGGGTTCGCCCTCCACCGACGGATCGCCGGTGAAGGTGCGCAGCTCGACGATGCGCATGGGTTAGAAGCTCGGCTGGACCGGATAGAGCTGGGGCCCTGGCGCGGCGGCCGCGGGCAGGGCGTTGAACGGCGGCCGGTCCACGGGGATCGGTGTCGGGGCCGGGCCACCATGCTGGTGCGGAGCGGCAGTGTTCCGACGCTCCTGCATCACCTGCGCGTGGCCATGCGCGATCTCCAGCGTGCGCCCGACCGTGTCGACCTGGTCGTACTGGCTGAGCGAGCGCTGGTGCTGGGCCTGGGCGCGCTTCAGGTCGGCGCCGGCCGCGGTCTCCTCGATCTTCGTGAGGGCCTCCTGCAAGGCGATCTGCTGCCGCTGCTGGGCTTCCGGATCCTGCTGCTGGCTCGCGAGCAGCTCGCGCATCTTCGCGACGAAGCTGTCCGGGAACGGCGAGTAGGGCAGCACCTCGAGGAGAACCTGCGGGGTGATCATGTCCCGGATGATCGGCAGCACCGACACGAAGGTCTGCCAGACCACCTGCTGCTGGTTCGGCGAGGACGGCGCCTCATCGATCACCACGTCGTAATCGCCCGCGGTCTTGTCGCGCAGCAGCGGGATCACCTGCTGGCCGGCCTGCCCGGTGATGCGCACGAGGCGACCGTCCGAGAGGTAGGTCTGGATGAAGTGCAGCCGCACCCGGCCGATGTGCTTCCGGGCCCGGCGCAGCGCGTTGAACATGGTGGCGAGGATGTTCATCGCCGCCTGCTTGCGCTGGTACTCCAGCACGCCGGCCTGCTGGTTCTGCTGCTGGCCGAGCAGCTCCAGGTTCACCCCCGAGGAATCGCGGATCGACGTGAGCGCGAACTCCATGAGCTGCCAGTGCCCGGTCGGCATCTGCGGCAGCGGCTTCTCCTTGATCGCGCCGGAGCGCAGCGCGCCGGGGTTCACGAAGGTGACTGCACCGGACTTGGCCGCGGTGCGCTCGAACGCCGCCTGATCCTTCACGGCCGAGGTCTCGGCGAAGTAGCCGCCCTTCGCCTGCCGGTTCAGCATGTCGATGGTCTGCGACAGCCACTTGTTGGCGAAGCGCTGCGGATCGCGCATCGGCCGCACGATGCCGAACCAGGAGCCTCGGTTCTGGTCCCGGTCTCCGGTCAGAAAGGCGTAGCTGAAGCGGTCGCCCGCCGGCGCGTCGCCGACCGTGCCGAGGATGATGTTGCCGAGGAAGGCGCGGCGGTACTTCCGCGTCATGCGGTGGAACACCTGCACCGGCATGCCGACGAGCTCCGCGCGCTCCACCAGCACCTTCGCCTTCGCCGGATCCATCTCGATCGGCTGCTGGCTCTGCGGGTCGATCACGACTGCGACCCGCACCCGCTCCCACCACTGGCACTCGACGATGGTGACGCGCTTCGTGCCGCCGGTCTGGTCGGTATCGCCGAGCCGGTCCGAGCGGCGCTCGCCGGGCTGGATCTGGTGGTGCGGCTCGCCGCCGTCGCGATCCTCTGCCCAGGCCGCATCAAAGTCGGCCGGGTCGACGTCCGGGAACAAGCTCTCAGCCTCGGCCCGGTCCATCGACTTCGCCCGCCAGACGCGCCGGGCGTCCGACAGGTTGCGCTTCGTGGCCGAGGCGTCCCAGAACATCTCCAGGGGGTTCACCCGGTCCTCGACGTAATCGCCGTCGGGGTTGATCTCGTAATCGAGGCGCATCTCCACGACGCCGACGCCGCAGGTCACCGCGTCGATGAAGGCGTCGCTCTCTTCGTCCTCGGCGTCCGCCTCGTCTGCGAGGTAGCGGGAGGCCTCGGTGAGCACCTCGTTCAGCGCCGCATCGCCGATCTGGCGGGGCAGGTACTGGATATCCTGGCGGGTGCTGACCTCGGAACCGGCGACGGCCCGGATCACCGGCAGGATGCGGTTGAAGGAGATCGGCGGCCGGCCCTGCTCGCGCAGCGCGGCCTCATCCTGCGCCGACCACTGATGGCCAGCCACGAAGTCGAAGTCCTCGCGGGCCTCCGCGCGCCATTCCGAGGAGGCCTCGCGGTCGGCCCGGAACCACGTCCGCAGCTTCCGGAACAGCGCGGCCGCGTCGAGGTCGGCCTGGTGGCGCGCCTGCTCCTCCGGCGACAGCGGAGCGTCGTCGGTATCGGTCATTGCGCCCATCCGGAGCCTTCGGTGGTCTCAGCGCGCTCGCGGCGGCGGCGCCGGTCGTAGCGGTCGTTCGGGGTCTCCGGCGGCGGGTCGTCCGGGCGGGGCTCGGCGATCGCGACGGCGAAGTAGCGGAAGGCGTCGGCCGCGTGGCTCGCCCAGTCGTGCAGCGGGTTCTTCGAGAAGGCCTGCGTGTCGGGATCGACGTCGTACCGGTAGTTCCGGAGCGCCTGGAGCCCGTCGGCGCAGCGGTCCTCGTCAAAGAAGCACCGCGCGAACACCTGCCGGGCCGCGTCGATGCCCGCCGCGACCGAGAGCTTCGGCGTGATCCGCACCTCGTGGCCGGCGGCCCACATCTGCTGCTCGATGGTCCGCTCGGAGGCGAGAAGCTCGTTCTGCGCGTCGTGCGGGAGCCAGTGCTCGCCGTAGACGTACCCGCAGTCGGCGGCCCGCTGCGTGAGCATCTCCAGGTAGTGACCCAGCGCGAAGCCGCGGTTCTCGTAGAAGTCGATCAGCCGGAACTCGAAGCCGACGATCTGGGCGAACCAGATGCTCGTCTTGTCGGCCCGGCCCAGATCCCAGAACGTGTGCACCCGCTTCGACGGGTCGAAGGGGACCTTCCGGAACCGGCCTGCCCGCGTCGCGGCCAGGATCTCATGGGTGTAGATCGCGCCGTCGAGGACCTGCTTGCAGTGGCCCTCCCAGACGGTCTCGTACCCAACAGGGTCCCGGGCCAGGAGGTCCTTCGCCTCCTGCTGCAGCTCCTCCGGAAACCACGGATTGTCGTACCAGTTGATGGTCGCGACTTCCGAGTTCGTCGGCGGATGCGTGACGAACCGCTTGTAGGTCTCGTCCTCTGCCAGCTCCGGGTTGAAACTGATCCAGATCTCGGAGCCCGGCTTGCGGATCGTCGGGATGAGCGTGTCCCACGACGACTTCGACACCGTGCGGGCCTCCTCGACCCAGCATATGTCGACGCCCTCATAGGACTTGATCTTCGTGACGTTGTGCCGGAGCCCCTCGAACGAGAACTCGGTGCCGTTCGCCCCGATGATCCGGGTCTGCTGCACCTCGTAGAATGCGCCGAGGCCCAGCTTGTCGGCCTGATCCTTCAGCAGCGCGTGCACGCTGTCCGCGGTCGAATTCTGGAACTCGCGGGCGCAGAGGATGCGGAGCTTCTTCGAGGCGCCGAGGATCAGGAGCGCGCGGGCGAAGGCCCAAGATTTCCCACCGCCGCGGCCGCCCTTCGCGATCTTGTACCGCTTCGGCTGGAATAGGAACGCCAGCTTGCGCGGGAACTCAGCTTGGTTTGCCGGGGCCGTCGATGAAGGTGACGGCGATGCCGCCGGCGAGGAGGGGCTGGCCATCCTTCCCGCTGACCTCGTTCTGCCGCTTGTTGGTGAAGGCGTCGCCGCACTCCCGAGCAGCCTGCTCCAGGAGGTTCGCCGCCAAGCTCATGTTGCCCTGCGCCTCGGCCTTGTTGACCATGCGATCCAGGCGTCGGAGCCGGACCATCCGGTGCGACACGCCGATCGCGGCCTGGTCGGCGAGGAAGCGCTCGCGCGTCGCGGCGAAGAGGGCCTTCAGCTCCTCCGAGAGCCGCTGCCCCTGGACCTTGTTCGGGTCGTAGGCCTCGACCGCCTGGCGCGTTACGGCCACGGCGAACTCATCCTTGACAGCCGACACCACCGCAGAGGGGGCGTCGAAGCACGCAAGCTGTTGGACGATGAAGGTTTTCACCTCATCCGGGAGCGTGGTCACGGCCGCGATTCCGTCAACGCCGGGTCAATCTCAGACGCGCCGGCCGCAGGTGCCGCACGCGCCGACGATGTCCGCCTCGCACACGATCGGGGGCCGGTTGGCCGCCTCGACCAGCGCCGCGGTCTGGCCCGCCGCCGCGCCGACGCCGTAGCGGGCGACGACGCCGACGAACTCCTCGACGTCGTGGCCGCGCATCGTGAAGATCGGCCGGCCGCTCGCCTTCGAGAACCGCGGGGCGCCGAACGCGTCCTTCGCCTGCGCGCAGTGGTAGAGCTCGTGCTCGACGAGGGAGCAGAACGTGGCGTCGTCGGCCTGGTCCGCGAAGCCCGCGTCGAGCGTAATCATGAAGTCCGGGACGAGGCCGAACCATGCCTCGACCTGCTGGAAGAACCGGGCCCGGGCCCACTTCCCGCCCTGGACGGACGGGATCTCGGCCTGGCCGACGACGCCGTTCCCGCCGCGCGCGTTCGGCACGGACGTCCACATGAAGCCGAGCGTCGCCTCCCGGAGGTGCGCGTGCTCCTCGTTCAGCAGCGCCGCGTCTTCGCTGATGAAGGCGGCGCGGGCCCAGACCTCCAGCTCGGGCGCCGGCTCGAAAGGCAGCGCCGTGAGGGCACCTTCCTGGCCGAGCAGCCGCTCCGGCGGGCGAGGGCGGGCGAGGTTCACGCGCCGATCATCCCGTCGACCGCCACACAGCGTGCCGACAGCGTGCGGCCGCGCGGGGCCTCGCCGAACTGCTCGATGGTGGAGGCGTGGCCCTCGCAGGCGAACCGGCCGAGCCAGCGCCGGCCGGAGACCGGGAGCAGGCGGCAGTCGGCGCCGCGGCAGACACGGACCTCGATACGGTAGCCGACCGTCGCGGCCTGCGCGGGGCGGTCGAACACCCACACCCAGGCCCAGCCGGCGACCAGCACGAGGAGGATGCCAGCGGCGTGCCGGAAGCCGACGATCCCGCGCATCAGAGCGCCCTCTCATCGGTGTCCGGCAAGTGCCCGGCCTGCCGCCGATCCATCACGCTGCGCAGGACGACGAGCGCCTCCGGCAGCGCGAACCAAGATCCAGAGGCGAGCGCACGCTTCAGAAGCCGCTCGGCCTCCTCGGAGGCTTGCCGGTAGCTCATACCGGCATAGCGGAGGTGCTGATCGTCGAGTGGCATCAGTGCACCGCCCGGGACGGCATGTCGCCGTGCAGCAGCATCAAGCGCTCGGCTATGGCGCGCACGTCGTCGGGGACGGCCGGCCGGACCAGCACGAAGGAGGCAGGCCGACGCGGGCGCAGGGCGGCAGCGGCGATGCCGGCGAGCAGGATGGCGGCGCAGAGACGGGGCATCAGCGGCGCGCCTGATAGGTGCGGAACACGTGGTCCCAGAGGGTCGTGACCACGCCGAAGTTAGCCTCGACGCCATGGTGGTGCATCGCGTGGCGCATCTTCAGGCCGTAGAGCGGATGCCGCGGCCCGATCCGCCAGTGATGCACGGCGTGGTGGGCGGTGATGTAGGCGAGGTAGCCGAACGCGACCCCGGCCAAGACGCCGGCCGAGAGCACGAGGAACAGCGCGCCGAAGATGGCCAGCGAGTGCCACGAGGTGACGCCGGTCCGGGCGCAGGGCCGGGCGTGGTGCAGGTCGTGCGCGTCCCGGAACACCGGCAGCCGGTGGAACAGGCAGCGGTGGATCACGTACTCGGCGAGCGACCACGCCGCGAGGCCGAGCGCGATGCCTGCGAGCGAGGCGCCGCCGACGGTGACCAGCAGGAGCACCAGCGCCGGGATGGCGACGAAGTCGGTGTAATAGGCGAGCCGGGACATCAGCGCAGGATCCTCACCGGGATGCCGAGCAGCAGCTCCGCGTCGGCGCGGGACAGCTTCGGGATGGGGCCGCGCGGCGCGCCGAGGTCGGGCCCGGGGCACAGCTCGCGCTCGCCGCGGTGGACGATCGGGGCAGGGGCGGCCGGCTGATCGCGGAACAGCCAGCGGAGGACGAGGCGCTTCAGCATGGTCGGGCCCGCAGCATCGCCATGGAGCGGCGGACCTCGAATTCGCCGGCCCGGGCCTCGTCGTACGGGGTCTCGACCGGGAGCGGCGTGGCGCCCGGGTAGCCGATGACGCCCTGCCGGCGCATCTGGTCGCCGTAGGCCTGGGCCGCCGGGTCGCGCTGGAGGCGCTGCGCATGGCGAAGCGCCCGATCAGCATCGGCCGGAGTGAAGTCCGGGCGAGCGGTCACGCGATGCCGAGGCGCTTGTGCGAGATCCGGCGCCAGCCCTTGGTCGGGTGCAGCACCATGGTGGCGCCGGGCACCTCACGGGTGGCGGCGATCCGCTTCGGCGCGATCGCGTTCCAGGCAGCCGAAATCGCCGCCTGGTGAAGGGCGCCCTGGTAGATGCTGTTCATGTGGAGGGTCTCGCGTCAGCCTATGATCGCGGCGTGGGCGCCCGGCTGCAGGACGTGCGTCTCGGTCCCGTTCCAGCGGAACAGGTACTCGATCGCGCCGCGGTATTTCGGGTTGTCGGTCACGTACGCGACCGTCGAGACGGCCCAGCGGCCGCCCTTCGGCGCCGGGATGCCCTCGGCGTTCAAGCCGTCGGCGATGGCCTGGAGCGTCCGCTTGCGGCGACGCTCCTGGTAGATCCGGCGCACGATGCGCGCCTGCTCCGGGACGACCCGGAGGCCGCCCTCCAGATCCTTCGTGTAGCCGTAGGGCGCCTGGCCCCCGGCGAAGCCACCCTTGCCGGCCTTGGCCACCCGACCGCCGGCGGTCCGGTCCCGGATCACGAACCGCTCGTTCTCCGCCATGCCGGCGAAGATCGCGAAGAAGGTCCGGCCCATCGGGTTCGAGGTGTCGATCACCGATTCCGTGACCGACCGGAAGGCGACCTCGTGCTGTTCGGCGAGATCCGAGACCGTCGTCATCGCGTGGCGGATGTCGCGGGACAGCCGGTCGATCTTCGCCACCAGCAGCACGTCGAAGGCCTTGGCCGCGGCGAGCTCCAGCGCCTGTCCGAAGGCGGGGCGATCGGCGGGCCGGGTCGCGCCCGAGACACCGGGGTCGGTGAGTACCTCGATCAGCTCGTAGCCCTGGCTCTCGGCGAAGGAGCGGACTGCCTTCTCCTGCGCCTCAAGCCCGTGGCCGGTCGCGGCCTGCTCTTCCGTCGAGACCCGCAGGTACCCGAGCGCCCGGACGGCGCTGGCTGCCTTCGTCTCGGTCTGGATTTTATTCCGGGCCCGCTGGCGGCCCACACGGCGTGAGCCCGAAACCACCTGCAAGCCTCTGCTTTTGTTGATGTTTTTGCGTCTAAACGGCCGATATTTCCAAGATCTCAGGAGACCTTGGAAATGGCCTCGAAATCAGGCCGCCCGGCGCCGCCTCGCGACGGTGAACGGCTTGCCCTTCTCGCTCACCCCGGACTGGCCGAACGTCCGCTTCTCGACGGTGCCGAGCTGGGGCCGAAGCTGGCGCACGAGCGCAGCGATGCGCTTGCAGTGCGAGTCCTTGGCTTCGAGGTAGTCCGCCTGATCGCGGAAGCGCCGCCGGCAGAAGGCCGCGGCCTCCTGCTCGATCGCGGTCACTGTCGCATGCGCGCTCACGCGGGTGCGCCCGGCTGGATCATGGTGAAACGACCATATCGCGGAACCGCTGCCGCGTCTGCCGGAGCAACGCCCAAGCTGTTGAGCGGGTTCGGTGAAGCTGGCCCGGCAGCGGCGAACGGATTAGCGGCTGCCGGGGACGCCCGAAGGCGTGGGACTGAGGTTCGACCTCATGAGGCCGAAGCCCCCAAAGCGCCAGACATGCAAACGCCCGGCGGCTTCTCAGCCCCGGGCGTGCGTCTCGCGACCCAAACGGAATGCCGGTTTTTGCCCGACGGGTCAAGGATCCTGCCGAGGCGGCGAGATGATCATCACGCCTTCGCCTTGCCCAAGCATTTCCACGACGGTCTCGGCGGTCTCGTGCACATTGATGCTGTGAGCCGAATGCGAACCGCCATCAGAACCCGATGTCGTCATGCATCGCAGGCGGGCGTGACCGTTGGAAGTGCCAATCTCGATGATCGACGCCGCATTAACATAGATTGGCGAGTGATTGGTCCGCGACGTCAACTGAAGAAAGATCACAGCGCACCTCCGTTCCGACGCACCCATGCTGGCGCATCGGCCGGCTGGTGTCACGAGGCTGGCGGGTATGGTCCACGCCAAGCCGCATAGAACGCCTCGTCGCGAACCCAAGTCTCCTCGATTGTCACCGTGGAATCGGAGACGCGCTTCCAGAAGCGGTGAGCAGCCGGCGACCGCGCGGCGAGCATCCGGTCGGCCGCGAAGCGGTTGAGGCGCTCGTACCGGACGCGCGGCCGCTCGACCCGGCGCATGCCGAGCGGCGGCCCAGGCGGCAGGCCGCACATCAGGCCTCGCTGCCCACCCGGCAGCGCGCCGCCACGATGTCCCGGACCCGCCCGCGACCGGCGACAGCCCGCTGGACGTCCGGCTTGGCCTGCGGAGCGTAGCGGGCTTCCTCAGCGCCCCAGTACTGGCCCTGGCCGGCCGGGACGGCGCGACCCTGCGCGTCGGTCTCCTCGCCAGTCTTCTGGCCTCGGAAGAAGCGCTCTTGCACGTTCGCCACGCCCTCGGCCGCGAAGTCCTCGTCGAGGTTCTCCATCAGGATCCGGAAGTGCGCGGCGATCTGGCTGGTGCCGCGGTCGCCGCCCTTGCCGCGGGCCTCGGCGAACTGAGCGAAGGTCTGGCGGCCGGTCAGCACCTCGTGGAGGAATCGGGCCCCGGGCACGCCGACAGCGCGGACGACCTTGTCCTTCAGCTTCGCCACCAGCCGGGCGTCGTCGATCGCGTAGATGACCGACAGCTCGTGCGCGATGGTCATGTCCTTCGAGCCGCGGACGCCGAAGTCCATGGAGCCGAGCCGGGCGCCGGAAGCCCGCTCGAAGATCGCCTGGACCTGGCGCCCAACCTCGTACTGCGAGACCGTGAGCCGCCCGTGCGAGCGCTCCATCTCCAGAACGTCGACCCGACGATTGACCGCGGCGAGCGAACGACCGCCCGGGGTCCACGGATCGTCGACCGCCACGGCCGCCGTCTCGATCGGGCCGCGCTTGCCCCGGACCGGCTTCGAGAGTTCGGAGCGCGGGTCGAAGGCGCCGGCGTGGTCGTACCGGTCGCCGCGCGGATCCCGGCGCCGCTCCGGCTGGGCGAAGCGCACATGGGTGTGGGTTGCCGGCGAGCCGGCGAGGGAGATGGCCTTGGTCCTGGACGCTGCCACGGTGATGCCCCATGAGGCGGTCGGCCTTCCGCCGATCCGTGACACCTGATCTGCGTCCCGTTTTTGGACACACGCAAGCGTGATCTATGCCTGCGTCACTCCGGCGTGCCCGTGACCTTTGCGTTCCAGGCATCGGCGAGGCGGTGGCAGGCGCGCTTCCGCCGCCGGTCGAAGGTGCGCCGCTGGACGCCGACCTCGGCGCAGTAATCGGTCACGGTGCCGCCCGGGACCTCCCGCAGCAGCCGCAGCCGCCGGTGCCGCCGGATCCGCCGCCGAGCCTTCGACCGGGCCCAGGTGAGGAGCGCGATCCGCTCCGGGCTACCGACCCCCAGGACCTCGGCGGAGAACACGATCCAGTCGAAGGTCGCCCGCATCTCCTGCGGATCGTTCGGCTGGAGCCGGTTCAGCCTGACGCTGAAGATGCCCGAGCTGGTGAAGGCCATGAACGCCGCCACCAGCCACCGCTCCACATCCGCACACGTCATGGCCGGCGGGTCAGGCCCCTCAATCCTCAACGGGTTCGCCATCAGCACCGGGTCAGCGATCCCCTACCGTTCGCCGGAAGAGGCGACGCGCGCCCTCACGGCTTCCCCACGTTGAGCATCGGCAGGGCGCCACCAGGCACCATGGTGGTCGGCAGCTTGCCGTCCCAGCGCTCCGCCTGGGTCAGCGCCACGAGGCCGGGATTCGAGCCCAGCGCCTCGGCGCGGGCCCGGATTGCGCTGGCCTCCGCGTCGCCTCGGAGCTTCGTGGCATCGGCCTCGGCCTGCGCGCGCTGGCGGATCGCGTTCGCCTCGGCGCCGGCCTTGGTGCCGACGATCTCGGCCTGGACCTTCTCGCGCAGCGCATTCTGCTTCAGCCGGTCGACCTCGACGGAGGCCTGCATGCGCTGCTCGATCGACCGCATGTACTCGGGCGAGAACTGGATGTCCTCGATCTGCACGGCCTCGATCACGATGGGCGCGTTCATGCCGCCGATCGCCTCGTGGATGGCCGCCGCCATCTTGGCGTTGAGCTGCACGCGCTCCTGCACGGCCGTGACCGCGTCGAACTGGCCGAAGACGTTCTTCGACTGCTCCAGCACCTTCGGCTCGACGACGCGGTCCTCCAGGTTCGCGGTCGACGTGAACCGACTGTAGACCTCGGACACCCGGTCCGTCGGCACGTGGTAGAGCACGGACAGCTTCATCACCGCCGGCTGCTGGTCGCGGGAATAAGCTTCCATCTTGTCGAACTCGACGCGGTGCGATTCCACGCTGATCGACACGGCCGACTGCACGAACGGCAGCTTCCAGTGCAGACCCGGATCCGCCTCGCCGACCACGGCGCCGTTCGTGAGCAGCACAACCCGCTCGCGCTGGTCGACCGTGTAGAACGAGCCGCCGACGACGGAGAGAGCCACGAGGCCCGCGACGCCGATCAGACCGAGCCGGACGTAGTTCATCTTCTTCGTTCCCCCTTGCCCCGGATCGCGCCCATCGCGCTGCCGTTCGAGCTGTGTGCCTCTGGCCATCGTTCCCTCATCCAGCCGCGCGAGGTGGATTCACGCGGCCTGTTCGACTGTATGCGGAGACACGGGAATCGCCGCCCGCGCCTCGACGATCGCGCGGCAATCCGGATCGGCGCACGACCACATGCCGTCGCTGCGATTCCGGAAGACGCCGAAGCCGAACGAGGCGCCGAACACGCCGCACGACGCGCAGGTGCGCTCGACGGGCGGCTCCCGCTCCGCCTCGGCCGCCTTCCGCGCGGCCTCGCGGTCGCGCAACTCGGCCTTCCAGAGATCGGGGCGCCGGCTCACGACGCACCTCCGCTCTGGCCTTGGCGCTGGTCGAGGCGGGCCATGAGCCGGCCGATGTCCGGACCGTGGCCGGTCGCGCGGAGCCGGGCGAGGTCCTCGTCCAGCTTCACCCGCTGCGCCCGGGCGATCTCGGCCGGCGTCTCGGCGCGGTGCCGCACTGGCTCGGCTTTGCGCATCCGCTGGAGATGCGCCTCGGCCACCTTCGCGACCTCCGCGCGCTGCTCCGCCGTCGGCACGTCGTAGACCTCGGCGTCCAGCAGGCGGCGAATGTGCAGGAGCTGCGTCCGGAGCAGGATCAGGCCCTCGCGCACCTCCGCGGCGAACTCGGCCGGCGAGGGGCGGAAGCGCTTCGACCAAGGCAGGCGCGTCTCGCCCGAGCGGAAGCGCTCGGCCGCCGCGTGAATCGCCGCCAGCGGGAGCCCTTTCACCGCGGAGATGTACTCCGCGATGAGCTTGTCGTTCTCCTCGTCGTCGCGTCCGCGCCCCTGCTCGAATCCGAGCAGCACCCGGGTCACGATCGCATCGACGGCCACGCGGTCCGGCGAGATTGCCTCGCGTCCACGTGCCTCCTCCCGCCAGGGGGCCAGCTCAGCCACCAGCCGCTCGGAGACGTCGCAGAGCGCTCGACGCTCGGCTGTCGTGACCGCCCTGTCCCGCCGCACGCAGTATCGCGTCGGATGGACGGGATGGGCCTCCAGACAGCCATGCAACGCCTCGATCCTCGCCACGGTTGGGCTCGGCAGCGGGGCCGTTAGCGTCGACGGTAGGCGGCTCGACATCGAAAGCTCCCTGCTGGAACTGTTGGTTGAGGCGGATCAGACGGCCGGCGAGGCCGGTGGGGCGATCAGAGGGGCGGCCAAGAACCGGGAGGCGGTCCTGATCCTCGCGGCGCTTCCGCAGGCGGATCTCGACCCAGCTCGAGAAGTCAGCGAGCTCGCGGCCGTCGGCGTCCTCGATGACGCTGAGCACGAAAACCGCCTCGTCCCGGGCGATCGACAGCCAGTGGCCCATGAGCTTGCGGGCGAGGTCGACCGGCCTGGAGGTATTCGAGCAGATCAGCGCCACGCCGCGCTCGACGGCGGCGAAGCGGTCAGCCTTGCCCTTCGCGATCAGGTCGGCATTCGAGCCGGCTGTCTCGCCACCACCGTCCAGCGCTCGCGCACCGCGGGCAGCATCACTGACCTGACGGTTCCCTTGGTGGTTCAGTGACGGTTCAAACGTAGTGAGCCCGGCACCTCGTGCCGGTTGCTTGGAACGAGGTGCCGGTTGATCGGAACGACGTGCCGGTTGCTCACTATCAGCCGGCATCTCGTGCCGGTTGAGCGGGTCGCCCATGCTCAGGACCAAGATGTCCGAGGCCCGGGTGCCGTCCTTGCGGCGACGCTCCCGGCGCTCGACCAGCCCAGCGTCGACCAGGGCGGCGATGGCGTTGCGTACGGCCCGGACCGAGAACTCGGTGTCCTCGGCAAGCTGCTCCTGCGAGGGCCACGCCTGGCCGTTCGCGTCCGCGTAGTCAGCGATTGCCACCAGGACCGCCTTTAGGGTCCCGCTGCCTGTCCGGGCCCGCTTGGCCCATGCGTGTGCCTGTACCGACATGGCCGCTACTCCGCCGCCATCGGCATCGGACCGGGCGCATGGTCGGCCTCGGTGAAGTCTTCCCAGGACATGCGGCTGAGCTGCGTCGGGCCGCGGTGGGAGAGGTCCCAGACGAACCAAGCGAAGGCCATGTTCGAGGAGGCCTTCGGGCCCTCCCAGCCGTCGCGGTGCATCATCGGCAGGCGCTTGCGGAAGCAATACACCCGGGCGAGCGTGCCGGTGTCGAGGATGGAACCGCGCGAGATGCTCTCGTAGAACGAGAACCGCAGCAGCATCATCACGCGCGGGCAGAGCCGCACGGCCTGTTCCACGAAGGCGCGAGCGTCCTTGTAGGGCGGGTTCGTGACGATGCAGTCGATGCCCTCGGGCGCCGCGTCGACCTTCAGGAAGTCGACGTCCGAGACCTGCCCCTTCCAGCCATAGTCGACGAGGTCTGTGGCCAGGACCTCGTGCCCGGCCGCATACAGCTCGCGCACGATGGCGCCGGGCCCGCAGGCCGGCTCCCAGATGCGCCGCGGCATCCACTCGATCGCCATCAGCGCACGCACGGCCACGGCCGGCGTCTCGTAGAGGTCGTTCCCGCGCTCCGAGAGCGCGTGCGCCTTGTTCTCGCGGTGGCTCACGCTGCAGCCCTCCGTCGAAAGGCCGGGACCATCCGCGAGAGCACCAGCATCACGCCGCGATCCAGGCGCGGCGCCAGCTCCGTCCCGTCCGGATGGTAGGAGCGCTCGCAGAGGCGCATGGATTCGGCCGCGTCGAGCGCGTCGCCATAGGTGCCGCGGAACAGCTCGCGGCCCGAGAAGATCAGCACCCATGTCATGCCGCCGCCCTCACGGCCTGCGGCTCCAGCGCCGTGACCTGGATCACCAGCTCGGGCGTCTCGCCGTAGAACTTGCGGACAAGGCCATCGACCACGGAAGCGTCGTCAGCCCACACGACCTGGTTCAGCGCGTCGATGACCTTGGCGATGTTGTCCCAGTCGGGCTTGGTCGTGGGCCGCAGGCGGCGCTCGATCGCGTCCAACCGCTTCCGCTTCGACCAGCTCGCCGGGATCGGCATGGTCGCGAAGATCCGGACCTCCAGCGGTCCGGTGAGGAGGGCGCGCCCGCGCATGGCGGCGCCGGCCGCGAGGCGCAGGGCGCTCTCGTAGGCTTCGGTCTTCTGATCGGGATGAGAGTGGATTCGCGCCACGCCTCCCCGATGGACGAGCTGCGCGCGGTGCCGGCCCTTCCCACGAGGGGCGCCGGGCAGGCGGATGATGACGGTCTCGGACACCGCGCGCCTCCAGGCTCAAGCGTCCGCGGGTTCGCGCGTGCGGCGCGACCGGGTCTCGCGGGCCGGCGGCTCCGGCAGAGGCGAGCGATCGGCTTCGCCCTCGGCGTGGCCCTCGTCGCCCTCACCCTCCTCGTCGCCGTCCTCGGCCTCGTCGCCCTCGTCGATAGGCAGGTCGGGCTGATCCTTGTCCGCGACCGCATCGGCGCGCTGGCCGAAGAAGACGCTCGGCTCGGCCAGGACGAGGACCGCAGGCTTCGCGCCGTGCTCGGCCAGCTTCGTGATGTCGTCGACCGACCCGGAGGCGCCGACCTCGAGCTTGAGGCCGTCCTTCACGGTCCACTTACCGGTCGAGACGACCAGGTGGTCGAAGCCCTGATGCGCGACGACCTTGATGGCCTCGCGCACCGTCTTCCCTGCGACCTCGTCGCAGCGGCCGATCATCAGCCGCTGCTCGTGCTCGGACATCTTGGTCCAGCACGGCATCTGCCGGCAGATGTTGTCGAGGATCCGGTCGCGGATATCGCCGCGCAAGGTCTCGATGCCGAGCTCTACAGCGCCTTCGGCTTGCGCGACCGCGTCTGTTGTGGCTTCCATTGCTCTCTCCATGGATGGGCGCCACGCCCATTCTCTTCAGACCGCCCGGCACCCGCTCCCACAGCAGGCCGGGCGGTTCTCGTTTCAGGGGTGCGGGCGGTTGCCCGGCAGGCGCGGGTCGTGACCGCGGCGCGGGACGAGCGGCTCCTCGACGACGGGCGAGCGGTCGCCGAGCGGCGCGTGGAACTGCTGCTGCGCGGCCGCCGGCGTCATCGCCACCAGCGCGTGCGCCATCGCCTCCGCCCAGCCGAGCAGGGCGATCAGGCCGTTGCGGAGGATTGCGTTCACGGCCGTCTCGGGGACGTGCTCCTCGATGCCCTTGCGCAGGGTCGAGAAGTGGCCGGGCAGAGTGGTGACGAAGGCGCCGACGGACATGGTCAGGCCGCCCGGACCGGATCAGCCTCGGACACCGCGAGCTGGTCGCGGAGCAAATAGCCTTCCAGCGGCCAGAGCTGCCGGAAGGCGTTGTCGTAGGCGTAGCGCTCGCCGACCTGCTGGTCGTAGTTCTCCGGCGCGGCCGGGGCGCTATGCCCCTCGACGAAGAAGCCGTTCCGCAGCGTGATGATGCAGATCGTGAGGTGCCGGACGCGAAAGTACTCGACGTCCGCGATCTTCGCCTTGATCGACGCCTCGGTGACGCGCGGCGCCGTCTTCGTCTCGACGATCGCCTGCGTCTCGCCGAGCGACAGCGCCGGCTCACCGCGGGCGTCGGCCTGCCGCGAGACCGGCGCATACCCGGCCTCGAACACCGCGCGCGGCGAGTGCGAGAGGTAGCCGTCGCTCTGCCCCGGGACCGGCGCGTACCGGACGAGCATGTCGCCCTCGGTCGGCGCGCCGCGCGAGGCGAAGCCGGCCGGCACGTCGATGACGGCCCCGCCCGCCAGGGCGATCCGGCCCGAACCGTCCGACCGGAACTCGGCCGCCGCGATCGGATAGGCCTCGACCTGCTTGTGCGAGACGTGCGTCGGCGAGAACGGCGGCAGGGAGCTGCCGACGACGACGCCCTGATCCGACGGCACGACGTCGCCGCCCAAGTCCTTCGGATCGCACCCCATCGTTCACTCCTCCTCGTTCGCGGCCCGCCACAGCGGCAGGTCCGTCAGGTCCGCCAGAGCCGGCAGGCCCTGGTCAGGCGATCCAGCAGCCACAGCAGCCAGTGCCGGGGCGGGCGACCGTCCTGGACGGCTCGCAGCTGCTCCTTCAGGCGGGCGGCCTGCCGCGCGAAGAACAGCCGCGCTCGCAACCACCGCAGGGTGAGCAGACCCGACGGCGGCGGCGGTGACCTCGACGTCATGGGCGAGCCTCCTGAGTTGCCGCTCGCATTCGGCGGCGTGGGCGGCCTCGATCCGGGACAGGATGTGCGAGGCGATTTCCTTGGGCGGCCGGTAGCGGAGCGCCCACAGCTTCCCGAACGGGATGGCGGCGCGCGTCGCGATCCGGCGCATGGCGTTGGCCGTGTCGCCGGGACCGCGTGTTTCCCAGCGTAGAAGCTCGTTCGAGAGGCTCTGCCCTCTCAGCACGTCAGCATCAGGCATTTGAGCTTTCCGCAAAAACCTTTTGCACATCCACAAATCCACCCGTGGTTACTTGCGACCACGGACGGAGGGAGCCGACATGCAGAGGGAGTTCTTGAGGGTACGCACGACACACAGCGCGACCGGCAGCTTGCAGGCGGAGACGAGCGCGCAGGAGAAGGGACGACCCGGCCGAGGGTCCGAGATTGCGATGGTCTCGGCCGGGTCGCTCGCTGGCGGGAGGCGTGAGCCTGCGACCGCTGCGATGGGAGGAAGCTGTGCACAGCCGCGCGACAGCCAGTAAAGACGAGGGCAGGGCCCGCGCGTTACAGTCTCCGCGGACTGGAGCGGTAGCACTGGCGATGTGCACGGGCAGCGACATTTCAGGCCGCCTTCCGGAAGAAGCGGCCAACCGCGCGAACGACGCGCTTCAGCGCGCCGGCATCGTTCGCCGCGGACCGATGCTGCTCCGGCTGGCGAACGACAACCGCAAGGGGGAGGAGGAGGACGTCGCCGCCGGCGGCGCGATGCGCGAGGTAGGCCTGCAGGTCCGCGTCCGCCGCCTGGCGGTCCAGCTCCTGCGCCGCCTCGTGCATCCCGAGCGCCAGCAGGGCGATGTCCGCGCTCCGGCCCGTCGCCGCTTCCGCGGGACGGCGGCGCTGGATCTGCTCCACCTCAAGGAATAGCCCCGAGGCGCCGAAGCGGAGGATCCGCGCGAGCTGCATCAGGCGGTCGGCGGCGGTGAGGGCTTGCGGCATGGCAGTCGTCCGGAGGGAGACCGCCACCGGGCCGAACGGCCTACGCGCGTGGACGGCAGGGCACGCGGTGGAAAGTGTGGGGGCGGCGCTCACCGGAGCACTCCGCCGCAGACGATCAGCCCGGCGCCGACGACGAGGCCGACGTGGCTCGCGCGGCGTACCAGCCCATCAGACGGACCACCCGAGATCAGGGCGCGCCCCGCGGTGCAGCTCAGGACGATCCATGCGCCGAGGATGAGAGATGAGAGCCCCATCAGCGCCGGCCCTCCACGTCGGGGAGCAGCCGCGCGTCCTCGGTCGCCTCGTCGGCCGAGCAGAGGATGCCCTTCACGATCCGGCCGTCCTCGGTCACGGCCTGGTACCGCACGGCGAAGGGCTCGCCCCACGCACAGGGTCGCCCAGTCAGCGGCGCCCGCGAGAGCGCGATGCCGTGAAAGCCAAGCTCGGTCAGCGTCGCCCGGGCGGCGATCGGGTCGGCCTCGCAGGCGGCGAGCGCCAGCGGCAGCAGGGCCACCAGCGCGGGCCGGAGCATCCGGTGGACACCCGACCCGCGCGGCCTACCATCGGAAGTGCGAAGACCGATGGAGCTGAAGAATTGCCGGACAATCCCGACTGGTTCGCACGTGCCTTGGGCGGCGCGTCGCTGATTACTGCCGGCATCGCGCTGTGGCTCAACTGGCAGAAGAACGAGCGAGATCTCGCAGCCCTGCGTCCCCAAGTGGGTATCAGCGCGGAGCGGCAGGGTGCGCGCGAGTGGAAGATCTGTCTGACCGTGACGAACCCGCTCCTGGTGCCGATCGTCTGGCGCACGGTCCATGTGGAAGGGCCGGAGGGGCTTGGGATCGCGGACGCCGCACGTATCGACAGCGTACGCGCGCATGGGGCGAAGATCCCGATCGCCGACACGGACTACACGCCGTTCCGCCACCTTCCCGAGCCGATCACCATCGAGCCGAAGGGCACGCACGCATGGAACGCCTACGCCCGCATCCATGACCACTACGGCGCGCCGCCGAGCGCATCGCCCGTGCTTCGGGCCGGCATAGACGGCTTTGATCAGAGCCACAGCCGCCTGCGGCGCATGGCCAAGTGGATATGGCCGAGCGCGATTAGGACGTGACCGATGGCGCAGGCGACCAAGAACCAGTCCGTCACGGGCGGTCTCCCCATGCGTGAGATCGGCGCCCATCACGCGGCCGCTCCCTCGGCGGGAGGCTGGGCAACGTCAGAGCCTTCTGGCGCGTCCAGGAAGTCGTTGGGGGTGACGTGCCCGTCGGTCGCTTGAACGATCCGCTTCAGCACGTCCCACTCGGGGCGCCGGTCTCCGGACTTGTATCGCCACAGCGTCATCCGGCTGACGCCGATCGTCTCGGCGAAGTCGGAGTCCTTGATGCCGCGGTCGGCGAGAAAGTCGGCGAGCCTCATACCGCAGAGCATGTAGCCCTTTTGGATACGCGTCAAGAGGCCTGTAGCCGAAACGGATGCTCGTCACGTAACCAAGCTGGTGACAGGGTGCCCGCATGAAGGGCAAGTTTCCAAATGGCCTCGCGGAAGCGATGGCGGAGGCAGGCGTCGGGCCGACAGAGCTTGAGCGTCTGACCGGCATCACGAAGCAGGACATTTACAAGCGCGCCCACCAGAAGGCGCGGCTCACCGCAGAGATGGCGCAAGCGATTGCTCCGCACTTGGGTGTCTCTCCGGCAAAACTTCTCGGCCTGCGCGAGGTCGCGGCCTTCACTGTACCGCTGGGCGGCCGGATCGGTGCCGGCGGTGCGATCGACACTTCCACTGCGCAGGATCAGCCCGGAGTGCAGTACGAGATTGAGACGGCTGTTGAAGTCCGCGATGCGGCAGTAGCGTACCAAGTGATCGGCGATTCCATGTTGCCGATCTTCGAGCAAGACACGGTCATCATCTGCCGTGCGCACACTCAGGACATCCGCCAGCACATCGGTAAGCGGGTCGCCGTGGGTACGCACGAACACGGGCGACAGCTCAAGATCGTCCATCAGGGGTCCAAGCCGGACCTATTCGACCTCATCAGCCTCAACCAAGCCTATCCGACCCTACGCGACGTGAAGGTCGAATGGGTTGCGCGCATCGCGGCGATCATTCCGGCCGATGAATGGAAGATCCTCGAACGTGAGGCGGAGGTTCAAAACCAAATGCGCGAGCGGTTGAAAAAGCCTTCCGAGCGGCGCTCCAAATCTGAGACAGAGGAAGCCTAGATCAATGAAGTGGCTCGTCGGCGCCTCAGTCGCGCTTGCCCTGGCCGGATGCCAGACCGCTTACCAGAAGACCGGCCTAACAGGCGGCTACGATGAGCTTCGACTGTCCGAGAACACCTATCGTGTCTCGGTCAAAGGCAATGGCTTCACGTCGAAGGAGCGCGCCGGCGACATCGCTCTGCTCCGCGCGGCCGAGCTGACGCTGGAGTCCGGCTACGACCGGTTCTCGGTCGTCGGCGGCGAGGGCGTGAGCAGCCAAGTCTCAGGTTTCGATCCGATCCAGACCAATCGCTACGGCAACACGCTCGTGACCACTGGCGGCGATCCGGTATTCAAACCCGGCGGCAACATCGTCGTCCGCATGCTTCGGCCGAAAGACGCCGGATATGCAGACGCTCTGGATGCCACGCTGATCGCAACACAGCTGCGCTCGAAGATCGTGCCCAGCTAAGCCGCAATCAGCTCTAGGCCAAAACCGATACCAACCCCCGCCCAGTGCGGGGTTTTTTATGCCCGCGATCAGCCGGGCTCGGTAACCGCCTGCGAGCCGTAGCCTTTTCCACACCCATCCACACCGGTCCACAACCGTGCGTCAGTCCGCGCGCGGCTCTGCTGTAGCCATTTTGGATATTTTGCGCTTGACGCGTATCCGTATCGGCTACATGATCTGCCCATCGACGCTCACCGAGCCGATGGAGCTCCAGATGCTCACCGCCTACCTCGACAATCTTCAGCACGCCTCGGCCGGCGCCCAGATCACCGGTTGCGTCCTGAGCTTCATGGCTCTTGGCCTTGGTCCGTTCGTGCCCGGCTTCGTCGCCGATCACGTCCGCGCGTACCGGGCGGTGCGGTGATGGCCGACGGTATCGACCTTCGCCCGCTCAATCTCCGCCCGCGTGAGTTGCAGGTCCTGCAATGGGCTCGCCGAGCCTGGGATCTCGTCGAGAACGGCCACGCTCTCGTCTCTCCGAACCAGATCAAATCCGCGCAGCGGCTCATCGACCGCGGCTTTCTGACCAAGGCGGACACGACGTGCTCGCCACCGGCAGACTGGTTCTTCCCTGTCGTGCTGACCCCCGAGAACGTCGAGGCTATCGCCCGCGCCGCGGAGGCCGCCTGACCATGGCACACCTCGACATCCCCGCCGGCTACCAGATCAGCGGCTCTCCCGCCGGCTACGCCGCGCACAGCCCCTACGGCCTGATCCGCGACGACTTCGACTGCTGGGCCGAGGCCTGTTTCGCCGCCCAGGACCACGCCGATTCCCTCGCGCTGGAGGCCGCCGACGAGCTGGCCGCCATCGCGGATTTCGAGGCCGATCAGTTCCGCGAGGCCGCATGAACGCCCAGCACCCTTTCCGCGCGCAGTTCGGCACCCTGGCCGCGCCCGCCGAGCCGCTGCCCAGCGCGTCCGAGGCGCTCGGGCGCCTGGAATCTTCCCTCGCGATCCTCGACGCGATCAGCGAGTCCACGCTTTCGGCGGTCCACCACCTGGAGCGGGCGACGATTGCCGGCGCCGGACAGCGCGCCGACATGGGCCGCCTGGAGGACGTCGCTGCGAAGCTGGCCGCCGCCGCCCGCCGCGCCGAGGCCGCCCGCGCCCGCGTCGCCGACAAGCTGGCGGGTGCGCGATGAGCTGCGCCGTCCGCCCCGCCCCCGACCATCAGGCGTTCATCGCCCTGGTCGACCGCCACGCCGCCGCGTTCGGCGTGCCGAGCTACAGCGAACTGGTCCGCGCCATCCACGCGCAGGACCAGCGCGCTGCCGAGCTTTACGCCGCCCTGCGCACCACCACCGAGCACGCGGCGGCCGCGCAGGTCCTGCTCCTCAACACCGGCTTGGACCAGCCGCGCGAGACGCTGGACTGCGTGCTCGAGGAGGCGCTGGAGCGCGCCACTGCCGGCACCATGGCCGGGAACATCGCGCTCTTCACCGCCGAGACCCGCGTCGACCTCGACGGGCGCGACGACGTCACCGTGCTCGCCGATGCCCGCACCCGGCTCCGGGCCGCCGGGAGGCGCCTGTGACCCTCCCTCCCTTCACCCACACCGAGGCCGTGATGACCCGCTCCGTGCTCCCCTTCGAGATGCGCGAGCCCCGCGCCATCACGCCCGCCCAGCGCGCGACCTTCCTCGGCGTTCGGGCTCCGGTCCGCGTCTGCGAGAGCACCCTGCGCGGCCTCGCCGACGCTGACGGGACGGTGTTCGCGCTGATCCTGTCCACCGGCTCGCCGGGCATGGACCGCGAGCGGGCCGAGATGCTCGCCGCCGCCATCAACGCTGGGCTCGGCGTCGCCGGGCATGCCTCTCCGGCGGAGGCGTGACCGCCATGGCCCTGCTCGCCCCCGACGCACCCGTGCGCCCGTCCACCGTGCGCATCCACGCCGACCTCTACCAGGGCACCGACGAGTGGATCGCGGCCCGCTGCGGGATGCTCACCGCCAGCGAGATGTCGCTGATCCTTACGCCGACCCTCAAGGCGGCCAGGAACGAGAAGGAGCGGGCGCACCTCTACGAGCTGCTCGCCCAGCGCATCACCAAGTTCGTCGAGCCCCGGTACGTCAGCGAAGACATGCTGCGCGGCCGGGACGACGAGGTCGAGGCGCTCACCCTCTACGCGCGGCACTACGCCGAGACCGAGACCGTCGGCTTCATCACCAACGACCGCTGGGGCTTCACGCTCGGCTACTCGCCCGACGCGCTGGTCGGCGCCGACGGCCTCGTCGAGTGCAAGTCGCGCCGGCAGAAGTACCAGGTCGAGACGTTCCTGGTGCACGTCGTCGAGGACACGATCCCGGCCGAGTACGTCCTCCAGATCCAGACCGGTCTCCTCGTCGCCGAGCGGTCGTGGTGTGACCTCGTCTCGTATTCTGGCGGCCTGCCGCTCGCGCGGATCCGCGCCTACCCGGACGAGAAGATCCAGCAGGCGATCGTCGACGCAGCCGGCGACTTCGAGCAGCGCCTCCGCGACGCCCACGACCGCTACCGCGAGGCCATCGCCGGCGCGATCCCGACCCAGCGCATCGAACGGGAGATCATGGCGTGATCGACATCTCGCAGACCTGCGCCCCGAAAAGTGACCAGCTCAACGCTGACGATCTGATCGGCGGCCCGCGCACCATCACGGTCACGCGCGTGTCGAAGATGAAGGAGGCGGACCAGCCGATCGCGATCTACTTCGAGGGCGACGGCGGCAAGCCGTACAAGCCCGGCAAGTCGATGCGCCGCGTGCTCCTGCGGATCTGGGGCCAGGACGGCACCGCATACGCTGGCCGGCGGATGACGCTCTACCGGGACGACGCCGTGCAGTTCGGCGGCGTGGCCGTCGGAGGCATCCGGATCAGCCACATGTCGGGGATCTCCTCGGCGGTGACGATGGCGCTCACCGAGAAGCGCGCGAGCCGCAAGCCATTCACCGTGAAGCCGCTGGCCGAGGAGCGCGCACCGCCGCCGGAGAGGCCGAGGAACGATGCGCCCCCGGCCGGCGACGAGCAGGAGGCCCCGCGCCAGCCGTCCTCGCGCGAGCGCCTGTACGCCGCCGCCCGGACCGAGGCCGCGAAGGGCAGCGACGCCCTGCGTGCCTTCCGCGCCGACCTCGACCCGCGGGCCGACCGCGCCCTCGACGACATCGCCGACGAGCTCGAGCGGATCACCGCCTCAGCGGACGTCGCCGACGACGACGATTTTCCCGGCTTCGCGCCGAACGAAGAGAGGGCGGCGTGATGCTGATCCGTGTCGTTGATCTCGAAACTACCGGGTTCGAGCCGCCCGAGGCCGGTGTCTGCGAGGTGGGTTGGTGCGACCTCGCCGCGGCGAGCCGGGACGAGGCCGGTGCCCCGACCGGCTGGCGTGTCGAGGGCGGCCTGTGGTCCTTCGTGAACCCGGGCCACCCGATCACGCCCGCCACGTCGGCGGTGCACCACATCGTCGACGAGGACGTGGCGGACGCGCGCCCGTGGGAGCGGGTTCTCCCGGGCGTTCTGACGACGGCCGCGCCGATCGTCGCCCTGGCCGCGCACTCGGCGAAGTTCGAGCGGCAGTGGTTCACCGACGAGGTGACCGGCGGCCTGCCCTGGATCTGCACGTACAAGTGCGCCCTGCGGCTGTGGCCGGACGCGCCGCTGCACTCGAACATGGGCCTGCGCTACTGGCGCCGGCCGGAGGGCCTGGACCGCGCCCAGGCTGCGCTCGCGCACCGGGCCTACCCAGACGCCTACGTCACCGCGCACCACCTGCGCGACCTCCTCGCCCTCGCGCCGATGGAGGATCTGATCCGCTGGTCGAGCGAGCCGGCGCTCCAGGTCCGATGCCACATCGGCAAGAACCGCGGCCTGCTCTGGTCGGAGGTCGACTTCAGCTTCCTCCAGTGGGTCGCCGACCGCGACTTCGACGAGGACGTGCTCTTCACGGTCCGCCACGAGATGCAGCGCCGCCGGGCGGCGTGGGCGGCCGAGGAGAAGGCTGAGCGCGAGCGGGAGGGCATCGCCTAATGGCCCGCTACGTCCTCGAAGGCGAATGGTCCGGCTACTCGTCGTCCCAGCGCCGCGTCGTCCACCGCGAGACGATCAACGAACGCCGCCGGGCCCGGTACGAGGGCCGCGCCGGCCTGTTCGCGGTCCGGTTCACGGACGGCACCCTGCTGGAGCTTCGCGTCCGCCCGGTCCGCCGGGGCGAGAAGGTCGAGACGCTCCTCGGCTACGGCTCCCTGATCTGCGAGGCCGAGGCGAGCACGGCGACGTGCTTCCAGGTCCGGCCGATCACCTCCGATGAGGAGGTCGCTTGATGGCCTGCGACTGCATCGACGTCATGGATGCCAAGCTGGCCGAGCACAACACTCGGCTGGTCGGGACCCTCGTGTTCCCGCGCGACGGGTCGCCCAGCTACACGAAGGTCACCCTCAGCACCGAGAAGCTGAACACTCGTAGCCGGGTGGTCGCGACCGCGTGGGCGACCTTCTGCCCGTTCTGCGGCGAGCGGTACGTGCCCCTCACGGCCGTCGCTGAGGAGGCCGCCTGATCATGGCGACCATCTTCTGCGCCGACTGCGGCACCGAATGCGCCCTGGTCGACGGTCGCGACGTCGACGCGCGCGACCCCGAGATCGCCGACGTGTGGGTCTGGGCCTGCCCGGTGTGCCCCGCATCGTGGGCGCACCAGACGAAGGACGGCGGCTGCGTCGGGCTCCCGGCCGGACAGGCGACGGTGAACGCGCGTGCCCTGCTGCGCCTCCAGGTGGTGGTGCCGCTCGTCCGGCAGGCGCCGCCGAACGAGCAGGTCCTGGCCGCGTCCCGGGTCCGCGCCTTCCTCGCCGACCATCTGGATATGGCCGACCAGGAGGGGCTTCTCGCGCACCTCAACCTGGATCAGCTCCGGCAGGCTTGGCGCGTCCTTCACGCGGCGACCTACGACGACGTGCGGATCTGGGCCCGGCAGCACCGCGGTACGAAGCGGCCAGTCCCGGCCACCGGGGAGGGCGTCGCGGCATGACGGTCCGCATCCTCGTCGGCGATGTGCGCGAGCAGCTCCGCGCCCTGCCGGACGCCTACTTCGACAGTGTCGTGACCAGCCCGCCGTATTGGGGGCTGCGCGACTATGGCGTCGCTGGCCAGATCGGGCTTGAGCGGACGCTGGGCGAGCACCTTGCCGTCATGGTCGACGTGTTCCGTGAGGTCCGTCGCGTGCTCAAGCCGCGCGGCACTCTCTGGCTGAACTACGGCGACTGCTACGCCGCGACGCCGAACGGGCGCGCGGCTGCCGACGTGGTCGGTGACGATCGGACCTTCCGGGACAAGCCCTTCTCGACAGTCGGGCCGGTCTACCAAGTCGACGACAGCGAGCGGCAGCAGAGCCGCCGGGGGCGCAGCGGCAATCTCGGGAACGGCGGCATCAACGGCATCGGCATCCCGAACGGGCGCGTGGTCGCCGGCGGCTACCTGAAGCCGAAGGACCTCTGCATGATCCCGAACCGGCTGGCGATCGCCCTGCAGGACGATGGCTGGTGGGTCCGCTCGGAGATCATCTGGCACAAGCCGAACCCGATGCCGGAGTCGGTCTATGACCGGCCCACCACCGCGCACGAGAAGGTCTGGCTCCTCACCAAGAGCGAGGACTACTTCTACAACCACGAGGCCATCCGCGAGCCGGTGACCGGCGGCGCGCACGTCCGCGCGGCGGCCCGCGGTACCGACACGGGTGTCGGCTGGGGACGCCTCGACCGCCTCGACCCGGATCAGCAGGACCGCGGGCGGGATCGCGTGAAGCGGCCCGGGCCGAACAGCAGGCAGAACGTCGATCGAGGGCCGGTTTCGCGAAAGCCCGGCGTCACGCCGAAATCGGCGCCCGAGGACTCCAACATCCGGGCGAAGGGCAGCTTCCACGCCAGCACGACGCAGCTCGTGACCAGCCGCAACGCCCGGAACGTCTGGACGATCGCGCCGAAGGCCTACCGGGAAGCGCACTTCGCCACGTTCCCGCCGGCTCTGGCCGAGCGGTGCATCAAGGCCGGCGTCCCTGCACAGGCCTGCGGGCTCTGCGGCGCCGCCCTCCCGCACCCGCGGTGCGAGGGCCTCTGCCAGTTTGCCGAGCCGGTGCCCGGGCGTGTGCTCGACCCGTTCGGTGGTGCCGGCACGGTCGGGCTGGTCGCGGCCGCGCTCGGCCTCGACGCAACGCTGATCGAGCTGAACCCCGAATACGCCGCCATGGCTGAGCGGCGGGTCGCGGCGGGCCGGGCCCTCCCCCAGTCGGCCGATTCCGGAGAGGCGGCATGAACGCGCCCGCACCGATCCTCCGCGGCTCGCGGCAGCACGACCTCTTCGCGCTGACGGCCGAGCGCCTGGTCTACGACGACGCGATCCAGCTCACGCTCGACTCGATGAAGCTCTACGGCCCCAAGCACGAGCACTGGGCCATCGCGTGGTCGGGCGGCAAGGACTCGACGGCGGTGCTCACCGTCATCGTGCACCTGATCGTGGCCGGCCGGCTCGCGCCGCCGAAGACGCTGACGGTGCTCTACGCCGACACGCGCATGGAGCTGCTGCCGCTCTGGATCGCGGCCGAGGCGATCCGCAAGCAACTCGAAGCCTACCCCTGGATCCGCACCCGAGTCGCGATGGCGCCGATCGACGACCGGCTCCTCGTCTACATGCTCGGCCGGGGCGTGCCGCCGCCCTCGAACACGTTCCGCTGGTGCACCGGCCAGATCAAGGTCGAGCCGATGGAGGCCGCGCTCGAAGAGGTGTTGGCCGGCCTCGACGGCCAAATCCTGCTCATCACCGGCGTGCGGGAGGGTGAAAGCGCGCTGCGCGATCAGCGCATCACGATGTCCTGTTCGAAGGACGGGGCCGAGTGCGGGCAGGGCTGGTATCAGCAAGTCTTGCCGAACGCGAAGGGTGTCCGTGGCCGCCTCGCCGTGCTCGCGCCGATCCTGCATTGGCGGGTGTGCAACGTCTGGGACTGGCTACGGGTCTACGCGCCGATGCGCGCCTATGGCGGCTGGGCCACCGCGGCGATCGCCGACGCCTATGGCGGAGACGAGGCCGAGGAGAAGAACGCCCGGACTGGCTGTATCGGCTGCTCGCTGACCGAGACCGACAAGGCGCTCGACACGGTGATCGCGCTGCCGATGTGGTCGTACCTCGCGCCGTTGAAGCGACTGAAGCCGATCTACCGCCAGCTCCGGCTCCCGAAGAACCGGCTCCGCCAGCCCGGCTGGGAGCGCCGCAAGGACGGGTCGATCGCCGCGAACCCGCAGCGCATGGGCCCGATCACGCTGGACGCCCGGCGCGACGCGCTCGCCCAGGTCCTGGCGATCCAGAGCGAATGCAACGTCGCGGCCCGCCAGCTCGGCCGGCCCGAGGTCGACATCCTCAACCCCGAGGAGGTCGCCCGCATCGAGGAGCTGATCCGGCTGGAGACCTGGCCGCAGGGCTGGACCGGTCGCGAGCCCCGCGCCGACGTCCCGCTCGATGCCGTCTTCCCGGACGGAACCGTGCAGCCGCTTCTCATCACCGACCATCCCGCCTTCACGATCGCGGAGTAGCCCCATGGCCGAGTCCAGCACCATCACGCGCGAGATGATCGAGGCCGGCGCGCGGGCCCTGTACCTGAAGGATCGCGGCGTCCCCGACGATGCATGGGGACGCGACCTCCCCGAGAGCACCATGGAGTTGTGGCGCGGCTATGCCCGCGCCGCGCTGACGGCCTCTGCCGCGGCGATGTTCGGCGCCAAGCGCCAGCCCCACTACACCCACGCCAGCGCCGGCTTGGTGGGCATGTCTGCCACCCTGCACCTCCGCGACGGCTCGCTGGAGCTCGTCTTCAAGGACGAGGAGCTGGACTTCATCAACGAAGAGGGGCGCGACCTCTACGTGGCGCACATCGAGGCGTCCGAGGTGATCCACCTCCGGCAGTGGCTGATCGACTTCCTGCCGGCGTCCGAGGCCGAGATCAGCGCGGGGTATGGCGTGGCGCCGCCCGTGAGCGTCACCGTACCCGCGCCCGGCAGCGAGGAGCGCCTCTTCTGGCTGGAGGCGGCCGAGCAGCACGGCTTCGAGAGCACCAGTGGCGAGGAGGAGTTGCCCGCCTTCGACCCGCCCGCCTACTTCGCCACCGAGGACGAGGTGCTGAAGCTCATGGCCGCGGCCCGCGAGCAGGGTCGGAAGGACGTGCTCCACGCCCTCGCGACGGGCGGCGCCCCGACCTTCCGCGCCGGCGACGTCGTCCGGCACAAACCTTCCGGCGAGACATGGACGGTGGCTTACTCCGATCCGGTCTCGAACAACCTCGCCTGGTGCGGCTGGCCAGACGGGGCCGCGCGGGTCACCGACTGCGAGCTGGTCGAGGCCGCGACCGACGAACAGCACCGCGGCACGCTGCGCGAGGTGATCAAGGCCGGCGGCACCCGCGCGGCGGCGGCGCAGCGGCTCTACGGCGATCCAGACCAGGTGACCGAGGAGGCCGCCCGTGGCTGAGACCTCATCCATCGAGTGGACCGACGCGACTTGGCAGATCGTGACCGGGTGCACCATCGACACCCCGGGCTGCACGAACTGCTATGCGATGAAGCTCGCCGGCACCCGCCTGCGGCATCATCCGTCCCGGTCTGGCCTCACGCGAGAGACCAAGGCTGGGCCGGTCTGGACGGGCGAGGTCCGGTTCAATGAGCAGTGGCTGCTCCAGCCGCTGCTCTGGGCCCGCGGGCGCAACATCTTCGTCGCCGCCCATGGCGACCTCTTCCACCCCGGCGTGGCCGACGAGGTTCTGGACCGGATCTTCGCCGTCATGGCGGCCTCGTCGCAGCACACCTTCCAGGTGCTCACGAAGCGCGCCAGCCGGATGCGGGCGTACCTGTCGGCACCCGACCGCGTGTCGCGGATCATCACTGTGCTTGAGGCGCTCTCCCAGGAGATCGGGCCCGGCAGGAACAGCCGCGACCCGCGGGGCGGCGCGGGCTGGAATTGCTACGCGGCGGCTGAGAACCTGAAGCTCGGGAACGAGCAGAGTTCCTGGCCGCTCTGGCCGCTGAAGAACGTCTGGCTGGGCGTCTCCGCCGAGGATCAGCGCCGGGCTGACGAGCGCGTGCCGGACCTCTTGGCGACGCCGGCCGCGGTGCGGTTCGTGTCGGCCGAGCCGCTGTTAGGACCGATCGACTTCCGCACTCTGAAGCCGGGCCCCGCTGAGATCTCGCTCGACGCACTCACTGGCGCGTTCACGGCGACCGCCTCATTCGCGGGCGGGCTCGCCAATTATCAGGCCGGCCTGGATGCGCTGCCGCCGCTCCCGTCACTGCGCCCCGGCCTCGACTGGATCATCGTGGGCGGCGAGAGCGGCCCCGGCGCGCGGCCGATGCACCCGGACTGGGCGCGCCAGATCCGGGATGCCTGTGCAGCCGCGGGGGTGGCCTTCCTATTCAAGCAACACGGGGCCTGGGCGCCATACGCGCGCGGCACGTATCGCCGGGAGGGCGAGCTGCTGCTGATGGGTGACGTCACCCATGCCGAAATTAAGCGCCTTGACGATGAAGGCGCGATCCAACTCTGGCCAGACGGCGGCACGAACCACGTCATGGCACCCGTCGCGGACAGCACGATCATGCGCCGCGTCGGCAAGAAGGCGGCCGGCCGGCTCCTCGACGGCGTCGAGCACAACGGATTCCCGGAGGTGCGCCCGTGACCCCCGCCCAGAAGCAAGCCCTCCAGCATCTCCACCACCGCGGCGGCGAGGGCGCGATTGACCGGCACGGCTCCGTCGTGGCCGGCGGCGTCCGGCTCCAGTTCCTGGCCGACACGTGGCTGCGGCTGATGACGACCGGCCACGTCGAGCCGCGTGGGCCGATGCGGCTCGGGCTGACGGACCTCGGGCGCGAGGCTGCCTCTCCCGATCCCGTGAAGCTGCCCGGCGGTGGCGGCTTCAGCGGCGGCCACGTGCCATCTCATCCAGGAGCAGAGTGATGGTCGCCTACAGCTTCAAGAAGCAATTCGGCCCGCCGATCCTGGCCGGCACGAAGGCGCAGACGATCCGCGCCGACCGGAAGCGCCACGCCCGGCCGGGCGAGCTTGTGCAACTCTTCACCGGCATGCGGACGCGGCAGTGCCGGCGGCTTGGTGAGAGCCGGTGCGTCGAGGTCCTGCCGGTGCGAATGGCCTTCTCCAAGCGCGGCGCCGCCGAGCTGATGCAGGTCGGCGAGCGCTACCTCGTCACCGGCGGCCAGATGGACGCTTTCGCCCGGGCAGACGGGTTCGCGGACCTTGAGGCCATGGCCCGCTTCTGGTGGGCCGAGCATCCGCCCGAGGGCGGTAACGTCCTCACCTTCGAGGGCATCCTCATCCGCTGGCAACCGCTCGCCCCGGCCGACGCCCTCGACATCGCGGGGGCGGCATGACGAAGCGCGCCCCGAAGCCCCTCCCGCCGCCGACCGACGACGAGCGCCGCCGCGCGGGCGAGGCTGCCCAGGCCCTGCGCGCGGCCATTGCCGACCCGTCGACCATGGGCGCGAAGACCGCGGCGCACGTCGACCTCGCGCGCCCGCGCCGCGGCGAATGGTGGGAGAGCTGGGCGAACCTGCCCGGCTTCCTCCGGATCAACGGGAAGCGCGGCCGCTACATCCACGTCCTGCTGCCCGGCTGGAGCTACACCCAGCGCGAGATCCGCGCCGAGATGATCCCGGACCTCGAGGCGCTGGCAGAGCGCGGCGAGCGGCCGACCGAGGACACGAGCGGGAGGGCCGCATGACGAGCGACGACGCCTTCATGATGCTGGCCGGCGTCCGGTATTGCCTGGGCCGCCACAGCTACGCGCCGAGCCTGTGCTGCGACTGGCTGAAGGCGAAGTGGCCGCAGATCAGCGCGGGCGACCAGGTGCAGATCGTCCGCGAGATCCGCGAGCACATCGCCGGGGTCGAGGAGGGCCGCTGGCACAACGTGCAGGCGGGCTGGGAGAGCGACCTGCGCACGTGGCAGGCCTTCCGCGCCTGGGCGACCGCGGACAGGAGCGGGAGGTCAGCATGAACCGCCGCGTCTACGCCGAGGACACGAAGGTCACGACCGCGCAGAGCCGCGCGCAGATCGAGACCCTGCTGCGGAAGGCGGGCGCCAACCGGATCGTCACCATGGACGAGGCCCTGGAGGCGGTGGTCGCCTTCATGCTGGCCGGCCGGCTGATCCGGCTCCGGATCGAGATCCCGGGCGACGCCAGCGAGCAGAAGCGCTGGGCAATCTGGCGGGCGATCCATCTGGTGGTGAAGGCCAAGATCGAGGCCGTCGCGCAGGGCATCACCACCGTGGAGCAGGAGTGGCTCGCGCACGTCGTTCTGCCCGACGGCAGCACGGTCGGCGACTGGGTCGAGCCGCAGCTCCAGGTCGCCTACGACAAGGGCCAGATGCCGACCGACACGCTGATGCTGGAGGGCCCGCGCTGATGCCCCGAGAGCAGTTGGCCAGCGCCGCCGACCTGGTGCGCGAATTCGGCTTCACCGAACGGCACTGGATCCGTCAGGCTGCAGCCGGGCGAATCCCCGGCGCTCGACAGCCGTTCGGTCCGCGGTCATCGTGGGTATTCGACCTGCGTGCCGTGCGTCAGTGGTGGGATGCTTCGACGAGGACGGTGCCAGAATGGCCGACATCTACCTCCGCGGTAAGACGTGGTGGGGCCGGGTCCAGAAGAACGGCCAGGACATCAGATCTTCCCTCCAGACGCGATCTCAAAGCGTCGCGCGCGAGCGTCTTAAAGTCTGGCTTGACGAGCTAGAGGCGTCGGGCTGGGGCGCGAAGCCCCGGTTGACCTTGAATGCCGTCATGGACGCCTTCCAGATCGAGCACGGTCCGAGCCTGCGCCCAAAGACGCTAAAGCGGTACGGCATCTCGATCGACTGGCTGGACGCGTTCTTCGGCGACAAGCTCCTGCTCGCGCTGCGGCCGGCTGACCTGAAGGATTTCGAGACGGATCGCCGCTCGAAGGGCGCCAGCGCGCCGACGGTCCGCCGAGACCTCGCCACCCTCAGCACGATCTTCAGCTTCGCCATCGAGAAGGAATGGGCGGATTCCAACCCCGTCACGGCCTTCATCAAGCAGCGGTCGAAGCGGGGCCTGCGCGAGAATGAGCCACGCCGGCGGTACCTCACCCGAGCCGAGGAGACGAAGCTCCTGGCCAACGCCATGCCTTACGTGCGCGATGCGATGGTGTTCGCCATCTACTCGGGCCTTCGCACTGAGGAGCAGTTCTCGCTCACCTGGGACCGGGTCAACCTCGACAACCGCGAGGTGGTAATCCCGAAAACGATCGCGAAGGCGAAGCGCGACCGGACCGTGATCCTGCTCGACGAGGCCATTGATGTGTTGAGGCGGACGCCGCGGCACATGCGCAGCACCTACGTCTTCCATCACGGCCTCGCCGTGAAGGCGGCCGGCGCCCAGCAGGTGCGTCTCGTGCGGCCGACCCGGGCAGCCAAGGATGGAGACCGCTTCATCCACCTTCTGCGCGGTCTGAAGGAGGCGGCGCGGCGCGCCGGGATCAAGGACCTCCGCTGGCACGACCTCCGGCGCACACACGGATGCCGGCTCCTCCAGGAGCACGGATGGTCGCTCGAAATGGTCAAGGATCAGCTCGGCCATCAGAGCGTGGTCCAGACCGAGAAGGCCTACGCCTTCCTGGAGGTCGAAAGCCGGCGCGCCGCCGCGTCCCGCACAAAAGTCGGCACAGGTTGATGGGCTATCTTCTCACCCTCTGGGAACCGGTTTGCCGGAAGACGCGCGGCCGCTGTTACTACTGCGGCTGGAAGCAAGCTGCCGTCGTGCGGCCAGGGGAGGGGCTCACCGTCGACCATGTCGTGCCGCGCTGTCGGGGAGGGGGCGACGAGATGGAAAACCTCGTTCCGGCCTGCCGTACCTGCAACTCGATCAAGGGCAAGCGCACGATCGAGGAGGCGCGTCACAACTTCACCATCGCGCAGCTCGGCTGGCCGCCGTTCACGCGGGACATGATCGCCTGGATGACCCAGCGCGGGATGGACCTGCGTCCCTACTTCGAGCATAGGCTCTGGTTCGAGCGCCGCACAAAACCCGGCACATCAGGTGGTGGTACAGATCCAAATATTCAGGCAGCCGAATAGCTTACTGCGTGCGTCTACTGGCTTTTGGTACCGCCATTCCCAGGTTCGAATCCTGGCGCCCCAGCCAAATTTCCCAAGGGAAACAGGACCTTCGGTGCCGGGACTGAGCGGGCCCGCCGGAACGCGCAGTGTCGCCCCGCGGCACGAGAATCCGCACGGTCCCGAACGGCCCGCGGGCCGTCCGGCGCCGGCGCTCCGCACCGTGAGGCCGAGACGACCGCTGTGGAGAGCGAGACCGCGACGGCTGAGCCCATCACGTTCCCGACAGGCCACCACGTCGACGTGGCCGAGGCCATCGAAATGCGCTCTCAGGCGACGAGCCTCCGCGCCGGCGCTGCGCCGCTCGTGGCCGAGAGCGCGATCAACATGAGTTTCCCGAGGACGACATGAGCGACGTGCCCGATCCGAAGCGGAAGACGATCGCCGACAGCGTGCTGGTTCGTCTCAGCACGTTCGCGTTGGGCATCGGCCTGTACGACGGCATCGCCCGGAGCATCGTCGAGAAGGCGGTCGCCGACATGCCGGAGGCCACCGTCGAGCAGATCGCGGCGGCGGCGCGGATGATGATGCTGTTCGTGTCGGGCTGAGAGCGGTACATGGCCGGGACAGCGACCCTGCTGGCGTATCCGGTGAAGGGATGACCGCGTGATCCTGCCTCCCCTCCGCCGGACGGCGGCCGACGCGCGGACGGTGGCCACCGTCGCCCACGACGGCCAGGTCGACAAGGGCGGCAGGCCGTATATCGAGCATCTTGCGCGCGTGGCTGCCGGCGTGCTCGGGCTGTCGGAAGGGTGCCCGTTCTGGTCCGACCTGGAGCGGGACGAGGCGCTGCAGGCCGCGTGGCTGCACGATGTGGTCGAGGACACCCGCTACGGGTTCGGCGACTTGGCCAAGGAGGGATTCAGCGACAACGTGCTGACCTCGGTCGCCATGCTGACGAAGCCCGGAGGTCGCGTCACCTACGCGGCCTGGATCAACAACATCGCGAAAGTGGGCACCCTCCGGGCGACCCTCGTCAAGCTCGCCGACCTCGAGGACAATTCGGATCCCGGGCGTCTGGCGCTCCTGCCCGCGGAGACCCGCGAGCGGCTTCATCTCAAGTACGAGCCGGCCAAGGCAATCCTGCGCGCGGCGGCGGCGGCGAAGGGCTGGCTCGGTTCACCGACGACGGTCGAAGGCAGCGGGCCGCGTTAGCCCCGCGCCTTGCCCATGCGGCGAAGCTTCGCGCGACCGGCACCGTCCCGCTGTCACGGCCGCGGCATGCGCGGCGACCCGCGCCGCGACACCCCTGATAGCTCGGCGCCGAACCGCCCGCGCGCGTGCACCGCAACAGCGAAGCCGCCGTCGACGGTCAGATGGAGAAGCCGCTCGTCCATCTCGGTCAGCATGGTGTCGGGCTTCACGCGATCGACCAGCCCGTCATTGATCGAGGTCGGCCAGACGACGTGCACCTCCCGGAATGTCTCGGCGAACAGGATCGTCAGCATGAACGGCGCCCGGTGGCCGAAGCTGTCCCCGAAGAGCAGCGGCCGCCCGCGACCAAGGCCCGGACAATCGAGGGAAGGTCAAATCATCCTCTTCCCAGATCTTGGACGTGCGCCAGCGCACGCGATTTACAATGCTCGCGGTTCGCGCGCGGATGAAGAGCCGATCATGTGAACGTTAATACAAGGGGCCTCGATCTCTGGGGGCATCGCGTGAGCCGCACGTATCCGAACACTCGCAGAGGGCGAGCTTTGCTGTTCAGCCGTCAAGCTGAGCCGACCATTCGGACGTCGGATCTGGTGGGAGCCACGGCCGGGGTCGCACTCCTGGGCGGCCTGTGCTTGCTGCTCGTGGCCCTGCTCACGAGCGAGGCCCAGGGATTTACGGATCTCACGTCGATCCTCACGGACAGCTAGAGCAATACCCGACCCTGTTGCGGCCGGACGCGCGCGCGCTTCCGGGCCGCGTGACGGAGTCGCGCATCCCGGTCAGGCTGCCGCACCTCGCGCGGGCGGCACCGCTCCCCCGGCGCGGGCTCCGGCGAGGCGCCCGTTCCCGGCAGCGGCGAGGCTGCGGGTTCCAGGTCCCGGCCGTTCGTCCCGCCCCGACCCGCCTCGGCCCTCGACCGCGCGCCGGATTCCTGCACGATGGGCGATCGGGACGCGCGGACGAGGGCAGCGCCCGCTGCCCTGGCGCGGGACAGCACTCCAGAAGACCATCGCGGCTCGGCGGGAGGCGGTTTCGCGGCGCCCGAGGGGCACGCGGCGATCGCCGACGGCGGTTCGCACAGGCGTTCGGTCGGAAGAGCGTTGAATCGCGGCCGCCATTCGGAAAGGCTCGCTCCGCCCGATCCGCATCGCCCCCCGGAGGTGAAGACCCTGTGCCGCACGCGACCGAACTGATCGCCATCATCGCCCTCGGGCTGACCCTCGCCTTCATCTGCGGGATGGTCGCGCAGCGCCTCAGGCTGCCGCCGCTGGTCGGGTACCTGGTCGCGGGCGTCCTCGTCGGCCCCTACACGCCGGGCTTCGTGGGCGACAGCAACCTCACGGGCCAGCTCGCCGAGATCGGCGTCATCCTGCTGATGTTCGGGGTCGGGCTGCACTTCTCGTTCAAGGACCTGATGGCCGTGCGCGCGATCGCCCTGCCCGGAGCGGTGGTGCAGATCGCGGCGGCGACCGCCATGGGGATCGGCCTCGCCTTCGCCTGGGGCTGGACCCTCGGGCAGGGCCTGGTCTTCGGCCTCGCCCTCTCCGTCGCGAGCACGGTGGTCCTGCTCCGCGCGCTGGAGGAGCGCGGCCTCCTCGACACGGACAACGGCCGCATCGCGGTGGGCTGGCTCATCGTCGAGGATCTGGCGATGGTGCTGACCCTCGTGGTCCTGCCCGCCCTCGCGCCCTCGCTCGGGGGCGAGGCCCGGGGCCTCGGGCACGGCACGGCCCACGCCCTCACGGACCTCGTCGCCCAGCTCGTCGGACCGGAGTACGCGCAGAGCCTCGCGCTCACCGTCGTTCTGACGCTCGCCAAGGTCGCGGTCTTCGCGGGGCTGATGCTGGTGGGCGGACGCCGCTTCGTGCCCTGGCTGCTCGACCAGGCGGCGCGCACCGGCTCGCGGGAGCTGTTCACCCTCGCGGTCCTGGCCCTGGCCCTGGGCATCGCCTTCGGCTCGGCGGAGCTGTTCGGGGTCTCCTTCGCCCTCGGGGCCTTCTTCGCCGGGATGGTGCTCGCCGAGTCCGATCTCAGCCATCAGGCGGCCGCCGATTCGCTGCCGCTGCAGGACGCCTTCGCGGTCCTGTTCTTCGTGTCGGTCGGGATGCTGTTCGATCCGGGGATCCTCCTGCGCGCGCCGCTCTCGGTCCTGGCGGTGCTCGGCGTCATCATGGTCGGCAAGTCCCTCGCGGCCGTCGCCATCGTGCTGGCCTTCCGGCACCCGCTGGGCACGGCCCTGACGATCGCCGCGAGCCTCGCCCAGATCGGCGAGTTCTCCTTCATCCTGGTATCGCTCGGCCTGTCGCTGAAGCTGCTGCCCGAGGAAGGGCGCAACCTGATCCTGGGCGGAGCCCTGCTGTCGATCACGCTGAACCCGCTCTTCTTCGCCCTGGCAGCGCGGATCGAGCAGGTCTTCGCCGACCGGCCGGACCTCGCCGCCCGCTTCGCGCGCAAGGGCGCGGCCGACGTCGCCATCTCGGGCGGGGAGCCGCCGCGACGGGACCACGTCGTGATCATCGGCTTCGGGCGCGTCGGCAGCAGCATCGGCGCGACGCTGGAGACCTGGGACCTGCCCTACGTGGTGGTGGAGCGCGACCGGCGCCGCGTGCTGGCCCTGCGCGCGGCCGGCACGCAGGCCGTGTTCGGCGACGCGACCGCGCCCGGCATCCTCGAAGCGGCCGGTATCGGCACCGCGCGCCTGCTCGTCGTCGCCACGCCCGACGCGCATCAGGCCCGTCGCCTCGTCGAGGCCGCGCGCGCCGCCAACCCGGGGATCGACACCGTGGTCCGCACGCACAGCGAGGCGGAACGTCGGCATCTCGAGGAGGACGGCGTCGGCCTCGTGCTGATGGGCGAGCGGGAGCTTGCCCTCGGCATGTCCTTCTACGCGCTGCGCAGTCTCGGCGTGCGCGAAGGCGAGGCGCGCGTCTTCATCGACACGGCGCGCGCGGAGAGCCGGAGCGACGCGGAGGTCACGGTCGGGCCGGTGAAGGGGACCCCCGAGCTGCGCCATCAGCACGACCGCGACGGGGCGGACCTGTCGTGACGCGGGACCGCGGGGGCGGCCCGGTCGTGGCCGCTCCCACACGGGGCCGCGGCGGATGTCGGCAGCCGGGGGGCCGCCGTCAGAGGTAGCTCAGGACCGGCGATGTCGAGGCCCGCTTCAGGCGCACCATGGCGCGGCACGCCAGCCAGAGGGGAACGCTCACGGCGGCCGCGACGAGCCAGAGCGCGAGGGGCGAGCCGGCCTCCACCCGTCCCGACGCCCCGGCGAGGCCCAGCGCCACCGCGCCGTCGTAGAGGACGCGCAGCAGCGCGAGGTGGAGCAGGTAGAAGAACAGCGGCGCGCCGCCGAAGACGCGCAGGCCGCCGAGGAGCCGCTGCGGCATCACCTCGAACAGCGCCAGCAGGCCGAGACCGAGGCCGAGGGTCAGCAGCAGGAAGTCGGCCGAGGGCGGGTACTTGGTCAGGTTGACGAAGGACAGCACCGTGGCGAGCGGCGTGGCCCCCGCCTGCCACGGCACCGGCTCGCCGTAGCCGTTGAGCCCGCGCAGGACGAGGAAGCCGACCAGGGCGGCCGCCCCCAGCCCGAGGAGCCCCGCGCGTCGGCGCGCGGCGTCGACACCGCCGGCGAAGAGCCGCCCCAGGGCGTAGCCGGCCGCGATCACGCCGATCCAGGGCAGGAGCGGGTACGAGGTCCGCGCCAGCCCGCCCCAGGGCAGCGCGATCATCCCGCGCTGGTGCAGGATCGACCAGAGCACGTAGCCGGACTCGTCCGCCCGGATCGCGACCCCGTCCAGCAGGTTGTGGCCGAGCATGAGCACCAGGGCCCCGGCCACGAGGGCGGCCCGCGGCAGCCAGAGCAGGCCGGCCAGCGCCACCATGCAGAGACCGATCACCCAGATCACCTGCAGGTACAGGATCGGCGGCCGGACGCTGCCGGCCCAGGCGACGTTGACGAGCGTCACTTCCAGCAGGATCAGGAGCAGACCGCGCTTGAGCAGGAAGGCGGCGGTCGCCCGCGCGCCGTGCCTCTGCCCGTAGAGGCACGCCGAGAGGCCGGTGAGCAGGACGAAGACCGGCGCGCAGAGGTGCGAGGCAGCCCGTGTCAGGACCAGGTCGGGCGGCGTCGCGGCGAGGTCCATCGGGTCGCGGACCTGCGCGTGAAGGTAGAAGAACTCCCGCACGTGGTCGACGAGCATCAGCAGCATCACCAGCCCGCGCAGGGCGTCGATGGAGCCGACGCGCCGCGATGCCGCCGGACCGCCGGGCGCGGCGGCGGGCGCCCAGGACGATGCGACCATCAGGAGCGCGCCACCGTGCCGAGGGTGCCCCGCGGGGGAGTGCCGATGTCGGCTCGGACACCGCCGGCGATCGCGCGGAATGCCGGCGTCCATCGAGCGGCGCGGTCCTGGCGGCGGCTCGCACGGGCACCGGCCTGCGCGCGGAGGGCCTGCGGATCGGTGATCAGGACGTTCTCCTGCGCGAGGGGCCGTGGCGCGTCGGTCGCGCCGCGGCGGGTGACGGGGTCGAGCGCTCTTCCGTCTGGTAGCCGAACTCGGCTTCGGGGCGAAGGGCCGGCTGGCACCGTCGATGCCGGTGCCGGACCGGAAGGAAGCCGCCTCGCCGTGTCCGGGCCTGGCCCGGGGCTCGTCCGCGGCACGGCCAGCCGGCCCGGATCACGGCACCGGCCGCTCGCGGGCGTACCGGATCGGCGGCCGGCCGACGTGCCGGGCGAAGGCGACGCTGAAGGTACTCGCCGAGCTGTAGCCCACCCGCGCGGCCACCTCGGCCATCCCGACCGCCTCGCGGCGCAGCAGATCCTTCGCCAGCGCCATCCGCCACGCCAGCAGGTACGCCATCGGCGCGACCCCGACCGCGCGGCGGAACCGCTCGAAGAAGGTGGACCGGGAGAGGCCCGCCTCCCGCGCGAGCGCGGCTACCGTCCAGTTCTCCGTCGGCCGATCGTGCATCCGCCGCAGGGCAGCGGCGAGCCGGTCGTCGGCGAGCCCGCGCAGCAGTCCCGAGGGCGCCGCCGGCCCGGCGGTGGCGCGCAGCGCCTCGATCAGCACGACCTCCAGCAGGCGCGCCAGGACCACGTCGCGGCCCGGCCGGTCGGCGCGGGTCTCCTCGTTCACGAGGCCGAGCAGAGTGGTCAGCCGGGCGGCGCCGCGCACGTGGACATACCGGGGCAGCAGCGAGACGAGCAGATCCGCGTCGCTCGACGCGAAGACGCAGTGGCCCACGAGCATCCGGACATTCGGCGGCCCCTCGGCGTCGCCGAGCCGGAACACGCCGGGGCTCACAGCGACGGGACGCTGCGCTGCGCGCCGCGGGGGCGGCGGCTCGAGGCTGGTGGTGGTGAACGCGTGGGCCGCGGGGATGAGGACGAAGTCGCCCTCTCCGAGCACGATCCCGGCCTCGCCGTCGATCGCGAGGCGGCACCCGCCCTCGAGCACGGCGGCGTAGAACGGAAGCCCGGAATCCGTGCGCCGCACCGCCCAGTGACCGGAGCCGGTGACGAGCTTGGACAGCGGGGCGCTCGGCCGGAGGAGGCCGACCACCTGGGTGAGCGGATCGGGCATTCTCGGACGCTCGCCAATGCGAAACGGACTTGCGCACGTATCAGGTCCGGCCCGCGCTCCCTATCACCCCGTTGCCGCTTCTGCACGGGAGTTCCCATGAACACGATCCTGATCACCGGCTGCTCGTCCGGCTTCGGCCTGGAGACGGCCCGCACCTTCCTCGAACGGGGCTGGCGCGTGGTCGCCACGATGCGCGGGCCGCGGAGCGACCTGCTGGCGCCCTCCGATCGTCTGAGCATCCTGCCGCTCGACGTGACCGACCACGACAGCATCGACCGCGCGGTCGCGGCGGCCGGACCGGTCGACGCGCTGGTCAACAACGCCGGCGTCGGGCTCCTGAACGCGCTGGAGGGCGTCTCGATGGACGCCGCGCGGGAGGTGTTCGAGACCAACACCCTCGGCAGCATCGCGATGACCCGGGCCGTGGTGCCGCAGTTCCGGGCGCGCCGCGCGGGCGTCGTCGTCAACGTGACGTCGAGCGTGACGCAGCGCCCGCTGCACCTGCTGTCCGTCTACACGGCGAGCAAGGCGGCGGTGAACGCCTTCACCGAGTCCCTGGCGCTGGAGCTCGAACCGTTCGGAATCCGCGCCCGGCTGGTCATTCCCGGACGGGCCCCGGAGACCGCGTTCGGCGCCAACGCGCGCGCCCGCATGGGCATGGACATCCCCGAAGCCTACGCGGCGGTGGCCGCGAAGGTCTTCGCCGGCATCCAGCAGGCGGACGGGGACCTGACCCGGTCCTCGGACGTGGCGGAGGCGGTGTGGCGCGCGGTGACCGACCCGTCGTGCCCCATGCGTCTGCCGGCCGGCGCCGACGCGGTGGCGTGGGCCAAGGCGGGCTGAGGGCGAGTCGAGAGCTGGCTGAGGGCGGCGGCGAACCGCGCAGGCCCCAGGCCGGAGATCCGGGATCCCGACGCGGGAGCCCGGATTCAGGACGGATCGGCGCGCGCGCCGGCCTTCCGGCGCGGGCCCAGGGCCCGATGCAGAATGCGGCCGAGCTGCTCGGCCGAGTACGGCTTGTGCAGCAGCGTGAAGTCGTGGGTGTCCGACTGCGCGAGCACGTGGCTGTAGCCCGAGGTCAGCACCACGGGCACCTGCGGCGCGCGCCTCCGGAGCTCCTGCGCGAGCGCGACGCCGCCCATGCCGGGCATCACCACGTCCGAGAAGACCAGGTCGTATCGGTTCCCGACTCGGCCGAGCTCCTCCAGCGCCTCCTCGGCGTTGGCCGCCCAGGTCGGCCGGTAGCCCAGATCCTCCAGGATCTGCGTCGCGAACTGCCCGACGCCGACATTGTCCTCCACAACCAGGACGCGCTGCCCGCTCCCGAGCGGCGCGAGATCCGCATCCGGCAGGCGGTCGCCGGCCGGCCGGTCCTCGGACGCCACCTGCGGCAGGTAGAGAGTGAACGCGGTGCCCGCACCGAGGGTGCTGCGCACGTCGACGTCGCCGCCCGACTGCTTGGCGAAGCCGAAGACCTGGGACAGGCCGAGGCCGGTCCCCTTGCCCACCTCCTTGGTGGTGAAGAACGGCTCGAAAATCCGCCCGATCCGCTCGGGCGGGATGCCCGTGCCGGTGTCGATCAGCGACACGGCCGCGAAGGGCTTCCGGGACCCGGCATGGCCGCGGATGGCCGGCAGGGCCGCGCCGCAGGTCACGCGCAGGGTCAGCGTGCCTTCCCCGTTCATGGCGTCGCGGGCGTTGACCGCCATGTTGACGAGCGCGGTCTCGAACTGGCTCACATCCGCCCGGATCAGGCAGGTCGCCTCCGGCACCTCGGTCACGACCTGCACCCGCGCGCCCGTCAGGGTGTCGAGCATGTCGGCGATCGCCCGCACCCTCTGGCCGACCTCGAACACCTCGGGCTTGAGGGCCTGCCGGCGGGCGAAGGCCAGCAGCTGGCCGGTGAGCTTCGCGGCCCGCTCCACGGTCTCGGAGACCGCGTCGAGGTAGCGGCGCTTGCGGACCTCCGGCAAATCGGGCCGGCGCAGGAAGTCGACGGACGAGCGGATGATGGTCAGCAGGTTGTTGAAGTCGTGGGCGACGCCGCCGGTGAGCTGGCCCACCGCCTCCAGCTTCTGCGACTGGCGCAGCGCCTCCTGCGCCTGGGCCAGCTCGGCCTGACCGCGCAGCCGCTCGGTGACGTCCATGACGAACTGGTAGCAGCCCGTGCGCTCGCCCCGTGCGTCGCGCAGGGTGCGGAAGCTGATCTCGTAGGAGGGGCGCGCCCGCTCCGCGTCGCCGAACGCCTCGACCAGGGTGATCTCCTCGCCGGCGAGCCCGCGCCCCCACCCCGCCCGCACCTGCGCCTGATGCTCGGGCTGGTCGGCCAGCAGGTCGAGCATGTTGTCGCCCACCTTCGGCCTCACGCCGTAGATGCGCGCGAACTCGTCCGCATTCGCCTTGTTGATCGCCAGGATGTTGTAGTCGAGATCGGCCGCCATCACCATGATGTCGGTTCTCTCGACGATCGTGGCGAAGAGATTGCGCTCCGCGGTGCGCTCGGAGACCTGCAGCTCCAGGGTCTCGTTCAGGTGCTGAAGGCGGCGCTCGCTCTCGGCGAGCCGCGTCTCGGCCTCCTTGCGCCGGCTGAGATCGGCCGTGACGATCAGCAGGCTCTTGAGCCTGCCGTCCGCGTCGTCGAGGCGCCGGATGCTGCTGCTGGCCCAGATCGCGCTGCCGTCCGGGCGGAGATAGCGCTTGTCGAGGGCGACGTCGCGGTCGGTCTCGAGGGCCCGCGCCAGCGCGGCCGCGCTCGGCGCCCGGTCCGCGGGATCGGTCACGTCGGCGACGCCGAGCCGCAGCAGCGCCTCGGCCGGGCGCCCGAGGATCCGGCACAGCTCGGTGTTGACCCGCAGGAAGCGCCCCGCGGCATCCACCTCGGACAGGCCGACCGAGGCGCCGGCGAAGATCGCCGCCAGGTGCTCCTCGCTCGTGCGCAGGGCCGCCTCGGCGCGGGCACGCTCGATCGCCGCCTTGACGCGCTCGCCGACGTCGCGGATCAGGTTCCCCTCGGCGGTGGTCCAGGCGCGCGGCACCGCGCTCTGCACCGCGAGCAGGCTCACCCACTCCGCGCCGCGGAACAGCACGACGTCGACGAAGGCCGCGACCTCGCGGGATCCGAGGCCGGCGCGCGCCGCCTCGCTGAAGCGGGGATCGGCCGCCACGTCCTCGACCGCGACCACCGTCCCGTCGCGGTAGGCGGCCAGCAGGTCGGGGCCGAACGCCGCCAGGGAATGCTCCCCGACGATCGAGCCGACGCCCCGGACGTATTCCCGCTCGACCTTCATCAGGCTGCCGGCGATCTCGGCGTAGAAGACGCGGCTCGCGCCGACGCGCTCGCCGAGGCGCCGCGAGGCCACCGCGACGATCTCCGCCGACGCGGTCAGCGGACGGAGCGTGTCGCTGAGATCGAGCAGGAAGGATTGCCGCTCCTCGTTGTCCCGGCGCGACGCCTCCGTCTCGCGCGGACGGCGGGCGGCGGCCGCCTGGCCGGCGATCGCCGTGCAGGTCCCGACGAGGCCGGTGACGCGCCCCGCCGTGTCCCGGACCGGCACCAGGGAGAGCGCGAAGCGCGCCGCGTCGGCACCGCCGTCGCCGTGGAGGAGGGGCTCACCCTCCGCCGTGTGGACCGGCCGGCCGGCATAGGCCCTGTCCACGAGGGACGCGAGACCGGCCCCGACCCCGCCCCAGACCGCGAGACAGTCCCGGCCGAGGGCCGCGGGATGCCGGTCGCCGAGGATCTCCGCGTAGAGATCGTTGTACAGGAGCCGCCGCTCGGGGCCCCAGAGGATGAACGTCGGCCGGTTCGCGCCGAACATGACCCCGACGAGGGTCGTCAGCGATTCGGGCCAAGCGAACAGCGCGCCGAGGGGCGTGCTGTCCCAGTCGTGCGCGCGCAGGAGCACGGCCATCGCGCCGCCGTCGGCGAGGAAGGCCGGGTCGCAGATCGGGGCGTCAGATCTCCCGTGCATGGCGTCCTGACGCGGCTTCGACGGGCATCGGGGGTTCCTCGCGCGACGGGGTCTCGGCGACACTCGACCCGGCCCGTTCGATCGTCGAGGCGGCATCGCGCATCCGGCCGCCCGGCATGGCAGACCGGTCCCACGTGACGCCGAGCTTGTCAAAGCCGGGATAGCGCCCGCGTGGCCGGATCGCAGGATCCTGATGCCGCCGGTGCCCTCAGGAGACGGCGGCCGGGCGACGCGCCGGGTCGGCGGAGGCGAGATGGCGCCGCAGCGTCAGCGCCAGGGCGTTCGAGCGCCACGGCCGCCGGACGATGTCGGCGACGGGAACCGCCGCGAGGAGTTCCGGCTGCACCGCGTCGGTCGACGACAGCGAGAGCACGATCGGCCGCCCGGAGATCCGCGCGGCGCGGTGCGCGAAGGCGAGGCCCGAGAGATCGACGAGACGGTTGTCGACGATCAGCAGATCGAACCGCCCCGGCTCCCGCCGCAGGACGGCCAGGGCCGCCTCGGGATCCGCGTAGCCGACCGGCTCGTAGCCGAGCGCCGCCAGCGTCTCCTCGTCGTCCTGGACCGACCGGCGCGTGCGCCCGACCAGCATCACGGTCCCGCCGGCCGCCGCGCCGGCCGCGGCCTGCGGGATCACGGGCAGCCACACCGCGAAGGTGCTGCCGCTGCCCGGCGCGCTGCGCACGTCGAAGGCGCCGTCGTGCTCCTGAACGAACTCGAAGGCGGTGGCGAGCCCGAGGCCGGTCCCGGCCGGTCGGGTGGTGAAGAACGGCTCGAAGATCCGCGCGAGCGTGGCCTCGTCCATGCCGCGCCCGGTGTCGGACACGCGGATCCGGACGTAGGCGCCGGGCCGCAGGGTGCCGTGGGTCAGGGCGCTCGACCGCGGCAGGGCGACGTGGTCGAGTCGCACGTCGACGGCCGCGCCCGGCGCGGAGGCCTGGACGGCGTTGCGGATCAGGTTGTGGACGACCTGCTGCAGCTGTGCCGGCTCGCCGCCGACGCGGGCGCCCGCCGCGGTGCCCGAGAGCGCGATCGTGGCCGGTCCGGCCGTGGAGGCCCGGATCTGCGCCACGGTCTCGTGGACCACCGCGTCCGCCGCGCTGGTGCACTGCGCGGAGCGCGCGGGGCGGCCGAAATCGAGGATCTGGCCGGCGATCTCGCGCGCGCGGCCGCCGGCCTGGACCAGCAGCCCGATATGCTCGGCCGCCCGCCCCGGATGGGCCGGCAGGGCGTCCCCGGCGATCTCGGCGTGGCCCAGCATGACGTTGAGGACGTTGTTGATGTTGTGGGCGACCCCGCTGGCGAAGGTCCCGATGGCCTCGAGCCGCTGGGCGCGGCGCAGCGCCGCCTCGATCTCCCGGCGCTCGGCCCAGACGTGCTGTCGCTCCAGGGCGGCCGCGAAGCTGTCGGCGACGACCTGCAGCAGGCCGCGCGAGTGCCGCAGCCAGGGCGGCAGGCCGGAGGTGGTGCGCTCGAAGCAGAGCAGGCCGACGATCCGATCGCCCCGGCGCAGCCGCGCGCAGGCCCACGAGACGACGCCGCGCTCGGCCAGGGAGCGGCGCAGGGCCGGCGGCCCGGTCTCGTCCGCCACCTCGACGAAGATGAGGTCGCTGGCGGCGGCCGCGACGTCGTGAACGAGGGCCTGCTGCGCCGCCGGCCAGCCGCTCGGCGGCGCGAGGCCGGGCCGGTTCCAGAGATGCACCGCGCCGGTGCCGTCGAGCATGAGAACGTAGCCGTGATCCGTGTCGAGCCCTTCGCCCACCATGGCGAGGACGTCCACGATGCGCGTGTCGGTCTCGTCGGGCTGGATCGCCAGGAAGCGGTTGGCCGCCTGCGCCACGACGGTCTGGAAATCCACGGTCCGGCGCAGGATCCGGGTCCCGGCACGCATCAGCACCCCCACGCGGACCACGAGGGCGAGCAGCGCGAGGGCGACGGCGTAGAGCGCGAGGCGGAATCCGTCCGCCCGGGCCTGGCGCCGGTCGCGGAGGCTTCGCCGGGATTCCAGGAGCGCCTCGCGGGCCGCCTCGCTCGACGAGGCCGGCAGCGAGCGCGTGACCGCGTCGACGTGCGGCAGCAGTTCCAGGAGCTGGCGCCCGTGCAGGACGATGGCGTCGACGTCGCCGGCCCGGGCGGCCGCCCCGTCGGCTTCGTGCAACGTCTCGAGACGGGTGCGGATGTCGGCGAGGCGCGCGGGCGTCGAATCGCGCACGAGTTCCGAGATGCGGATCTGGAGCGCGGCCACCGCGCGCGCGAGGCCGGGGGCGATGTCGGACTCGGACAGCCGGTCGCTGAGCGAGTCGAAATAGGCGATCGAGTTCTGCACCAGGGCGTTGCCGGTCTTGAACCGTTCGACCATCGCGGCCTCCCGCTCCACCGCTTCGGCCAGCGCCTGGACGTCGGGATCCCCGGCATTGCTCGCCTGCAGGTCGGCCGTGGCCTTCTGCATCTCGCGCAGGTGCGCGACGATCGGGTCGTAGTTGCGCAGCAGGCCGGTCCGGGCCCGCAGCACGTCGTGCTGCATGCGCGACTCGGCCAGCGCCAGGGCGTCGACGGTCCGCTGGGTCGCCAGGTAGGCGGCCTCCATCCCGCCGTTGCCGTTGATCAGCAGCCACGTGAGCAGCGCCGCGAGCAGCGCGCCGAGCGTGACGGCCTGCAGGGTCAGTCTCATAGCTGCGGCTTGCCGTCCTGAGAGGCAGCGCCGGGCGCTGGCGGCGCGATCAGGGGCCGGCCCTGGTAGGTGCCTGTCAGGGTCCCGAGGAAGGCGACGATCCCATCGATCTGCGCGGGGGTGAGTTCCCGGCCGAGTTGCGCCCGCGCCATGAGCCGCACCGCCTCGGGGAGCGTGGCGATCCCGCCGTCGTCGAAGTAGGGCGCCGTGACGGCGACGTTGCGCAGGCTGGGCACCCGCAGCACCTCGGCGACCTTGTTGGGGATCGTGACGAAGATGCCGACCTTCTCGAACAGGTTGCCGCCGACATTGACGCCCTGGTGGCAGGACGCGCAGCCGATCCGGCGGAACAGGTCGTAGCCCGCCTGCTCCGCGCCGGTGATGGCGTGGGCGTCACCGCGCAGCCAGCGGTCGAAGCGGCTGTCGGGTGTGAGGAGCGTGCGCTCGAAGCTGTTGATCGCGTCGATCACCGTCTCCCGGTCGGCCGCGCGCCCGTAGGCGGCCTGGAACATCGGGGCGAGCACCGGGTCGCCGCGCACCGTGTCGAGGATCCGGGGCCAGGAACCGCCCAGGAACTCGGGCCGCGTCAGGGCGAGCTCGGCCTGCTCGCGCAGGCTCGGGATGTCGCCGGCCCAGCCCAGCCGGAAGCTGAGCGCCGCATTGAAGGCCGTCGGCGTGTTGCGCGGAACCGGCGTGCCGTCGGCGGTCAGGTTCCGGGGCACCGCGCTCGCGCCGCTGGTGCGGATGTCGTGGCAGGTGATGCAGGCCCGGTCGCCTCCGCGTGACAGCCGCGTGTCGGTGAAGAGCAGGCGGCCGATCGCGGCCCGGGCCGGGTCCGCCTCCAGGGTGTCCGGCACCGGGGTGATCACCCCCAGCGCGTCCGCCGCCTCGGCGGAGAGCGCGGTGTCGGCCGGCCTGTCGTGGCCGGCTGGCCTCTCGTGGGCGGCCGCGGCGAGGAGCGCCGCGGCGCTGCCGAGGAGCGCCGCGACCGCGACGCGCCATCGGCCGGCCCGGAACCGGGTCACGGCTACAGCTTCTCGACGGTCGCGGCGAGGACGTAGCCGACGCCGCGCTCGGTGACGATCAGGCGCGGCGCGCTCGGATCCACCTCCAGCTTGCGCCGCAGCCGCAGGATCTGGACGTCGATGCTGCGATCGAACACGTCCTCGTGGACGCGCGTGGCCTGCAAAAGCTGCTCGCGGCTGAGCGGGCGCTGGGGCGCGTCGAGGAAGGCCACCAGCAGGGCGTACTCGCCCTTGCTGAGCGCGACATCCGCGCCGTCGGGATTGGTGAGGCGCCGGCGACGCCGGTCGAGCACCCAGCCTTCGAAGCGGCTGCGGTGGGATTCCTGGACCCGCGCCGGGGCGGGCGCCACCTCGGCCCGGCGCAGGATGACCCTGACCCGCGCGAGCAGCTCGCGCAGCCCGTATGGCTTCACGAGGTAATCGTCGGCGCCGAGCTCGAGGCCGATCACCCGGTCGACCTCGTCCCGGCGATGGCCGGTGGTGATGATCACCGGCAGGTCGCTCCGGGCCCGCAGGTCGCGCAGCAGGTCGAGCCCGTTCTCCGAGCCCAGCCGCAGGTCCAGCACGACGAGGTCGAATTCGGCCTCCGCGAGCCGCTTCTCCGCCTCCGCCCGGTCGGTCGCCGCCGTCACGGCGACGTCGTGGTCGGCGAAGTGGTCCGAGACGATGCGCTGCATGCCCGCGTCATCCTCGACGAGGAGGATGCGGGTCGTGCCGGCGCGCGCGCTCCGACCCTGACCCCGGTCCAGACTGGATTCGATCATGGCCACCTCCGGTTCGCGGCGGCCCGCCGCGACGGCACGATCTCGACGCGCCGGTTCGGGGAGCGGAGGAGCGTCCGGTCGGGCTGATAGCGCCACCCGGATGTCCTTCGCGTCCGTCGCCGGCCCGCCCCGGCGGCCAATCTGGGCGCGTCCGGTCATCGGGCCTTACACGGCTGAGTTGATACCACGCCCCCTAAAAGATTGCGCGCTCCATATTGTGCGTGACAGCACAGCGCGAGCATTCGTCCCAGCACGTACCGTATCGAACAAACGATATTGCCACCGTTACGACTGTAACCGAGATTATCTTGTGGAGACACCGGGATGTAACCCGCGGGAACCAGGATCGTGCTCTCACAATAGAGAGGTGATCATGACTGACGCCGCGATCCCGGAGATCGGTCCGCACCTTCACCGAAATCTCTGCAAGTCCGAGCCCGACTGTCGGAAGCCCGCCGCTGGTCTTCCCGGGCCGCCGGGACGCCCGGCGCGGGAGCGCGGCGGCCCGGCTTCGTCCCCGATCGCCGCGCCGCGACCGGCGCTCGCCCGCCACGGACGATGGCTGCTCGACGCGCTGGTGGTCAGCTTCGCATTCGGCGGGTGCATTCACAGTATCCACCCGGACTACGTCGATTTCCTGCGCGATATCAGCAGCAGAAATCGGCACCGGACCTGACGCTCCTGCCGTCGATAGCTCCACATCGTCTTTCAGACCGCTCCAGGGAGGTCAGCCGAGTCGCGGCCTCCGCGCGCCTCCGCGCGCGATCATCTCGGGACATCCAGATCATGTCGCTCAACGTCCTCTGCATCTCGTGGGGCACCACCGGCAATCTCAGCCCAGTGCTCACGGCGGCCCGGCAGCTGCGCCGGGCGGGGCACCGCCCGCGCGTCATGGCCGACCCGGCGATGTGCGGGGAGGTCGAGGCGGCGGGCTTCCCGTTCGTCGGCTGGCGCCGCGCCCCGACCGGCCTCGACGCCGACCCGGCCGACTTCTCGGATCTCGCGGACTGGCTGCGGCAGACGATGTTCTCCCCGGCCGGCGCCTACGCGGCCGACACGCTCGACGAGATCCGCCGCCTCCCGACCGATGCCGTCCTGAGCCTCGACCTCCTGCCCGGCTGCGCCCTGGCGGCCGAGGCGGCCGACCTGCCGCACGCGGTCCTGTCGCCGCATATCAGCATCCGCCCGCTCCCCGGCATTCCGCCCGCCGCGAGCGGCCTGACGCCGCCGCGGACCGAGGCGGAGCGGGACGCGGTGGACGCGGCGACCGCCGCGATCGTGTCGGCGATGGAGCGGGGCCGGCCGGCGCTCAACGCCGCGCGGCGCGCCTTCGGGCTGCCGCCGGTCGCCAGCGCCTTCGCCCATTTCGATCGCGCCGACCGCGTCCTGCTGGCCGTCAGCCGCGCCTTCGACTTCGACACGCAGGCGCTGCCCGCCAATTACCGCTACATCGGCCCGCTGCTCGACGAGCCGGGCTGGTCCCGCGGGACGGGGCACGCGTGGTCCGGTACGGGACGGCGGCGGATCCTCGTCGCCGGCAGCACCGGCGCCCAGAACCAGACAGACCTGCTGCGGCGCGTCGCGCGCGCCGTCGGCGCGGTCGAGGCCGAGACCATCGTGACGACCGGCCCGAATGTCGGGCCCGCGGACCTGGCCGCCCCCGCCGCCGTCCGGGTCGTGGCGGCCGCCTCCCACGACGCCCTCATGGCGCAGGCCGACCTGGTGGTGTGCCAGGGCGGTCACGGGACGGTCAGCCGCGCCCTGCTGCACGGCGCGCCGCTGCTGGTGATCCCCCTGGCCCGCGACCAGGCCGACAACGCCGCCCGCGTCGCCCTGCGCGGCGCCGGCCTGCGCCTGCCCGCCGACGCGGGCGAGGCCGAGATCGCCGCGGCGGCGCGCCGGCTCCTGACGGAGCCGGGCTTCCGCAGGGCCGCCGCAGTTCTCGGGGCGGCCGTGCGGGCGGATCTCGACGCGGGCGGCCTCGTCCGCGAGATCGACGCGATGGTGGCGGCGCGCCGGGCCTCCGCGGACCGGGGCGGCGCCCGGGGCGGAGACCGGCTTTGGGCCTGATCCGCGCGCCCGCGCCGGCGCGGCCCCGCATCCGCCCCGGCTCGGCCGCCTTCTCGGCGCTGCTCGGGCTGCTGGCGGCGCTCCCGACCTTCGGGATCGACATGATCCTGCCGAGCCTGTCGGACACGGCGGCCGCGCTGCACGTCCCGGCCACCGCGATGGGCGCGGCCATGGGCGTCTACCTGCTCGGCTTCGGCGGCGCGCTGCTGGTCTTCGGCCCGGTCTCGGACCGGCTGGGCCGCAAGCCGCCGGTCGTCTTCGGCTGCCTCCTCCTCGTCGTGGGCAGCCTCGGCTGCGGCGCGGCGCGGACGCTGCCGGACTTCCTGCTGTTCCGGGCCCTCCAGGGGATCGGCGCGGCGGGACCCGGCATGGCGGTCCTCGCGATGGTCCGCGACCTGTTCGAGGGCGAGGCCGCGCGCGCCCGGATGTCCTTCGTCGTCCTCACCATCAACGTGGTGCCGATGGTGGCCCCGACCGTCGGTGCCGGGCTGATGGATCTCGGCGGCTGGCGCCTGATCCACGCCGCGCCGGTCGCCGCCGCCCTGGCGGCCCTGGTGGCGATCCGGCACATCGACGAGCCCCTGCAGCGGGCCGCGGGCCCCGGGCCGGCCTCGGGGATCCTGCGCGGCTACGGGCGGATCCTGGCGAGCCGGGTCTTCCTCGGCCACGCCCTGTGCAACGCCGCGGCCGGGGGGGCGGTCTTCGCCTACATCACCGGCTCGGCGCTGGTGTTCATCGACGCCCTCGGGCTCAGCCCGCTGGCCTACGGGCTGGTCTTCGGGGCCAGTTCCCTGTCGGTGATGGTCGGCGCCTTCCTGAACGGGCGGCTCGCGGCCCGGGGCGTCCCCCCGCCGCGGGTGATCGCCGCCGGCCTCGTTCTGGCGACCGGCGCGGCTTCCCTGCTCCTCGTCGCGGCGCTCGCCCGGCCGCCCGCGGGCCTGCCGGTGGTCGCCGCGATGGTCGGCGTGGCCCTGGCCTTCGGCCTCGTGTCGCCCAACGCCGTGCACGGCGCGACGGAGCGCAGCCCGGAGGCGTCGGGCGCGGCCAGCGCCGTCGCGGTCTTCTTGCAGATGCTCGGGGCGGCCGTCGCCAGCGACCTCGTCGCCCGGTTCTTCGACGGCCGGTCCGCCCTGTCGATGGCCGCCGTGATGCTCGGCTGCTGCCTCGCGGCCACCGCCGCCCACGCGGGTCTCGCCCGACCGGCGACCCGCGCCCCATCCCAGCCCCACGGAGAACCCGCATGATCTTCGACCCGCCCCCCTGGCCGCCCCTCCACCTGGAGCGCGACGGCGGCCGGCTCGCCCATATCGAGGCCGGGCCGCTCACCCCCGAGGGGCAGCCGCTGCTGCTGATCAACGGCTGGACCGGCGACCACGGCATCTTCACGCCGCAGATCCGGCACTTCTCGCGGACGCGCCGCGTCGTGGCGGTCGACCTGCGCGGTCACGGCGCCAGCGACGCGCCGGAGCGCGACTACACGGTCGCGGGCTTCGCCGAGGACGTCGCGTGGCAGAGCCGGACGCTGGGCCTCGTGAAGCCGATCGTGATCGGCCACAGCTTCGGTGGCGCGGTGGCGCTGGAGCTGTGCGGCCGCCATCCCGACCTCGCCGCCGGCCTCGTCATGATCGACTCGATCGTCCTGCCGTCGGCGGACGCGGCGGGCGGCGCCGCGATCGAGGGGCTGCTGGCGGGCGTCGGCGGCCCGGATTACCGGTCCGTCGTGCGGGAGATGGCCTGGGCGATCGGCGGCGCCTACGACCACCCGGCCCGGCGGAAGGCGATCTTCGAGACCTTCATCCTCGGCCCCTGCCAGCGGACACCGCAGCACGTGGCCTACGCGGCGCTGCGCGACATGGTGCTGGCCCACGATCCCGTCCCGGCCGCGCGCGCCTGCCGGGTCCCGATGGCCTACATCTCGGCGGACGTACCGCTCGTGGCGGAGGCCCGCGACCTCGACCGGCTGCGGGAGCTCTGCCCGCAGCTCGTCACCGCCCAGACGCTGCTGGCGGGCCACTTCAACACGATCGAGGTGGCCGAGCAGGTCAACGCGATGATCGAGCGCTTCCTGGCGGTCGGCCTGCGGCCGCGCGCGCGGTAGCGGGACGCCGCGGGACCAACGCCCGTCAGGCGGGGCGGGCCCCTCCGCGGAGGCCGTCCCGCGACCCGTCGCGCGGGGCGCGTCAGGACGCCCGGCCGGCCTCCGTCCGGTCGCCCAGGAGGCGCCGCGCCGACGAGATGACCTGGAGCGTCTGGGAGCTCAGCTGCTCCTGGCGCGCCCGCTGCTCGTACTGTCTCAGGCGGACGATCAGGCCGTCCTCGTCCGGGATCCCGTGGTCCATACCGCCGATCACGAAGTCCGTGATCGTCCGTCGGAGCAGCGTCTCGAAGACGTCGTCCGTATTCGCCAGCCCTGCAACCATGAGGACTTCTCCTTCTGCGAAGCGGCGCCTTTTTCGAAGGGTCAAGTTACGGCATGATTTCGGAACATCTCACACACCATCCGCGCGGCGACCGGCGTGCTCTTCCGCACAAGGCGGCCGCAGCGGCGACCGGGCCGCCGGCGCGCCGCATGTTATGGCTGTAATGTTCGACCCAGCTCCCGCAATCATCCTGTAGTCCGGGCTTCCCAGAGTTCTCGCGCAACACAGCAGCGAGAACGCACAGATGAATGCGACCGAAGATCTGACGCGACAGGCCGGCCCGCCCGAAGCCCCGACCGGCACCCCGACCCGCGTCCCGACCGGCGTCCCGACGCTCACGGTGGCGGAGCTGGAGGCCGACCCGCACGGCGTCTACCGCGCCTGGCGGCCGCGGTTGCCCTTCGTCGGCCACGAGGTCGCGGGCGTCCTCGTCCTCCGCGCCCGCGACGTCGATCTGCTGATGCGCGACCCCCGCGCCCAAGCCACGGAGACGCTTTATCCGGAGTCGCGCGCGATCCCCGAGGGGGCGCTGTTCGACATCTTCGCGCACGGCATGCTCACGGCCAACGGCGCGGTCCACCGCCGGCGCCGCTCGCCCTTCACCCGCACCTTCGCGGCGCGCCTGATCGAGGGCCTTCGGCCCCGGATCCGCGTCGCCGCGGAGGGCCTCGTCCGCGACTGGCTGGGGGACGGGGAGGTCGACCTCGTCGCGCGCTACACCGCGCAGATCCCGGCCCAGGTCATCGCCGACATCCTCGGCCTGCCGCGCGACGACATCCCGCGGTTCACGCACCTCGCCTACGAGGTCTCCCGGGTGCTGAGCTTCACCTTCGGACCGGAGGACATCCCCGATCTGGAGGCGGCGGCGGTCGCGCTGCAGGACTACGTGGCCGGGATCCTCGCCGCGCGCCGGTCGGCGCCCCGCGCCGATTTCCTGTCGCGCTTCCTCGCGGAGACCGAGGCGGCCGGCGAGCTCACGCAGCAGGAGGTGGTGATCCAGCTCGTGCAGATGATCATCGGCGGCACCGACACGACCCGGGTCGCCGGCGCCATGCAGGTGGCGCTGCTGCTGCAGCATCCCGAGCAGTGGGCGGCGGTCAGCCGCGATCCCGACCTGATCCCGGCCGCGGTGGCGGAGTCGCTCCGCTACGAGCCGAGCGCCGGCTCCGCCGGCCGGGTCGCCCGGGAGGACATTCCCCTCGACGGGCACGTCGTGCCGGCCGGAAGCCTGATGCTGCTCTCGACGCTGTCGGCGATGCGGGACGAGACGGTCTACGCGCGTCCAGACACGTTCGACATCCGGCGCACCGACCTCCCGCGCCTCCACCCGGTCTTCGGCGGTGGCGCGCACCGGTGCATCGGCGAGGCCCTGGCCCGTGTCGAGCTGGAGGAGGGACTGGGCGCCGTGCTGCGCCTCGCCCCGAGCCTGCGCCTGACCGGCGCGATGCCGGTCCTCCGCGGCCACAGCGGCATCCGCCGCATCGACGCGCTGCGGGTCGCCGCCTAGCGCCGTTCCCGACCGGATAGGGACGGCGGCGCTCGCCGAGCCCTTCGCCGCGCGTAGCGAGGTCCCTCTCCCGCACGGAAGGGGGACCAGGGCGCGGCTGCCTCGACCGGATCGCCGCCCCTCCGGACCGCTGCGACCCTGTCGCGCCGTCTCCCGCGCGTCCGACGCGCGCCCGTTGCAGCCGTAGCCGCTTCGGCCCCGCGCCGCAGCGACGCCGTAACGGACCGCTCCCAGCCTCGCTCCCGGACGCCCCGGTGATCGCGCCGCGATCGCGGCGCCCTCACGCCCCCCCACGGAAAGGACAAGCGATGAAGGTCCTCCTCTGCTCGACGCCCGCCACGGGCCATCTGAATCCCCTCCTCGCCATCGCCCACATGCTGATCGCGGACGGCCACGAGGTCATGGTCCTCTCGGGCTCGGCCTTCCGCGACCGCATCGTGGCGGCCGGCGCCCGCTTCATGGCGCTGCCGGGCGCGGCGGATTTCGACGGCCGTGACCTCCGCGCGGTCGTGCCCGAACTGGCCGAGATCGCGCCGGGACCGGACTGGCTGCGCGTCGCCATGGAGCGCGTGTTCGTCGACCGCATCCCCGACCAGGCGCGCGGCCTGCGCGCGGCGCTCCGGGCCTTCCCGACCTCGCTGGTGATCGGCGACGACATGTTCTTCGGCGCCCTGCCGCTGCTGCTGGGGCCGCGCGCGGAGCGCCCCGCCATCGTCCTGTGCGGCACGTCGATCCTGCACTGCGCGCGGCCCGACCGGGCTCCGGCCTTCCTGGGTCTCCCGCCGGCCGAGACGCCCGAGCAGGAGGCCGCCTACGGCCGCATCGCAGAGGCCTACGAGGCGGCGGTCGACCGGCCGGTCGGGCTGAGCCTCGCCGCCAAGCTGGCGGAACTCGGCCGGGCCGCCCCGCCCTGGCCGCTGTTCGACGCGGTGGTCCGGCTCGCCGACACCTACCTGCAGCTCACCGTCCCCAGTTTCGAGTACCCGTTCCCGCTGCCGCCGACGGTGCGCTTCATCGGGGCGCTGCCGATCGTCCCGGGGCAGGCGGCGCTCCCGCCCTGGGCGAGCGACCTCGACGGCGCGCGCAAGGTCGTGCTGGTCACGCAGGGCACGGTCGCGAACCACGATTTCGGCCTGCTCGTCGGCCCCGCCCTCCGGGCCCTCGCCGATGAGCCCGACATCCTGACCGTGGTGACGGGCGGCGGCCGGGGGCTCGACGCGATCCCCGGCCCGATCCCGGCCAACGCGCGGCTCTCGCCCTACCTGCCCTTCGAGTGGCTGCTGCCCCGGGTCGACGCCATGGTGACCAACGGCGGCTACGGGAGCGTGAACCAGGCCCTGAGCCACGGGATCCCCCTCGTCGCCGCCGGCCTCACCGAGGACAAGGCCGACGTGAACGCCCGCATCGCGTGGTCGGGGGCCGGGATCGACCTCGCCGCGAACGACCCGACGCCGGAGGCGATCCGGAAGGCGGTGCGGACCGTGCTCGACGCGCCCGGCCATCGCCGGGAGGCGCGGCGCCTCGCCGCCGAGTTCGCCGCCTACGACGCAAAGGCCGAGATCCTGCGGCTCCTGTCCAGCCACGGCGGCCGCGCGCGCAGCGCCGCCTGAGCGTCCGCCGCACCCGGCGCGGGACCGTCCCGGGACCGTCCCGGCGGGGACGGCCCCCGCATCCGCGCCCATCACGGCACCCGGTCCGGCGGACCGGGTGCCGTTCGCGTGTCGGGGCGACCATTGGGGCGACTGTCGGGGCGACTGTCAGGGCGACGAGCCCGGACCCGGGTCACGACCGTCCCGGCAACGATCCCGCGCCCGCCCGTCGTTCGCGCCGCATGTCTGCTGTCATTGTTTTCCGATCCGCCGAAATCGCGGTGAAAGATCGGATTTTTACTTCGGACGCTCCACCACGAGGAGCACGAGATCATGATCTCACACCGCACACGGGCCGCCGCAGCCACCGCGCTCGGGACGATGCTGACAGTCCTGGCGGCCCCGACCGCCGCGCCGGCGCAGCCAATCCCGCGCTTCGCGCAGCCCGACGTCCCGAGCGTCGCGGCGATCGCCCGGGCACGCCCGTTCCGGACGGATCTAGACCTCCGCTCCCCCGCCGTGGAGCGGGAGCATTCCCGGGCGCAGCGCATCATCGCCCGCGTCTGCTCGCGCTGCTGATGCCCGCGATGGCGCTGCGGGAGCCCCGCGCGGACACGGCGGACGCCTGTTCCGGGCTCGCTGGCGGTGTCGGGCGACGGGCGCGGGCCGTTCCCCTCCGCCGACACCTCGCCGTCGCGGCGGCGGGGCGCGGCCGGCTCCTCGCCGCGGCGCCGCTGCCGCTGCTCCTGGCGCTCGCGGCCACGACGACGCCCGAGCCCGTCACGGTCGGGCTCGGCGGGCTCGCCCTGGCATGGCTCTCGCTGCGGGTGCAGCGCCTGCGCGGGGCCGCGTGCGCCGCGACGCGGCAGCGGAACAACCTCGCGCGCCTGACCGCGCCGACGGTCGCCCGATGGGTCGCCGAGACGGATCGCGCCGCCCGGCGCCCCGGCTGGGAGCAGGAGGCGACGGTGCTCTTCGCCGACATCCGCGGCTTCACCCGCCTCTGCGAGGGCATGGCGCCCGGCGAGGTCGCGGCGTTCCTCGCTGCGTTCCGGTCCCGCGCCGCGCGGGCGATCGAGGCGGCGGGCGGCTTCGTCGACAAGTTCGTCGGCGACGAGGTGATGGCGGTGTTCGGCGTGCCGGACGCGGCGCCCGGGGATGCCGGTCGCGCCGTCGCGGCGGCCCGCGCGCTCGCGGCCGCGATGGCGACCTGGAGCCGGGAGCGCGGGCAGGCCGGCCTGCCACCGGTGCGGGTCGGCATCGGGCTGCATCGCGGCCCGGTCTTCATCGGCGTCATCGGGGCGGAGCGGGTCGAGTTCACGGCAGTCGGCGACACCGTCAACGTGGCCCGTCGGCTGGAACAGATGACCCGCGCGCTGCCCTGCGACTGCCTCGCCTCCGAGGCGGTCGTCCGGGCGGCGCCGTCCGGCGGGGCGCGGATCGTGGCCGTCGGGCCCGTGCGCGGCACCCGCACCGTCCTGCGCCTGTTCACCCTCCGGCTCGATCCGGCCGGGACGCGTGCGGACCGAACCGACGCCTCCTGAAGACCCGGCGGGGCAGGGGGGCGGCGACCGCGGCCCGTCCCGCCGCCATTCCGGATACCGCCCTCAGGCGCGGGGCCGGTCGGCGAGGTCGTCGAGGTCGACGCGCCGGGTGATCCCCAACGCGTCCAGGAAGGCCGCGTCGTGGCTGACGACGAGGAGCGCGCCGTCATAGGCCGCCAACCCGGCCTCGAGGGCCTCGACCGCGTCCAGGTCGAGGTGGTTGGTCGGCTCGTCGAGGATCAGGAGGGGCGGGGGCGCGCGGTTGCCGAGCACGCAGGCGAGGGCGGTCCGGACCTGCTCGCCGCCGCTCAGCGCCGCGACGGGGCGGTCCGCGGCCGCCGCCCGGAACTGGAACCGCGCCAGCGCCGCCCGGCACCCGTTCGCGTCCTCCTCCGGGTTGAGACGCGCGAAGTTCTCCGCCACGGTCCGGTCGCGATCGAGGAGGTCGAGGCGCTGGTCGAGCAGCGCGGCGCGCACCCCGACCGAGACGCGGCCCGACCACGGGCTGAGGCGGCCGGCGACCAGCGCGAGCAGGGTCGACTTGCCCGAGCCGTTCCTCCCGCAGAGGGTGACGCGCTCCGGACCCGTGACCGCGAGGGACACGTCCCGCAGGACCGGCTGACCCGGCCGGTAGCCGACCGTCACGTCGGTGAGCGCGAGGACGCGCCGGTCGGCGTGGAGCCCGCTCGGCGGGAGCGCGATCGCGGCCGGCTTCACCGCCGCGATCCGGTCCCGGGCCTCCGCCAGATCGGCCTCGGCGCCGGCGCGCTGGCGCTCGGTGAGGCGCGCGCTCCCGCCCGCCGTCCGCTCCGCGTTGTCCCGGCGAGCCCCTGCGAGGATCCGGGGCAGGTCGCCCTTCGCGGAGCGGCGGTGCCCGGCCGCGTCGCGGCGCTGCTGGCGCTCGACGCGCTCCTGCGCCCGGCGGGCGAGGTCCGTCGTCCGCTTCTCGGCGACCGCGAGGTCGTGCTCGGCCGCGGCGAGATGCGTCGCCTTGGCCCGCCGGAAGGCGTCGAAATTGCCCCGGTAGCGGGTCGCCTCCGCCGGCGCGAGGTCCACGATCGCGTCCACCGCGTCGAGCAGGGCCCGGTCGTGGCTGACCACGATCGCGCCGGCGCGCCATCCCTGCAGAAGTTCCAGGACCGCCCGCCGCCCGTCGCGATCGAGGTCGTTGGTCGGCTCGTCGAGGAGCAGGACTTCCGGCGCGGCGAAGATCGCCGCCGCCAGCGCCGCGCGGGCGCGCTGCCCGCCGGAGAGGCGCCAGAGCGGCGTGTCGGGGTCCACCGCCACGCCCATCCGCGCCAGCGCTCCCGTCAGGCGCTCCGCGAGCGTCCAGTCGGCGACGGCGAGCTCGTCGGCCTCCGCCGCACCGCCCTCCGCGCGGCGGAGCAGCGCCAAGCCCGCCGTCGCGCCGAACAGGCCGGCGACGGTCTCGTCGGCGGTCGGGCCCGCGAACTGGCGCAGCAGGGCGACCGTGCCGTCGCGGTGGATGCTGCCGCCCGTCGGCGCGAGGCGGCCGGCCAGGAGGTTCAGGAGCGTGCTCTTGCCGGCGCCGTTGCGGCCGACGATGCCGGTCCGCTCCTGCCCGAAGCTGGCGGTGATGCCGGAGAGGACGGCGCGCCCGTCAGGCGCGGTCCACGCGAGGTTCAGGAGGGAGAGCTGTGCTGGCATGCGGAGAGACGGTCCTGGCGGCAAGGCGTGGCGGCGTTGCAGTCAGGGTCAGTCTCATCGGCGTCTCGGCTCCGGCGGGGGGCCTCCGTAGCGCCGGTCGCGGCCTCTCGCAACGCCGCGGCCGTCGCTTTTTGCGGCGGGATGTCACAAACCGGGATGCTGCATCGTCCTGTCACCGACCGGGACGCCGGAGCGGCAGGGTGCCCCTCGGCCCGGTCCGCGCGGGAGACAGACGTCATGAAGATCGTGGTGATCGGCGGCAGCGGGTTGATCGGCCGGCATCTGACGGCCGAGCTGAAGCGCGCGGGCCATGAGGCCGTCCCCGCCTCCCCGAGCACGGGCGTCGACGCCGTGACCGGCGCCGGCTTGGCCCAGGTTCTCGTCGGCGCCGACACCGTGGTCGATGTGGCGAATGCGCCCTCCTTCGAGGAGGCGGCGGTGCGCGACTTCTTCGAGCGCTCGAGCCGCAACCTCCTCGCCGCCGGCCGGCAGGCGGGCGTCAAGCACCACGTCGGCCTCTCGATCGTCGGCGCGGACCGCGCGGACGGCAACGGCTACTTCCGGGCGAAGGTCGCGCAGGAGCGGCTGATCGCGGCGTCGGGCCATCCCTACACCATCGTCCGCGCCACCCAGTTCTTCGAGTTCGTCGCGACGATCGCCGAAGCCTTCGCGGTCGGGGACCGGATCCTCGTGCCGGACGCGGATTTCCAGCCCGTCGCGGCGGCGGACGTGGCCGCGGCGCTCGCCGCGGTGGCCGTCGGCGCGCCCGCCGACGGGAAGATCGACGTCGCGGGGCCGGAGCGGCTGCCGTTCCGGGCGTTCATCGCCCGGCGCGTGGCCGCCGCCGGCGACGGCCGCGCGGTGACGGTCGACGCCGCGGCCCGCTACTTCGGTGCCGCGCTGGCGCGAGGCTCCCTGGTCCCCGACGACGCGGCCGCGGCCCGCCTCGGGGATACGCGCTTCGAGACCTGGCTCGCGACGGCATGACGGGACCCGACCTTCCCCGCGGGCGGGCTCCGCCCCGACGCGATCAGGCCTCCGGTCCGGTCATGCCGCCGGGGCGCGGGGACGGGACCGCCGCCTTCGAGGCCCACCGTCCCCGGCTCCTGCGCATCGCCTACCGCATGCTCGGCTCGCGCAGCGAGGCCGAGGACGTCGTGCAGGACGCGTGGCTGCGCTGGGTCGCGGCCGACCGGAGCGGGGTCGCGGCGCCCGACCGGTTCCTCGCGCGCATCGTGACGCGGCTCTGCCTCGACCAGATCAAGTCGGCGCGCGCGCGCCGGGAGAGCTATGTCGGCCCCTGGCTGCCGGAACCGCTGATCGAGCCGCTGGTCGAGCCGGGGGCGGACGGCGTGGACGAGGACGACCTCACGCTGACGCTGATGCTCGCGCTCGAGCGGCTGTCTCCCTTGGAACGCGCGGCCTTCCTGCTCCACGACGTGTTCGGCCTGCCGCTCGGCGACGTCGCGGAGACGCTCGGGCGAACGGCGCCGGCCGTGCGCCAGCTCGCGGCGCGCGCGCGCCGGAACGTCCGGGCCGCGCGCCCGCGCTTTCCCGTGACCCGCGACGAGGGCGAGCGCGTCGCCCGGGCGTTCTTCGAGGCCTCCGCGAGCGGCGATGTCGCGGGGCTGCGGACGCTGCTCGCCGACCGCGTGACGCTCGCCTCGGACGGGGGCGGCAGGGTGCTCGCCTTCGTCAACCCGATCCGGGGGCTCGAGCGCCTGCTCCGGCTCTACGCGGGCGCGCGGCGCAAGTGGGGCGACGGCCGGGCGGCGCTGGTCGGGTTCGTGTGGATCGACGGGCTTCCGGGCTATGTCACCCGCGAGCGCGGCGGCCTCCTGCAGACGACGGCCCTCGCGATCGAGAACGGCCGGATCGACGCCATCTACATCACGCGCAACCCCGACAAGCTCCGCCACGTCGCGCGCGCCGTCGCGGCCGGCCCGGGACCCGGCGACGCGGGCGGGCCTGCGGCGCGCCGATCTTGACGATCCGCCCCGCGGCGCGGCTTGCATGGCGCGCGGCGGGCCCTCGCGGCGCCGCTGGTGAAACGACCCACGCGGATTGATCAACTATGCCGGCGCGCCCGCTCGTCCTGTTTCCCGATCCCCGCTTGACGCGCCCGGCCGAACCGGTCGACGCGTTCGACGCGGCCCTGCGGGCCCTCGCCGACGACGTCCGGGACACGCTCATGGCCGAGAGCGCCATCGGCCTGACGGCCCCGCATATCGGCGTCCCCGCGCGCCTCGTGGTGGTGCGGATGTCGCCGGACGAGAGCGCCCGCGTCTACGTGAACCCCGTCGTGTCCTGGGCGTCCCCCGACACGGAGGCCCACGACGAGGGCAGCGTCAGCATGCCGGGGGTGCGCGAGCGGGTCACCCGGGCCGCCCGCATCCGCCTGAGCTACCGCGACCTCGACGGGTCCGCCCACGAGGAGGAGACCGAGGGCTTCCCGGCCGCGGTCCTCCAGCACGAGATCGACCAGCTCGACGGCGTGTTCTGGATCGCCCGCCTGTCGCGCCTGAAGCGCGAGCGACTGCTGAAGCGGTTCGGGAAGGGCCGGCCCGCCTGATCCGGTCGGGGCTCGCGGTGGGCGTCGGCACCCCGCCGCGGCGCGCTGGCAGAGCCGGCACGGGGCGGGCTACCATGGGCGCGACCTCGCCGACCCTCCGGGCTCGCCTCCTCTGAACGGACCCTGCGCATGCATCCTGCCGTCGCCGCCGCCAACGCGTTCAGGGCGGTTCATGACGCCGGTCAGGTCCCGGACTACGAGCGCATCCTGCGGCAGGGCTACAGCCGCTTCCTCGCTCCGGGGGATGTCGTCGTCGACGTCGGCGCCCATACCGGGCTCCACCTCGTCGCGTTCGTCGACATCGTCGGCCCGACCGGCAAGGTCCACGCCTTCGAGCCGATCCCGTTCCTGATGGAGGATCTGGTGGGGCGTTTCGGCCGACGACCCGAGGTCGAGCTGCACGACGTCGCCCTCTCCGACGCGGCGGGGCGCACCGATTTCACGGTCGCGAGCGTGCCCGGCGAGAGCGGGCTCCTCGCCCGCTACTTCAGCAGTCCCGCCATCACGTCCAAGACCATCAAGGTCAGGACGGAGAGGCTCGATACCGCCCTCAGTCACGTCCCCGCGGTGGCCTACATCAAGATGGACATCGAGGGCGGGGAGTTGAACGCTCTGAGCGGCGCGGCCCAGCTCCTCCGGCGATGCCGCCCGATCGTCAGCGTGGAGTACGGCTGGGCCGGCTACTCCGCCTACGGGCACGCGCAGGATTCCCTCTACCGGTTCGCCGAGAGCCACGGCTACATCTGCGCGGACATCACCGGAAACCTGATCGACGATGCGAGCACGTGGCTCGCGGTCAGCGACTACGTGACGTGGGATTTCTTCCTCGTCCCGCAGGAGCGTCGAGCCGACTGGGCCGCCCTGTTCGCGCGCCGCCCGGAGCCCGGACCCGCGTGATCCGGACCCGCGTGCTATGGACCCGGGCGGAACGGCGCGGCCGGACCGTCCGCGCGGCGGAACAACGGCTCCGCATGGTGCGTTGCACGCTCCCACCTCTAGGCCGTCCGGCGCGGCCAGCCACCCACCGTGCCCAGTCCCGAAGGTCCACCAGGATCGCGCGCAGGGTATCTCAGATCAACCCGCGTGAAGGGTCGTGACCGTGCCGAACTCGCGGCAGCCGTTTCAATCCTCGTCCGCCGCCAGCGCGCCGCTGGCGAGCCTGCGGCGTGGGTCGGGCCAGCTCTTCGAGAGCGAGCGTCGCCTCAACGCGGTCCTCGACAACGCCTCGGTGTCCATCTTCCTGATGGATGACCGCCAGCACTGCATCTACATGAACCGCGCCGCCGAGCAGTTGACCGGCTGGACGCTGCGGGAAGTCCTCGCCCGCGATTGCCCGCTGCACGACATCGTCCACCACACCTACCCGGACGGAAGGCCCTTCCCGCTGGAGGAGTGCGCGATCGACCGCGCCTTCCCGGAGAACAATCAGGAGCGCGGCGAGGAGGTGTTCGTGCACAGGGACGGGCACTTCTTCCCCGTGGCGTTCACTGCCAGCCCGATCCGCGACGACGCGACCAACATCATCGGGACGATCATCGAGGTCCGCGACATCAGCGAGGAGAAGGCGGCCGCCGAGCGCCAACGCCTGCTGATCAACGAGCTCAATCACCGGGTGAAGAACACTCTCGCCACGGTGCAGTCGATCGCCGCGCAGACCTTCCGCGGGCAGACGGACCAGACGACGCGCGCCGTCTTCGACGCCCGGATGGCGGCCCTGTCCAACGCCCACAACGTGCTGGTCGAGGACAATTGGGAGAGCGCCAGCCTGCGCGGCGTGGTCGAGCGCGCGCTCGCCCCCCACCTTTTGGCAGAGGTCGATGCCGGCCGCTTCCGGTTACAAGGGCCGGACGCGCGACTGCACCCTAAGGTGGCAGTGACGCTGGCAATGGCCCTCCACGAGTTGATGACCAACGCGGCGAAGTACGGCGCCCTGTCGACGCCCGAGGGCGGGGTCGCGGTGACCTGGTCCCTTCACGATCGCGATGACGGCCGTCAGCAGCTCGACCTGCTCTGGGAGGAGCGGGGTGGCCCGCCAGTCACGCCCCCGACCCGGAAGGGGTTCGGCTCGCGGCTCATCGAGCGGCAATTGCCGCTGGAGTTCGACGGCAGCGCGGCGATCACCTTCGCGCCGGCGGGCGCGACCTGCCAGATGCGGATCCCGCTGACCCGGCTCGGCTGGATCGGCCAGGAGGCGGTCGAAGGGCCGCGCGCGCCATGACGCCGCTCGCCGGACGCCGGGTCCTGCTGGTCGAGGACGAGAGCCTCGTCGCCATGCTCGCCGAGGACATGCTGCTCGACCTGGGCTGCGAGGTCGTGGTGGCGATGCGCCTCGAGCAGGCCCTGGCCCATGCCCGGACCGAGGCGTTCGATCTGGCGGTGCTCGACGTGAATCTCGGCGAGGCGCGCAGCTACCCGGTCGCCGACCTGCTGCTGGCGCGCGATACGCCGTTCCTGTTCGCCACCGGGTACGGGCAGCACGGCCTGGACGCCGCCTATCAGGCGGTTCCGGTGCTCCAGAAGCCCTATCAGGCGGCGCCGCTCGAGCATCTTCTGCTGGGCCTGTTGAGCCGTGAGGGGCCGTACCGCACGGGCCCGACCGGTGTGCCACCCGCCTGCCGCTGTCGGGCGTCCGAGCCCGCCCACGGGCAGTTCCGCGCCGATCCGATCCGCTGAGGCGCCCGGGCCGGCGCGGGACCGGAGCGACCGAGTACGGCGCCGACCGGCGCGGAAGGGCACCACCGTGATCGATCTCAACACGGCGACGGCCGAGGAGCTGGACAGCGTTCCGGCACTCAAGGGCCACGGCTTCGAGATCGTGCGCTGCCGGGAGGAGCGCGGCCGGTTCACCAGCCTGCGGCAGCTCGACGAGGTGCCGGGCCTCAGCGGCAAGACCGACGGTGTCGCCGATCAGGTCACGATCGCGGACAGTCCTTAGCGCCGGTCCCGACCGGTCCGGCGCGGATCTCGGTCAGGCCCGAGATCCGTCGGGAGAGGTCTGCTCTCGCGGAGCGCCCGGTCGGGGATCAGGTCCGTCCGGACGAGGCACATCCGGACCCAGCGGCTCCACCACGCGCTCCACCTCGAAGCGTCCTGCCGCTCCCCAACGCCCTCCCGCACGGGGGTGGGGGCACGGCGCGGCTGACATGCTTTCGCCGCCTGTCCGTGTGATGGGCTGCGCGAGCGGCGTGAAAGCCGCGCGGGTCGACGACGCCCGCGCAAGCCCGAGCTTCGAGAAGCAACGATGGACATGCAGGTCGAGAAAGCCCAGGGCCGGCCTCTGAAAGGCATCGACCGGAACAAGGTCATCGCGCAGTCGCTGCGGCAGTTCGCGCGCCTCCCGGGCCTGCCCGACACCAAGAAGGGCGTGCGCTCGTACCAGAGCCACGTCAAAAGCGACCCCTGGCTGCCGCTCCTGTTCGTCGTCTGCTTCGTCCTGCCGACCCTGGCCGCCGGGATCTACTACGGGCTGATCGCCTCCGACCGCTACGTCACCGAGGCGCGGTTCGCGATCCGGCCGACCATCGGCACCGCCGACAAGGCGACGCCCGACACGGTCGGCACGAATGCCGGTGTGATCAAGGCGACCGTCGCCCAGGAAACGCTCATCGCGCAGGAATACATCCACAGCCGGCCCATGGTCGAAGCGGTCGCGGCGGAACTCCCGATCCGTGCGTGGTTCGGTCGGGACGACATCGACATGTTCTCCCGCTTCAACCCGGAGAAGCCGGTCGAGAAGTTCCTGCGGTACTGGCGCCGCCGGGTCGACGTCGACGTCGAAACCGCGTCCGGCATCATGTCGCTGACCGTCGAGGCCTTCGATCCCGACGAGTCGCTCGCCATCACCAAGGCGGTCATGACGGATACGGAGCGGATGCTGAACGACCTCAGCCTGCCGTCCCGGAAGGACGCCCTCGACGTGAGCACGCGCGTCCTGAAGCTCGCGGAGGAGCGCGAGGCCAAGGCCAACGCCGCCCTGAACGAGCTGCGCAACCGCGAGGGCGTGCTCGACGTCATCAAGTCGAACACCGCCACCATCAAGTCGGTGTCGGAGTTGCGGGAGACGCGCACCAAGCTCGCCGTCCAGCTGGCGGTGCTCCAGCGGGACCTCGGCCCGCAATCCCGCAGCATCGTCGACCTGAAGCAGCAGATCGGCGATCTCGACGCGAACATCGCGCGGGTCCAGCAGCAGCTGGCCGGCACCGCGCCGACCGAGAAGCGGCGCCTCTCGGACGCGCTCACGCGGTTCGAGGATCTCGAGCACGAGCGCGAGAACGCCGAGAAGTATCACCGCGACGTGCAGCTGGCCTATGACCGGGCCCGCATCGTGGCCCAGCAGCAGGTCGTGGCCCTGGTGCCGATCGTCGAGCCCATCAAGGCCGGATCCTCGACCGAGCCGCGCCGCATCCTGATGACGAGCATCATCACCGCCGGCGCCGCCGTGCTGTTCGCGGCCGCGATGTTCACCCGCCGCATGCTCATGACCTGATCCCGAGCCGGGTCGGCGCGCGGACGCGGTTGGGACAGCCCGCGGCCCGCCGGCAGCGCCGACGAAAAAGCCCGCCGCGGCGAACCGGGCGGGCTGAGGGAGTGCTTGGGAGGAAGCGCAACCGTACGGCGGACCCTGCTGGCATGCCAGATGCCGTATCGCAGGGCAGGTCTGCGAATTCGGGCGGTCTCCCGATGGAATACTTTTCCTGAAGGCCTCAATGGGCCGGGCCGACGGACTCCGGGGCCGCCCGCGACGATCCTAGGCGGCCGCCGCCCGGGACCGCGTCCGCTCCTCGAGGCCGCGGATCGTCGCGGCGAGCAGGTTGTCCAGGGCGTCGCACGCGTCCGCCCGCTCGGCGCAGGCCGCGTTCCGCGCGTCCTCCTCGATGACGCGCAGCCGCGCCACGAGGACGCGCGCGCCGACATTCGCGCTCATCGACTTGAGGCTGTGCGCGGCCCGGGCGATCGCCGGCTGGTCGGAGGCGGCGAGGGCGGCTCTCAGACCGGCGAGCGCCACCGGACCCTGCGCCCGATACAGGTCGAGGACGCGGTCGAGGAAGGCGCCATCTCCGAGGCCGAGCAGCCCGTCGATCACCTCGGCGTCGATGAGGTCGTCGGCGGCGTTCGCGACGGCCGGCGCGGCGAGCGGAGCGACCGGGGCCGGCGTCACGGTATGCGCCGCGGCGGCAGCCGGCGCGACGCGGAGCGCCGGGACCTGCGCCTGCAGAAGGTCGGCGAGCTGCCGCAGCGTGAAGGGCTTCAGGAGCGTCCCGTCCATGCCGGCCGCCGCCGCGGCGTCGGCGGCCTCGCCGAGGACGTGCGCCGTGAGGGCGACGATCGGGACGCGCCCGCCGGTGGCCGCCTCGCGCTGCCGGATCCGCCGCGCGGCCGCGAAGCCGTCCAGGACCGGCATGCTGCCATCCATCAGGATCAGGTCGAAGCGTTGCGTCTCGGCGGCCGCCACCGCCGCGGCCCCGTCCTCGACGGTCACGACATCGGTCACGCCGCAGCGGGCCAGCGCCTCGAGGGCCACCTCGCGGTTGACCGCGCTGTCGTCGGCGACGAGCACCCGCGCGGCCGGGAATCGCGGGAGCGCCTCGTCCGTGCCGGCGGGCGAGGCCGGGGAGGCGGCCGCGGCGAGGGCGTCGCCCGCGGCCAGCGCTGCCAGGACGGGCTGCCACTCCGCCTGGGTCACCGGCCAGCGCAGCACCGTGTCGGCGAGACCGGCGCGGAGCGCCGCGTCGGCCGCGCCGTCGCCCGGTCCCGCGACCGCGAGCACCCGCACGGCCCGGTCCGGCCGGCGGCCCGCCGCCACGAGGGCGGCCGCGTCGCCGATCCAGTGGTCGGCGGCGCTCCCCGGCGCGACCGGCGCGAAGCCGGCCGTGCGCAGGCCGGCCGCGAGGGCGGCGCGGGTGGCGGGGCCGGCCGTGTCCAGCACGATCGCGGCCGGCACCGCGTCGCGGCGCCGGACCGGGCAGGCCGGCTCGGCGACCGTGACGGGGATGCGCGCCGAGAAGGTCGAGCCCGCGCCGACGCGGCTCGTCACCGCCACGGTGCCGCCCATCGCGGCGACGATCTGCTCGGCGATCGAGAGCCCGAGGCCGGTGCCGCCGAACCGGCGGGTCGTCGACTGGTCGGCCTGCGAGAAGGCCGAGAAGATCGTCGCCAGCTTGTCCTGCGGGATGCCGATCCCGGTGTCGGAGACGGCGATCACGAGGCACCCGTCGGCGGCATCGACCGTCATCCGGACGGCGACGTGGCCAGCCTGGGTGAACTTCAGCGCGTTCGACACGAAGTTGCTCAGCACCTGCCCGAGGCGGACCGGGTCGCCGAGGATCGCCCGCGGCACCTCAGGCCCGACCTCGGCCGCGAGGTCGAGCCCGGCCGTCCGGGCCCGCTCGGCGAAGAGCGTTACCGCGGTGTCGGCGAGCTCTGCGGGGCTCACGGGCACGCGCTCGAGCTCGAGCTTGCCCGCCTCGACCTTCGCGAAGTCGAGGATGTCGTTGATGATCGCCAGGAGCGACCGGCCGGACCGGGCGATGACCTCGGCGTAGCGGCGCTGGCGCGCCGGCAGGTCGGACCCGGCCAGCAGCTCGGCCATGACCAGGACGCCGTTCATCGGGGTCCGGATCTCGTGGCTCATCGTGGCCAGGAAGGCCGACTTGGCGGCGTTGGCGGCGTCGGCGGCCTGCTTGGCCTCGCTCAGGTCGGCCGTCCGGGCGCTGACCTCCGCCTCGAGGTGGGCGCTGTGGGCGGCGAGGCGGTGATCGCGCTCGTTCACCGCGGAGAGCAGGTCGTTGAAGGTCCGCGCCAGCGCGCCGACCTCGTCGTCGCCGCCCACGGGCGCGCGCTGCGCGTAGTCGTGGCGCAGGCGGACCGCCTCCATGGTGCGGGCGAGGGCGGCGAGCGGGCGCGTGACGCTGCGCTGCAGGTAGAGCGACACGCCGACGCCGATCGCGACGGCGAGCAGCGCCGCCAGCGCGGCGTTCTGCGCGGCGGCCCAGAGATGGCCGAGGATGTCGTCGGTCTCGCCGATCAGCACGACCCGGCCGACGGGGACCCCGTTCTCCACGATGGGCGCGGTCGCCTGGAGGCTGCGGGTGGCGAGCAGGTGCAGGAGCGACAGGTCCGCGCCGTCCTGGGCGGCGTCCCGGGTCAGGCGCAGGCCGATCCCCTGCTCGGCGAGCACGGACCCGTCCGGACGCTCGATCGCCCCGTAGACGATGGACGGCACCTTGCCGATCGCCCGCAGCGACGCGTCCGCCCCGTCGGCGTCGCCCGCCGCGGTGGCCCGGGCGCCGCCATGCGCGAAGACCTGAGCGACGGCCTCCAGCGCCGCCTGCTTGTCGGCGGCGTAGCGGGCGACCTCGCGCCAGACCGACAGGGCCGCCGCCAGGACGAGCGCCGCCGTGACGGCGCCGGTCACCGCCAGAGCCAGCCGGCCCGCCAGGGAGCGCCTCGGCCTCAGCCACGCGAGATGCACGCTCGGCTCCTTCAGGTGGCCCGGTCGGGCCCGGTCGCGGGGAGGGACGGGGAGGGGCGGTAGGGCGAGGGTACCGGGGAGCGGATCAGGCGGCGGCGCGCAGGCAGGTCCGCGCCACCGCGTCCCAGCCCGCGAGGAACGCCTCGACGCAGCGCGGGTCGAAGTGGCGGCCGGCTTGGTCCGCCACGAAGGCCCGCGCCCGCTCGAGCGGCCAGGCCGCCTTGTAGGGCCGCTCGGTCACCAGGGCGTCGAACACGTCCGCCACAGCCACGATGCGGCCCGAGAGTGGGATCCCCTCGCCGCGCAGGCCCTTCGGGTAGCCGGTGCCGTCCCAGCGCTCGTGGTGGCTCTCGGCGATCTCGGCGGCGAGCCGCACGACGTCGGAGGTGCTGCCCTCCAGGATCCGCCGGCCGCGCTCGGCGTGCTTCTCCATCTCGGCGCGCTCCTCGGCGGAGAGCGGTCCGGGCTTGAGCAGGATCGCGTCGGGCACGCCGATCTTGCCGACGTCGTGCATCGTGGAGGCGAGCTTCAGGATCCGGATCTCCTCCGGGCCGAAGCCGAGGTTCCGGGCGATGACGCCCACGTAGCCGGCCACCCGGGCGATGTGGTCGCCGGTATCGGTGTCGCGGTGCTCGGCGGCCCGCATCAGCAGGGCGATGATCTCGCGCTCCCGCGCCTCGATGACGGCGACCGCCGCCGCGACCTCGCGGGCGAGCCACGCGGCCCGGTCCTGCTCCTGCCGGTGGGCCGCGCTGATCTTCATCAGGTTGGTGATGCGGGCCTGGATCTCCACGGGATCGCAGGGCTTGCCGAGGAAGTCGGTCGCGCCGGCGCGCAGGGCCTCGTGGCGCAGGCTGCGCTGGTCGAGGCTCGTCACCATCACGATCGGCACGTGCGCGAAGCCTGGGACCGCCCGCGCCGCCGCGATCACCTCGAGGCCCGTCAGGCCGGGCATGTCGTAGTCGGTGACGACGACCCCGATCCGGTCGACATGCGCCCGCAGGAAGTCGAGCGCCGTCACGGGGCACGTGAAGGCGACCGGCTCGCAGTCGGCCACGGGCTTGAGCGCCTGCATGATCAGCAGGTTGTTCATCTCGGAATCGTCGAGGATCAGCGCGAGCACCGTGTCACTCCCAGGCGACGAGTAGTCGACGCAGGATCCGCATCGCGTCCTCCCTACTGGGACAGCAGCAGCTTGCCCGAGAGGGGTCCGACCCCCTTCGGCACCGGCACGCTGGTCCCGTCGTAATTCGCGTTCAGATAGAGGTTCGGGCCCTGGTACAGGTTGACCTGCTGGGCCACGATCACCGTGTAGGCCGACTGGTCGGCGACGGGCTTGTCGGCGTCGATCACCACGCGGCCGGCCGGCAGGTAGAGCGTCCCCAGCATGGTCCGCGCGTTGTCGCTGATGATGCGGTAGGTCCGCATGGGCTTGGTCGCGGCCAGCGGCGGCGGGGTCGGCGGCGGTGGCGGCGGCGCAGGCAGCAGCGGCGTGACGATCTGGTCCACCAGGCCGGCGAGGATCGCCGCGGGGTCGACGGGATCGCTGACCGTGCGCTCTTCCATCATCAGCAGGCCGGCCATGGGGCCGGTGGTCGGCGCCGACAGGCTGATCGTGGTCTTCTTGTCGAAGAGCAGACCGCCCTTGTTGCCGGTGAAGTAGAAGGCGACGTCGGTCCCCGTCATGGCGGCATTCTTGTCGACGATGAGCGGGCCGTCCTTCATCACGTAGATGCCGGCGCGCAGCGTCACGGAGGCGTTCTTGGTGATGTACAGGCCGCCGCAATAGGTGCCCGGATCGAGGGTGACGCTCTGGTCGACGAGGTTGCCGGAGGTGGCGCGCTTGCTGTTCGCCGAGGACGGGATCGCCGTGCACGCGCCGACCGGCGGCGCTGCCCGGTCCTTCAGGGGGTCCTGGATCGGCGGGCAACCCGTCTGCGGCGGCGGCGCGAAGTTCGCGCGGGCGCCGTCGAAGCCGCCCGCCGTGCAGATCGTCTGCGCCCGGGCATAGGCGCTGTCCTTGCCGACCATGCCGCGCGGGCTCTGCGAGTTGCTGTAGAGCGAGCAATCCTGGGCGGTCACCTCGGCGCTCTTCTCCAGCTCGAACGCGCCGGCGGCGAGCGGGTCCAGCGTCAGGAGGCACAGGCGCATCTTGCCGACGACGCGGACCGTCGAGCGGACCGAGACCTTGACGGTGGGCACCCCGACGAAGCCGCCGAAAGCGAGCTTGACGGTCTCGTCGACCGTCGTGGCGACGCTGGTCTTGTCGTCCGCCACGTCGACCCGGAGGGCGTAGGGACTCTCCGGCCGCGGCGCCGCCTGGGCGTGGACCGTGTCGACCACGATGCTCTTGGCCGCCGCCGAGGTCGAGACGGCGAGCTTGAGGTAGTTGCCGGCCGCGAGGACACCGGCATCGGCCGCGTTCTGGAGCTGGCTGCGCCGCGAGGCGAGGCGGGCGTAATCGATGCCGCCCCCGGTCAGGCCGAGCAGCACCACGGCGCTCAGGCCGAAGGTCAGGGCGACCGAGCCGGACCGGTCCGTCAGGGCCCGCGGGCCGGCGCGGAGCACTCTCCAGAACAGGGAAATGGACGCGTCTCCCAGGGCGGGACCGATCGGCGGCTGCGGCGGCACCGGCCACCGAACCGTTGGCCTAAGGCACAGCTCCTAAAAATCCGTGGCGTCCGAGCACCGCGAAGCTATCGCCACGCGATAGAGCCGCCTTTAGCTGTGAACAACTTCTATATGCGGCCGCACAACGCCCGGCACCGTCTCGACGACTGATCGCCTCACCGGCCTGCCGCCGAATGAACACAACAGCACACAACCTCAGGGTGAATTTGCGTCCTCATCACAGATCGCGGCCGCAAAATCTTGCTGAACCCGCAATTTCTACCCAGATTTGAACCGTTTTTAAACGGCCTCATCATAGGGTTATTTCTGTCCGCGCCTCTACGGCCGGACGGCGGCAGGCACGGACCTGCAGAGTTCGTTTGGCATGATGGGCATCTTTCGGCGCGTCGCGACCGTCCGCCGTCCGGGCGGGACCGAGGGCCGCGCCGGCACGGCCGGACGCGTCCGACGGTTCGCCGGCCACCGGACCGGCGCCTCAGCGGTAGAGTTCGCGCTCCTGGCCGCGCCGTTCCTGGCTCTCCTGGGCGTCGTGGCTGAATCCGGCGTCATCGCCATCGAGCAGCAGACGCTGGATATCGCGGTCGACCGGAGCGTCCGGCAGCTGCGAACCGGCACCTTCCAGGACGGCTCCGACGGCAGCGATCCGAGCGAGCGCCTCCGCAGGATCGTCTGCACCGGCCCCTCGGCGCTGTTCCCCTGCGCCGACCTGCGCCTCGACGTCTCCCGGACGCCCTCGTTCTCGACCTCGCAGCCGGCGGAGCCGTTCGACAAGACCACGAAGACCTGGACGCCGGGCTTCGGCCAGCGCTTCGAGTGCCCGCAGGGCGGCGACACCGTCACGGTCCGGGTCGCCGTGCCGGTGATGCGGCTGTTCCAGATGCTCGATTTCACCGGCCGGATCATGGCCGACAAGACTCAGCTGCTGGTCACGACCGAGATCTTCCGGGCCGAGGATTACGAGCCCAAGCCGTGCTGAGCGGTCGCCTGCGCGCCCGCCTGATCCGCCTGATCGGCGACCGGGAGGGCGTGAGCGCGATCGAGTTCAGCGTGATCGCCCCGATCCTGCTGCTGATCCTGATGGGGTCGATCGAGCTGCCCCGCGCCTACATGATCGGGAAGCGGCTCGACAACGCGGCGGCCACGATGGCGGACCTAATCTCGCGCGGCAGCTACGCCGATCTCAAGCCGGTCTTCGCCGCGACGAGCGCCATCTCCAACCCCTACGACGTGAGCCGGGCGAGCATCGTGCTGACGGCGGCGGGCACCTACAGCGACGGCAGCTCGGCGGCGACCAAGGTCTGCTCGAGCGCCGAGTCCAACGGACAGGCCCGCACGGCGGGCTCCTCGCTCGGCGCACCGCCCGCCGGGATGACCCGGAACGGCGACCGCTTCGTCGTGTCGGAAGTCACGATGACCTACCACCCGATCTTCCCGGTCCTCTCGAACCTGACGCGGTGGACCTTCCGGTACAAGAAGATCTGGCCGGTGCGCGGCGGCGAGATCTACAACGGGCAGAGCGAGGTGGTTCTGCCGGGGGGAAAACCCTGCCCGGCCTGACGGCTAGGCTGACGCTTCGTACCGGGCCGGCGCTGCGGCCGGCGCCACCGGATGGCCCGATGACGCCGGATCGCGGACACGCCCCGCCTCAGCGGGCCGGGACCGCGGTGGCGACGACCCGGCGCGAGGCCGGGCTCGCCGGGACGAGACGCGGCGTCGTGGCCAGCTCGGAGGCGGGCCGAACGGCGGCCGTGGGACGCGCCTGCTCGCGATAGAGCGGCGGGGTCAGCGCGATGCTCTCGTCGGCGCGGGCGGCCCCGATCATCGGAACGGCAGCGAGGGCGGCGAGAACGATGGTGCGAACGGTCATGATCAGAAATCCTCTCGTTGTCCGGGGCGTGCCCGGCTTCGAGGGGATATCTACGCTGCAGAGCAACATGATCCAAACAGATGCGATCGATTTCTATTATCGATCTTGTCAATGATGGATCGCCGGTGAAACTGCCGGTCGGCGCCGCCGTCTGCCTGGCTCGCATTCTGCATCCCCGGCCCGCCGAGCGGCCGGCGCGGAGTGGAGGCGTTGCTGGACTCGGACCGTGACCGGGTCGTCCTATGACGGACGGCCCCAGCGGACGGGCCGAGTTAATGAAAAATCAAAACTCCCCCCCGAATGTCGGGCACGCGGTCGAAAATCTTCGAAATGTCAGAGGTTTAGCGCGTAAAATTTTATCTGTTCGCGCGGAAGGAGACGGCCCGTTGCTGGTTGCGGCCCTGCTTTTCGCGGTGGGCATATGGGAGGGCTGGCGGTATCGGGCATCGGTTCTGATCGCCAGCTCGATGCTGGTCACCCTCGGGTGGCTGGCCCTCTCGATCTTCGTCTGGGCCCAGTTCGACGCCGAGAAGGTGCTGCTGCTCTTCGCCTACCTCACCGCCCTCCAGGCCGGCTATCTCGTCGGGGCCTATATCGGCGCCGATACCGGCCCGAGCCGCTGACCGGTCCGGCGGCGCCGCCGGGATTGGAGTCCGGCCGGCAGACGCATACTCGGCGCGGACTCAGTGGCCGAGTGCGACCGGGATGCTGAGATCGACGATCCCGTCCACACCCAGGAGTGCGGTGGGCGGCGCGGGCGCCGGACTGATGCCCTGCACGGCGCGGAGCGCACGCTGATCGAGCTTCGCCGAGCCCGAGCTCTCCTCGATCTCCGCGCCCTGAACCGCACCGTCCGCGGCGATCTGCACGTGGACGACCACGGTTCCGCGGCCACGGCCCGGTCCCGGCCGCGTCCCGGCGCGGTCCGCGGCATCGATCCGCGTGACGAGGTCGGAGAGCCAGGCCCGCGCTGCGGGTCCCGGTGCGGTCCGCGCCGCCACCGCCGCCGACGAAAGGGCGAGGCCGAACACGACGGCAGCGGCGATCACGGCGCGCGGCAGCATGGGGAGCGGCGACATGGGGAACGGCGGCTCCTCGAGCCCGGGATCGGGGATCGACCCTACGCGCAGAGGCGGGTCCCTAGCGACCCCGTCCGCCGGTCGCCGTCACGAGACAGCGGTGGATTTCCGGCCCTTCGGTCCCGCGGCGGCCAGCATGATGTCGTCGCTGCCGACCTCGAGGCCGGTGTAGCCCAGCATCTCGGCGAGCTGCGTCCGAGCCCGCCATACCCGGCTCTTCACCGTGCCGATGCGGCACTGCATGACGGCGGCGGTCTCCTCGTAAGTGAGGTTCTCGATCGCCACGAGCACCAGCGCCTGCCGCATCGGCGGCGCCAGGCGGTCGAGGGCGGCCTGGACGTCGCTCAGGTCGAGATGGCCGCCCTGCTCGGGCAGCGAGACCATCCGCTCCGCCTGCACGCCGTCCTCGTCCTGCACCTCGCGCCCACGCTTGCGGTGCTCGTTGTAGAACTGGTTGCGCATGATGGTGAACAGCCACGCTTCAAGGTTCGTGCCCGGCGCGAAACTCGCGCGCGAGCGCCAGGCCCGGAGGAGCGTGTTCTGCAGGAGGTCGTCGGCACCGACATGGCTGCGCAGGAGCGAGCGGGCGAAGCGCTGCAAGTTCGGCACCAGGGCGAGGAGCGAGGCCTGGAACGCCTTCTCACGCCCGTCCTGCGCCCGGCCGAAGGCGCCGTCGAGCAGCCTCAGCAGTTCGGCGAAGCGATCCGCGATGGGCGGCTCGACGTTGTCCTGCGCGTAGGTCGCCGCGAGCAGATGGCCGAGGTGATACTGCACGCTGTCGGGGAGCCGGGGGCCCTGCGCGTCGATTGTATCAGCGTCGAGCGAGAGTTCGAGCATGATAGCCGATCACCTGAAGGGTATGAAAAATCGCGAGGCGCCATTAATCCCCGATCACGGCGCATCCGCCGCAACATAGATCAGCGGATAGGCGCATATTGGGACCAATATATGCTGGCGTCCGCGACAATCGCGACAGAGATGTCGACGGAAAGAGGGAGTTCGATGAGGTCATACGCACCGGAAAACTGTTCTCCGCGCGGCCGTATCTGCGGCACTGCACGCGGAGGTCTCGCTGCTGCGAATGCCCGTCCTGTGCGGGGCGGGTGCGGGACGCTCTCGACCGCGGGATCGCGCCCATGACACGGCTCTCGGATCTCGAGGACGATCCCGCCTTCCAAGAGGCCGTCCTCGCCGTTCGGGGCGCGGCCAGCACCCTGAGCGGCCGGGCCGTGACCGTCGAGGAGGCCCGGTTCCTCGTCGGCATCGCCCTGACGACCTTCGCGCATGCCGGCGGTCTCGAGGAGCCCAGCCGCAGCCGTCTGGCCCGTTTCTCGGCGCGCATCGGGCCAGGCACCGTCGTCGAGACGCTGACCAAGCACTGAGCGTGGGCGCCGGGGGGTGCGGGCCGGCCGCCCGCGCCTATCCGGCCTCCGCCATGGCCGCCCGCAGAACCCGAAGGAGGTCCGCCATCACCGCCTCCCGGTCCGGATCGCGCGCCGCGAGGCGGAGCCCCGCGGCGACGTGCTGGTCGATGATCAGGAGGCCGACCTCGCGCAGGGCCGCTGTGGCGGCCCGGATCTGCTGGACCTCGTCGAGGCAGTGCCTGTCGGCCTCGACCATCGCCCGCAATCCTCGAACCTGACCCTCGATCCGCGCCAGTCGCCGGACCAGCGGGGCGCGCTCCGCGTCGGTCCGGGCGAGGCAGACACGACCGTCGACGAGCGTGCCGCGTGTCACCGTCCTGCGAGCCACCTGTTCCCGTCCGCGCGCGGGTCGCGGCGCACCGGAGCGCCGCGACCTCGGGTGAGCCGTCCCGGCCGGCGGATCAGCCGATCTGCTGGCTCTCGGCACCGCTGTCGGGCCGGGCCGGGCCGAGCACCGGCTCCTCGCCTATCGGCTGGTTCTGGACGACGCTGAACTCGCCCTTGCCGTCGAGCGACGGGCCCTGGGTCCAGCGCCCGGCCGGCGGCGGCGAACCGTCCGCCGACGTGGAGAAGAAGTTGTAGTTGAACTTCTGGTTCTCCTTCTCCTGCGGGAAGGAGTTCGGGATCGGCAGCGTACCGGCGTGGCCGCCGAGTTCCTCGATCACCGCCAGCCATTGCTGCTGGTGCATCGTGTCGCGGGCGATGAGGAAGCTCCACATGTCGCGCATGCCCGCATCGTTGGTGGCGTTGTAGAGCCGCACCGCCAGGACGCGCCCGGTGCTCTCGGCGGCGACATTGCAGTACATGTCGGCCGCAATGTTGCCGCTGGCGTAGATGTGGCTCATGTCGAAGGACTGGCCGTCGGAATTGCCCGGGAAGGCGGCCATGCCGGTCGACAGCAGCGTCTTGTGCAGCATGCCCTCGGCGATGTGGCGCGGGTTCTCGCCGCCCATCACGGCACCGACGATCGCGTCGGCCGCCCCGGCCTCCTGGACCTTGGTAGGGGCGTTCTCGAGGTTCAGCGCCACCGCGGTCGCGAGCATCTCGATATGGCCGATCTCCTCGGTGGCCGTATTGAGCAGCATGTCACGGTACTTGGTCGTCGGGGCGCGGTTCCCCCAGGCCTGGAAGAAGTACTGGAAGGCGACCCGGATCTCGCCCTCGATGCCGCCAATCGCCTGCTGGAGCATGCGGGCGTAGATCGGGTCGGGGCTGTCGACCTTGACCGGGTACTGAAGCCGCTTGTCGTGATAGTACATGATGTCTGTCCCTCGCGAGAGGCACGGCGTGCTCAAGCCCACCGCACGATCGGCCGTCGGCCCGGTACTCCGTGGGAGCATCGCGCCTCGCACCCTGTCCAACCCCGCTTCGGGACCACGGTTCGATCTTTCGCGAATTTTATAACGATCAATATTTGACCGAACGCATTTTCCCGCGCCGCGCCAGGGTATTGTCGTGAAAATCCACGATCAGGGCCGCGCCTAACCGGCCAGAATTACACAATGTAAGTTAAGGGCGCTTCACCCATGTTAAGGGGGCGCCGCGAATGACCGGATCAGCGGCCCCTTTCTCTGCCCGCGATGCGCCGCGTGAGGGCACTCGGTGGTCGGACAGGGGACAGCTCTCTCGGGATCGCCGGGCGCGCGCGGCGCGGCCGCGGAACGCGCCGCTCTACGGGCGCCTACAGGAGCCCGGTGCGCCGGGCGAGCATGATCCCGAAGGCGAGGCAGGCGGCGAGGCTGACGGCCAGCATGGCGACGTTGGTCCAGAACCGGACCGGTCGGCTGGACCCGTCGATCCCGCTCGCCCGCAGCCGCACCCACGGCACGTAGAGGTAGAGGGCGATCAGCGTCAGGATCAGGAACGCGAAGGTGGCGACCCGCCCGGTGATCAGGGCCGCGCCGGCCAGGACCGCCCATCCGATGACGAGGCCCAGCATGGTGAACAGGGCTGTCGAGTTCACGTCCGCGCGTCCCCTTCAGCGGATGGTGTCGGCCGGGCAGCCGACGCGATCCTCAGTCTGCGACGAGTTCCGCTAGGGAACCGTTAGCATCGTCCGGACTGATTGCGAGATCGGGAAGGTTTCTGGTGCTGCGAGAGAGGATTGAACTCTCGACCTCTTCATTACCAATGAAGTGCTCTACCACTGAGCTACCGCAGCAGGTGACCGGGGCGCTCCCGCGGGGGCGTCTCCGTCCGGCCGAGTGGGGCCATAACGGATCGCCGCCGGGTTGGCAACGCCGTGTTGCGCTTCCGCGCCGTTTTAGGTGCGCGATGCGGCCCGGATCAGGGCGGCGAGCCCGGGCTCGGACACGGCCTCGGCGGCGTCCGAAGGGGTGAACCATCGGAGTTCCCGCTGGCGCGCCTCCGGGAAATGCTTGAGCTGCTTGCGCACCTCCAGCGGAAACACCTTCACCTGGCACAGGACGGTGTCGAGGTTCCTCAGACGCTTCTGGTAGAGGTAAAGCCCGATCGGCCGCTTGCCGACCGCACCGCGCAGGCCGGCCTCCTCGTAGGCCTCCCGCGCGGCCGCCTCGAACGGCTTGCGACCCTTCATCGGCCATCCCTTGGGGATGACCCAGCGGCGGCTCTCCCGGGAGGTCACCAGCAGGATCTTTGTCTTGCCGTCCCGCCCGTGCCGGAACGGCAGGGCCCCGACCTGCCGGCGCGGCTCGCCGTCCTCCTCGAGGACGGTCACGGGCGCACCCGGCGACGCGGGACGCCCCTCCGATCCGACCGGATCGACGGCGCGCGCGGGCTGTGAGCGGGCTGGGGGATGATCGGATCCTCGGTCGGCAGCTCACGACAAGCTACACGGCGCGCCGGCTCGTTCAACTTGCAATAGTCGAACGCCGCGGCGTGTCCGTGACCCCGCGGCGCTCCTGTCATCTCGCGCTCGGACGGCCGGCGCGCCGTGAAACCGGTCACCCGATCCGACGAACCGGCCGCCCACCCGAGCCGGAAGGCGGCAGCGCCGCGGACGCCATCCCGGCCGAGACCGGGTCGGCACCGGCCGCCTTCGAGGCGCTCGCCTTCGCCGGAAGGACGGTCGGGATCGGGCCGGTGGAGGTCGACGCCGCGGACGCGACCGAGGCCGAGGACGCGGCCTGGGCCGACGCGGAGGTCGACGCGGGTGTCGGCGACGGGACCGGAGCAGTCGCGGCGGCGGGGGACACGGTCGGAGGCGACACGGGGACCGATGAAGCGAGCGGTCTGGCGCCCGGCGCCGCGGCGTTCGGGGCCGCCGGCACGAGGGCCGGGCCGGCGGCGTCCGCCTCCGGCTCCACCGCGGCCGCGGCACCGAGCGTGTTCGGGGGCTCGCGCCACGCGAAGGCGTCGAGGCGCCCGGTCACCGGCGAGACCGGCGCCCAGGTATCGGTGGCGATGCCGTCGGCGATCCACACGCGGTCGCGCGGGGCGCGGGCGGCCCGCGCCAGCCACTCGCGGGCCTGACCGGAAGCGGCCCCGTGCTCGGCCTCCTCGATGGCCGCCATCATCAGGCAGGCCCGGGCGGTCGGACGGTCGGAGAGCAGGGGCTTCACGGCCTCGCGGGCCCGCTTGTAGTCCCGCGCGTCGAGGGCGGCCTGGCCCAGGGCGAGGCGGGATTCGGGGTCCCAGACCGACAGCTTGGCCAGGACTTCGGCGCGGGCGAGGCGGTCGCGAACCGAATCGCCGGGACGCAGGCCCAGATAGACCTTCGCGAGGTCGGGATGGGGATTTGCCTTCCAGGCCGCCTCGACGATCCGGGCGGCCTTCTTGACGTCGCCGCGACGGGCCAGGAGGCGGCCGGCGATGCAGGCCGCCGGCACGAGGTCGGGGGCGAGCTTGACCGCCTGCAGGGCCCGCTCCGTGGCGATCTCCGGCTCGCCGGCCTCGCGCTCGCCGGCGATGGCGGTGAGGAGCACAGCCCGCTGGCGCCGGGCCGCGGCCTTGTCGATCAGTCCGAGCGACGAGCGGCGCTCGATCGTCTCCAGGGCGGCCGCCCAGTCGCCGTCGGCGCTCTGCGCCTCCAGAAGGGCCTCGTTGGCCCAGGTCACGCTCGGGGCGAGGCGGGCGGCCTCGGTGGCGTAGGCGCGGGCGGCCGTCTCGTCCTCGCGGCGCCGGGCCTCGACGAACAGGCCGCGCAGGCCCAGGACCCGGGTCTCGGGATCGTCGACCATGCGCTGGAAGGCGCTCTCGGCCGCGTCCCGGTCGCCGGAGATCTGCGCCGCCTGCGCCTTCAGCAGCAGGGTCAGCGGCTCGGTGCCGAGGAGCCGCTCGGCGTCGCCCGCGAAGCGGCGGGCCGCCAGGGGATCGCCCGAGCCCACCGCCACCATGCCGCGGGAGAGGGCCGAGAGGCCCTTGGCCCGGCGCCGCTCGGCCGAGCCGCGGACCAGGGCCTCGGGCAGGCCGATGACACCGCGCACGATCGCCCAGAGGACGCCCAGGACGATCGCCGCCGCGATCACGCCGACGAGGGCGACCGCGAGGCTGGTGCCGATCTGGTAGCCGTTCCAGACGACGGTGACGGTGCCGGGCCTGTCGGCGATCCAGACCGCCCCGAAGGCGGCGAGTGCGAGCAGGGCCAGGAAGGCGAGGGCGCGCCACATGGGGTCAGTATCTCCTGTCGGCGGCCGGCTGGCGGCCGTCGCGGGGTGCGGGAGGAGCGGGGCGCCTGCGCGCCCGCTCGGAGATGGTGCGGCCGCGCAGCGCGCGGATCGGGGCCCTCACCGGCCTAGCGCCCGGGGGCGGCCTGGGCCGGCTGGGCGGCGCCGACCGGCAGGGCCTTGAAGGCGCCGTCGAGCAGCGCGCGCACGGCCTGCTCGGCCTCGGCCCGGGCCTTGAGCTTGGCGCTGAAATCCCCGGCCTGCTCCCGGGCCTCGGCCGGGAGCGCCGCGAAGGCCGCCGAGGCCGCCGGCAGGTCGCCGCGGTCGAGGGCCGCCTGGACCTTGCTCTCCGGATCGTCCGCGGCCTCGGGAGCGGGTGCGTCGGCCTTGCGGATCTGCACGAGACCGTCGGCCATGCTGAGGAGCTTGGTGCGGAAATCGCCGGTCTCGGCCGCGCTCTTGGCCCGCTGCGCCTGCCGCTTGGCCGCGATCCGCTCGGCGATCGGCCGGAACGTGTCGGCAAGATCCCCCGCCGAGGGAGCACCGCCGTCGGCGAAGGGCGCCAGGGCCTTGGCCTGCGCGTCGGTCCCCGGATCGAGCTTGCGCAGGGTCGCGAGCGGCTCGGCGTAGCTCGTCCCGGATTCCAGGGCGGCCGCCACGCGGTCGGCGACGACGACCCGGAGCGCCGCCTGGACGGTGCTGGCCTCGGCGCGCTGCGCGACGCTCTTGTCCAGAGCGGCGATCTGGTCGGCCTGTTCCTGCAGCCGCCGGTCGACCGCCTTCGCGGCCTCCGCGGCCTGGGCCTGTCCGGCCTCGGCGGCGGTGCGGCTCGCCTGGGTCGCCGCCTGGACCGCCTCGGTCGCGGCCTTCACCCGCGCGTCGACGGCCTGCTGCAGCGCGTCGAGGCGCTGCCCCAGGGCCGCGTCGGCCTCGGCGTTCGCCTTGGTCTTCTGCTCCACCTCGCTCTGCAGCGCCGCGACCTTCCGGGCGGCCTCCTCGGCCGCGCCCTTGTTGGCGCCGCCATCCTCCACCGCCTTCAGGCGGGTCTCGAGGTCGGCGATCTGCTTCGCGTTGTCCTGGACCACGCCGAGCTTCGAATCGGCCGGCTGGTCGCGACCGGGCTCCTGACCCGGCTCCTCCTGCAGGGCCGCGACGCGCTGGTCGAGGCTGTCGAGGCGGGCGACGAGATCCGGCGGCACCGCGGGGGCCTGACCGGAGGCCTGACCGGCCGCTTGCCCGTCGGCGGTGGACGCGGGCGCCGCACCGGACTTGTCCAGGGCCTGCTTGGCGCTCGCCTCGGCGGCGGCGACGCGCTTGTCGAGCGCCGTCACGGCGTCGCGCGGGGCCAGCCCGTCGAGACGCTTGTCGAGGGACGCGAGCTGGCCGGAGAGCCTCTGGTCCAGGGCGCTCAGGCGCGGGTCGGGACCGATCCCGGCCTTCTCGGCGCCGAACAGCAGGCCGGCGCCGATCACGCCGCCGAGCAGCCCCGCGGCCGCGAGCGAGCCGAACCCGGCCCGGGCCCGGCCGGCGGGCGCGGCGGCGCTCCTGCTGGGATCGACGGCGGCCACCGCGGGGATCGGGCCCTTCGGCGGCTCCTTGCCGTCCCTGGATGTGTCCTTGGCGGTATCCTTGAAGGTATTCTGGGCGGTGTCCCTGGAAGCGTCCTTGCCCGGCTCCTTGCCGGCGGTCGCCGGATCCGGGATCCGCTTGGCCTTCAGGTCGATGATCGGGCCGGCCGTCACCGCGCTGGCCGCCGCCGGGCCCGCGGCGCCGGGTGCGGGTCCGCCCGGACGGGGACCGCCCTGCGGGCCGGTTCCGGGCTGCGCGGCCTTCGGATCGATCTTCGCGCCGGACGTCCCGGACGCGGCGGTGGAGGCCGTCGACGACGACGAGGGGGACGCTCCGGTCCTGCCGTCGGAGGCCGACGACGCGGCGCCCGCCGTCACGGGATCGGGCTTCGCACCGGCCGACTGGGCGGCCGGGCCGGTCGACGGCTTCAGGCTGTCGGCCCCGGAGGCCAGCTTGCCGGCGTCGGCCTTCGGATCGGTCGTGCCGGGCTTGGCGGTCACGACCGGGTCGGTCGCCGGCCTGGGCGGCGTTCCGGACGCGGATCCCTGCGGCCCCCGCACGCCGCCGGCGGCGGTGGAAGAGGTGGAAGCGGACGTCGAGGCCGACGTGGAGGCTGTGGACGCCGACGTCGCGGCCGGTCGGGACGCGCCACCGGGCGGGCTGGACTGCCCGGGCTTGCCGGGCGCGGCGTCCGGCTTCCGGCCGCCGGGGCCGGGCTTGTCGGCGTCGCTGGGTGGTGGCGTCACGGGCAAGTCCTCCAACTCTTCGGCGTCGCCGCGCCCCCCTAGCACCGCGGCGGCGCCGGGCGCGAGGGCGAGATACGGCGGCCCGGCCTCCCTGTCACCGCGCGGTTAGCCCGGTCGCCCTGTCAGGGCGCCGAGCAGGTCCGCTTCGCGCGGGCGTGCCGCGACGAAATGGACCGGAACACCGGCCGCTTCCAGGGGTGCCGCAACATCCGGCGATAGGCAGTAATGCCTCAGCCGGCGGAAAGCTCCGCCGTGCTCCGATCCATCCGCGAGGGCAAGGGCGACGGCGGCGCTGCGCCGGGAATAGTGAAGGGCCGCCTCGAGGCGGTTCCCGGCGAGCTCGCGGCCGACCGCCGGCGGCAGGCGGTCCAGCGGTTCGGCCCGGTACGCCACGAAGGCCGTGACCCGGAATCCGGCGGCCGTGAGCGTCGCCGCCGGTTCCGGCTTGCGCTCGGCGCCCGTCGCGTGGAGGAGCGGCTGGCCGGGCGGCAGCGTCGCCGCCACCAGGGCGGCGAGGCCCGCGGCGTCGCCCGGCCCCTCCCGGACGGGGCCGAGACCGGCCGCGCGGGCCAGGGCGGCCGTCCGAGCGCCGACGGCGAAGACCGGGAGGCCGCGCAGGGCCGGCGCGTCGCGGATCGCCGGAACCGCGTTGGCGCTGGTCAGCAGCAGCGCGGCGAAGGGTCCCATAGGCGGGGCCGCCGCGGTCGGCCGCACGGCCAGGATCGGCGCCACGAGCGGCGCGTGGCCGAGTTCGGCCAGGGCCGCCCCGGTCCGCGTCGCTCCCGGCTCGGGCCGCGCCACCCAGATCCGCAAAGGCTAGGTCTCCAGCGTCAGGCGGACGCCGTGGCGCGCCGCGGCGCCCGGGGCGAGCAGGCGCTGCGAATCGCGCGCGGCGAGGTCGCCCGCGAAGTCCGACCAGTCGGCGTAGCCGGTCCAGCACTCCAGCGACAGGAAGGGTGCGGTCGGCTTGGTCCAGACCGCCAGGTGGGGGAAATCCGCCATCGCCATGCGGATCGATCGTCCGGGGCCGGTGAAGCGCATCCAGCGGCTGCGGGCGTTCCGGAACACGAAGGCCTCGGTGAAGAGCGCCGGATCGAGGGGCAGCGTGTCCCCGGCGAGGGGGATCGGCTGCTCGTCGCGCAGCAGCAGGCCGCCCGGGCCGACCTGGGGGGCGAAGGGCCGCTCTGCCTCCTCGAAGGCGACCGCGTAGCCGCCGTCGCGGGCGCGGGTGCCGCCCGCGAAGGGCCACGGGAAGGCCGGGTGGAAGCCGAGGGCGTAGGGCAGGGGGGCGGCGCCGGGATTGGCGACGGTCACGTCGAGGTCGAGCCCCGCCGGGCGGACCCGCGCGGCGATGTCGAGCCGGAACGCGAACGGGTAGTGCGCCCGCGTCTCGGGCCCGTCGGTCAGGCGCAGGGTCACCGCGTCGGCGCTCCGATCGACCACCGCGAAGGGCAGGTCCCGGGCGAAGCCGTGCTGGGCCATCGGGTAGCGCTCGGACCCGACCGTCACGTGCCCGCCCGCCGAGGCGCCGACCACCGGGAAGAGCCAGGGCGCGTGGCGGTTCCAGTGCTCGGGATCGCCGCTCCAGAGATACTCGGTCCCGCCGACCCGCCACGAGACCGGCTCGGCCCCGTCAGTCGCGAGCGTCGCGGTGGTGCCGTCCGGTGCGGTCAGCTCGATGCGCGTGGTCACGGTGCTCTCCCGGTCTGCCTCGGTGAGCCGAGGTAACGGAGGCGGGGCCGGACGCAAGGCCCCGGCGCGCGGTTGCTCAGGCCGCCGTTCCGAGCCCCGGCAGGACCGCCTCGGGCGGCCCGGAAGCGACGATCCGGCCGGCCTCCAGGACGTGGACCGCGTCGGCGCCCTCCAGGGTCGAGAGGCGGTGGGCGATCAGGATCAGCGTCCGCCGGCCCGAGAGGGCGCGCAGCGCCCGCATCACGGCCGCCTGCGTCTCGTCGTCGAGGGCCGAGGTCGCTTCGTCGAAGACGATGACGTCCGGGTCGTGGTAGAGGGCCCGGGCGATGCCGACGCGCTGGCGCTGGCCTCCGGACAGCCGCGCCCCGCGCTCGCCGACCCGCTCGGCGTAGCCGTGCGGCAGGGCGGCGACGAAGTCGTGGGCGCCGGCGAGCCGCGCCGCCCGCTCGACGGCGGCGAGGTCCGGCGCGTCGAGGCCGAGCGCGATGTTCTCCGCCACCGTGCCGTCCACCAGGAACACCTCCTGCGGGACGTAGCCGATCCGGTTCTGCCAGGCGGGCAGGGTGTCGGCATCGAGGGCCCGGCCGTCCACGGTGATCCGCCCGGCGGTCGGGCCCAGCACGCCGAGGATCAGGCCCGCCAGCGTCGACTTGCCCGAGCCGGTGCGCCCGGCGAGGCCGACCGTGGCGTTGACCGGGATCGTCAGGTCGATTCCGGCGAGGGCCGGACGGCCGGCGCCGTAATCGAAGCCGAGGCCCTCGAGCCGGATCGCCCGCGCGAAGGGCAGCCGCTCCGCGGTGCGGGGCCGGGGCTCGCGCTCGTCGGCGAGCTCGTCGACGATCACCCGCACCGCCGGCAGGGTGAAGCGCATCAGCGCCACCGAGGTGAAGATGTTCTGGAAGGCCGGCAGCATGCGGTAGCCCGCGAAGGCGAACAGGCCGAGCAGCGGCAGGATGCCGGCGACGTCGAGCCCCTGGGCGAGCGCGAACAGCACCACCACGATCACCCCGCCGAAGGCCAGGGCCTCGATGACGAAGCGCGGCATCTGGCCGGTGAGCTGGCTCGCCGCGGTGGCGAGGGCGTAGGCCCGGGCCGGGGCGTCGAACCGCGACGCGAACGCCTCCGCGCGCCCGTAGAGCTTCAGCTCGGTGAGCGCCCCGAAGGTCTCCTGCACGATCCGGAAGCGGGCCTCGTTGTCGGCGACGGTGCGGCCGCCCAGCCGGGCCAGCCGGGCGCGCATCACCAGGTAGATCCCGACATAGAGGCCGCCGAAGCCGCCCCCCAGGATCAGCGCGAGCTGCGGCGCGTAGGCCAGCAGGAACGCGATCACCGCGAGCGCCGAGCTCGCCCGCGAGGCGAGCACCGTGGCGGGGGTCAGCGCGCCGATCACCAGCCGGTCGGTCTCGGACAGCACGTTCTTGGCGAGCTCGGCGCTGTTGGCCTTCGCGAAGAACAGCCGCTCCCGGTCGAGGTACCGGAACAGCAGCCGCCGGCTGAGGCTGTAGCCGGCCAGGTGCGTGAACCGGAGCTGCGCGTAGGTCAGCCCGGCATTCACCAGCGCGGTGACGAGGATCGCCGCGAGCGCGGCCCCGCCGGTCACCAGCAGGAAGCCGCGCTCGTCGGTCAGGCCGAGGGCGCTCCGGGCCTGGGCCAGATAGGGGATCCGGGTCGCCGCCGACGGGTCCCCGACCAGCGTCAGGAACGGGATCACCGAGGCGACGCCCACCACCTCGAGCAGCGCCGCCGCCGCGAGGCCGAGGGCGATCAGGGCGAGCCGGCGCCGGTCGGCCGACCGCATGGCGCGGACGAGGTCGATCAGCGCGCGCATGGCATCGCGGGGTCTGGCGGGACGGCTCGCATGGTCGGGCCGGGCTTAAGCGCGCCGTCCCGGCCTGTCCACGCCGGGCTCAGTCGAGCTTCTTCAGGGAGCCCAGGTCGACCTCGCCGTCCTGGCCGGTGAAGGTCAGGGTCTTGGCCGCCCCGTCCGCCTGCGCGACGCCGCCGATCCGGTGGTCGCCGCTGTCGTAGGTCGAGACCTGCCCGTCGCGGTCGACGAGGAGGCGGCGCTTGTCCGGGAAGAACGCGTACCTCATCCCGTTCTGCGCGCCGCTGGTCGCGGGCTCGCCGAGATCCTTCGGCCACCAGGGCTCCGCGCCCTCCATCGGTTTCATGGGCTCCATGGGCTCCATGGGCTCCATGGGCTTCATGGGTTCCATCGGCTTCATCGGCTCCACGGCGCGCACCTCCTGTCCGGCGAGAGACAGGAGGACGCGGCAGGCGCGGAAGGGTTGCACGCGGGCCCGCCCGCCCGGGCCCGGCTCAGAGCGGCGGCAGCCCCGGCGCCGGGCGCTCCCGCACCTGGCCGTCGAAGCCGACATGGAGCTGGTGCTCGCGGCCGTCCCGGTCCTTCGCGGCCACCTCGAAATGGCGCGGCCCGCGGCCCGTGACCCGCACGTCGCCGTAGCCCGCCGCCTGGAGCGAGGCGGTCAGGGCGGCCATGTCGGGCTTCGGCCCGAGACCGAGCCGGTCCTTGGCCCAGTCCAGGCTGCCGGTCGGAGGGCCGCCGGCCGGCCCGAGCAGCAGCGTGCGCCCGTCCCCGTGGGTCAGGACCCGGGCGCGCAGGAAGCCGGTCTCGAAGCGGCCCTGCACCGTCACGGTCTCGCCCTTGGCGACGAGGCCGCCGCCCTCGCCCTCGCGGCCCGTCTCCACGAGGGCCCGCCCGGTCCCGTCCTGCACCACGAACTTGTTGCCGAAGATCTCCGCGACCTCACCCTTGATGGCGGTCGCGCCGGAGGGGGCCAGGGCCTGGATCGCCACCGGCGCGACCGGCGTCGGCTGGAACGGCGTTCCCTGCGCCAGGGACAGGCCGACGGCGCCCAGGGCAAGCGGCAGCGCCACCGCGCCCACCACCCAGGTCCGCCGCGGCACCGCCCGCGACGCCGGCTTGGCGGCCTCGGTCTCGCGGACTTCCCGCGCGGTCCCGTCGATGGTCTTGTCGTCGCTCATGATCTCATCCTCTGAAGGGTCCGGATCGGCTCGATCCGATGCCCCTTCCTAGGGAGGCGCCGGCAATCCGGTCTGAACCGCGCGGTTCAGGCCCGGTTAAACGCGCCGCCCTAGAGCGCTCCGTGTGGAACCCGTGCGGGTTCAGAGGCTTGGCAGCGGGCGTTGATGCGGGCCGACAGGTCGGCGCCCGGGCGGCCGTCCCGGGAGCCGACGTGAGACCACGGCCCTAAGTGCCGGCGGCAGCGGGCGAAACCGGCCGGCCGCCGCGGTCCAGACGGGGAGGTGAGACCGGTGAAGATCCTGCTGGTGGAGGACGACGCCGCCCTCGCGGCGGAGGTCGCCAAGGTCCTGCGCGCCGAGAACTTCGTGCTCGACCACGCCGCCACCGGCGAGGACGCCCAGCATCTCGGCGAGACCGAGGGCTACGACGCCGTCGTGCTCGATCTCGGCCTGCCGAAGGGCGACGGCGTCTCGGTGCTGCGGGCCTGGCGCGGGGCCGGCCGGACCCTGCCGGTGCTGGTGCTCACCGCCCGGGACGGCTGGAGCGACAAGGTCGCGGCCTTCAAGGCGGGGGCGGACGACTACCTCGTGAAGCCGGTGCGCGTCGAGGAGCTGGTGATTCGCCTCCGCGCCCTCGTGCGCCGGTCCCAGGGCGGGGGCGCGAGCCGGATCACCTGCGGTCCCCTCAGCTTCGATCCGGGTCTCGGCGCCTTCGAGCACGAGGGCCTGCCGCTCAAGCTCACCGGCCTGGAATGGCGGGTCCTGTCCTGCCTGATGCTGAACCGCGAGACCGTGGTGCCGCGCCCGCACCTGATCGAGCGGGTCTACGAGGGCGACGCCGACGTCGATTCGAACTCCGTCGAGGTGATCATCACGCGCCTGCGCCGGAAGATCGCGCCGGCGCGGATCGAGAGCGTGCGCGGCCACGGCTACCGCCTGCACGCGGAGCCCGCCTGATGGCGGCGACGGCGCGGCGCCGCTCGCTCCGCACACGGCTGCTCGCGGCGGCCCTGGTGATGGTGCTGGCGGCCCTGGTTGTGGCGGGCCTCGCCATCGGGGTGATCCTGCACCGCTTCGTGCGCGGGCAGCTCGACGGCCGGCTCGACGCGCAGATCGTCGCCCTGCGGGCCGGGCTCGAGGCCGGGATCCTCCCGCAGGGTCTCGACGCGCCGCCCTTCGACCGGCCCGGCCCCGGCTGGGCCTGGGAGGTACGCCGCGGCGCCGAGACGATCCGATCCGGCTCTCTGCGGGGCGGGGACATCCGCCTGTCCGATCCCGGACCGGACGACGATCCGGGCCGGCCGCACCCGGCCTCGGGCACGGGGCCGCGCGGCGAGCCCCTCGTCGCCCGCGTGCTGGCCGTGCCCGGGCCCGAGCCGGCAACGATCGTGGTGGCGGCGCCGGAGGGGGAGCTGCGCGGGCCGCTGCGCGAGGCGCTGACGAGCCTCGCCCTGGCGCTCGGCATCCTCGGCCTGTGCCTGCTCGCGGGCCTGGCCTTCCAGGTGCGCCTGGGCCTCGCGCCGCTGACGCGCCTGCGCGCGGACCTCGCGTCGGTCCGGGCAGGGCGGCGCGAGCGCGTGCCGGCGGACCAGCCGGCCGAGATCGCGCCGATGGTGGCGGAACTCAACGCGCTCCTCGACCAGAACGCGCAGAACCTGGAACGCGCCCGCGGCCACGTCGCCAACCTCGCCCACGCCCTCAAGACGCCGCTCGCCACCCTGTCGATGGCCCTCGCGGAGCCGGCCCGCGACCCGGACGGCGCCCTGCGCCGGCAGGTGGACGACATGGACCGGCGGGTGCGCCATCACCTCCGGCGCGCCCGGGCCGCGGCCCTGGCGGGCTCGGCCCGGGGCCGCACGGCCCTGGCGCCCCGGCTGTCGGACCTGCGCGCGGCGCTGACGCGGATCCACGCCGAGAAGGGCGCGGCGATCGACCTCGACGTCCCGGAGACCCTGTCGGTCTCCTGCGAGGGCCAGGATCTCGACGAGATGCTCGGCAACCTCGTGGACAATGCCTGCCGCTGGTGCCGCGGCCGCGTGCGGGTCTCGGCGGCGGCGCGCGACGGCGCGGTGGCCGTAGTCGTGGAGGATGACGGACCCGGCCTCGACCCGGCGGCGGCCTCCGCCGTCATGGCCCGGGGCCGGCGCCTCGACGAGGGCGTGCCGGGCCATGGCTTCGGGCTGCCGATCACCCTGGAGCTCGCCGAGCTGTACGGCGGCGGCCTGAGCCTCGGGCGGTCGGATCTCGGCGGCCTGCGGGCGGAGCTGCGGCTGCCGGCCTGACCGGGCCCCTCAGCCCAGAGCCTCCCGGAGGATCGGCCGGATCCGCGGATCGGCGCAGTGGGCCACGTTGAAGCGCATGTAGCCGTTCCACGCATCCGACAGGCTGAACGAGGTCCCGGGCGCCAGCACCATGCCGCGGGCCAGCGCCCGGCGGGCGACGTCGGCGCCGTCGCGCCCGTCGGGCAGCCGCATCCACAGGAAGAAGCCGCCCCGGGGCTGCGCCCAGGTCTCGAGGCCGCAGGCGCGCAGCTCCGCGGAGGCCTGCACCATCGCGCCGGCGAGCCGGCGGCGGGTCTCGGCGAGGTGCCGCCGGTAGGCGCCCTCGGTGATCAGCGCGTGCACCAGCGCGGCCGTGATGTGGCCGTTGCCGAGGCTGAGGGCGAGCTTGAGATCGACCAGCGGCTCGACCCAGTCGGCCCGGAGCGCGATCCAGCCGCAGCGCGCGGCCGCCGACAGGGTCTTGGAGAAGCTGCCGATCTGGATCACCCGCTCCAGCCCGTCGAAGCCCGCGAGCCGCGGGGCGGCCTCGGGCTCGAGGTCGCCGAAGATCTCGTCCTCGACGATGAGCGTGTCGTGCGCCTCGCACAGCTTGAGGAGCCGGTGCGCAACGGTCGGCGCGAGGCTCGCCCCGGTCGGGTTCTGGAGGGCGGCGTTGGTCAGGTAGAAGCGCGGCCGGTGCTGCTCCAGCAGGGTCGCGAGCGCCTGCAGGTCCGGCCCCTCCGGCGTGATCGGCACGCCGACCACCGCCACGCGCTGCGCGCGCAGCAGCGCCAGGAAGTTGAAGTAGCAGGGATCGTCGACCAGCACGGTGTCGCCGGGCTGGAGCAGGAACCGGCAGACGAGGTCCAGCGCCTGCGTGGCCGATTCGACCAGCACGATCTGGTCGGGCTCGGCGCCGACGCCCTTCTCGCCGACCTTGCGGGCGATCTGGTGGCGCAGGGGCTCGTAGCCCAGGGGCCGGTCATAGTTGGTCATCTCGGCGAGGTCGGCCCGGGCCACCCGGCGCAGGCCCCGGCGGATCGCCTCGTGGGGCATCCAGGAATCGGGCAGCCAGCCGGCCCCGGGCTTCAGCTGGTCGGAGCCGGCCTGCTGCGCCTGACGGGTGATCCAGAGCGGGTCGACGATCCGGTCGAGCCGCGGCCCCATCGCCTGGAGCGAGAGCGGCCGGGTCTTGCCGGCGACGTAGAAGCCCGAGCCCGGCCGCGGCACCACGGCGCCCTCGGCGGCGAGGCGCTCGTAGGCCTCCACGACGGTGGATTTCGAGACGCCCATCGTCTCCGCGAAGGCCCGGACCGAGGGGATCCGCACGCCCGGGACCAGCCGCCGCGCCGCGATCCGCTCGCGGATCTCGCCGACCACGGCCTCGACGCGCGTCCCTGGGCTTCTGACTGCGACCGCCATCCGTACTGCTCTTTCGTCCGGACAATTCTTCTGAACCGTACCGAAGTGTTCCTGTCGCCGCCAGCCCCCGCCCGCCAGGATCGCGACGCCCCGGAACGATGGAGGAGGGGATCCATGACTCAGTGCCTGACAGAGACCGCCGCCCTGGAAACCCGGATCAGATCCCGGATCGGATCCCGGATCAGATCGCGCGGCGGATGGCTCGCCCGGATGGCCGGGCCCGTGCTGACGGTCGCCGCCGAGGTGCGCGCGGGCCTGTCGCGGGCGGCGATGAACCGTCGCGTGCTCCAGCGCCTGTCGACCCTGTCGGACCGGGAACTGAAGGATATCGGCCTGACGCGGCAGGACGTGGCCGATGCCTGCGTGCCCGGCACGGGCGACGCGATCCACCTGCTGGTCGGCCGGCGCGACGAGCGACGCCACGCTCGGGCGGCCGTGCGGCCTTGGTGATGCGGTGGTGACGCGGCGGCGTGCGGCGTAGGGTGCGCGCATGACGCTGCGCGACGGGCTCGCCGCAATCCTGGTGGTCACGATCCTCGGGCTGGCCTTCGTGGCCATCAAGGTCGGCCTGGAGACGGTGCCGCCGCTGATGCTGTGCGCCCTGCGCTTCGGCTTCGCGGCGCTGCCGGCGGCGCTGGTGATCCGGCCGCCCCGGGCCCCCGTCGCCCTGGTGGCGGGGTTCGGCCTCGCCCTCGGGGTCGGCCAGTTCGGGCTGCTCATGACGGCGATCCGCCTCGGCATGCCGGCCGGGCTGTCGTCGCTCCTGATCCAGGTCCAGGTCCCGTTCACCGTGGCGCTCGCCTGGGCGCTGCAGGGGGAGCGCCCGCGCCGACGACAGATCCTGGGCGGCAGCATTGCGCTCCTCGGCGTCGCCGCGGTGGCGCTCGGGCGGGGCGGAGGCGCCCCGCTCGGCCCGCTGATCCTCGTCGTCGGCGCGGCCCTGTCCTGGGCCAGCGCGAACGTCGTCGCGAAGCGGATCGGCCGGGTCGACCGCTTGGCGCTGATGGTCTGGAGCAGCCTCGCCACCACGCCGCCCCTGCTCATCCTGTCGCTGATCGTCGAGGGGCCCGGGGCGCTCACGGCGCTGGCGCATCCGAGCTGGGGGGCGATCGGATCGGTCGCGTTCCAGGCCTACCCGACGACGCTCCTCGCCTTCGGCCTCTGGAACGGGCTCCTGACCCGCTACCCGGCGGCTGCCGTGACCCCCTTCGCCCTGCTGGTGCCGGTGGCCGGCATCCTGAGCACGCATCTCGTCCTGGGCGAACCGCTGAGCGCCGACATCCTGGCCGGGGGAGGCCTGATCCTGACGGGAATCGCCCTCAGCCTGGGCGGGACGCGGCCGGGCGCGGTCGCTCCGCCGAGTCCTTCCCCCGAATCGTCGAAGGTGGCCTGACCGCACGGCCGAGCCATCACCCGTCCCGCTCGGGCACGCGCGACTGCGCGTCGGCACGGTGCACCGCGAGACGAGTTCTGATGGTGATATCGAGGGGACGTGGCGCGGGCGACGGGGCTCGAACCCGCGACCTCCGGCGTGACAGGCCGGCACTCTAACCAACTGAGCTACGCCCGCACGGCGTGGTCGCTTCGAAGGGGCGTTTCGCCCGGCGACGGGGCGGGGTTTATGGGGCGCCCGGTGCCCTGTCAAGCGCGTCCCGCACGGATTCGCATCCGCCTCGATCCGCGACCGCCGCCGCAGGCATACCAGCCCCCCGACTCGGGCCTGCGCGCTTCCGTCGTGTTGCGCCGGCGCCGCGCAAGCCCATCTCGGACATGACCGACAGGACGACCGACAGGATGGCTGACAGCGCGCTTTGTGCGACGCGACAAGCCATTGTCACGGGCCGGCGGCTCGACTAAGCCTCCGGCCGCGCGCATCCTGGCATAAGAACAATTCCACGGGCGGATCCGGGTCGGCGTCGCACCGCGGTTTCACTCGTCTCGCGAGGCCCTGGCATGACCGGATTGTTGGCGGATTACCTGCCGCTCATCGTGTTCATCGGCGTGGCGCTGTTCATCGCCACGGCGCTCCTGGTCGTGCCGTTCCTGGTGGCCTTCAAGAGCCCCGATCCCGAGAAGCTCTCGGCCTACGAGTGCGGCTTCAACGCGTTCGACGATGCCCGCATGAAGTTCGACGTGCGCTTCTACCTCGTCGCCATCCTGTTCATCATCTTCGACCTCGAGGTCGCGTTCCTCTTCCCCTGGGCGATCACCTTCGGGGATCTGGGCTGGTTCGGCTTCTGGTCGATGATCGTCTTCCTGGGCGTGCTGACCGTCGGTTTCGTCTACGAGTGGCGCAAGGGCGCCCTCGAATGGGATTGATTTCCCGCCGCTCGCCGCCCGCACAGAATTCTTGAGTCGCCGATGGCCCTGATCACCGACACCAACCGCGCCCCCGCGATCGCGCCCCAGCCGAAGGGGATCATCGATCCCAACACCGGCCGCCCGATCGGCGCGGACGACCCGACCTTCCTGTCGATCAGCGACGAGCTCGCCGACCGGGGCTTCCTGCTCACCACCACGGACGAGCTGATCAACTGGGCCCGCACGGGCTCGCTGATGTGGATGACCTTCGGTCTCGCCTGCTGCGCGGTCGAGATGATGCAGATGTCGATGCCGCGCTACGATTGCGAGCGATTCGGCTTCGCACCCCGCGGCTCGCCGCGCCAGTCCGACGTGATGATCGTCGCCGGCACGCTCACCAACAAGATGGCCCCGGCTTTGCGCAAGGTCTACGACCAGATGCCGGAGCCGCGCTACGTCATCTCTATGGGCTCCTGCGCCAACGGCGGCGGCTACTACCACTATTCCTACTCGGTGGTGCGCGGCTGCGACCGGGTGGTACCGGTGGACATCTACGTGCCCGGCTGCCCGCCCACCGCCGAGGCGCTGCTCTACGGCGTGCTGCTGCTGCAGAAGAAGATCCGCCGGACCGGCACGATCGAGCGCTGAGGAGCGGCCATGACGAACGGCATCTCGATCCTGCCCCACACCCAGCCGGCCTACGGCGACGACGCCGTCTCGGCCCTGGCCGAGCGCGTCCTCGGCGCCCTCGGGCCAGCGGTCGTGTCCCACACCGTCGCGTTCGGCGAGCTGACGCTGGTGGTCCAGGCCTCCGACATCGTCTACGCGCTGACCTACCTGCGCGACGATCCGGCCTGCGCGTTCCGCAACTTCATCGACATATGCGGCGTGGACTACCCGCAGCGCGAGAAGCGCTTCGACGTGGTCTACCACCTGCTCTCCCTGCGCCATAACCTGCGCATCCGGGTGAAGGTGCAGACCGACGAGGTGACGCCGGTCCCCTCCGTGATCGAGGTCTTCCCGGCGGCCAACTGGTACGAGCGCGAGACCTACGACCTCTACGGGATCCTGTTCTCGGGCCATCCCGACCTGCGCCGCCTGCTCACCGATTACGGCTTCGAGGGGCACCCCCTGCGCAAGGACTTCCCGCTCACCGGCTTCGTCGAGGTCCGCTACGACCAGGACCAGGCCCGGGTCGTCTACGAGCCGGTGCAGCTGACGCAGGAATTCCGGAACTTCGACTTCTTGTCCCCGTGGGAAGGCACCGACTACGTGCTCCCCGGCGACGAGAAGACGTCGGCTTGAGCCGCGGAGAGCGTCCGTGACCGAACACAACATCCGCAACTTCGCGATCAACTTCGGCCCGCAGCACCCGGCGGCGCACGGCGTGCTGCGCCTCGTGCTGGAACTCGACGGCGAGGTGGTCGAGCGGGTCGACCCGCATATCGGGCTGCTCCACCGCGGCACCGAGAAGCTGATCGAGTACAAGACCTACCTGCAGGCGACGCCCTATTTCGACCGGCTCGACTACGTGTCGCCGATGAACCAGGAGCACGCCTTCTGCCTGGCGATCGAGAAGCTCGCCGGGATCGAGGTGCCGCGCCGCGCGCAGCTGATCCGTGTGCTGTTCTGCGAGATCGGCCGCCTGCTGTCGCACCTGCTCAACGTCACCACGCAGGCGATGGACGTCGGCGCCCTCACGCCCCCGCTCTGGGGCTTCGAGGAGCGCGAGAAGCTGATGATCTTCTACGAGCGGGCCTCCGGCGCCCGGCTCCACGCCAACTACTTCCGGCCCGGCGGCGTCCACCAGGACCTGCCGCCGAAGCTCATCGACGACATCGACGCGTTCTGCGACCCGTTCCTGCAGGTCGTCCAGGACCTCGACGACCTCGTCATGGCCAACCGCATCTTCAAGCAGCGCAACGTCGATATCGGCATCGTGTCGGTCGACGAGGCGATGGAGTGGGGCTTCTCGGGCGTGATGGTGCGCGGCTCCGGCATCCCGTGGGACCTGCGCAAGGCGCAGCCCTACGAGTGCTACGAGGAGATGGAGTTCGACATCCCCGTCGGGAAGAACGGCGACACCTACGATCGCCAGGTGATCCGCATGGAGGAGATGCGCGAATCCGTGCGCATCATGAAGCAGTGCGTCGCCAAGCTGCGCGAGCCCGCCGGCCAGGGGCCGATCGCCTCCGTCGACGGCAAGTTCGCGCCGCCGCCGCGCCGGGAGATGAAGCGCTCGATGGAGGCGCTCATCCACCACTTCAAGCTCTACACCGAGGGCTTCCACGTGCCCGAGGGTGAGGTCTACGCCGCGGTCGAGGCGCCGAAGGGCGAGTTCGGCGTGTACCTGGTGTCCGACGGGACCAACAAGCCGTATCGCTGCAAGATCCGCGCGCCGGGCTTCGCGCACCTGCAGGCGATGGACTGGATGTGCCGCGGGCACCTCTTAGCCGACGTGTCCTGCGTGCTCGGCACGCTCGACATCGTGTTCGGCGAAGTGGATCGGTAAGACAGAAGCGATGGCAAACCGCAGACTCGCCCCGGCCTCGGAGCAGCCCGAGAGCTTCGCGTTCTCCCCCGAGAATGCCGAGTGGGCCAAGACCCAGATCGCCAAGTACCCGGAAGGCCGCCAGGCCTCGGCGGTGATCTCGCTCCTGTGGCGGGCGCAGGAGCAGAACGGCGGCTGGCTGCCGCGGGCGGCCATCGAGGCGGTGGCGGCCGAGCTCGGCATGCCGAACATCCGCGTGCTGGAGGTCGCGACCTTCTACACGATGTTCGCCCTCGAGCCCGTGGGCCGCTTCTGGATCCAGGTCTGCGGCACGGTCCCGTGCGATTCCTGCGGCGCGCGGGGCCTCAAGGAGATGCTCCAGGCCCGTCTGGGCCCGGCCGGCCACGTCTCGGCCGACGGCACCTTCTCGTGGCTCGAGGTCGAGTGCCTCGGCGCCTGCTGCAACGCGCCGATGGTGCAGATCAACCAGGATTACTACGAGGACCTGACGCCCGAGTCCCTCGGCCAGCTGATGGACGACCTCGCCGCCGGCCGGCCCGTGAAGGTCGGCTCCCAGACCGGGCGCGTCTCGTCCGAGCCCCAGGACGCCGTGAACACCCTCACCGACCCGACGCTGTTCGACGGCTCGCGGGTCGGCGCGTGGCGCAAGCGCTTCGAGGAGGCCGGCAAGGCGGAGGAGCCGGCCGCCCAGACCGGTGAAGCCGCGTCCAGCACGCAGCAGGCCGCCGAGAACCCGAAGCCGGCCCGGCCCGACGCCGGCCGCCCGGTCGAGCGTCCCGTGAGCGACGCTCCGGCCCAGCGCGCCGCCAACGGCGAGAGCCCGGTGAAGCCCGAGGATCGCGCCGACGCGGCCGAGCGCGGCCGCTCCACCGCCAAGCACGGCGCCGCCCGGCCGGGCGACGCGGACGTGCTCGACACGCCGGCCAAGCGCGTCGCCGAGGGCGAGCCCGCCGCCGGCGAGCAGGGCCACCAGGCGGTGCCGAACCGCGACGCCGTCCCGCAGCAGCCGGAGGCCTCCGGCGCCAGCGAGAGCGAGGTGGCGGCCGAGACCGAGGAGGCGCGCATCGCCGGCGCGCTCGCGGCCCTGCCGAAGGACGCGAGCCCCGAGCAGAAGGCCGACGCCGTGGGCAAGCGGCCGCCGGGGCTGGAGGCCGCCCGCGCCGGCAAGCCGGACGAGCTGACGCGCATCAAGGGCATCGGCCCGGGCAACAGCCAGCGCCTGAACGGGCTCGGCATCTACCATTTCGACCAGATCGCCGCCTGGTCCCGCGACGAGATCGCCTGGGTCGGCACCTACCTCGCGTTCCCGGGTCGCATCGACCGGGAGAACTGGGTGGGGCAGGCCAAGGCCCTGTCGGCGCCGGCTCAGTGAGGACCTGACATGCTGTCGGATCAGGATCGCATCTTCACCAACCTCTACGGCCTGCACTCGCCGGGCCTGGAGGCCGCCAAGAAGCGCGGCGCGTGGGACGGGACCAAGTTCCTGCTGGAGCAGGGCCGCGACTGGATCATCGAGGAGATGAAGGCCTCGGGCCTGCGCGGCCGCGGCGGCGCGGGCTTCCCCACCGGCCTCAAATGGTCGTTCATGCCCAAGAAGTCCGACGGGCGCCCGCACTACCTCGTGGTCAACGCCGACGAGTCGGAGCCGGGCACCTGCAAGGACCGGGAGATCATGCGGCACGACCCGCATCTCCTGATCGAGGGCTGCATGCTGGCCTGCTTCGCGATGAACGCGCATGCCTGCTACATCTACATCCGCGGCGAGTACGTCGCCGAGAAGCACGCCCTCCAGAAGGCCGTGGACGAGGCCTACGCGGCCCGCCTCGTCGGCCAGTCGAACGTCCACGACTACCCGTTCGACATCTACGTCCACCACGGCGCCGGCGCCTATATCTGCGGCGAGGAGACGGCGCTCATCGAGAGCCTCGAGGGCAAGAAGGGCATGCCGCGGCTGAAGCCGCCGTTCCCGGCCAATATGGGCCTCTACGGCTGCCCCACGACCGTGAACAACGTCGAGTCGATCGCGGTCGCCGGCACGATCCTGCGCCGGGGCGGCGCATGGTTCGCCGGCCTCGGCGGCAAGAACAACACCGGCACCAAGCTCTTCTGCGTCTCCGGGCACGTCAACAAGCCGTGCAACGTCGAGGAGGAGCTCGGCATCACCTTCCGCGAGCTCATCGACCGCCATTGCGGCGGGATGCGCGGCGGCTGGGACAACCTGCTGTGCTCGATCCCGGGCGGCTCCTCGGTGCCGCTGGTGCCGGCCGAGCAGATCGTCGACGCCAAGATGGACTTCGATACCCTGCGCAACCTGGGCTCCGGCCTCGGCACCGCGGCGGTGATCGTGCTCGACAAGTCCACCGACATCGTCGCGGCGATCACCCGGATCTCGTACTTCTACAAGCACGAATCCTGCGGCCAGTGCACGCCCTGCCGCGAGGGCACCGGCTGGATGTGGCGCGTCATGCAGCGCATGACCGAGGGTCGCGCGCACAAGCGCGAGATCGACATGCTGTTCGAGGTCACCAAGCAGATCGAGGGGCACACGATCTGCGCGCTGGGCGACGCGGCGGCCTGGCCGATCCAGGGCCTGATCCGGCACTTCCGCCCCGAGATCGAGAAGCGCATCGACCGCTACACCGCCAACCCGCACAGCGAACCTGTGCCGATGGCCGCCGAGTAAGGGCGCTATGCCGGTGTCCAACCCACAGCCTCATCCTGAGGTGCCTGCGTCAGCGGGCCTCGAAGGAGTCCTCCAGAGGTCGCGAGGCGGGCTGGACATCTCCTTCGAGGCTCGGCTGCGCCTCGCACCTCAGGATGAGGGCGTGGGTGGGATCCGGCCTCGCGCGTTTGGGCCAGTTTACGAGACGATCCGATGACAAAAATCCTCGTCGACGGCACCGAGGTCGACGTCCCCGCCGATTACACGCTGCTCCAGGCCTGCGAGGCCGCGGGGGCCGAGATCCCGCGCTTCTGCTTCCACGAGCGCCTGTCGATCGCCGGCAATTGCCGCATGTGCCTCGTCGAGCTGAAGGGTGCGCCGAAGCCCGTGGCCTCTTGCGCCTACGCGGTCAAGGACTGCCGCCCGGGCCCGAACGGCGAGCCGCCGGAGGTGCTGACGCGCTCGCAGGGCACCAAGAAGGCCCGCGAGGGGGTGATGGAGTTCCTCCTTATCAACCACCCGCTCGACTGCCCGATCTGCGACCAGGGCGGCCACTGCGACCTGCAGGATCAGGCCATGGCCTACGGGGTCGATTCGACCCGCTACACGGAGAACAAGCGCGCGGTCGAGGAGAAGCATATCGGTCCGCTGGTGCGGACCGCGATGAACCGCTGCATCCACTGCACCCGCTGCGTGCGCTTCCTCGCCGAGGTGGCGGGCGTGCCCGACCTCGGCGCCATCGGCCGCGGCGAGGACATGGAGATCACCAGCTACCTCGAGCAGTCGATGGCCTCGGAGCTCCAGGGCAACGTCGCCGACCTCTGCCCCGTGGGCGCCCTCGTGCACCGGCCGCAGAGCTACAACGTCCGCCCGTGGGAGCTGAACAAGACCGAGTCGGTCGACGTGATGGACGCGGTCGGCTCGTCGATCCGCATCGACACACGCGGCCGCGAGGTCATGCAGATCGAGCCGCGGATCAGCGAGGAGATCAACGAGGAGTGGATCTCCGACAAGACCCGCTACCACATCGACGGGCTGCGGATGCAGCGCCTCGACCGGCCGTACCTGCGCGAGAACGGCCGGCTGCGGCCCGCCTCCTGGGGTGAGGCCTTCCAGGCCATCGCCGCCAAGGTGAAGGGCGCGGATCCGAAGCGCGTCGGCGCGGTCGTCGGCGACCTCGCGGGCGTCGAGGAGATCTTCGCGCTCCGCGAGCTGATCAGGAGCCTCGGCTCGCCGAACCTCGACTGCCGCCAGACCGACGCCGGCCTCGACCCGGCGCTCGGCCGCGCCTCCTACATCTTCAACCCGACCATCCCGGGCATCGAGGCGGCGGACGCGATCCTGATCGTCGGCGCCAACCCGCGCACCGAGGCCTCGCTGCTGAACGTCCGCATCCGCAAGCGCTGGCGCATGGCCCCGCTGGCGGTGGGCGTGATCGGCGAGCCGGTCGACCTGACCTACCCGAGCCACTACATCGGCGCCGGCCCCGACTCGCTCGCGGCGCTCGCCCGCGGCGAGCACAGCTTCCTCGAGATCCTCAAGGAGGCGAAGGCGCCGCTCGTGATCGTCGGCGCCGATGCTGCACCGGGCATCCTGGCCGCTGCCGCCTCCCTCGCGAAGGAGATCGGCGCGGTCTCGGCCGAGGGGAACGGCTTCGGCGTGCTGCACACGGCCGCGGCCCGGGTCGGCGCGCTCGATCTCGGCTTCGTGCCGGGGGAGGGCGGCCTGACCTTCGCGCAGATGCTGGAGCCGGGCGCGCTCGACGTCCTGTTCAACCTCGGCGCCGACGAGCGCGACGTCGCCCCGGGCGCCTTCGTGGTCTACCAGGGCAGCCACGGCGACCGCGGCGCCGCCCGCGCCGACGTGATCCTGCCGGGGGCCGCCTACAGCGAGAAGTCGGCGACCTGGGTGAACACCGAGGGCCGGGTCCAGATGGGCAACCGCGCCGCCTTCCCGCCGGGCGACGCCCGCGAGGACTGGGCGATCCTGCGCGCGCTCTCGGACGTGCTGGGCAAGCGCCTGCCGTTCGACTCGCTGACCGCGCTCCGCCGCGCGCTCTACGCCGCCCACCCGCATCTCGCGGCGGTCGGCGCCGTCGAGCCGGGCAACGTGACCGAGGCGGTCGACCGGCTCGCCGGCCTCGGCGGCACCGCGACCGGCCCGGCCTTCGCGTCGCCCGTGACCGACTTCTACCTCACCAACCCGATCGCCCGCGCCTCGCGGATCCTCGCGGAGTGCTCGCGCCTCGCCCGGGAGCGCGCTGCCGAGGCGCGGCCCCTCGCGGCGGCCGAGTAGGAGCTCAAGACCGATGACGCCGCTCGAAATCCTCGGGACCGTGCTCCTGATCGTGCTGAAGAGCTTCGTGCTGCTCTCGGCACTGCTCGTCTTCATCGCCTACGCGCTGCTCGCCGACCGCAAGATCTGGGCGGCGGTGCAGCTCCGGCGCGGCCCGAACGTGGTCGGGCCGTTCGGCCTGTTCCAGTCCTTCGCCGACCTGATCAAGTTCGTGATCAAGGAGCCGGTGATCCCGGCGGGCGCCAACAAGGCGATCTACCTGCTGGCGCCGCTGGTCTTCGCGATGCTCGCCCTGTCCAGCTGGGCGGTGATCCCGCTCGCGGACGGCTGGGCGATCGCCGACATCAACGTCGGCATCACCTACATCTTCGCGATCTCGTCGCTCGGCGTGTACGGCGTCATCATGGGCGGCTGGGCGTCGAACTCGAAATACGCCTTCCTCGGCGCGCTGCGTTCGGCGGCGCAGATGATCTCCTACGAGGTCTCGCTCGGCTTCGTGATCATCTGCGTGCTGCTCTGCGCCGGCTCGCTCAACCTCTCGCGCATCGTGATGGCGCAGGACACCAGCCTCGGCCTGTTCGGCTGGTACTGGCTGTGGCTGTTCCCGATGTTCGTGGTGTTCTTCGTCTCGGCGCTCGCCGAGACCAACCGCCCCCCCTTCGACCTGCCGGAGGCCGAGTCGGAGCTCGTGGCCGGTTACATGGTCGAGTATTCCTCGACGCCGTACCTGCTGTTCATGCTCGGCGAGTACGTCGCCATCATGAGCATGTGCGCCCTCGGGACCATTCTGTTCCTGGGCGGCTGGCTGTCCCCGATCCCATTCGCGCCCTTCACCTGGGTGCCGGGCGTGATCTGGTTCACCCTGAAGGCGAGCTTCCTGTTCTTCCTGTTCGCGATGGTGAAGTCCATCGTGCCCCGCTACCGCTACGATCAGCTCATGCGCCTCGGCTGGAAGGTCTTCCTGCCGATCTCCCTGATCTCGGTCGTCGTCGTCGCCTTCGTGCTCAAGCTGACCGGCCTCGCGCCGGGCGCCTGAGCCCCCCTTCGCATCGGAGATCCGGGCATGAAGCTCGATCAGGTCGCCAAGAGCCTCCTCCTGAAGGAGTTCGTGTCCGGGATGATCCTCGGCATGCGCTACTTCTTCAAGCCGAAGGCCACGATCAACTACCCCTTCGAGATGGGCCATCGCGGTCCGCGCTTCCGGGGCGAGCACGCCCTGCGCCGCTACCCGAACGGCGAGGAGCGCTGCATCGCGTGCAAGCTCTGCGAGGCGATCTGCCCGGCGCAGGCGATCACCATCGAGGCGGGCCCCCGGCGCAACGACGGCACCCGCCGCACGACGCGCTACGACATCGACATGGTGAAGTGCATCTACTGCGGCATGTGCCAGGAGGCCTGCCCGGTGGACGCCATCGTGGAAGGGCCGAACTTCGAGTTCTCGGTGGAGACCCGCGAGGAGCTTCTCTACGACAAGCAGAAGCTCCTGCTGAACGGTGACCGCTGGGAGCGCGAGATCGCCCGCAACATCGCGATGGACGCGCCGTATCGCTGAGCCATCGTCCCGGGCACCGGTTGCCGGTGCCCGGCAGAAGATGACGCGAAAACAAGGCTCTAGAGCGTCGCGCCGGTTCCCGGTTCCGGTGCGATGCTCTAGAGCCATGCCGGGGGCGCTGTTGTGCCCCCGTCGACCGGGTTCTATAGACGGGCCGCCCGCCGCGGACCGTCTCCACGCACGGCAGAAGGGGCCGCTCCGGCGGCCGATCCCGATCAGCGCATGACCGCAGCAGCCGCCTTCTTCTATCTGTTCGCGAGCATCACGGTCGCGTCGGGCTTCATGGTGATCGCCTCGCGCAATCCCGTCGCCTCGGTGCTGTTCCTGATCCTCGCCTTCGTGAACGCCGCCGGACTGTTCGTCCTGATGGGCGCCGAGTTCCTCGCGATGATCCTCGTGGTCGTCTACGTCGGCGCGGTCGCGGTGCTGTTCCTGTTCGTGGTGATGATGCTCGACGTCGATTTCGCCGAGCTGCGCCAGGGCTTCCAGCAGTATCTCCCGATCGGCGCCCTGATCGGCGCGATCTTCCTGGTCGAGATCCTGCTGGTCGTCGGCTCGTGGAGCATCGATCCGGGCCTCGTCCAGGCCCCGCTCGGCAACGTCGCCTCGGCCGAGAACCTCACTAACGCCCAGGCGCTGGGCCGCGTGATCTACACGGACTACGCCTACTTCTTCCAGCTCGCCGGCCTGATCCTGCTGGTCGCCATGATCGGCGCCATCGTGCTGACGCTGCGCGACCGGCCGGGCGTCAAGCGCCAGAACATCGCGGTCCAGAACGCCCGCACCCAGGCCATGGCGGTCGAGACCCGCAAGGTCCCCTCGCGCCAGGGTGTCGAGGTCTGATGCGCGCGCTGATGAGAGCCGGAGGAATCGAACGATGATCGGCCTGAGCCACTACCTCACCGTCGCGGCGATCCTGTTCACGCTCGGCGTGCTCGGCATCTTCATCAACCGCAAGAACATCATCGTCATCCTGATGTCGGTCGAGCTGATCCTGCTCTCGGTCAACATCAACCTCGTCGCCTTCTCGACGCAGCTGAACGACATCACCGGACAGGTCTTCGCCCTGTTCGTGCTGACCGTCGCGGCCGCCGAATCGGCGATCGGCCTCGCCATCCTGGTGGTGTTCTTCCGCAACCGCGGCTCGATCGCGGTGGAAGACGTCAGCATGATGAAGGGCTAGGGCCTTCCCCTTCGCGCGCCCCGAGTGACATCCGGACGCCGCCGCTTCGCGGCCGGCCCGGAGGACGGACTGCAAGAGAGCGATGTATCACGCGATCGTCTTCTTCCCGCTCATCGGCTTCCTGATCGCCGGCCTGTTCGGCCGGTACATCGGGGCGCGGGCCTGTGAGTACATCACCACGTCCTTCCTCGCCTTCACGGCGCTGATCGCCTGGGGCGTGTTCATCGACGGCGGGCCGGCCGAGCGCGTGCAGGTGGCGTCCTGGTTCGCGGCCGGCGACCTCCAGGTCGACTGGGCCTTCAAGGTCGACACCCTGACCCGGGTGATGCTGGTCGTCGTGACCACCGTCTCGACCCTCGTGCACCTCTACTCCGTGGGTTACATGGAGGAGGATCCGCACCGGCCGCGCTTCTTCGCCTACCTGTCGCTGTTCACCTTCGCCATGCTGATGCTGGTGACGGCCGACAACCTCGTCCAGATGTTCTTCGGCTGGGAAGGCGTGGGCCTCGCCTCGTACCTGCTGATCGGCTTCTGGTACGAGAAGCCCTCGGCCAACGCCGCCGCCATGAAGGCGTTCATCGTCAACCGCGTCGGCGATTTCGGCTTCTCGCTCGGCATCTTCCTGGTCTTCGTGCTGACCGGCTCAGTGGCGTTCGACGCCGTCTTCGGCAAGGTCGACGCGATCAAGACGCTGAGCTTCCACCTCCTCGGCTACGACTGGAACGCCCTGACGCTGGCCTGCCTGCTTCTGTTCATGGGCGCCATGGGCAAGTCGGCGCAGTTCCTGCTGCACACGTGGCTGCCCGACGCCATGGAGGGCCCGACCCCGGTCTCGGCGCTGATCCACGCCGCCACGATGGTCACCGCCGGCGTGTTCATGGTCGCCCGCCTGTCGCCGCTCTTCGAGGAGGCGCCGAACGCGCTGATCGTCGTGACGGTGATCGGCGGCATCACGTCCCTGTTCGCGGCCACGATCGGCCTCGTGCAGAACGACATCAAGCGGGTGATCGCCTACTCGACCTGCTCGCAGCTCGGCTACATGTTCGTGGCGCTCGGCGTCGGCGCCTACGCGGCCGGCGTGTTCCACCTGTTCACCCACGCCTTCTTCAAGGCGCTGCTGTTCCTCGGCGCCGGCTCGGTCATCCACGCGATGCACCACGAGCAGGACATGCGGAACATGGGCGGCCTGCGCCGCTACATCCCCTACACCAGCGCCATGATGGCGATCGGCTCGCTCGCGCTGATCGGCTTCCCCTACACGGCCGGCTACTACTCGAAGGACGCGATCATCGAGGCGGCCTACGCCTCGACCCGCCCCGGGCACACGCTCGCCTTCCTGTGCACCGTGGTGGCGGCGTTCTTCACCTCGTTCTACTCCTGGCGCCTGTTCTTCATGACCTTCGAGGGCCCGGCCCGCTGGGGCGCCCACGCCGCCCACGACCAGCACCACGCCCCCGCGGTCGCCCACGCGACTACGGCCCACGCGACCATGGCCCACGAGGCCGACGGCGCGCCCGGGCACACCGAGGGCGTCGCCCACGACGACAAGGGCCACGACATCGAGCCGGCCCACAAGAGCGACCTCGTCGCCGACGACCACCACGGGCACGGCCACCACGGCGACCACACGCCCCACGAGAGCCCGCTGGTGATGACGATCCCGCTCGCGGTGCTCGCCTTCGGCGCGCTGTTCGCCGGGATCATCTTCCACAACCGCTTCATCGGCGAGGGGATGGAGGCGTTCTGGGGCCACGCCCTGGCGCACGGCCCGAACAACCACATCATGCACGAGATCCACGACGTCCCGGCGCTGGTCTCGTACTCGCCGCTGATCATGCTGATCCTCGGCTTCGTCGTGGCATACTGGATGTACATCCGCCGGCCGGAACTCCCGGGCGCGCTCGCCGCGCAGCAGCCGTCGCTGTACCGGTTCCTGCTCAACAAGTGGTATTTCGACGAGATCTACGACCGGATCTTCGTCCGCCCGGCCAAGGATTTCGGCCTGTTCCTCTGGAAGCAGGGCGACGGCCGGATCATCGACGGCCTCGGGCCGAACGGGATCGCTGCGCGCGTCGTGGACGTGACCCGCGGGGTGGTCCGTCTCCAGACCGGCTACGTCTACCACTACGCCTTCGTCATGCTCATCGGCGTCGCCGGCCTGATCAGCTGGTACCTGATGTCCGGCCTGCCCAAGGGTGCACACTGACATGCTCGGCCTCGGCATCCTCTCCGGCCTGCTGATCGTGCCGCTCTGCGGCGCGGCCTTCATCCTCACGCTGAACGGCGACGAGGAGTCGGTCGCGCGCAACAGCCGCTGGGCCGCGCTCGCCACCACGATCGTCACCTTCCTGCTCTCCCTGGTGGCGTGGAGCCGCTACGACACCGCCTCGTCGAGCTTCCAGCTCGTGGAGAGCCACGCGTGGCTCACCGAGACGATCCGGTTCAAGCTCGGCGTCGACGGCTTCTCGATGCCGCTGATCCTGCTGACCACGTTCCTGATGCCGTTCTGCATCGGCGCCTCGTGGCACTCGATCCACTTCCGGGTGAAGGAGTACTTCGTCGCCTTCCTCGTCCTCGAGACGACGATGATCGGCGTCTTCGCCGCCCTCGACCTGGTGCTGTTCTACCTGTTCTTCGAGGCCGGCCTGATCCCGATGTTCCTGATCATCGGCATCTGGGGCGGCGCGCGCCGGGTCTACGCCAGCTTCAAGTTCTTCCTCTACACCCTGCTCGGCTCGGTGCTGATGCTGCTCGCCGTGATGGCGATGTACTGGCAGGCCGGCACCACCGACATCCCGACGCTGCTGCAGTACCGCTTCCCGGTGCAGATGCAGACCTGGCTGTGGCTCGCCTTCTTCGCCTCCTTCGCGGTGAAGATGCCGATGTGGCCGGTCCACACCTGGCTGCCCGACGCCCACGTGGAGGCGCCCACCGCCGGCTCGGTGATCCTGGCGGGCATCCTCCTGAAGATGGGTGGCTACGGCTTCATCCGGATCTCGCTGCCGATGCTGCCGGTGGCGAGCCACGACTTCGCGCCCTTCGTGTTCGCGCTGTCGGTGATCGCGATCATCTTCACGTCGCTCACCGCGATGATGCAGACCGACATCAAGAAGCTGATCGCCTACTCGTCGGTGGCCCATATGGGCTTCGTGACGCTGGGCCTGTTCACCCTGAACGAGCAGGGCATCCAGGGCGCGCTGTTCCTGATGATCTCCCACGGCATCGTGTCGGGGGCGCTCTTCCTCTGCGTCGGCGTCGTCTACGACCGGATGCACACCCGCGAGATCTCGGCCTATGGCGGCCTCGTGAAGCGGATGCCGCTCTACGCCGTGGCCATGATGGTGTTCACGATGGCCAATGTCGGCCTGCCGGGCACCTCGGGCTTCGTCGGCGAGTTCCTGGCCATGCTCGGCGCCTTCAAGGCGAACCCGAACGTGGCGTTCTTCTCGACCTTCGGCATCATCCTGTCGGCGGCCTACGCCCTGTGGCTCTACGCCCGGGTGATCTACGGGAAGCTGGAGAAGCCGAATCTCCAGGGCATCCTGGATCTCGACACCCGCGAGAAGATCATCCTGGCGCCGCTGGTCGTCCTGACGATCTACTACGGCGTTCACCCGGCCCCCGTGCTCGACGTGTTCGCGCCCTCGACCGACGCGCTGATGGCGAGCATCAAGACCGCGCTCTCGAACACCCAGACGGCCGCCGCGGCGCTGCCGATCCCGCGCTGAGGCGGACACCATGACAACCGTCCACTCCGTCCTGCCCTCGCTGGCGCCGCTCATGCCCGAGCTGATCCTCGGCGTCGGCGTCATGGGCCTGATCCTCTACGGCGCGTGGCGCGGCGACCGCTCCGCCGAGACCGTGAGCATCGGCGCCCTCGCCCTGCTCCTCGTCGCCCTGTCGGTGGTGATCTCGCAGCCGGTGCACGGCCGGGTCACGACCCTGTCGGGCGCGTTCGTGTCCGATTCCTTCGCCAAGGTGATGAAGTCGCTGGTGCTGCTCGGATCCTCGGCGACGATCCTGCTAGCGCACGACTTCTTCAAGCGCGAGCGCATCGACCGGTTCGAGTTCCCGGTCCTGATCGTGCTCTGCACCATCGGCATGATGGTCATGGTCTCGGCCAACGACCTGATCGCGCTCTACCTGGGCCTGGAACTGCAGTCGCTCGCCGCCTACGTAATCGCCGCCTTCCACCGCGACGACGTGAAGTCCACCGAGGCCGGCCTCAAGTACTTCGTGCTCGGCGCGCTCTCCTCCGGCATGCTGCTCTACGGCGCCTCGCTGGTCTACGGCTTCACCGGCACGGTCTCGTTCCCCGGCATCGTCTCGGCGCTCAACGAGAATGCCGGGTTCGGCATCGTGCTGGGCATCGTGTTCCTGGCGGCCGGCGTGTGCTTCAAGCTGGCGGCCGTGCCGTTCCACATGTGGACGCCCGACGTCTACGAGGGCTCGCCGACCCCGGTGACGGCCTTCTTCGCCTCGGCGCCCAAGATGGCCGCCGTGGCGATGACCGTGCGGGTCTTCATCGGCGCGATGCCGGACGTGACGGCGATCTGGCAGCAGATCTTCATCTTCGTCTCGATCGCGTCGATGGCGCTCGGCTCGTTCGCGGCGATCGGGCAGACCTCGATCAAGCGCCTGATGGCCTACTCGTCGATCGGCAATATCGGCTACGCGCTGATCGGCCTGGCCTCCGGCTCGGAGGAGGGGATCAGCGGGCTCGTCACCTACATGATCATCTACCTCGCGATGACGCTCGGCACCTTCGCGATCATCCTGTCGCTCCGGCGCCGGGACGTGATGTTCGAGAAGATCGAGGACCTGTCGGGCCTGTCGCGGACCCATCCGTGGCTCGCCTTCTGCCTCGCCGCGATGATGTTCTCGCTGGCCGGCATCCCGCCGCTCGCCGGGTTCTTCGCGAAGTTCTACGTCTTCGCCGCCGCCATCAAGGCGGGTCTCGTGACGCTGGCGGTGATCGGCGTGGTGACCAGCGTGGTGGGCGCCTACTACTACCTGCGCGTCGTGCGGATCATGTACTTCGACGAGCCGAAGGAGCCGTACGAGGCGATGGCCCCGGGCCTGCGCATCGTGCTCGCCCTGTCGAGCGTCGTGGTGGTGCTGTTCTTCCTGCTGCCCGGGCCGCTGGTCGGCGCCGCCGGCCGGGCCGCGAAGTCGCTGTTCTAGGACGGCCTTGACCTACCGACTCGGGCCCTCGGCGCGCGCCGAGGGCCACCGCCTGCACGTCCACGACACCCTCGGCTCCACCAACACGGAGGCCGTGGCGCGCGCGCGCGCCGGCGAGACAGGCCCGCTCTGGGTGGTGACGCACCGCCAGGAGGCGGGCCGCGGTCGGCGGGGCAACAGCTGGTCCTCGCTCCCCGGCAACCTCGCGGCGAGCGTGCTCTGGCCGGTCGCCGGGGTCGCGCCGGACCACCTCGCCGAGTTGGGCTTTGTGGCCGGCCTCGCCCTGATCGAGGCGCTGGAGGCGGCCTGCGGCACCCTGCCGGATACCGGATCCGGCGCCGGGGCCCGATCTTTTCAGCTCAAATGGCCGAACGACGTGCTGCTCGGCGGGGCGAAGCTCGCCGGCCTGCTCCTGGAGGCGGAGACGCTCCCGGGCGGGCGGCGCGCCGCGGTCATCGGCTTCGGCGTGAACGTCGCGGCGGCGCCGGAGGGCCTCGGGGCCGCGAGCCTGGCGGCGGCGGGTTACGCGTGCGGCGCCGAGGCGCTACTGGAACATCTCTCGGACCGGGTGGCCGCGCGGGCGCGCGCCTGGGACCGGGGACGGAATTTCGCTGACCTGCGCGCGGCCTGGCTCGCGCGGGCCGCGGGTCTCGGATCGGAGATCGCGGTGCACAGCGGCGGTCACATCCTGCGGGGCGTGTTCGAGACGATCGACGAGGGGGGGCGGCTCGTGATCCTCGCCCCCGACGGGAACCGGCATACCGTGACGGCGGGCGAGGTGCATTTCGGATCGGCCGCGACGGCGGCCTGAGTTTGGACGACGACAGATGGTTAAGGGACAGGAGGAGCTGGTCTTCCTGCCGCTCGGCGGCGTGGGCGAGATCGGGATGAACGCGGCGCTCTACGGGTTCGGCCCGGAGAAGGGCCGGAAGTGGATCATGGTCGATTGCGGCATGGGCTTCGCCGGCGAGGAGCAGATGCCGGGCGTCGACCTGATGTTCCCCGACCTCTCCTTCATCGAGGAGCGGCGCAAGGACCTGCTGGGGATCTTCATCACCCACGCGCACGAGGACCATATCGGCGCGATCTCGGAGCTGTGGCCCCGGCTCAAGGCGCCGGTCTACGCGACCCGCTTCGCCAAGAACCTGCTGGAGACCCGGCGCCTGTCCGAGCCCGGCGCGCCGAAGGTCGAGCTGCGGGAGGTGAAGCCCGGGCGGCGCGTGACCGTCGGGCCGTTCGAGCTCGAGTACGTGCCGGTCTCGCACTCCATCCCGGAATCGAACGCCATCGCCATCCGCACCGCGGCGGGCCTCGTCCTCCACACCGGCGACTGGAAGATCGACCCGACCCCGGTGGCCGGCTCGGTGACGTCGCCGGAGGCGTTCACGGCGCTCGGGGACGAGGGCGTCCTCGCCATCGTCTGCGACTCGACCAACGTCGTGCGCGAGGGCTTCTCGCCGAGCGAGAAGACCGTCGCCGAGACGCTGAAGACGCTGATCGCGGACGCGCCGCACCGGGTCGCCGTGACGACCTTCGCGTCCAACGTGGCGCGCATCCGCGCGGTCGCCGAGGCCGCCGCCGCCTGCGGGCGCGAGGTGATCGCGGTCGGCCGCGCCATGGACCGGGTGATCGACGTGGCCCGCGAGTGCGGCTACCTCGACGGCCTGCCCGAGTTCCGCCGCTCCGATTCGTGGAAGAGCCTGCCGCGGGAGCGCGTCGTCGCGCTGCTCACCGGCTCACAGGGCGAGCCGCGGGCGGCGCTCGCCCGCGTCTCCCGCCGCGACCACCCGGATATCAGCCTCACCGCCGGTGACCAGGTGATCTTCTCCTCGCGCGCCATCCCGGGCAACGAGCGCGATGTCGGCTCGATCATCAACGACCTGATCGAGCAGGGCGTCGAGGTGATCACCGACCGCACCGACCTCGTCCACGTCTCCGGCCACCCGCGCCGGGACGAGATGGTCGAGATGTACCGCTGGACCCGCCCGGGCACCGCGATCCCGGTCCACGGCGAGGCCCTGCACCTCGACGAGCACGCCCGCTTCGCGCGGGCGCAGGGCGTGCAGAACGTGGTCAAGGCCCGCAACGGCAGTCTGATCCGCCTGAGCCCCGGCAAGCCCGAGGTGATCGACCACGTGAAGGCCGGCCGCCTGTTCAAGGACGGCGACGTCCTGATCGACGAGAAGGACCGGGCGATCCCGGAGCGGCGCAAGCTGATGCAGGCCGGCCTGGTCTCGGTGGCGATCGCCATCGACGAGGACGGCGTCGTGCTCGGCGAGCCGGCAGTGGACATCATCGGCCTGCCGAACCGCGGCCGGTCCGGCGAGCCGCTGATCGAGACCGTGGTGGACGCCGTCTCCCGCACCCTGTCGGGGATGTCGCGGGGCAAGCTCAAGGACTCCGAGAGCGTCGAGAAGACGGTCGACCGGGCGGTGCGCACCGCGGTCAACGAGGTGTGGGGCAAGAAGCCGGCCTGCCACGTGCAGGTGGTGGAGGTGTGAGGCTGGCTGCCGATAGCGGTTGGCTGTAATCTAGACGGAGCCGAAGCAGCCGATCATCCGATCGGCTGCCGGACAGGGCCCGGGTTCCCTCTCGCGCACGGGAGAGGGACAGGGTGAGGGGGACAGGTTCTGCCGGAGAGGGCTCGTCCCTCACCCCAACCCTCTGCCGCACGGGAGAGGGGGCCGGTCGCGTCCGCGCGTACGGGCGGAGCCTTCCCCGCGAACGAACGAAGCTCCCGGACAGGGGGCCAGAACGCCGGGGAGGAAACATCATGATCGGCCGTCTCAACCACGTGGCCATCGCCGTGCAGGATCTCGACGCCGCCTGCGCGGTCTACCGCGACACGCTGGGCGCGACGATCACCGCGCCCCTGCCGCAGCCCGAGCACGGCGTCACCGTCGTGTTCGTCGAGCTGCCGAACAGCAAGATCGAGCTGATGTCCCCCCTGGGCGAGGGCTCGCCGATCGAGTCCTTCGTGGCCCGCAACCCGGGCGGCGGCATCCACCACGTCTGCTACGAGGTCGACGACATCCTGGCCGCGCGCGACCAGCTCAAGGCGCAGGGCGCCCGGGTGCTCGGCACCGGCGAGCCGCGGATCGGCGCGCACGGCAAGCCGGTCCTGTTCCTTCACCCCAAGGACTTCCTCGGCACCCTGGTCGAGCTGGAGCAGGTGTGAGCCTGATGATGAACGCGCTGGCCCGCTCGACGCCGGTGACCCTGGCGGCGATCACCGTCCTGATCGCCGCCTTCGTGGCGGCGGCGGTGAGCCTGTTCAAGCTGACGGTGGGCGGGGCGATCGCCCTCTACTTCGTGGTCTGGTGGACGCTGCTCTTCGCGGTCCTGCCCCTGCGCAACCAGCCGGAGACGCGGCCCAGCCACGTGGTGCCGGGCCAGGATCCCGGGGCGCCGGCGGCGCCGCGACTGCGCGAGAAGGCGATCTGGACGACGCTGGTCGCGGGCGCGGCCTTCCTCATCGCCCTGGCGGTGTTCCCGCTGACCGGGCTCTAGGACGGCTCGGAGCGGCGATCCGGGAAGCGCCGCCGCGGCGGGCCACCGCCCGAAACCAGATGGGCGCGGGCCTAGCGGGTGGTTCGACACGGCCGCGCCGACCGGACCCAAGAATAAAAAAAGCAAGGCCCGAGGCCTTGCTTTCAAGCTTCACTGGCTCGACCTTGAAATATCCCTCGCATTGGCTGCGGGGCGGTCGCTTTTCCTCCCGAGACTCGGACCTTGCGCCACCTCTTCCGGGCGTCGCAAACATCGCCGGACGCTTATAGGAACAACAATTCGTGTTGTCACCGGGTCTGCGAGAAAAATCTGCGCTTTCTTGCCGGCAAATGGGCATACCGCTTTCCGCCTAGGCAGCGGCCTCAGCGCGGCCGGGCCGCCGCCTCCGGTTCGCCGCGATTACGCCCCGCCGTGGTCGCGCAGTGCTTGTAATTTGCGTCTCCGGCGTGTTGTGTGCCGGCGCGCCGCGGCTCCTCCCGGCCGATCCTCTTCCAAGACTCTGACGACATGCGTCTCTCCCGCTACTTCATGCCGACCTTGCGCGAGACGCCCAAGGAAGCCGAGATCGTCTCGCACCGGCTGATGCTGCGCGCCGGCCTGGTCCGCCAGGAAGCCGCCGGCATCTACGCCTGGCTGCCGCTGGGCCTGCGGGTGCTGGAGCGCGTCTGCGCGGTGATCCGGCGGGAGCAGGACCGGTCCGGCGCCGTCGAGATCCTGATGCCGACGGTGCAGTCCGCCGAGCTGTGGCGGGAATCCGGCCGCTACGACGCCTACGGCAAGGAGATGCTGCGCCTGAAGGACCGGCACGACCGCGAGATGCTCTACGGCCCCACCGCCGAGGAGATGGTCACCGAGATCTTCCGGGCGAGCGTGCGCTCCTACAAGGACCTGCCCAAGAACCTCTACCAGATCTCGTGGAAGTTCCGCGACGAGGTGCGGCCGCGCTTCGGCACGATGCGCTCCCGCGAGTTCCTGATGAAGGACGCCTACTCGTTCGATTTCGACCAAGCCGGCGCGCGCCACGCCTACAACCGGATGTTCGTGGCGTACCTGCGCACCTTCGCGGGCCTCGGCCTGAAGGCGATCCCGATGCGCGCCGATACCGGCCCGATCGGCGGCGACCTGTCCCACGAGTTCATCATCCTGGCCAAGACCGGCGAGAGCGAGGTCTTCTGCGACAAGGCCTATCTCGACTTCGACATCCCGCCGGCGACCGTCGATTTCGACGACGTCGCCGCCCTCCAGGGCATCGTCGATGCCTGGACCTCGCACTACGCGGCCACCGAGGAGATGCACGAGCCGGCGGCCTTCGCGGAGGTCCCGGAGGACAACCGCATGGCGGCCCGCGGCATCGAGGTCGGGCACATCTTCTACTTCGGCACCAAGTATTCCGAGCCGATGGGCGCCAAGGTCGCCGGTCCGGACGGGATCGAACGGCCGGTCCATATGGGCTCCTACGGCATCGGGCCGAGCCGGCTGGTCGCCGCCATCGTCGAGGCCAGCCACGACGAGGCCGGGATCATCTGGCCGGACTCGGTGGCGCCGTTCGACGTCGCGCTGATCAACCTCAAGGTCGGGGACACGGCCACCGACGCCGCCTGCGCGCAGATCCAGTCCGACCTCGAGACCGCCGGCCTGTCGGTGCTCTACGACGACCGCGACGAGCGCCCCGGCGCGAAGTTCGCCACCGCCGACCTGATCGGCCTGCCCTGGCAGGTGATCGTCGGGCCCAAGGGCCTGGCGGAGGGCAAGGTCGAGCTGAAGCGGCGTGCCGGCGGCGAGCGCGAGAGCCTCGCGACCGTCGATCTGCTGGCACGCATCCGGCGCGTCTGAGGCGTGCCGATGGCCGCCTCAGCGAAGCTGGACCGGGTTCGGACTTTTGCGGCCTCGTTCGCGGCCTCGTTCCGCCAGGGCACCGCGCCCTTCGCGCCGTTCGAGTGGATCCTCGCGGGCCGCTACCTGCGCGCCCGGCGCCGGGGCGGCGGCGTCTCGGTGGTGGCGTTCTTCTCGGTGCTCGGCATCGCGCTCGGCGTCGCCACGCTGATCATCGTCCTGTCGGTGATGAACGGCTTCCGCGCGGAACTGCTGTCGAAGATCGTCGGCATCAACGGCCACCTGTTCGCGACGCCCATCGACCGGCCGTTCAACGACTGGACCGACCTGTCGGAGCGCCTGTCGAAGGTGGCGGGCGTGCGCGCCGCGGTGCCGCTGGTCGAGGGCCAGGCCTTCGCCTCGTCGCAGTACGGCGGATCCGGCGTCATCATCCGCGGCGTGCGGGCGGCCGACCTCGACGCGCTGGCGGCCGTGTCCTCGGCGATCCGCGGCGGCACCCTCGAAGGTTTCGACGACGGCACCGGCGTGCTGATCGGGCGGCGGCTCGCCGACACGCTGGGCCTGCAGGCCGGCGACACGATCACGCTGGTCACGCCCAAGGGCTCGTCGACGCCCTTCGGGACGGCGCCGCGCACCAAGAGCTACACGGTCAAGGCGGTGTTCGAGGTCGGGATGACCGAGTTCGACCAGACCTTCGTGTTCATGCCGCTGGCCGAGGCCCAGGCGTTCTTCAACAAGGACGGCGACGTGAGCATGATCGAGATCTACGTCGACGATCCCGACCATGTCGGCGACATGCGCGAGCCCCTGGAGATGGCGGCCGAGCGCCCGATCCTGCTCACCGACTGGCGCCAGCGCAACCGGACCTTCTTCGGGGCCCTGGAGGTCGAGCGGAACGTCATGTTCCTGATCCTCAGCCTGATCGTCGTGGTGGCGACCCTCAACATCGTCTCCGGCCTGATCCTGCTGGTGCGCGACAAGTCGAGCGACATCGCGATCCTGCGCACCATGGGGGCGACGCCGGGCACGATCATGCGGGTGTTCCTGATCAACGGCGCGCTGATCGGCGTCGTCGGGACGCTCAGCGGGCTCGGCCTCGGCATCCTGATCACGCTGAACATCAAGCCGATCCAGCACGTGCTGTTTCCGGGCGCCTGGGACCCGACGGTGCGGTTCCTCGCCGAGATCCCGGCCCAGATGAACCCGAAGGAGATCACCGCCGTGGTGATCACCTCCCTGCTGCTGTCGCTCGCGGCGACACTGTATCCCTCCTGGCGCGCCGCCCGGCTCGATCCGGTGCAGGCCCTCCGCTACGGCTGACGGGCCGCATCCGATGAGCGATTCGAGCCAGACCGCCGGCGACCAGCCGGTGCCGGCGCTGTTCTTCTCCCGCGTCGAGCGGCGCTACGCCCAGGCCGAGGGTGCCCTCGAGATCCTGCGCGGGGCCGACCTCGCGATCTGGCCGGGGGAGTTGGTCGCGCTGGTGGCGCCGTCGGGTGCCGGCAAGTCGACCCTGCTGCACCTCGCCGGCCTCTTGGAGCGGCCGGACGGGGGCGAGATCTATATCGGCGGTCAGCCCACGGCCGCGATGGCGGATTCCGAGCGCACGCGCCTGCGGCGCGAGGAGATGGGTTTCGTCTACCAGTTCCACCACCTGCTGCCGGAGTTCTCGGCGCTGGAGAACGTGGTGATGCCCCAGCTCATCCGCGGCCTGAAGGCCCCGGAGGCGAAGGCCCGCGCCACGGAACTCCTGAGCTTCCTCGGCCTCAAGGAGCGGCTGCCGCACCGCCCGGCGGAGCTGTCGGGAGGCGAGCAGCAGCGCGTGGCCATCGCCCGGGCGGTGGCCAACGGCCCGCGGCTGCTGCTCGCCGACGAGCCGACCGGCAACCTCGATCCCGGAACGGCGGGCCACGTCTTCTCGATCCTGATGGCCCTGGTCCGCGCCTCGGGGCTCGCCGCCCTGGTCGCGACCCACAACCTGGAATTGGCCGCCCGCATGGATCGGCGGGTCACCATCCGGGACGGGCTGATCACGCAGCTCGACTGAGCGGGCCACCCGCTGAGCAGATCTCCCGTGTGCCGGCGCAGCGACGGCACGCGCGGCGGCGCGCCCCTTACACGCCGCGCCGCGGCAGCCTCGATCAACCACAAGGCGCATCGCTCCCGGCCCGCGACGCCAGCCGGCCCGCGAACCTCCGAGTCCCGCAAGTGCACGCGATCTTTAATCCGTCGCGCCGCGTGCGACGCGTCACGTCGCGGAAGACACCGGGCCCCTATCTTGTGATCACGCAAGACAAAACAGAGCCGAACAACCGGCCTGTACTGCGTTATCTCTGGAGCCTGACCATGAAGACCCGTATCGCCGCAGCCGTCACCGCACTTGTCCTTGGCGTTGCCCCGATCTCGTCCGCTCTGGCGGCCAACGGCGCCCGCTGGACAGGCCTCGCTCCCTACGAGGTCGAGACCACGGGCTCGCTCGGACTGGGGGTCCACGACAATCCCAACTACGTCGGCTGCCCGCTGAGCTCGGCCGCCGAGGGCAACGCCGACCAGCAGACCCGGCCGGTGAAGCAGTACGGCCAGACCTCCGGCGGCTACCGCTGCTGAGCCGACGCGAGGACGGATGAAGCTCAAGGCTCTCTCCTACGTCATGATCGGCGCCTTCGTGAGCGGCCTGCTCATGACGTTCGTCGGTTCGGCCACCGCGCTGCTCGGGCAGTAATCGAAAGGGCGCCGCTTCCGTCGGAGGGGGCGCCCCCCCGCGTTCGGGCAGCCGGCGGGTCAGGACGCGCGGGACGGGCCGGGACCGGACTCGGCGGCCGTCAGCCGCTCGACGTAGTCGCAGGCGTCGAGGACGGCGTCGCGGCCATTGGCCATCCGCGCCCGGGCCGCCGCGCAGGCCCGCGTCACCGCGGGGTCGGCGAGCAGCCGGCCGAGGACCCGCGCCGCCCGCGCGGGCCGGAAGGCGCGGCGGCTCAGGGTGGCGCCGAGATCCCGATCCTTCAGCCGCCGCCCCTCGTCGAAATGGTCGAAGGCCACGGGCACCACCAGCTGCGGGACGCCCGCGGCCAGCGCCTGCGCCACCGTGCCGACGCCGCCGTGGTGGACCAGCGCCGCGCTGCGCGGCAGCAGGGCGCTCAGGGGGGCGTAGGGCAGGTGGATGATCCCGGCCGGCAGCGGCTTCGGGATCTGCCCCCCCTGCGGGGCGAGCAAGACGCCGCGCCGGCCCATGCGCCGGCACAGCCGCACCGCGGTGTCGAAGAAGCCGGCGCCCTGGCGCATGGCCGAGCCGTAGGTGAACACGATCGGCGGGTCGCCCGCCTCGAGGAACGCTTCCAGCTCCGGCGGCATGGACGCCACGTCGCCGAACCGGTCGACCAGCGGGAAGCCGAGCTGCACCGCCTGGCCCGGCCAGTCGGCCTGCGGCTCCGCGTACCAGTCGGGGAACATCAGGAGCATGCCGGTCGGGCTGTTCCACCAGTGCCGCAGCCGGTAGACCGGATCGAGGCCGAGACGCGCCCGCAGGGCGTTCAGCGGCGGGAGGGTGAACGGGCCGACCGCCACCTTGTCGACGCCGAGATTCACGTAGGCCCGCAGGGCGGCCGGCAGGACGCGCGGCAGCGGCAGGCCCGGCAGGCGCGGCGGATCGTACCGGCTCTCGATCAGGAACGGCATGACGTGCAGCGTCGCGGTCGGCAGATCGTAGAGGTCCTGCGCGAGCCGCGCCCCCCAGCCCAGCGGCGAGGCGACCACCCGCAGGTCGATCCCCCGGGCGCGGGTCGCGCCGAGCCACAGGCAGGCCGGCTCGGCCACCCGCAGGGCGTAATCGAACATCGGGCGGAACCCCTGCTGCGGGTGCCACAGATCCGGCTGGCGGATCACCGCCTCGTAATCGGCAACCGTGCCCAGGGGCTGGAAGGCGAGGCCGGCCCGGCGGGCCATCGCCTCGAACGGGGCCGGGGCCGCCAGCGAGACGCCGTGGCCGCGCTTCAGGAGCTCGTGCCCCAGCGCGATGAACGGAAGCACATCGCCGTGTGTGCCGACGGCCACGAGGGCGACGTCGAACCGTTCGACCGTCCGGTGCTCGGGAATGGCTTGCTCCTTCGAACTCCCCAGCCGGTGACGAGCTCGTCTCGAAGGCGGGGGCATGCCAGCCCGCCCGATCCGCATCAAGACACTTTTTACCCTGTCGAAGAAACGGGGCCGCCCTGTGACCCACAGACCCTTTCCATAGAACAAAACATGAACATACTAGGGCCGGAACACAGGAGGCAGGTCGATGCTCAAGCGGGTGATCCTGACCGGAATGGTCGAGTTCATGGCGTTCGGGATGCTGTTCGCGGCGGTGGGCGCCTGGGCGATAGCCTTGGCACCGGTTCGTTAGCCGGATTTTTCCGAAGACTGCCCGGTTCCGTCCGCGGACGGGTTATGCACAGGCGATCGCGCCGCGGGCGCCGATTGTCCACAGGGCCGGGCCGAACTGGTGCTTCCGGGGCACGACCGGTGGATATCGTCCGCCGGCGGCGCGGCGCACGTCGACTTGAGGCCGGCGAGCGGGGATGCTGCCCGACCCCGGAACAAGGTCGGCCATGCCACGCCAGCTCAAGGAGGTCGGATTCGTCCACCTCCACGTCCACTCGTCCTATTCCCTGCTCGAAGGGGCGCTGAAGGTCGGCTCCCTGATCAAGGCGGCGGTCGCCGACAGGCAGCCGGCCCTGGCCCTGACCGACACCAACAACCTGTTCGGCGCGCTGGAATTCTCCGAGAAGGCGGCCGGGGAGGGCGTCCAGCCGATCGCCGGCGTGCAGCTCTCGGTGGCGTTCGAGGCCGCGGACCCGCACCAGCGTCAGGCGCCGACCAGCCACGGCATCGTGCTCCTCGCCCAGGACGAGACCGGCTACGCCAACCTGCTGCGGCTGGCGAGCCGCGCCTATTTCGACACGGCCCTCGGCGAGGCGCCGCGCCTCGATGCCGGAGCGCTCGCGGGCGCCTCCGAGGGGCTGATCGCGCTCACCGGCGGGATGGCGGGCCCCCTCGACGCGGCCTTTCGGGCGGGCCGGCCGGAGCTCGCCCTCAACCGCCTGAAGCGCCTGAAGGAGACGTTCGGCGAGGACCGGCTCTACGTGGAGATCCAGCGCCACGGCCAGTCCGAGGAGGCGCGGATCGAGACCGCGCTCCTCGACCTCGCCGGCCGCCACGGCCTCGGGATCGTGGCGACGAACGAGCCCTACTTCGCCAAGCCCGACGACTACGACGCCCACGACGCGCTGCTCGCCATCGCGGAGGGCCGCCTCGTCTCGGACGAGCGCCGCCGCCGCCTGACACCGAGCCACGCCTTCAAGACCCGGGCCGAGATGGCCGAGCTGTTCCGCGACCTGCCGGACGCGCTCCAGGCGACGGTCGAGATCGCCATGCGCTGCGCCGTCCGTGCGCGGACCCGCAAGCCGATCCTGCCGAATTTCGGCGCCGTGGCGGCCGGCGAGACGCCGCCCATGGCGGAGGCCCTGGCGGAGGCGTCCGACGCGGGCGCGCGGGCGGTCTCGGCCGACGAGCCGACCGAGCTGCGCCGGCAGGCCGAGGCCGGGCTGGAGTTGCGCCTGAAGCAGCACGGCACGGCGCCGGGCTTCTCCGAGGAGGATTACCGCAAGCGCCTCGAGTTCGAGCTCGACGTCATCGTCAAGATGAAGTTCCCGGGCTACTTCCTGATCGTCTCCGACTTCATCAAGTGGGCCAAGGACCACGACATCCCGGTCGGTCCGGGCCGCGGCTCGGGCGCCGGCTCGCTGGTGGCGTGGTCGCTGCTCATCACCGACCTCGACCCGCTCCGGTTCGGCTTGCTGTTCGAGCGCTTCCTCAACCCCGAGCGCGTCTCGATGCCGGATTTCGACATCGACTTCTGCGTCGAGGGCCGCGAGCGGGTGATCCGCTACGTGCAGCAGCGCTACGGCGAGGGGCAGGTCGGGCAGATCATCACCTTCGGCACGCTGCTCGCCCGCGGCGTGCTGCGCGACGTCGGCCGCGTCCTGGAGATGCCCTACGGGCAGGTCGACAAGCTGACCAAGCTCGTGCCGCAGAACCCGGCCAACCCGGTGACGCTCGCCCAGGCCATCGAGGGCGAGCCTAAGCTCCAGCAGGCCATGGAGGAGGAGCCGATCGTCGGCCGCCTCATCGACATCTCCAAGAAGCTGGAGGGCCTGCACCGGCACGCCTCGACCCACGCCGCCGGCGTGGTGATCGGCGACCGGCCGCTCGAGGAGCTGGTCCCGCTCTACCGGGACCCGAAGACCGGCATGCGGGTCACCCAGTTCAACATGAAGTGGGTCGAGCAGGCGGGGCTGGTGAAGTTCGACTTCCTGGGCCTCAAGACCCTGACGATGCTGCGGTGCTGCACCGATCTGCTGAAGCAGCGCGGCATCGACATCGACCTCGCCTCGCTGCCGCTCGACGACCCGAACACCTACGGGCCGATGGGCCGGGGCGAGACGGTCGGCGTGTTCCAGGTGGAATCGGCCGGCATGCGCAAGGCGCTCTGCGAGATGCAGGCCGACCGGCTGGAGGACATCATCGCCCTGGTGGCGCTCTACCGGCCGGGCCCGATGGCCAACATCCCGGTCTATTGCGAGCGCAAGCTCGGCCGCGACGCCGGCAACGAGGCGTCCTGGTACCCGGATCCGAAGCTGGAGCCGATGCTGAAGGAGACCTTCGGCATCATCGTCTACCAGGAACAGGTGATGGAGATCGCCAAGGTGCTCGCCGGCTACTCGCTCGGCGAGGCCGACATGCTCCGGCGCGCCATGGGCAAGAAGATCCGCGCCGAGATGGACGCGCAGCGCGACCGGTTCCTCAAGGGCTGCACCGAGCGCGGCCTGACCAAGGCCAAGGCCAACGAGATCTTCGACCTGCTCGCCAAGTTCGCCGATTACGGCTTCAACAAGAGCCACGCGGCGGCCTACGCGCTGCTGACCTACCAGACCGCCTACCTGAAGGCGAACTTCCCGGTCGAGTTCCTGGCCGCCGCCATGACCCTCGACATCGACAACACCGACAAGCTGGCCGAATTCCGCCAGGACGCGCAGCGCCTGAAGATCGTGGTCGAGCCACCCTCGATCAACACCTCCGGCGAGGTGTTCGCGGTGCGCGACGGCAAGATCTTCTACGCGCTGGCAGCGATCAAGGGCGTCGGCCGCGAGGCGGTGCGGGCGCTGGTGGAGGCCCGCGGCGACCGGCCGTTCAAGGATCTCGCCTGCCTCGCCCGCCGGCTGAACCCGCGGATGATCAACAAGCGCACCCTGGAGAGCCTCGTCCAGGCCGGGGCGCTCGACTGCATCGAGCCCGACCGCGCGCGCGCCTTCGCGGCGGTGGAGCCGATGATGAAGCTCGCCGCCAGCGCGGCGGAGGCGGAGTCGGCCGGCGTCACCGACATGTTCGGCGGCGTGGTGGCGGACGACGTGTCCCTGCGGATCCCGCCGCACGAGATCTGGCCGATGGCCGACACGCTCAAGCGCGAGTACGCGGCGATCGGCTTCTTCATCTCGGGCCATCCGCTCGACGAGTACGGCGACCTCTTGGACAAGCTGCGGGTGCAGAGCTGGACGGATTTCTGCCGCGCCGTGCGGGCCGGGACGTCGAGCGTCGGCCGCGTGGCGGCCTCGGTGCTCGACCGGGCGGAGCGGCGGACCAAGACCGGCAACAAGATGGGCATCGTCACCCTGTCGGACCGGACCGCGCATTTCGAGGCGATCATCTTCTCCGAGGGGCTCGGCCAGTATCGCGACATCCTGGAACCGGGCCGACCGCTGGTTCTGCAGCTCCAGGCGAATCTGGAGGGCGAGGACGTGCGCGCCCGCATCCTCACCGCGGAACCCCTCGATCAAGCGGTCGCCCGCCACCAGAAGGGCATCCGCATCCATCTGAGCGACCCGCGCGGCGTCGCGCCCGTGCAGCAGCGCCTGTCGATGCGGGGCGAGAGCGAGGTCTCGCTGATCCTCAAGCTCGACGGCGGCGAGCGCGAGGTGGAGATCCGGCTGCCGGGCAAGTTCCAGGCGAGCCCGGCGCTCGCCGGCCAGCTCCGGACCGTGCCCGGGGTGGTGCAGGTGGAGGTGAGCTGAGGGGCGGCTGATACCAAGCGCCTGTGGGTTCGGTCGGCCCGCGCCGTCTTCGCGAGCGGAGCGAAGCGATCCAGGGACGCGCCACGCTCGATGAGGGCGCGCGACACGGGGTTGCTTCGCTCCGCTCGCAAGGACGGGTGGGCTTTTGTGAGTTCTGTCGCCGGGAATTGTAGGTGCGTGCCCGTCGAGGCCCTCAGCTCGCCGCCGTCCCGCTGGCTGCCAGCACCACCGCCCGGCTCCCCACCGGCACGCGGGCGTACAGGTCGATGATGTCCTGGTTCAGGAACCGGACGCAGCCCGACGACACCATCGTGCCGATGGTCTGCGGCTCCGTGGTGCCGTGCAGGCGGTAGAGCGTGTCGCCGCCGTCCCGATAGAGGTAGAGCGCCCGCGGACCGAGCGGATTGCCGGCCCCGCCGGGCAGGCCGCCGGCATAGGGCCCGTAGCGCTCGGGCTCCCGCTTGATCATGGCCTGGGTCGGCGTCCAGCGCGGCCATTCGGCCTTGCGGGCGATGACGGCCGCGCCTCGGAAGTTGAACGCCTCATCGCGCCCGACGCCCACGCCGTAGCGGATGGCGCGCCCGCCCTCGCGCACGAGGTAGGCGTAGCGCGCCGAAGGATCGACCACGATCGTGCCCGGCGGCTCGGCCGTGGCGTAGGCCACCTCCCGGCGCAGGAAGCGCGGGTCTATCGCGGACAGGTCCACCGCCGGCACGGGGAAGGGCTCGCCGTCGAGCGCGGCGTAGAGGGCCGTGTAGGCCGGGTCGACGGGCGGGCGCAGCGCGGCGACGGGGCGCGGCTCGCGGGTGACGCAGCCGGCGACGAGCAGGGGCGTGCCGGCGAGCAGGCTGCGGCGGGTCGGAAACATCGATGCTGCGCTCCAAGGTCTGGCGACGACGCACAGAACCGCCACGCGGCCGCCCCGTCCATCGGCTATGGGGTGATCGCACCCATAACCGGATGGCATCCATGGATCTGACGCTGGCCCTGCGCGCGTTCCTCCGGACCGTCGAGCGCGGCTCGATGACCGCGGCCGCACGCGACCTCGCGGTGTCGCAGCCGGCGATCAGCAAGCATCTGCGCAATCTGGAGGCCCAGGTCGGCGCGCGGCTCCTCGAACGGTCCGAGCGGCTGGTGCGTCCGACCCAGCAGGGCCAGCGGCTCTACGCGGCCTGTCAGCCCGCGCTCGCCACGATCGACGCCGCCCTGGAAGATGCCCGCACCGAGGCCGGCCGCATCGAAGGCCGGCTGCGGCTGCACGCGCCCGCCTGCATCGGGGCGGCCCATCTGCACCGGATCGTGGCGGCGTTCCAGGCCGAGAATCCGCGGGTCACGGTCGATCTCGTGCTGGACAACCGGCTGATCGACCTCGTCTACGAGGATTACGACCTCGCGCTCCGCTACGGCCGGCCCCACGGGCAGGACGTCGTGACGCGGCGGCTCGGCTGGGTGCGCCGCATCCTGGTCGCCGCCCCGGCATACTTGGCGCGGGCCGGCGGCATCGACGCGCCCGGGCAGATCGCCGACCGGGCCCTCGTGACGACCACGTCGGCCCTGGACGACCGGAACACGCTCGTGCTCCAGCACGGGCGCGAGACGCTGAGCCTCGCCGTCCGCCCGGCCCTGCGGACCAACAGCGCGGAGGTGCTGTTGGCCGAACTGCGCGCGGGACGGTACATGGGCCCGGTCCAGCACCTGCTGGTCGCCGAGGACTTGGCGGCCGGACACCTCGTCCGCGTCCTGCCCGCGTACGAGGTGCGCTCGACGGACGCCTATCTGGTCTACCCGTCCGTCCGCCACATGCGCCCGGTCGTCCGCGCGTTCACCGACTTCGCCGTGCCGCGCATCCGCGCCATCGAGGGGATCAGCCACGCCGGTTGACCGGCTCCGGCGCGCTGCGGCCGCGACGAACGGGCCGGGGTGGCCGACCGCCGCGATCGCGACCCTAGAACGGCGCCGCGAGGCAGCCGCTCAGGGCGCCCTTCAGCGCGGCGGCGTCGGCCTCCGCCACCGTGAACGTGGCCGTCAGGGTCGAGTCCTCGCCGCGCGGGCTCGCCTGCGTCCAGGTCAGCTTCGTCCCGGGCTGGACGAGGGCCAGGGCGACCCCGCGCAGCGGATCCTCGCCGCGGCGCGCGCCCGCCACCGTCAGCGTGAAGCCCGCATCGGCCCCGGTCGCGGCGCCGCGGACCGGCATGCGCACGGAGCGCACGCTGCCGGCGCTGGAGACCAGGAGGCCGGTCAGGGGCTTCTCGCTGTCGGCCCCTTCGAGGCCCGCGAAATCGAAGCGCGGCGCCAGTTCGGCGAAGCGCGGCACGGTCAGCGCCGCCGACAGGCCGGTGCCGCCCGGATCGCAGGCGACGTGCAGGGTCGCCGGCCGCTGGTCCGCCGCGAGGGTCGCGGTGCCGCTCAAGTCCGCGCTGCCGCCGGGCGCCCGGGCGCTGCCGGCGAGCAGGGGGGTCCGGCCGGTCAGGATGTCGGACAGGCTGTCGCCGCGGCTCAGCGGCCCGGCAAGCAGAGCAACGGCGGCGATGACGACCACCGCCAGGGCCACGCCGATCCGGAGCCGCATCCCATCCTCCGCCTGTGGACATCACGGGCCGGCGGCATAGACGATCGCGGCCGCATCGCAACCCTCCGTTCACCACGTCCGCAGGGAATCGGCCGCCGACGCGTCCGCGTGCACCGCAGCAACTCGGTAAAAACCGATCGTTCCTATGCACCGACGCTCAACCTTGAGCGTCGCCATGCGCACGAAGATCCTGCTCGTCCTCACCCTCCTCGTCTACGTCACCACCGGCCGCGCCCCCGGCATCCGGGAGCCGCGCAATCCGGACGCGGAGCACGGCGGCGGGCGCCTCGTGGTCGCGACCAAGCGGGCTTGGATCTGAACCGCTGCCCGGTCGACGCGACCGTCCTCGCGAGCACGGCTGCACCGACGCGCTCGACAGGAGACGGTCTCACCCCCCGGGCGCGCAGGCCCTGAGGCGCGCGGCCACGAGGGCCTGGAGGCTCCAGAGGTGGCGGTCGCGGATGCCGAGGCGCTCGCAGGCCTCCACGGTCCGGAACAGGTACTCGGCGCTCGGCCCTTTGTGGCCGCAGGCCGCGGCGATCTTCTCGGCGATCTCGGAATCCGAGAGGCGTCCGGCGTAGCGGTCGCTGGCGCGGTTCGCCAGGAAGGTCAGGGCCGGGACGGTCCCGGCCTCGGTGGCGACCGGCAGCCAGCGGGCGACGTAGCCGCGGCCGCGCATCTCGCGGCGCCAGACCGGCATCAGCGCCTCGCGGATCTCCATGCCGGGCAGGCGGAAGGCCACGCCCCGGCACAGGCCGCCGCGGTCCAGCGCCAGGACGAAGCCCGGCCGTTCCGGCGTGCCGCGGAACCGCCGCTGGAGCAGGCAGAAGCGTCGGTGGAAGCCGCGCACCGTCCCGATCCGGCGCTCGGCCACCGGGAATTCCGGGTTCCACATCAGCGAGCCGTAGGCGAAGACCCAGAGGTCGCTGCCCTCGCGCCCGGCGACGATCGCGTCGAGCCCCGGGCGCAACTCGGCGTCCGACAGAACCTCGAGCGCGCTCGGGTCGTCGGGGATCGGGACGGAATGGGCGCGGGCGATCAGGTTGAGGCTGAGGTCGAGGGTGCGGACGGACGCGGCGGGCATGGGCCCTCAACGCCCGGGCCTCACGGCTTGTTGCCCAGCGCGTCGAGTTCGGGGAAGGGCCGGGTGCGGTGTCCGGTGCAGACCTCGTCGTCGTCGAGCACCGTGAGCCGGTCGTTGTCGTAGCGCAGCGCCACCCTCGGGCGCTCGGGCTTGCCGAAGGTCCGGCCGTACATCCGGCCCGACACGCAGTAGATCACCCCGCCCCCCTCGGCGATCGGCCCGGCGATCCGGCTGCCCGCGAACCGCACCGGCAGCAGCGAGACCGCGCCGAAATCGACCTGCCTCAGGGCCAGGGCGGCGATCCGCCGGAGGAGGGCCGGGGAGGGGTCGGCCTCGGCGGCGGGCTCGGCGGCGGGCTTCGGTGCGCGCGGCGCGGCCTGCGCGCCGGCGGCGAGGAGGACCAGCAGGGCGGCGAGGGCGGCGCGGAGCGGCATCGGTCACCGCTACCCGGCCAAGGTTGCCCGAGGCTGGGACCGCGCGGGGCAGCGCCGGCGGCCGCGGCCCCCTATATGAGAGACAGGCGCGAAGCGCGCCTCTCACCCGATCTCTCACACGAAGACGCGACGTTCGATGCAGTGGACCGACGACGCCCTGGTGCTCGGCCTGCGCCGGCACGGGGAGACCGGCGTCATCCTCGAGGCCATGACCGAGGCCCACGGGCGCCATCTCGGCCTCGTGCACGGTGGGCGCTCGCGCCGGATGCAGCCCGTGCTGCAGGCCGGGAACCGGGTCCGCGTGACGTGGCGAGCGCGCCTCGACGAGGGTCTCGGCGCCTACGCGGTCGAGCCCCTGGACTCGCAGGTCTCGCGGCTGATCGGGTCGAGCCTCGCCCTCTACGGCATGAACCACATGGCCGCGCTGCTGCGGCTCCTCCCCGAGCGCGACCCGCATCCGGCGCTCTACGCGGCGGCGGGGATCCTGGTCGAGCACCTCGACGACCCCGCCATCGCCCCGCCCCTGATGGTGCGGTTCGAGCTGGCGATCCTGTCGGAACTCGGCTTCGGCCTCGACCTCACCGCCTGCGCGGCCACCGGCGGCAACGACGCCCTGGCCTACGTGTCGCCGAAGAGCGGCCGGGCGGTCAGCGCCTCGGCCGGCGAGCCCTACCGGGACCGTCTCCTGGCGCTCCCGACCTTCCTGCACGCGGGCGGTTCCCCGGGTCCCGACGGCGTTGCCCAAGGGTTTACCTTGACGGGATACTTCCTCGACCGGCACGTCTGGGGACCCCGCGGCCTCGGGCCGCCCGAGGAGCGGGCGCGATTCGTTGCGCTCGGCCGCGAGGCCGGGTAATGTTCGTGTTCTGTTCTTAATGCCCCGTCGTCGTTCCGGGTGCCGAAGGCGCGCCCGGAATCCAGAACCACCGTCCGCGCGCACGCGCGGGACGTCGGCGGCTCTGGATTCCGGGCCCCGCTGCGCGGCCCCGGAATGACGGCGCGCGGTGAAGACGTTGTAGTGAGGAGCCGTCATGGGCCAGCCCTTCGAGCCGCCGTCCGGCGACGGGATCGAGAGCGTCGAGCTGAAATCCGCGCTGGAGGAGCGCTACCTCGCCTACGCGCTCTCCACGATCATGCACCGGGCCCTGCCGGATGCCCGCGACGGGCTGAAGCCCGTGCACCGGCGCATCCTGTACGGGATGCGGCTGCTGCGCCTCGACCCGACCACCGCGCACAAGAAGTGCGCCAAGATCGTCGGCGACGTGATGGGCGACTTCCACCCCCACGGCGACCAGGCGATCTACGACGCGCTGGTCCGGCTCTCCCAGGATTTCGCCCAGCGCTACCCGCTGGTCGACGGTCAGGGCAATTTCGGCAACATCGACGGCGACGGTCCCGCGGCCTACCGCTACACCGAGGCGCGGCTCACCGAGGTCGCGCGCCTCCTGCTCGACGGGATCGACGAGGACACGGTCGACTTCCGCCCGTCCTACAACGGCGAGAAGGAGGAGCCGATCGTCCTGCCGGCGGCCTTCCCGAACCTGCTCGCCAACGGCAGCCAGGGCATCGCGGTCGGCATGGCGACCTCGATCCCGCCGCACAACGCCGCCGAGCTGTGCGACGCGGCGCTCTACCTGATCAACCACCCCGAGGCGACCTCGGGGCAGCTCGCCAAGTTCGTGCAGGGGCCGGATTTCCCGACGGGCGGCATCCTGATCGACTCGGCCGAGTCGGTCGCCGAGGCCTACCGCACCGGCCGCGGCGCCTTCCGGGTCCGCGCGCGATGGCACAAGGAGGATCTCGGCCGCGGCACGTGGAACATCGTCGTCACCGAGATCCCCTACGGCATCCCGAAGGGCCGGCTGATCGAGAAGATGGCCGAGTTGCTGCAGGAGAAGAAGCTGCCGCTCCTCGCCGACGTGCGCGACGAGTCGGCCGAGGACGTGCGCGTGGTGCTGGAGCCGCGCTCGCGCACGGTCGATCCCGTGATCCTGATGGAATCTTTGTTCCGGCTGACCGAGCTGGAGGCGCGGATCCCGCTGAACCTGAACGTCCTGGTCGGCGGCCTCGTGCCGAAGGTGATCGGGCTCGCGGAGTTCCTGCGCGAGTGGGTCGACCACCGCCGCGTGGTGCTGCAGCGCCGCTCGCGCTACCGCCTCGGCCAGATCGACCGGCGCCTGGAGATCCTGGGCGGGTTGCTCATCGTCTATCTCGACCTCGACGAGGTGATCCGCATCATCCGCGAGGAGGACGAGCCGAAGGCCGCCCTCATGGCCCGGTTCGAGCTGACCGAGATCCAGGCCAACGCCATCCTCGACACCCGCCTGCGCTCGCTGCGCAAGCTCGAGGAGATGGAGCTGAAGCGCGAGTTCGACGCGCTGACCGCCGAGAAGGCCGAGATCGACGCCCTGCTGGCCTCCGAGCCGGCGCAGTGGAAGGCGATCCAGGCGCAGATCCGCGCCGTGAAGAAGACCTTCGGGCCCGAGACCAAGCTGGGCAAGCGCCGCACGACGCTGGCGAGCCCGCCCGATGTCGGCGGCATCGACTTCACGGCGGCCCTGGTCGAGCGCGAGCCGATCACCGTGATCGTCTCGACCAAGGGCTGGATCCGGGCGCTCAAGGGCCACGTCGCCGATCTCTCGGGCGTCGCGTTCAAGGGCGACGACACCCTGAAGATCGCCTTCCCGACCGAGACGACCCAGAAGATCCTGCTGCTCGCCACCAACGGCAAGGTGTTCACGCTCGAGGCCTCGAAGCTGCCGGGCGGCCGCGGCTTCGGCGACCCGGTCCGGCTGATGGCCGACCTCGACGACGGCACCGAGATCGTGGCGGCGCTGCCGTACCGGCCGGAGACCAAGCTGCTGATCGCCGGCTCGGATGGACGCGGCTTCGTGGCGCCCGCCGACGCGCTCGTGGCCAACACCCGCAAGGGCAAGAGCGTGCTCGGCCTCGACGGCGACGCCACGGCCGCCGTGCTGGTGCCGGCCGACGGCGACCACGTGGCGGTCGTGAACACGGAGAAGCTGCTGCTGGTCTTCCCGGTCTCCGAGGTGGCCGAACTCGCCCGCGGCAAGGGGGTCCGGCTCCAGCGCTGCCGCAGCGGGACGCTCCTCGACGCGCACGTGTTCAAGCTCGCCGACGGCCTGCCCTGGCAGGACGGCTCGGCCGAGGGCCGGCTCGCGAACGCGTCGGTGCTGGAGAAGTGGCTCGGCCACCGCGCCGAGGTCGGGCTGATGATGGCGCGCAGCTTCCCGAAATTCGAGCGGTTCGGACGGTGAGGCAGGGGGGTGACGGGCCTCCAACCCGCGCCCTCATCCTGAGGTGCCCGCGTCAGCGGGCCTCGAAGCACGCATTTGAAATGCTCCGGCGCCTCGGGATCAAGAGCGGGTGCGATGAGTCCTGTGTCGGTGCGAACGCTGGTCTAACCAGAGCGCACCCAGGGCCAGCACGCCCCCACCGATCGGGACAGCGAGCAAAAGGAGAAACTGGGCTGTCGTCATGGGCGAAGGTTCCGCAAGGCGTGCCTCACAACCCAATGTATGACGCCACTCATGATCCAGCAAATCGCCATCGCGACGAGTACGGGCGCGAAGTGAGGGCTATCCGATAGCGCAGTCGAGATGAACGGCGCGAAACCACCCACAGCGAAGATCGCGACGGCGAGACCATTGGCGTAGGTCGACGTGAACTTGATGCGCTCGTTCGCGACGAGCTTCTCGCGCGCGTCCTCGTCCCCGTCCGACATCGAATCCGAGCCCCCCGACCGGCACCTGCGTTAGCCCACCCTGGCGATGCGGGGAACGAACGACGCCCCTCGCTTCACCGCCCCTTCACAGCCGCCTCGTCCGCCGCCCAGAGGTGCTGGGCCGCGTAGGCCCGATACGGCCGCCACGCCTCGGCCCGTGCAAGGAGCGCCGCCGGGCTCGGCCGCCCGGAGCCATCCTCCAGCGCCCGCAGAAGGCCGACATCGCCCACCGGCAGGGCGTCGGGCAGCTTGAGCGCCCGCATGGCGATGTACTGCGCGGTCCACGGTCCGATCCCGCGGATTGCCGTGAAGCGCTGAACCGCGTCCTCCAGCGACGCGGCCGGGGCGAACAGCTCCGGATCGGCGAGCGCCGCCGCCGCCAACGCCCGGATCGCCGCACCACGGGCGCGCGGCATGTTCAGGGCCAGCGCGACATCCGCCTCGACGAGATTTTCCGGTGCCGGAAAGATGTGGGTCAAGCCGCCGACAGGCTCGGCGAGCGGCGTCCCGAAGGCCGCGACCAGCTTACCCGCGAGCCCGATCGCGGCGGCCACCGAGACCTGCTGGCCGAGGATCGCCCGGCATCCGGTCTCGAACGGGTCCCAGGCGCCGGGCAGCCGAAGCCCGGACCGCGCGGCCACGAGCGGCGCCAGGATCGGATCCCCGGCGAGGCAGGCCGCGATGGCGACTGGATCCGCGTCGCAGTCGAACAGGCGGCGCAGGCGCGCGGCGACCGCTTCGGCCTGCCTGGCCTCGACGCCGCGGAGTACGACCTGCAGGCAGCCCCCGCCGGGCGCCACGGTCAGGACCCCGTGCCGACCCGCGACGCTGATCGTGCGCGCGTAGGCCGCCGCCGGGTCCGTCGCCTCGACGCCCAGGATCGCCCGCTTGGCCAGGAAGGCGCGGATCGCCACCCAGTCGTAGGGCGGCCGATAGGGCAGGCGGAGTTCGATCGCCCCCTCAAACGCGAAGGGCGGCCTCTCGGCCGCCCCGCTGATCACCGTCTGGGACAGGTCCCGCCTCAGCCGCGCTGGTCCACCGCCACGTAGTCGCGCTGGGCCGGGCCCACGTAGAGCTGGCGCGGACGGCCGATCTTCTGCGACGGGTCCTCGATCATCTCGGCCCACTGGGCGATCCAGCCGACCGTGCGGGCCACCGCGAACAGCACCGTGAACATGTCGGTCGGGAAGCCCATCGCCTTGAGGGTGATGCCCGAGTAGAAATCGATGTTCGGGTAGAGCTTCTTCTCGATGAAGTACTCGTCCTTGAGGGCGATCTGCTCCAGCTCCATGGCGACGTGCAGCAGCGGATCGTCGGTCTTGCCGAGCTCCTTCAGCACCTGGTGGGTGGTGCTCTGCATGATCCGGGCGCGCGGATCGTAGTTCTTGTAGACCCGGTGGCCGAAGCCCATCAGGCGGAACGGGTCGTTCTTGTCCTTGGCCTTGGCGACGTACTTGCTGACATTCTCGGGGGTGCCGATCTCCATCAGCATCTTGAGCGCCGCCTCGTTGGCGCCGCCATGGGCCGGGCCCCACAGGCAGGCGATGCCGGCCGCGATGCAGGCGAAGGGGTTGGCGCCCGAGGAGCCGGCGAGCCGCACCGTCGAGGTCGAGGCGTTCTGCTCGTGGTCGGCGTGCAGGATGAAGATCTTGTCGAGGGCCCGGGCGAAGACCGGGTTCACCTCGTACTCCTCGCACGGCACCGCGTAGCACATGCGCAGGAAGTTCGACGTATAGTCGAGGTCGTTCTTCGGGTAAACGAAGGGCTGGCCGATCGAGTACTTGTAGGCCATCGCGGCGAGCGTCGGCATCTTGGCGATCATGCGGATCGACGCGATCAGCCGCTGGCTCTCGTCCGTGATGTCGGTGGAATCGTGGTAGAAGGCCGAGAGGGCGCCCACCGAGGCGACCATGACGGCCATCGGGTGCGCGTCGCGGCGGAAGCCGGTGAAGAACCGGTTCATCTGGTCGTGCACCATGGTGTGGCGCGTGACCCGGTACTCGAAATCGGCCCGCTGGGCGGCGGTCGGCAGGGCGCCGAACAGCATCAGGTAGCAGGTCTCGAGGAAGTCGCCCTTCTCGGCGAGCTGCTCGATCGGGTAGCCGCGGTAGAGCAGCACGCCCTCGTCACCGTCGATGTAGGTGATCTTCGACTCGCACGAGGCCGTCGAGGTGAAGCCCGGGTCGAAGGTGAAGGCGCCGGTCTGGGCGTAGAGCTTGCCGATATCGATCACGTCCGGCCCGATCGTGCCGGTTTTCACCGGCAGTTCGATCGACTTGCCGTCCACGGTGATGGTGCTGGGTGCGCTCATGGATCGTGGACCCTTCTCTGGCGACGTGGCGGATGCCGGCCTCGGGCTGCCCGAGTCGGTCCCGGGGGCCTGAGCACACGCATTATGCTGCGGGTGCTCACAGCCATGGGTTACCCAAACGGCAGTGCAGCAGCAACGGGGTCGGTGACAACCCGCCCCCGTCGCCAAGCGAATTCCGCCAACCGATTTCCACCCAACGCAATCCGGGTCGGGGCCGGCAGTTCCCTGTCCGCTGCCGGTCCGCGCGCGGCGGTCCCAGCGCCGCCTCGTCCCCGCCTCGTCCCTGCCCTCAGCCCTGCGGCGCCTGATCTCCGAGGCGCGCCAGGGTTTCCTCCCGGCCGAGCACCGCCATCACGTCGAACAGGGGCGGGGAGGTGGTGCGGCCGGTGAGCGCCGCGCGCAGGGGCTGGGCCACCTGCCCGAGCTTGCAGCCGGCCGATTCCGCGTACTGCCGCACCGCGCCCTCGGTGGAGGTCGCGCTCCAGTCGGGCAGAGCCTCGAGCACCGGCCGCACCCCGGCGAGGCGGCCGCGCCCCTCGTCGGAGAGCAGGGCGCGGGCCTTGTCGTCGAGCGCCAGGGGCCGCTGGGCGTAGAGGTAGTAGGCGCTGTCGAGGAGCTCGATCAGCGTCTTGGCCCGCTCCTTCAGGCCCGGCATGGCCTGGACGAGCTTGTCCTTGAGATCGGGCCGCAGCGGCGCCGACAGGCCGCGCTCTGGCCCGACGTTGGGCAGGATGGTCTCGATCGCCGCGACGAGTTCGGAATCGGCGCTGGTGCGGATGTAGAGGCCGTTGAGGTTCGCGAGCTTGGCGAAGTCGAACCGCGCCGCGGAGCGTCCGACCGCGCCGAGGTCGAAGGCCGCGACCATCTCGTCGGTGGAGAAGACCTCCTGGTCGCCGTGGCTCCAGCCGAGCCGCACGAGGTAGTTGCGCAGGGCCGCCGGCAGGTAGCCGAGATCGCGGTAGGCCTCGACGCCGAGCGCGCCGTGGCGCTTCGAGAGCTTGGCCCCGTCCGCCCCGTGGATCAGCGGGATATGCGCCATCCTCGGGATGTCCCAGCCGAGGGCCGAGAAGATCTGGCTCTGGCGCGCCGCGTTGGTGAGGTGGTCGTCGCCGCGGATGATCTGCGTGACGCCCATGTCGTGGTCGTCGACCACGACGGCGAGCATGTAGGTCGGCGTCCCGTCCGAGCGCAGCAGGACGAGGTCGTCGAGGTCCTTGTTGGCCCAGGTCACGCGGCCCTGGACGGCGTCCTCGACCACGGTCTCGCCCTCGGTCGGGGCGCGCAGGCGGATCACCGGCTTGACCCCGGCGGGGGCCTCGGACGGGTCGCGGTCGCGCCAGCGGCCGTCGTAGCGCGGGGCGCGCCCCTCCGCGCGGGCGGTCTCGCGCATCTGCGTGAGCTCCTCGGCGGTGGCGTAGCAGTGATAGGCGCGGCCCGCGGCCAGCAGCTCCTCGGCGACCGCGCGGTGGCGCTCGGCGCGGGCGAACTGGAAGACCACGTCGCCGTCCCAGTCGAGGCCGAGCCAGGAGAGGCCGTCGAGGATCGCGTCGATCGCCCCCTTGGTGGAGCGCTCGCGGTCGGTGTCCTCGATGCGCAGCAGCATCGTGCCGCCGGTGTGGCGGGCGTAGAGCCAGTTGAACAAGGCCGTGCGGGCCCCGCCGATATGCAGGTAACCCGTGGGCGAGGGGGCGAAGCGCGTGACGACGGCTGAGGACATCGGTCCGGTATGTTCCGGGGCTGGTCGCGGACGGGGCGCGACGGACGGCGAAGGGGCGGCGGAGCGGCGAGGGGCTCGACAGGGCGCCCGTAGCACGAAGAACCCGCTGTAGCACGGGCCGGCGGATGCGTTAAGAATCGCCCGCAGAATCGCCCGGCCCCGACGACAGGTCGCGCGGAGCGGGGCGGCGGCGATGCGGCGGAGCGGCGCGAGGCGGGCGGACGGCGCGGTCGCGCTGATCGGCCCGCGCGCCCGACCCCTTCCCGCCGCCCTCCTGGCCGCCCTCCCGGCCGCCCTCCCGGCGCTCCGCGACTGGGTCGTCGCCGGCCTCGCCCGCGAGGCCGAGCAGCGCCGGCTGTTCCCCTGGCTGGCTGTGGCCTTCGGCGGCGGGATCCTGGTCTACTTCGCGGCGGCCGACGGCGCGCCGAGCCTCGCCGCCCCCCTGATCGCGGCCGGCCTCGCGCTGGCGCCGGTCCCCGTCCTCGGCGCGCGGCCGGCGGCCCTGGCGGCGGCGCTCGCGGTGGCGGCCGCGTTCCTCGGCTTCGCGGCGGCGACCTGGCGGGTCTCGCAGGTCGCCGCACCGATCCTCACCCGCACCACGATCGGCCCGCTCGTCGGAACGGTCGAGGCCCTGGACGAGCGCGAGGTGGGCGCCCGGCTGGTGATCCGGGTGGAGAGCTTCGCCGGCCTCGCGCCGGAGGCGCGGCCCGCCCGGGTCCGGGTCTCGTTCCGGAAGACGCCGATCCCGCGTCCCGGGGACGGCGTCGCCGCTACGGCCCGGCTGCTGCCGCCCCCGGAGGCGGCCCGGCCCGGCGGCTACGACTTCGCCCGGGACGCCTATTTCCAGGGGATCGGCGCGGTGGGCTCGCTGATCGGCACCGTCACCGTCCGGGAACCGTCCGGGCCGCCGCCGCTGGGCCTGCGGCTCGCCGCTGCGCTCGACGCGGCGCGCAACGGGCTCACGCGCCGGATCGCGGAGGCCGCCGGCGGCCAGGCGGGTGCGGTGGCGGCGGCCCTGGTGACGGGCAAGCGCGGCCTCATCGGGCCGGCCACCAACGACGCGCTCCGCGCCGCCGGCATCTACCACGTGGTGTCAAACTTGATGAATAACCGGCAGATCGGATAGATCGGCCGTCATGATCGACGACCGAACCTTAGAGGCCACGGCGGCAGGTAGGGCAGCACAGCCCGCCGTGGCCTACTCATACCTGCGCCTGAGTTCGAAGCGACAGCTCGATACAGGCGACGACGGAAAAGGCAGACGCAGGGATGGCCTACGGAGGCAGATCGAACTCCGCGACCGTTACCTCGCCGAGAACCCCCACCTCACATTGGACACCACCCTCGTCCTGGAGGACATCGGAGTATCAGGCTTCACCGGCGCCAACTCCGCTCCCGGAGGAGCGGGCAAGCTCGCGCTGTTCCTGGCGGAGGTGAGGGCAGGCCGGATCCCGGAGGGGTCCTACTTCCTGGTGGAAAGCCTGGACCGAATGTCCCGGCAGCAGGTCAGCCAAGCCCAGGCGGACCTCCTCGCCATCGTGAACGCCGGCATCGTGGTGGTGTCACTGATGGATGGCCAAGTTTACCACAAGGGTGCGTCGCCGACGCAGTTCATCATCTCGATCATGGCGGCGACCCGCGCCCACGAGGAATCGGTGACCAAGTCTTTCCGGCTTCGGAAGACCTGGGAGGAGAAGCGCCGCAACGCCCTGACGACCCCCATCATGGGAAGGGCCCCCGCGTGGCTCGATCGCAAGCCTGATCGGTACGTTCCGAACCGTAAGAAGGTGAAGATCGTCAATGAGATCCTCCGCCTCCTCGCCGATGGGGTCGGTCGCGACACGATCGCCTCCATGCTCAACGCCCGGGACGTGAAGCCCTGGGGGCATGGTCGGAAATGGCACGGCGGCACGATCCAGAAGATCACCGACAACCGCGCCCTGCTCGGGGAATTCCAGCCGCACAAGCTCGATTACGTGGCCAGGAAGGGCATCATGGTGCCCAAGCGCGTACCCGTCGGCGAACCAATCCCGGGGTATTTCCCGCGCGTCGTCGAACAGGAACTGTGGGACGCCGCTCGGCTCGTGGCGAATGCACGCGCGTTGAAGCGCCCCCATAACGGCGCCGGTCGCGTGGGCAGCGTGATTTCCAACCTGTTCGGGACGGTCGCCACCTGCGGGAGTTGCGGCGCCCCGATGAACTTTAGGGATCGCGGGCCGCGCTCCACGCCCGTCCTCCGTTGCTCGTCCGAACGTGCCGGCGCCTGCGATAACGATTATCGGATCCCCTACCCGGACACCGAGAACGCCATCCTGTCGTGGCTGGTCGAACTCGACCTCTCGGGCGGAGCCCCCGGCGAGGCGGCCAAACTCAACGAGGCGTTGGTGGCGAGGATCGCCCGGCAACAGGAGTTGCAGGTTCAGGGCGAAACCATCGTCAGCCATATCGGCCGGGGAACGCGTTTCTCAAAGGCGCCACTGGAGGCGATCGAGCGCGAATTGAGTGAGGTCGAAGCCGAGATCCTCGACCTTTCGGGGCGGCTTCGCGTCTTGAACGAGGGGGGCGCGCGGGAGGACCGCGGAATGGCCGTGGCGGCCCTCATGCAGTTGGCTCGCCGGAAGGCGAAGGCCGAGAACCCCGAGGAGGCGTCGGCGATCGCCGCCGAGACTTTCGCCGTCAGGGCCCGGATCAGGCAGATCATCCGGAACACCTTCCGCGGGATGCGCTGCATGCCGGACGGACACATCGAGATCGAGACGATCGACGGCCGCGGTCACCGTTTCCGCGACGGGTACTGGTGGAATGAGGAGGTGCGGGACTGGATACCCTGGGCCGGAGCCATGTTCGGCGGCGGGTACAGAGCCACGCGAGCAGAACTCGTCAGGCGCCGGATTTGGCTGGAGGAACACCGTCGAAAGCGCGCGGAGGCGCAATAGCAGTTCACATTCGCGTTCGCTACGGCGCGTTCCGAGCCTCGATCCTGAATTCCTCAAGCCGCGCGAGGCGCTCCCGCAGCCGCCCGATCTCCGCCTCCGCCACGTCGAGCCGGGCCAGGGCCTCGTCGAGGATCTCGTCGCCGGCCCGACGCTCCGCGGCCATCCGCTCCCGCTCGACGGTCAGGACCGCCGCCGCCTCGGCCTGCGCCGCCTCCCACAATTCGGCCGCGGCCGCGGCCAACCGGCCCTGAACCCGCTCCGGAAGGTCGCCGCCCTCCAAGCCCGGCCGGTACGATCGTTCGACCTTCCAGTCGCGCAGCAGCGGACCCACGATCCGGTTGGAGCCGCCGGCCCTGAGCTTCGGGATCACGCTTCGCAGCGATACCCGTTCGCCCTTCGCCCGAAGCCGGTCGGCGACCGCGAACACTTCCGTCTTGGTCGGCATCGATCGCCCCGTGGACAATTGCCCGACCCTCGCCCGGGGAGAGTTAACCGTCGGTTCGCTTTGAGGTATCAGATGTCGGGACGCGCTACCCGCGATCCGCTACCGCCGAAGTCGCATTTTCGGCTCGTCGAGCGCGTCGGAATCGACGCCCCCCGCAGGAGCACGCCATGAAACGGATCGGCCGCCCTTCGCCCCCCTGAAACCCGGAGCGCGCGACCCGCCGCGTCGAGCCTCCGCCACCCGCGCGAGGCTCCCATGCCATCCCAAACCCTGTTCTGCGCCGATACCCACTGGTCCCATCGTGCCATTCTGGGACGCCGCTTCGGCCTGAATCGGCCCTTCGCCACCATCGAGGAGCACGACGAGGCGCTGATCGCCCGCTGGAACGCGGCGGTCCGCCCCGGCGACACCGTCTGGCACCTCGGCGACTTCAGCCACCGCTGCCCGGAGGACCGGGCCAGCGCGATCTTCGCGCGGCTCAATGGCCGCCGACGCTACCTCGTCCGCGGCAACCACGACCGCATCGCGGCCCGCCTGCCGTGGGACGGGATCTTCGATGTCGCCCGGGTCGTCGTCCCGCGCCCAGACGGCGCGACCCTAGGCGTATGGTGCTCCCACTACGCCCACCGCGTCTGGCCGGGCCAGCACCGGGGCGACATCCATCTCTACGGCCACTCCCACGGCCGGCTGCCCGGCACCGCGGCCAGCACCGACGTCGGCGTCGATTGCTTCGAATTCCGCCCCGTTGCCATCGACGAGATCCTCGCCCGCCTCGCCGAGAACGCGGGCCCGCAGGGAGGCGACCCGTGACCGACCGTCCGCAGCGCCTCTGGGTCTTCTCGGACCTGCATCAGGAGTGGCCCGAAAACGCCTGGGACCCGGCCGCGCACGCGCCGCCGGGCGGGTTCGACGCGGCCTTGGTCGCCGGCGACGTCCACACGCCCCTGACCCGCGCCCTCGACTGGCTCGCCGAGCGCCTGCCCGGGGTGCCGGTCGTCTACGTGCCCGGCAACCACGATTTCTGGTGGGATCGCGGCGAGGATCGCTACACGATACACGATCAGGTCGCCCGGGGCCGCGATCTCGCCGCCCGCCACGGCATACACCTGCTGATGGACGACGCCGTCACGATCGGGGGGACCCGCTTCGCCGGCGGCACGCTCTGGACCGATTTCCGGCTCGGCTCGACGACCCTGACGCAGGCGATGCGATCCGCCCAAGGGCGGTTCGGCATGGTCGACTACCGCCGGATCCGCACCGGCCCGAGCTCGCGGCACCGGATCGAGCCCGGCGAGGTGCTGGCCCTACACCGGCGCACCCGCGCGTTCCTCGATCGCGTCCTCGCGGAACCGCATCCCGGCCCGACGGTCGTCGTGACCCACCACGCGCCACTTTCCGAGAGCCTGCCCGACCCGCACGCCGACCTGCGCTGGTGCTACGCCTCGGATCTGCGCGACCTGATCCATGCGCGGGGGCCGGACCTTTGGGTCCACGGCCACGTCCACCAAGCCGCCGATTACCGCGTCGGGCCGACCCGGGTCGTCTGCAACCCGCGCGGGCACGTCGAGGAGGCCAGCGGCTTCAATCCCGTCGAGGTCGTGGAAATTGAGACGCACGTGACCTCGACGTGATCCTTCAGACCGACTGCCGCGAAGGCATAGCATTCGGTGGGGTGACGAAGGGCGGGGAGCTAGTCCCCTAGACCCAGGCCCCAACCCGCACCGGTGCCAAGCATCCAAGCTGCTCGAATTGGTCAAGGCGAAGAAGCCATCCCCTCGGATCAACGGCCACGTCGATCCGGCCGTCGCGTGGGGATCAATGGCCGATGGAAGGACGCAGCCTCGCCGCTTCGGTGAGCATACGCAGGTTGTCCAGCAAACGACGCCGAAGGTCGTCCGGCGCCCGCCCGAACGCCGATGCCAATTCGACGAGCGTTCTCGATACGGCGTGCGGTCTGGTCGGTCTTCCCTCCTCCGAAGTGAATGGACCGTCCGTCTCAAGTAGGAGGCGCTCGATCGGCAGCGACCGAACGAGCTTCATGCCGCGTTCGCTGCCGAGCATCTGCCTGTTGATGGAGAAATAGCATCCCAACGCTGAAGCACGCCGCGCCTCGGCCAGGGATCCCGTGAACCAGTGAAGCACCACGGAACCGCGGTCGGCGGGCAGATGCTCATCGACGAGGTCCAGCACTTTCGTCGCGGCTCTCACGCTATGGACAGAAAGGATCTTCCCGCCTTGTGCGGAACACGCGATCAGGACCCGTCGAAACACCTCCGTCTGCCGCTCCAGGCTCCGGAAATGCGCTGGTCCAGCATCGAGCCCGACCTCGCCGACGTAGCGGGTCTCATGGACGTGGCGTTCCCACAGGTCGATCTCGCGCTCGTGCTCGGCAACCAGCTGAGGGTGTAACCCAAGGCCGGCCCGCACGTGGCGCGTGGGGCCGCAGAGGTCCCGATTGCGTGCCCACGCCCGCGGGGTCGTCGTCACGGCGAGCGTGTATATCCCGCGCCGCTCGCAATCGGCGACCAGCTCCTCGAAATCCGGGAAGAGATCCAGGTGGCAGTGGAAGTCGATCAGGCGGTCGGTCAAGGAAGCTCCGGCATGGCGGGGGAGAACGTCTCGACGCCCTGGAGCAGGCGACCGACCTCCACCATACCACGTCCGTAGACCCCCGCGAGGCGCCCCAGGTTGCCCGCATCCTCCCTCAGCGGCCCAGGCTTGTGGATCAGGACCCGCGCGATGTCTGGATCTGCCGCGAGCCTGCCGACGGCGTACTGGAAGCCCCGGACCTGCCGCCCCTCCGACTTCGAGGTACTGAGGGCCCGAGCCGTGAGGTCCTCGCAGCGATATCCCGTCGGGTCGTTGCCCCGTCCCCACGCGCCTTCCACGGCCGCCCGCCGAATCAGGCAAGGGACGCATGTTCCGCAATGCCGCCGCAGATCGCGCTCATAGCGGCCCTGGGACGGGTGCGCGCAGGAGATCGAAAGCGGCGTCAATTCACGAAGCAGCGCGGGAGCAACGCACTCGGCGACCATCTCGCCCTTCGTCCGGTCCCAGTACCGGTTCACGACGGTCCCCTCGATCCCAATCGCGGCGAGTAGCTCGTTCCAGCGTCTTAGGTAGTAGGGATGGGTCGTGCGCGTGCTGTTCGAGCCGAGCCGGGTCGGGTCGAGCGGCACGTTCAGGGCGATCAGGCCGTTCTCGGGGATGCGCAGCTCGAACGGGCGCCTGAGCCCGGACCCGGCCAACGCGCCGATCGCCAGGAACAGGAAGGAGCGCCCCCGGGTCGACTCCTCGCCGCCGACCCCGGGGACGAGGTTCCGAGGGAAGGTCAGCGCGAACCTAAGGCGGGACAGCTTCCGGTTCAGGCGCCGCTCGCCCAACAGGCGCTCGTTCAACCTGTCGAACAGATCGCGCTGGGGACCGCTCACCGCGCCCTCGCCGGCATGGCTGACGAAGAGCGGGTAATGCCCCGTCATCAGGGTGTCGACGGCGCCGATCAAGCTGTCCAGTCCGCCGGAGAAAAGGGCGATCCCGTCGAAATCCGCTATCTCGATGCCAGGGAGATAGGCCGGCGACAGGTTCTCGAAGCCGACGGGCCGGGATCGGAAACGGATCCGCCAGTGGTCCCCCGTCAGGAAGCGCAGCATCCGTTCGAGGACGGGTGCGGCCGCGCTCCACCGGTCGGGCTCCGAGACCGGAACGACGAGGCCGATCTCGCGCGTCCAGCTGTCCTGGGAGGTCGCGATGCGGTTCAGTCGCGTGTCGGCCGCGTGGACGTGCGCGGCGAGGACGATCAAGTCCACGCCGATCTCGGTCGGACGGACCCCGAGGTCGCGCAACGCCCGAAGCGCGGGGCCGATGCCGCGGCCCAGCGACCTTTGCCCCGCGACGAGGTCGAACCGTGTCACGACCTCATCCGCCGCCGCCTCCGGAGCGTAGCGGTCGTCGGGTCCGAGGTGAGCGGCGAGGACATGGCGCGTCATTCGTCTTCCCCTTCGATACGCCCCTCGCCCTCGGCCGCTGCATCGCCTTCCGCGTCGAGGATCCCGATCGCCTGCTCATAGAACTCGTCGATCGAGGCCGTCAGGTCGTCCGCCGGGAACGCATCCCCGGCCTCAGCGAGGGCCTGCTCGACGCAGCCGCGGACGAAGTCCTTCAATCCCTCCTGCAAGGCGGCGACTTCGTCGATGTCGCGCGGAAGGGTCACGAGGTCGTTGGCGATGGCGTTCACGATGCGAAGGTGCACCGCATTGGTGATGTACAGACCGAGCACCGCCCGGATCGTCTCGATCCCGGGGCGTTCGAGGTCGCCGAAGCCGCGACCCATCACCTCGATCACGGCCTCCAGATAAGCCTCGCGCGAATGCGCGTCGTCGAGGTCTCCGTCCGGAGGACAGACGATATCGACGAGGCCGGCGTAAAGATCCTCGATCGGCCCGTCCGCCAAGGCGCCGAGGTCGAGCTGCCGCGCGATCTCCCGGATGCCTCCCGGATCGGTCGAAGCCCTCGCAAGCACCCCGGCGAGCCGGGCGGTGGCCGCCCGCTCGGAGGCCATACGTCGCGCGGTCCGGCCGACCCCGCCGCCGGCGCGGCGGACGAAACCCCGGGCCGCCCGCCCAAGCGCCCGTCCGTCGCCCCCGCCGGACTTGGCGTAGACGTTGAAGCTTCGCCGCGCGGCTTGGTAGCGGGGCGGCTGCGGCGCTCCAGGTTGGGGTCCAGCGGGCGCGACCGGGGCGACCGGATCGGCAGGATTGCCGCCGGGGTCAGGCGCGCCATCCGCCGGATCGGACGCGCCGGGTGGAGCCTCCGGTGGCGCAGGCGGATCGCCCGGATCAGCCGGCGGGGCACCCGGAGGGGCATCGTCGCCACCGGGCAACCAACTCGGCAGGAGAGGGTTCGCGTTCCGACCGCCGCGGTAGGGGGTGGACGTTCCCATCAGGGACGCCCTCCACGTTGACCCCGCCGCCGCCCGGCCGCCCGCATGGCCTCAACGGCACGCTTCAACAGGGCGTTGTCGCTTCGCGCCCAGGTGTCGAAGACGGCGTTGAGCCGCCGAAGGGCCTCCTCGTCTTGGACGAAGCCGTGTACCGACACGACGCCCGGTCCCAGTCGGTCGACAGGGAGCTCGGCCAGAACGTCGACGTAGCGGACCTGCAACCCAGGATGGGCCTGGGTGAGCACCGCCAACCCGGCCATGGCCGGCGGTCGGGCCTGGAACGACTGGGCCGACAGCAACTGCCCGCGCAGGTCCTTGAACACCGCATCGATCTCGGGCGGCGTCAGGGTCCGGACGGCCGACGTCACGTTCGCCGCGTTCAGGTCGCCGCCGGTGAGCCGCGCGACAATGTCCTTCAGCTTGGCCGAGAGCGGGGCCGCGCCGGACAGATAATTGCGGCGGTCCTTGATGACGAACAAGTACGGCTTGAGCGTCTCACCGCCCAGCTTGGGCTTGATACGGGCCCATTCCAGAACCTCGGGGCGGAGCTTCCAGTCCTCCAGCACCGAAGCCAAATCGTCGGCGGCGTTCGGATCCGGTACGGCAGCAGGGGGATCCGCAGTCGGCGCCGGGGCAGTGGCTTCCTCCGCAACCGCCTCGATCCGTGCGATCAAGGGCGAGATCCCGTCGGGAGCCTTCGCCACCAGCGTCGCCATCTGGGTGAAGACGCTCTCGGGCAGGAACATCTCCGCCAGCATGATCTTCGCCAGGCGTGTCGGCTCGATCGCTGCCCCGAAGCCGCGCGCCTCCGCCACGGCCAGGCGGAGGTTCAGGGCGTTCAGGAATCGCTTGATCTGCCGCGGGTTACCCTTCGTGCCGGCCGCCAGTACGGGGCTGATGCGCTCGGCTGTCAGCAGCGCGTTGCGGATCCGCTCCTCAGGCCGCTCGCCAAGTACCGCCTTTAGGTCATCCGACTTGATGCCTTCGCCGTCCCACGGCGTCCGAAGGGCTGCGCGACCGAGTTTAAGCAGATCCTTGAAGCGCTTGTCCTCCTCGCCGAGGACGCTGCCGAGCAGCAGGAGGGTGACGTAGATCCGTGTCTCGGTCTCGCCCAGCGCGGGGATCCGAAACGGCACCTGGAGGAGCTTCTCAAGGTAGGCCCGGGCATAACCCTGGGAGTCCTCCATCTTCGGAAGGTTCGGGAAGTGACGGCCGACGGCGTACTCGATCATGCGTTCGTCGGCCCCCACCACGAACGCCGTCTTGTCGAGGAAAACAAAAAGGCGGATTGCTTCCAGCGTTTCGATCGCCGTTTCAGGTAGGCAGCGGTCCAGGTCGTCGACGAGAACGACGATCCGCTCGACGTTGGCTCGCTCGATGAGCTCCTCGAACGATTTGCGGAACTCTGCGATCTCGCGAGGGACGCTCCGCTTGCCCGACTTCTCGCCTTCCTTCTTCAGTGCCTCCGCCTGTTCAAGAGCCGCCTGGCGCTCCTCGGGATCGGTCACGATCTCCTTGATCTTGTCCGTGATCGCCTCGAACACCTCGCCGACGCCGAAGGCCGGCAGCCCGGTGAAGAAGGTAAAGGCGAGCTTGCCACCCATCTTCGCGGCCTTGAGCACGTCGATGTTCTCGCGGATGCGCGCGACGACGTCCTCGGCCTTTCTCAGGAGCGACCGGTTCTCGATAAGGCCGTTCACCACCCCTTCGATCAGGGCGATCTTGGCATCCTCGAAGCCCTGGAACTGCCAGCCATTGAACTTGATCAGGCAGGTCGTCTTATCCTTCTCAAGAGCCTCCTCGACCATTTTGAGGACGCTCGACTTGCCGGCGCCCCAGTCGCCGTGAACCCCGATCGTGATCGGGTGCTCGGATTTCTGTCGGATGAGATTGAGGACGGTGCTGGCGATCGCCTCGTTGTTGAGGAGATCCACCTTCGTCTCGTGATCGCTGAGGTATGCCAGCCCCGAAACCGCGCCTTCGGACATCCTCGCCCCCTAGACGGACGCGGCCTCCCGATGACAGACGAGAGCCGTTGCTATTCTGTTCCTCTCATCTGGTGACCTTGGCTGTTAGTACAAGCCCCGGTTGAAACGAATGTTTGAGGCCGCCGTCTGCGGCACGGGCTACGTCGAGTTCTACCTGCACGCGGTGCTTCGGGCAGCGTGGGGGACCTCGACCTTCAGGTATGCCTTGCTGGTCGCCTCCAACTTGGGCTGGGATGCCGACACCACCGCCGCGGTCGAAGAATTGATCGCAGGGGCCCTTTGCGGGGCCCGCGCCATCCCGTCCGAATAGCTGGATCGCCTGGCTGGCCGCGGCCGTATCGAAAATCGGAAGGAACTCTTTTTCGATGCGACCGCCGTTCCCCCCGGCTTCGGGTCCTAAACCGGCATTATCTAAGAAGGCATTCCGCCTGCTGCCATGTCCCAATTCTTGAGGAGCAGCGAGTTCGAAGCCGCCGGTTTGTCTATAGGGGAGGGGGGCTGCCGGCCATATTCCATCATTGAGTTGCCTGCGGCCGCAACTTGGCGAGTGATTTTTCACAGGATCGCCCGCGACATGCTGCAATAGGCCCCTCCAGCTTCATGATCGTGTCGGAACGTCCGCAGGTAGGGCACGGTACGTAGTACCAGCATTCGATATTCTGCCGGTTGGATGAATTCGGGGTGCGATTATCGAAGTGGTGGGGCCGCCATTGCTTGACGATGTCGCCCGGAACGAGCCGCCACAGTTCGTCGTGTGCCCTTGCGCCCCCTTCGAGATTGATGGCGATATTCGTCCGGCGGGTGACATTGCTCCGCTCGTTCGTGACGATCGTCGACGTTCCCCTCTTCCGGCCTCCCCCGGCACTCCCTTCGTCTTCGTCGACCGAGTTGGGCGTCGGCAGCGCAAGACCAAAATCGAGGTCGTGGAACTCCGCGCGAACCTCCTCCTTCATGGCAGTTGAGCGCAGAACGACCGTGACGATGTAATCCTGGTCGATCTGAAGGCTGCATTCCAGGCGTTCGACGAGCGGGGTCGCATTCGGGTCGACCGGTAGGCGGGCGACGCACAAGGTGATCCTCGGCGCCCCCGGATCGACCCATCCGATGTCGCGCGGTTTCGCGAATTCGAAGACGGCCACGCCGTTCCGCGGGTCGGCGCAGAAAAGCGTGTTGTCCTTGATCTTCCCAGGATCAACCTTTTCGACGGGGAGCCGATGCCCGGCAGGAACGAGGGGGTGGTAGGAGCCCCGCCCCGATCCATCCGCGACCAAGACCTCGATCGGCTTCGAGAGCGAAAGCTCTAGCCCGTCATGGGCGATCCATGCCGCCCCTTCGGCGATGATCCGATCCCCATGCCGGAGCCTCGGCACGCGCCCTCGGAAGCGCTCGACAAGACCCGCCTGAATGGCGGGCATGTTCACCATTCCGCCGGTGGCGAGACACAGATCGACGTCCTGGGCCGACAATCCGGCTTCTTCGAGCAGCCGGTCGATCAGGGCGAGCCCCTTGGCCACGATGTCGGCACTGATCCGTTCGAGGTCGGCCCGCGTCACGGTCAGGCGGATGGTGCTGCCGGCCCCTTCCGTCCGGAGATAGTCACGGATGAACAGGCTGCGGCTCGCGGTCTCCCGATCCGAAAGACGCTTCTTCATCGTCTCCGCCTCGTTGAGCAATCGGGGCCCCATGCCGGGGTGCTCCAGAGCCGTCACGTCCTCCAAGCCGTGCTCGATCGCGTGCCGCTCGCGGAAATAGTTGCGCAGGCGATGGTCGAAACGATCGCCTCCGATCCCGTTGTCGCCGACGTTGCGGACCTGCATGATGGCTCCGCCCTGGATCCGGCAGAGCGTGAGGTCGAGCGTACCGCCGCCCCAATCGAAGACCAGGACCGATCGACCCTCCAACCGCGCGATCTCCCGGCCACGTTCCGCTTCCGGCATTGATCGAAGGTAGGCGTAGAGCGCCGCGACCGGTTCGTGGACGAACTGGACTACGGCGATGCCGGCCGCTCGGGCCGCCTGTCGGAGCGAACGCCGCTCGATCCCGCCGAAGTCGACGGGAATCGTCATCACCGCGCGATCGAGGGCGAGACTGGTTTTGCGTCGAGCGAAATTGGAGCTGGCGTCCCTCCGGAGGTGCGATAGCACCTCGGTGACCGCGTCGACGGGGTCGATCGGACGCCCATCGACATCGATAGGGCCGCGACGTCTCAAGCTCATCTTCGGCGAGCGCACGAACCCCGAGGGCGCCGAACCTTCGAGATTGTCGAGATGCTGTTTGGCGGCATGGCCGACAACGGTCTCACCGGGCCGATACCACAGCACGGACGGGTGTGGGGCCTGGGTTCCCTCATCGATCAGCGAGAGCGCCTCCTCGTCGGCGATGTAGGATGCGAGACTGTTGGTGGTGCCGAAATCGATCCCGAACGTGATACCGGTCACCTGGCTGCCTCCTTGATGATTGTCAGCGCCTCGCGAACCCGTTCGAGGGCGATGTCCGGGAAAGGCGGATCCCCCGCCAGGGCATCCACTGCGGTATCCAGCAACGGACCGATCTCGCGATCCAGGAGAAGCTTCTGCCTGGCCGAGACCGCAGCCATATCGTTGCCCCAGTGCTGCTGCCGCTCCTCGAAGCGCCGCTCCGCCGCGGAGAGGCGATCGCGAAAGTCGTCACGTTCCGCGGTCAGGGATGCGACTTGAGCCTTCAAGGCCGCTGCCTCGCGCCGGGCGGCCGCCAGTTCGTCCTCGATGCCAAGCCGGCGGCTATGTTCCTTCTCGGCGCGCTCGGTCGCCTCGCTCACCGCCCGCCGAGCAAGTCCCGCGACCGCCGAAGCCTGTCGAATTCCTTTCATCTCGCCGCCGGAGAGCGCCCGAACCACGGCATCCTCGGCGCCGTCCTCATCCGCGAACAGCAGGCCATAGATCTCCTCCAGGGCCTCGCGCGGCTTGAAGGTCGATCGCGGCGTGAGCCAAGTCAGGGCGAGCAACAGGAGGGTTCGCGCTTCAAGGCGCGCATCCGCGAACTCGGACGTCAGCTTGGGGCTGACATCCTCCAAGACGCCCCGGAAGATGGTGGCCGCATCACCGCTCTCCATCTCGAACCGACCTGGCAGGCGTTCCCGCAGGCGGGCCAGCACCGTCGGGCGCACCCATACCGAAAGCGGGGGCGGCAACTTGGGCTGACCAGCCAACGAGAGCAGTCGAGTACCGACCGGATCATTGACCGGCATCGCCGCCATGGCGGCCGCGACGTCGGCGTCCTCGAACCGCTTGCGTCCCGAGTTCCTGACGGCGCCGACGAATGCCGCGGCGCCGATTGGCTTCTCCTCGAAGAACGAGGCAAGCGTCGCCTCGACCTTACGAGGCTGAGCCTTCTTCTTCGACTTGGCGGCGTCAGGCCGCTCGGTCGGGAGCGGTCCCTCGGGTTCGGCCTGGGAATCGATGGGTGGCAGGGCTGTGTCGCTCATGAGGCCATTCTATCGAGACACGGCCGCGCCCACGAGGCGAACGGATAGACCGCAGCGATCCTCGCAAGGGGTTCGGCGGCTTCGGCCGTATGGCCGAGACGCAAAGCCGCCAGCGCCCAGAGCGCAGTTGCCTTCTGCCGATCGACGATATCGAGGCTCAGGGTTTCGGCGACCTGACGACACTCGTCGCGTAGGACCGGGCCCCATCGATCTTCACGGGCGAGACGCGAGGCGAGATCGAGGATGCGACCCGTACCGTGGTCCACGGGGCAGACGCGTCGTAGTGCGGCGGAGGTGTCGTCGGCCGGTTCCGGACATGGCGCGCCCGGGCCGACCAAGATGGCCATCGCGAGATCGAGCTCCCGATACCCGGTCAGGGTGTTGCCGGGCGCGAACGTGTTGAGCGCGAACCTGATCAACATGCACAGGAGGTACGGCAACGGCCGGGCATGGACCGAGAGGCGATCGAGCGCGGCATTGAAGTGCTCGCGGTATCGGGCGAGCGGAGTGGTCACCCGGTCGGGCGACTGTTCCTTGACCAGAACGCCAAGAACGTACGCGGCGAGCCCCTCGGCGTAGTCGCGCCCCCCCGCCCCGCATCTCGGGTCGTTGAGGAAATCGGATACCGACATCGAACGGATATCGTCGATCGTCAAATGGTCCTGGAAGGCGGCCTCGACCGCCGAAAGCTCCCCGATCGACGCGATATGGAGCGACACGCGGTAATCCCGGATCGCCGGCGCCGCACCCCTCACCACCGAATTGACCAGCCGCACCCCGATGGTGCCCCGGGCGACCGTCGACAGGCACCGTCCGACATCCTCGGGCGGGACCTGGACCCAGCCGCGTCGATCGACCTGGACCTCGGCGGTCGTAGCGTTCGCGACAACGACGTCCGACGGCCCCAGGGGCACCCGGATCAGTTGACCCTCGCGCGGTTCTCGGCCTGCGACCACCATGACGGGGGGCGCTACTTGGTGCTGGTCGATGACGTGCGCCTGAAGGTCCCTTCCCGTCTCGAAGGTGTAGTTGCAATGGGGGCAGGCCAGGATCCTGCGGCGGGGGCCCGAAGGATCGGGTGGCCATTCGATCGCTGCCAGGAAGCGATCCCAATCGCCTTCCCGGACCCATCCGTAAGTAGGCATCCGTCGATCCTTACGAGCCGATCAGGCCTCACCGGCAGAATGTTGGGTGGATCTAGGAACGAGCTCGCTTACCGGTCCGGAGCTCGCGACGAGAAGCCGGCGCTTCGCCCTGGTGGCCGAGACGTGTAGGAGCGCCCGCTCGGCATCGAGGATCGATCTCCGGATCGCGGCATCCGGCGCACCCTCCAGGACGAAGCGCGGCGGCACGACGCCGTCGTTGACGTCCACGATCGCGACGGCGGCGAACTCAAGTCCCTTTGCCCGGTGCATCGTCCCGATGCGGATACCCGGCTTGGTTCGATCGTCGGCCTTCTTGCGGGCGAGGCGCCAGACGGGGAGACCGGCGGCCTTCAGGTTCTGCTCTGCCCGAGCCGTGAGATCGTTCGTCCGAGCGAGGACGCAGATCTCGTTCTCCGCGATGCCATCCTGCTTGCACCGGCTGATCCAATCCACCAGGGCCCGATTTCCCGCCTCGGCGGATCCTTCGAGGGCCAACTCCGGCTCCGGTCCGTGGAACAGGCTGCGGGTCCCCTTCATGTCATCGGAGGCATCGTCGAGATCGTCGACGGCAACGCCTTGCATCATCGCCTCGGCGAAGCGTCGGATCTCGTCGGAGGTCCGGTAGCAGATGCGAAGCTTGCGGCTCCTGCCGCGCACATTGATGCCGCAGCGGGACATGGAGGTCTTGCGGCCGTAGATCCGCTGATGCGCGTCCCCGACGATGAGCAAGGAATCGGGAGCGATCGCGCCATCGCGCTTGGGCGCAAGCTCGGCGATGAGGCGGAAAGCCTCGGTCCCGAGATCCTGCGCCTCGTCGACGATCACGGCTCTGTAGGGCAGGAGCGCGGGCTTCGCCTGTAGGATCTCGCGCGCATCGCGATAGGCGTCGTCAGGCTCGGACAGTCCCTCGGCGTCGAGGCGCGTACGATAGGCCGAGAACACGGCCCAGACCTTCTCCTTCGTCTTGCGATCCAATGAGGTGCCGCGGCCGGTCCGCTGCACCCGGAGATAACTCCCGAGGTCGGAGATGCCGTTCGCCTGGACGACCTGACGCCACTCGTTCTTCAGAAAGTCGAGCGTGACGGGCAGCTCGCGACCCTCGGTGTAGTAGGCATGCTCCCATGCCTCCTTCTGTTTGCCTTCGTCCGAGTAGAGGATCTCGCGGGTGTAACCCTGGCGCCGGAGGAAGTCGGTGACCCAGGTGTCGAGGTTCACCACCTCGATGCGCGCCATCTCCTCCGCGGAGCAAAGGTTCGCGAGATCCGCGCGGACGTCCGCCGCGAGGTTCGAGGTGAAGGTGGTGAACAGGATGCGACCACCCGTATCCTCGGTCGCGATCAACTGCTGGGCGAGCCGCCGCGCACGATGCATGGCGACCACCGTCTTGCCCGTGCCGGCTCCTCCGCGGACCAGCGTGGGTCCGTTCCAGTTTTGCTCGACGAGCTTGCGCTGGGACGGGTGCAGGAAGATGCGCCAGAACTCCAACGGCTCGTCGAGCATCTTGAGGAGCTCGTCGTCGTTCTCGACCAGCCAGAAGGTCCGTCGGCTCTCGGGGGTGCGCAGCGCGGCTGCGAAATCGTCCTCCGAGACCTTCGAGCCCTTGCCGCGTTCCAGCTCCTCCATGGTCTCGTCGACCGTGAAGCCCGCGGCCAGGCATACGAGGGCGTCGTAGGCGTCGGCGGGGATCCCGCTGCCGCTCGCTTCCAGCTCGGCCTCCGAGCGCAGGCCACGGACGGCTGGCAGCAGGGCCTCCGGAATGCCGAGACGGATCAGGTCGTCGTCCTTCACCGCCTCGAATAGCGGTCGCGTCGGCTCGCCAACCGCGGCGGGGGCGGCGTCCCGGTACTCGGTCAGGCTGAGATCGGTGACCTGCACCGCCGACGTCGCCGGGTTAACGTCCAGCCCCCTGTTGCGGGCCCAACGGTACGCGTCGTCGTGCTTGTCCATCCACAGCACGATCAGGGCTCCACCGCGATCGTAGACGATCGCCCGGTGCCCCTTATCGATGCGGGCCGATTTCATGTGCCGATCGCGGGCGCCCTCGATGCTCTCGAAGTTGATGCCGTTCGCGCTGGCGTCGTTCTTCAACTGAAGGATGAGCTTCGCCGCCCTGTCTTGCGCGTCGCGCGGCAGGCGGTTCTGCGAGAGCAAGGCGTCGATCATGATGTGGACGTCGCGCTTCCTCGCGGTCATGCCGCCTCTCCCATCGTCTCCGCGTAGATGTCTTCTGTCCCGGTGAAGACCACGACGGTCCAGCCCGGGAACAGCTTGGCTTGGTCCGCTTCGATGACGACCCCAAGCTTTTTGTCCGGCCACGCCAGTTCCAGGTGGCCGGCCACGTCGACGTCCTCATGACCGCAGTCGACCTCGTAGAGCACCTCCGGTGCCGGTACGGGTGGCGTGCGCTTGCGTAAGGTGCGGACCGCGTCGAGAAGCGATGGACTGACCCACTTCTCGGCGGCGTCCCAAGCCTCCGTGTCCTCGGGGCTTTGTCCCCCGGGTACGATGGGAGCCGGAGCGGGCTCCAGGGCCATCCCCTCGGAGCAGCCGACGTAGAACCTGCAGCCGAACTGCAGCAGGTTCAGCAGACGCAGGCCGCCGTTCCACGCCTTGAGCGCACCGGGCGATACCGTCGCCCGATGCTCGAAGCCGACGACGACCGCGGTCCCCACCGGGTCCGGCCAAGCCTGGCCCTTCCAAGAGTTCGGCACGGCGGCCGCGGCGCAACCGAGACCCGACGCGGAGACGAGCCCGAACCTCGATGAGCCGTCCATGTCCTGGAGGGTTTCGCGAGCCCATTCCCCCGCGAAGCCCTCTACGGCATCCAGGACGGCCGGGATGTCCCTGCCTTCCCGCATCCCCATCAGGAAGATGCCGGTCGTGAGGGAGGCCGCTCGCGTCGCCCAGGCTGCCGGATCCGCTTCCCGGACGTAGCGGAGGAATTGCGGGAATGGGTCCTGCGCCATGATGGAGCGAATGTCCGCCATCCGCGCGGCCCCCTCCGGGAGCTTCTCCATCGCGATATCGGGAAAGCCTGCGAGCGGATCCCAGAAATGCTTCGGCCCGCTGCCAGTCGAGGCTTTCTCGACGTCGTTCCAAGTCAGGGACCAGACGAACGCGCGCCCCGAACGGACGATGGCTTGGCGGCTCGCGAGGTCAGCGGCAACCCGATCCGCGTGCCACTCCCACCCGTCGGTGTAAATCGCGACGGGCTTCCGGCTAGGTCCCGGAACCGCCGGCCATAGGACGAAGTCCACGCGCGTCTTGGGAACATCCGGGAATCGCTCGTGGAGATGCACCTGCTGCTCCAGGCGCCATTCGCCGTCGCCGAGTGAGACGAGATATCCCGGCTTGCCGGTGATGACGGTCTTGGTGAACTTGCCGCCCTCTGCCTTCACGGTCTCGCTGAAACGGGCGAGGAACATATGTTCCAGCTCGCTCTCCAGGGCCTTGTTGAGCTTGATCTCGCTCACCGTGGCGATGGCGTGCAGGCCGTCCCATCCGGCAAGGATCTCGGAGAGGATGCCCGAGGCGAGATCGCGCGAGATCTCCCCACGGCCGAAGGTGGCCGCATGCGACCGCAGGCAGCGCGGGCACCCATCCTTGCGCGGATCCTTGTTGCAGACGCAGTCGCGCATGTGGGCCAGGGAGGACGCAAAGACGTCCCTGAACTCATCGGGGTTGTTGGCGAGCTGCTTCAGGTAGCCCGTACCACCCGGAACCGTGTCGTAGACATAGAGGTGACGCCGGCTGAGGGGGCCTTCCTTGGTCTCCACGAGGGAGGAACGGAGATGGTCGACCTTCCCCCGGAAATGCAGGCGCAGGCCAAGGTCGATAGCGGCCCGGAGCGACTTGACCGCGTTGTCGTCGCTGGACTTCGCCAGCGGCAGCAGCATCCGGATCGCCTCGGAGGTGAACTCCCGATAGAGGTAGACCACCGAGACGTATGTATCGTCCTTCTCTGATTTGATCTCCTGGCAGCGAGGGACGTGCAGCCCGAGCTTGGCGCCGTCGCGTCGTATCCGACGGAGCTCCTCAGGATCCTGGACCTTGCCGCAACTGCGGCACATCGAGAACCCGTGGCCATGCCGGTGCTCGCCGGCGACCTTCTGGCCGGACGGGCGGTCCCCGCGCTCGCCGAAGTTGACCTCGCGGAACGTGCAGCGGCGAAGGTGTTCGTAGGCGAACGGGAGGACGGCATCCTCGACCGCGTATGCGACGCCGACCTGATCGCGATCAAAGGCCGGGAGATAATCCCGGTCGAAGAAGTGACGGTCACGCTCGTCGGCGTCGTCCCCGATGCGCGACCGCCGCTCGCTGCCGACCGCCAGAACCTGCTTGAGACGGATCATGGGGCGCCGCGACCCGACGTCGGCCCACATCCCCGATCCGCAGGACGGGCAAGGCGCCTCAGTGGTGGATGCCTCGGCGAGCGCCATGTGGGTGCAGTCCGGGCAGACGCGCCAGTGTTCGATGGGCGAAGCCGATAGGTCGACCTGATCGATCTTCAGCTTCTTGCCGTCGGCGTAAAACACGGAACTCGGCGCGAACTCGGCGAGGGCCGCCGCGGCGGGACGCATGTATTCCGTGATGACCGGTTCGCTCTCCTCCTCCGCCGCCACGTCGGATCGATAGAGGACGGACTTGAGGGTGACGCCCTGCTCGGGGAACGCGTAGTTCGGCAGCACACCCCGATCGGTCAGAAAGCCGAGGTTGTCCCCATCGCGGATCCCATCCCGGATGCGGGCGAGGGCCCGCTTCTCCGCCTTGAGGGCCGCCACGCGCTCGTCGAGGTCGAGTGGGGGAGGGACCATGGCTTTCGCCTTGGCCTCCATCGTGGTGCAGGCGGAGATGCGCTGTTGGACCGAGGCGACCTCGTGGGCGACGTCCGCGTACTCGCTCGCGACGAGGTGGACCAAGCTCTCCTTTTCGCTGCCGACGGCGAAGGCGTGCAGGATCGCGACCGTCTCGGTGTCGTCGCGAACCCGGGGAAAGAGCTGGCAGAACCCCGCGAACAAGCGCTCGGCGTGCGCCTCCACGAAGTCGAACCAGTACAGGGGAAAGGCCGTGCGTTTCCCAGTCTGGATCGCCTTGAGAGCATCGCCGACCTTGCCGTAGCTCCCCATGCCGGAGCCTTGCTCGGCGACCCAACAGTCCAGCGTGTAGGCCGCGAACTGCCTCCGCAGGATGGCGACGGCCTTAAGGTGGACGCCCGGCGTCTTCACCTTTCCCGAGATCATCTCCTGCGGGTCGGCCCAATACCACATGTCGTGTGGCCGCCCGTTTGCGACGGTGACGTTGAGTGAGTTGCCGTCGCGCCGCCCGGTTCGCCCGATGCGCTGGACGTAATTCTGTTGCTCGGGCGGCACCGAGCAGAGAACGAGCGTCGAGAGGTCGCCGATGTTGATGCCCATCTCCAGCGTGGGCGTCGCCGACAGGAGGTTCGGGTACCAGGTGCGGGGCGTACCGGTCATGAACCGGCTCTCGACTCGAAGCCGCTCCTCGCGTCCGAGCAAGCTCGTGTGCTCGGCTGCGATGACGCGCTTGATGCGTCCCTTCGTCAGCAAGGTGGTCCGGAAGCGACCGCGGTCCCCCTCTGCGTCCGGGGCCAGGCCCCCCCCGCATCCGATGCGGGTGCAATGCATGCCCGCCCAAGCGGCCGAGGCGACGACCGGGATCCGGTGATCGTTGCCGCAGGTGTCGCATCGCAGAAGCGTGGTCTCGGAGTAGGCCCGTACCGCCTCGGGCTTGAGGCCCCAGGCCGAGCTCACCGATGCATCGCGGCCGGTGCCGATGGCGACCTTGGCGACCACGCCCTGATGCTCCAACAGACGGAAGAGGAGGGTGTAGGCGTCACGATAGAGGTCGCCCGTCAGGGTGAGCGCATGGTCGAAGCACTTGTGGAACCACGGCACGTACCAACCGCCGTAGGCATCGCTCGCCACCGGCTCGAACCCTTTGAAGACACGGTTCGAAGGGAAGAGCGGGCGAGGCGCCGAGGGGGCGTACTGGGGTAGTGATTTGCCGTTCTTGTGGGTTCGGGTGACCGCGAACCAACTGGCTTCGCGTTGGACGAACAACTCGGTCACGTCGGTGAAGACGGCGCCGCGCGCGCGCATGTGGTCGAGGACGCCGAGGACGAAGCGTCGAACCTCCGGCTCGGTGATATGCGCCGGCATCCCGACTTCGTCGCCCATCCGAGCCATGAAGCCGGCCACCGCCAGCTCGACCGCGTCAGGGGCGACATGGGGCGCCACTAGGCCGGTGCGCTCCACCGTGGCGCCGAGCCGGGACCGGAAGGTGAGTTCCGCGAAGGTTTCCCAGGTCAGACGCTCGTCGAGGTAGCTGGGGAGCTGGCTTTCCGCGGCGAGGGCATCGTCGGAAAGAAGCAGTTGGTAGTCCCGCCGCCACTCCATATCGGCCGGAAGGTACGTCGCCACGAAGTCGTCGGTGTTCTTGTCAAAGCCGATCGCCGTACGCAGGGCGGTCGGGGCCCCGTCGAAAAGGGTTTTAAGATCGGCGTCGACCTCTTCGCAGACGAAGCGCGATAGGCCGGCACGAAAGACGTTCGTGGCGTTCCGCGCTTGGAGAACGGCCGCCCGATGGGCAGCATCCTGCACCGAATCCGAAAAAGTCAGGAGTTTCGGGTCGTCGTTGTGATCCGAGCCAAAGATCGTCCCGGCCATCCCGGAGACGAGCGTCACTGCCTGCGCTCCCAGGATGCCCATGCCGCTCGGGCTGCCGCAGAACGGGCAATCGTGATCGACGCGGAAGCGCTCGTCGGTCAGGCGGCCCGGCCTGTGGATGTAGGCTTGGATCAGCGCGTCGGGCTCGGCCTTGCAGGAGGTGCAACCTCCCTCCGGCTTCGTCTCGGTTTCGGTCGGCACCAGACATCTTGTGCAGAGCCAGACCGGTCTCGTCTGACCGATGACCTTGCGGGTCCTGGAGACCGGCCGTTCGCGGAAAATGAAACGCGAGCGGTCCGAGTAGCCGAAATAGGCCTGATAGATATCCTTCGGTTCGGCGCAGACGGGGCGGCGATCGTCGTTGGCCAGCACCGTGGCCCAACCCGCGCCGCCGCAGGAACGGCAGTGAACCACGGGCAGGGCGCGGCGCTGCTCGTCGAGCCCGAGATCGTCGTAGTGGCGTAGGAGAGGGGTGTCCTCGACCGTCGCCACCATCCGGCGGAGCTCGCGCACCCAGAGCTGGTGGCGCACGCTGAAGAAGGGGAGGGGCACCGGGGGGGCGGAGGCATCGAGCGCGTTCGGAGCCTTGCGACGGGCATGAGCGATCAACGCCGTCAGAGTGTCGATGAGCGCGTCGAGATAGGCGTCCTCGAACGCTCGATAGAGGCGGTTGCCTCGCAGGCCCTCGCGGATCGCTGCGTATGAGGTCGGACGGCCCTGCAGCACCTTGAGGAGGTTCTGGAAGAAGAGATGCTCGTCAATCGCGGTGCCCAGCGCCAAGCGCCCCGAAGTCAGGTCCAGGTCGCTTGGCTCATCGGAACCGAACCAGGCGCGGTAGGCCCGCTTCAGGAGCTCACTCGGCTGGAGGTCGTCGATATCTCGGGCGAGGGCTAGGATCTCGGCTTCGACGGGGACGTCGAAACAGGACACCTGCAAGGGCTGGAGGTACTCCATGACCGACTGCCGGTCCTCCAGCACCACCGACGCACGATCGAAGGGCTCGTCGAAGATCTCCTCCGCGTAACCGACGAGATCGCCCAGGGCCTCCGGGCCCCCGAGGGTCGCCGAGGTGCCGACGCAACAGAGATCGCCCCGTCTCATGCCGAGCCGTGCCTTGAGGCGCCGCACCAGGCTCGCGAGGTCGGTGCCCTGCGCGCCGTCGAAGGTATGCAGCTCGTCCACCACGAGGTAGCGGAGCGTCTCGGGCCCGTTCTGCGACCAGATCTCGCGCTCGTCCGGGCGGACGAGCATGTAGTCGAGCATCTTGTAGTTGGTCAGCAGGATGTCGGGGGGGTCCCTGACCAGCGCCTCGCGGGAATCGATGACGCCTTCACGGGTCATCGTCGACAAAGGCTTCTTGGGCTTCTCGTCGGCGTAGATGCCTACCCGCAGGCCCTTCAGGGCCGGATTATCGGCGACCAGGCGTGCGATGCGCCGGGCTTGGTCTGTCGCCAGCGCGTTCATCGGATAGATGAGGATGGCCTTGATGCCCTTGGTGGGCTTCGCGCGCAGACAGCCGTCGAGGATCGGCAGCAGGAAACACTCGGTCTTGCCCGAGCCGGTGCCGGTCGCCACCAGGGTCGAGAGCGGCCGGGCGGCCGAGAGGCGCTCGAAGGCGCGCTCTTGGTGCTTGTAGGGGCTGAAGCCGAGCGGGATGGCGGGGAAGAACTCTCCTGCTCGCTCGCTGCGCCGAAACGGCATGTCGAGCGACAGCCAGGGCCCCTTAGCGAGGCTCTCCGGCTCACCGACGAACCGTTCGAGGAGCCCACGGAACCCCTTGGTCGAGGGTGAGAACGATGCGCGGAGCTGGTCCTCCATGCCGTTCCGAACCTGCCTGGCAAGGATGGAGGGCAGCATCAGGCGGCCTTTCTTTGCTTGCAGGAAGCAAAAAACGACCAAGCCCTCTGATAGTCTGTTACTCGGCTCTCTTGCGTAAATGGCGCGCGAAAGGCCTGGGGTAAAAGCTCTCCATCGTAAATAATCGGCTGATCTTTGCCAGTTATCAGCATAGCTCCCGCACCTAGCTTAGAGTATGAACTAATCCATTCTTCTTCTGAAGGCTTCTTTCCACGGCTATTCCTCCACCCTAAGCTGGAAATACCCTTCGATTTTGTCCAGACAACATTCCCGCCTTGATCGTACCACGTTCCTCTATCATTCTCATCGTACAAACCAAAACTAGTCTCATAAATTTCAATCAGTTGGTCCAACGAGAGACCCATTGCCTGGGAGACAAGAACATCAATCTCTATCAAAGCATAACGTCGCGCAAACGGAGTGCGTAGCCCGACCCGCGAACTCCATTTTTTCAAAGTCGCATCGCAATGATTAACCTCAAGCTCAAGTCGCGGATCGGTAGATGACCAGTCACAGCATCGAAGAGTAGATGAATGGCGGTTCCACAATTCGCTGTATGCATCCGTGAGGCACGCCAACCTTAATGCTCTATGCTGAGCAGTTTCACCGACATTCACCCAGGGAAAAAACTTGAGCGTAGACTCCCGCAGATGTGTGATACCAGCGGAACGAACCAGAAAATCAAATGGAAGCGAAAGCCATTGCGGGTATGAAGCCACTAAATCCAGTTCGCTCTGGAATGCGAGACTTTCAATAGTGTCGATGTGTGCCACCTCAGGTGGAATAAGCGCAGCAATAAGGGTTCTTTCATTTTTAGGGGGAAGCATATTTCTAAAGGCTATCCGATAGAAATCGGTATGCTTATTGTTGATAGACCAAGTCACACCAGGAAGCATGTCCTTGTAGTCTTTTAGATTCTTAATTATCGAAAAATTACTTTTATGTACAAAGCTGCCGCTCATATTTGAGTGGTCCACGATTATATCCGAGGATCCGACGTAATCCGGCTCTTTGTAAAACGGATTACCAACATAGATTGAGGGTCCAGAAAGAATGCATTCGATCGGGCTAGCTGGTTGTGATATTCTTTCAGCAAGAACCTTCGCCTTTTTGATAGAACCTGTCGCATGCCAAATCGGCTTCATCTGGAAGGCCGAAGCCACCTCAACAAATGAGCTACTTTTTGCCGTAAAGGCCTCGAATATTCTCAATGCATTCTTCGAATAGGGAAACAAGAAGCGCGTTCCTTCCGCCTTAGAAGAGTCGTCTTCGAGCAATCTTGAGAATATTTCTAAAGCATCGCTATCAATAGCGACGATACGGTCGCGATGTCCAAGTTTGTTCCATCCAGACACAGTCCTAATTTTAGGAACCGGACCGACCCCATCGTGCTCATAACAGTTACCGACAGAGCTAGGGTGAAAAAGCGAAGAGCAATGATCGAAATGAATTGCGCCCGGCTTACCGCGATATATATTCAAACTAAAAAAAGTACCATTATCGACCTCAGAAAAGAGATGCTTCTTCTCCTCGTTGCGAAATTGAAAATGATAGGCACATCTCTTGTACCAGTCTCTTCGAAAATCGGTTCCATTAGGATCACTTAAATGGCCGTCTTGGTGAATTAAGCCAATACGACCTCCAGGTCCCACGATCCTAAAACTTAAATCTATAAAACACTTGTATAAATTTGGTTGCCTTCCGCCGGCAAAAGGATAATTGGTCTTTCGGGAAATGAATGATTGAAAGCCGGTATGCTCATTATGTAGTCCAAGGTAATTTGCCGCATATTCTGGATGATTAGCGAGCAATTTTGGCCTTGCATTTTCAACTTCTGCCGCGGTCGCTCCACGTATAGTGAGTTCCGGCGCGGTCTCGCTTAGCGCTGCAGCGTCACTCCACGTCGGCTTAAGCCAAGGGGGATTGCCAATCACAAGATCGAAACCGCCACGTTCGCTCATCACGTCAGCGAACTCTAAATCGAAGTGCAAGAATCCCTGACGTTTAGCGACTTCCATTGCAGTCGGCATCCACGGTGAAGCCGCGATGAGTTTGTCCACGTCGACGTCAACGAAGAGGTCGTCCCGCCTGAGCTCGATCACGCGCTCCTCCGCTCGAAACAGCGCGTCCGAACCCTTATTGGCGGGTAGGGTGACAGTCGCAAAGAGACGGCCCTGTGCGGAGCCCGTCGCGAAGGCATTGATAGTCAGGCTCTGCCCCTCGACGCCTTGCGTCAGGACGAGGTCGAGATCCTGAAAGAACTTAGTGCGGGATGGCAGCAGGCCGGCCTTATCAACGGGCCAGAACCAAAGGGCGCACCATGCGTCCATGGCGGCCCTCAAACGGCGCCATGCCACCGAGTTGCGCACGCCCTGTCCCTGGAAGGTTGCAAGCCGCCGGATCTTCTCCTGGAAGTCGACGTGCCGCTCGTCGGTCCGAGGCGCCGAAGGCCAAATAGTGATGTCATCGTTCACCTCGCAGCGCATTTCGCGCAGCCGGACGGCAACGTCCTTGAACAAGGTGTCGATGGTGGCTGAGAGGCGACGCACGGTGGCCGCCTCGTCGGAGTCGAGTTGACGAATGAACTCCTTTCGCCACTCGACCATCGTCTTCCAATCGTCCGGCGCGAGCGGCCGCACGATGTTGGGGTCGTAGGCGCACATCCCCGGATCGGGCAGCAAGAAGTGCCAGACCTCGTCTGGCGTGCGGGTCTCACCCGACCAGCCGATTTCACGCGGCTTGCGGCTGTACCAACGGTCTTCCTCCTTGCGCGCCGTCAGCGACGAGCCCGGGAACACTGCGCGACGGGCGCCGACGAGCGAGTTGCCGGCATGGACTTGGTCCTCAAACCACGGCGCGAAACCGCCGGCGTGCAGGCAATTCAGCCAGAGGGAGACCTGCCCGAGTTCGACCGCAACCGGGTTGAGGTCGACGCCAAACACGTTCCGGTCTGCGAGGAAGGCCCTGACCTTCTGGCGCTCGTAGGCGTAGTTCTCGTGCGGGATGCGCTGCCCAACCTCGGCCTGCTTCAATTCGAGGTAGCGGTCGGCGAGTTGGTTCACGACCTCGACGAGGAAGGCTGCCGAGCCCATCGCCGGCTCGATCACCTTGAGATCCAGGATTTCGTCGGCCGTCTTGCCAGCAAGCAATTCCTTGAGCGCGTACTTAACCAGCACACGCGCCAGCGGCTCCGGCGTGTAGTAGGAGGCCGAATTCTCGCGGTTGCGTCCGGCCAAGCGGTAGATGAACGTACCGCGCGGATAAGTCCGGGGCACGTTACCGTCATAGACGAACTCACCTTCGAGCGGTGTGGCCCCCTGGACAAAGTCGCCGGCCCGCCGCTTCGGGGCGAAGAAGGCCGCCTCAAGAGGCCCCGGGGCCGGTTTGCCTGCTGGCTTGAGCTCAATCAGGTCTTCGGTGGCGAAGAAGCCCGAGAACGAGAGGAGTGACTCGTAGACGGCGCCGAGCTGCGAGATGCCGAGCTGGGCGTAGGAGATGCGCCCACGGCCCCGTCCGCGTTCCCCACGAGATAGCGACAGGAGTTCGATAATGCGCTGCATGCTCTCGTTACGGAAGCGCAGGCCACTTAGGTAGGTGCCAATGGCGTCGGGGTCGAAAAGGCGCGCGCGGACTGCATGGAAGGTGAAAGCCTCTCCGTCGCTTCGGGCCGCCGGCGTACCGTCGAAGACCAACGCGAACAGGGCTTCCAGCGTGTCCGAGATGTAGTGACCCTGCCGGTCCTCCTCGGTTTCGAGGGGCACCAGTTCGAGTTCACGCAGGCTCTCCAGGCTGTAGCCGGTCCGGTACGCCTTCGCCTTCATCGGCGCGAAGCCGAGCTCCGGGCGCGCCTCGATGAAGAACAGAAACAGCAGGCGGTACATATACCGCAGGCACTCGGTCGTGAGCCGATCGGCGTCGAGCAGGTTCTCACCCGAGAACACGCCCTCCTTGTTGGCGCGACGCTTAGTAACGATGAGATCGGCGGCCTCCCGTCCGAGGATCTCGATCGCCTCTCGTAAGGCGTATTTCAGATCCTGCGACACCCCGAAGGCGTGGCGGTGACTCTCCTCGTCGATGCGGTCGATGAGAGGCGTCCCGGAGCCCGGGGCCAGGTAATCGGCATGCAGCAGGGCTGTAGTCACGCCCAGGGTCGCTCCCTCCGACCGCCCGAAGATCTCGGAGAACCGGAAGCGCAAGAGACGGCTGTCGGCCCACTTGCGCCGGTCAATCAACACCGCCTGCGAGAGACTGAGGAGGATGACGAACCGCGGCGGCTCGGCCAAGCCGAACACCCCGCGCGTCACCGCAACTTCGGCCGTGTCCTTGCGCCGGCGGGCGATGTCGAGGGCTGTCTCAGTGTGTTCGAACTGCTCGCACCGGAACTTGACCTGCAGGGGGTCGGTCTCAAAGTCGGCGCCTACCGGCGACGGGACCTCGACCACCCAGACTTGGTCCTCGCCGCTTCCGAGCGCGCGACGGGCGAGCACCGGAATGAGCTTCTCCTCGGCGTCAGGCATAAGCTCAGACCGCCGCTCGTAGCCGAGGGCGTCCAGGAACTCGTGGGCGAACTCTCGCGCAATCAGAAGGCGCTTCTGATCGGAACGCTCGTCAAGGTACTGGGCGGACAAGCGGCGCCAAGCGGCACCGACCTTTGCGAGCCGTCGGTTCGGGGGCGTAACCCCTTCCTTTTCATCCGCGCGCCAAGCCGCGAAGGTCTCCTCGATGTCGCCCTCGAAGACCGTCGTCAGATAGTGCTCGGAGTAGAACTCGTTCTCGTTGGAGATGCCGGCGAGTTCGATGGGCATGTTTTATCCCCGAAAGACTGCGACGAGGCGCACGTAAGGGTTGGCATTGTCGGGCGTCTCGCGGGTCTGCTTGACCCAGTCCCACCAGCCCTCGAAGGTCTTGCGCAACCTTGCTTCTTGATCGGCCTTCCTCTTCTGCTGAGGGGCCGTCGCCTCCATGCCTTCGAACCGCAGCTGGAGGACCTTGTCATGTCGGGCCCGCAAGGCGTCGTGCCTATCGGCGAGCTCCAGCAACTCGGTATCCATTTCGCCCTGGTAACGCTTGCGGGCGGCGTGGACGAAGTTCTGGGCCTGATGAACCGCCTCGGGCACCAAGGTCTGCAAATCGTCGACTGCCGTCTGGCCGACGTTCGGGATCTCGCCGGTGCCAAGCTTGATACGCGCGATGAAGTCCCGAACCGCCTCAGTGCCTGCGTAGGCGCCGTCCCGGAACGTGACCACAGGCCACTCGTCGACCAGAGGCTGACCCTTGAGGTTCGGAACCACCCCGTTGAAGACAAAGGCCGCTTCGCCCTTGTCGAGGCGGTTGAACAGACGGCCCACTGGAGCGGAGCGACGGCCGAACACGCCCCCGATCTTGTCGGCGAGCCAGTCGACAGCCGGGTGCGCATCCCAGAGATACTGAATATCGGGCCAGCCGCCACCAGCGCCCTGTCGGGAAGTTTTGATCCGGTCATTCATAAGGGACCGATTATCGGTCAGTCGCAGCATCCCGTCCGGGGCCTCGGCCTCCGGAGGCATGAAACGCGCGTTGATGGCGCGAGCCGCCCGGCCGCCGAAATCGGAGCGCTCGCGGAAGTCGTCAGGTATGGGTAGCGCGATCACCCGATCGAGTTTGTCTACTTCGCACCGGAGCGTCGCCCCCATAGCCTCCATGCGTGCGAAGGCGGCCTCGGCGAAGCCGAACGTGTCGGGAAACATGGACGGCCGGCCGGCCTTGCGCTCCGCCGGTCCCGCCGACGCCGGCGCATCCGCCTGCGCCAAGCCGAAGAACGCCTCTAGCGAGGCATAGGGATCCTCCGCATTGACGTCCGCCGTGGCGGCCGCCCGGGCATCCATCTCAGCGGAAAAGACCTCATCCGACTTACCGCTTTCGATCACAGCGGCGACGACATCCTCCTGTTCCTTCTCATCGTTGGTACCGAGGAAAGCGGAAGGATCGCGGATGTTATCCTGGGCGGCGTTGTCCTTCTCGACTAGCCGTTCGAGGACACGCAGGTCGCCGCGGATCTTAGGCTCGGCCGGCTCGGCGACGAGGTACCAGATGTGGGGCTGCCGCTCTTGCCCGTAGCGGTCGATGCGACCGTTCCGCTGCTGGAACGTCAGGAGGGCCCAGGGCAGGTCGAAATGCACCAGCTTGTGCGAGAGGTAGTGCAGGTTAAGCCCTTCGGAGGCCATGTCCGATGCGAGAAGGATCCTGACCGGAGACTTATCCAAGCCGAAGTCGCGCACGAGCTCCTGCGCCTTGCTGTCGGCATCGGGTCCCGACGCGTGCAAGGTGCGGACCTGCTCGTCTGAAAGCCCGAGGTCGCGGCGCAGGTGTTCGCCGAGCCATTCGATCGTGGCGATCCGCTCGGAAAAGACGACGATGCGATCGTCCTTCTTACGGGGCGACCACTTGATGTCCTTCAACAGCCGGAGAAACGTGACGTACTTGGAAAACGTCTGGGCATCGATCGTATCGACCGCGGCGAGCAGGTTCCCGAGGGCCGCCTTGTCTGCGAGGGCCCCGGGCGACGCATCGGCATCCAAAGCCTTCAGCCGCTTCCGCACGGTCTCGGCGCATGCGGCTGGGCTGGAGAACAGCGCCTTTTCCAGAAGCGTCTTGAATAGACGTTGCCCCTTATTCCGGGCGGTCTCGTCCTCGGCCAGGGAGAGCTGGGCCAGCGCTTCGTACGCCGCTTCCTCCTGAGGCGAGGGCGCGAACCCGAGCCGGGATGTTGCCCTATCCTTGACCTTGCTTTTGATCGCGGCCTTGACCGCCGGCGTGGTCCGGAAGCGGCGGACGAAAAGACCCTTGATATCGTCCGGCCCGTAATTCTCAGGATCGGCGATGGACGTCGGATCCAGCATCCGCATCAAGCTGGCGAAGCTGCTGCGCGATCCGTCGTGCGGCGTGGCCGACAGGAGCACCAGGGCGTCCGACCGCGACGCCAGCCTCTCCGCCAACTCGTTCCGCTGGCTACGGCCACCCCCGGCCTTGCGCCGTTCGGCGACATTGTGCGCCTCGTCGATGATGATGAGATCCCACCAAGCCGTCTCAAGGGCGGTCCGGTACTGGAGATCGTTCTTTAGCGTATCGACCGAGATGATGGCTTTGTCGAACTGGTCGAAGGGATTGTGGTTGAGGGGGATCCGGGTCCGGATCTGACGGATCCGAGCACTATCGATGCGGACCAGCGGGATAGAGAACCGGGTCCAGAATTCCTGCTGGAACTGGGTCAGCATCGCTTTCGTGGCGACCACGAGGATACGCTTGGCACGACGGCGAAGCGCCAACTCGGAAGCGAGCAGCCCCGCCTCCAGCGTCTTTCCCAACCCCACATCATCGCCGATCAGGATACGGGCCCTGGGCGCGCCTAGAGCGAGCCTGACGGGGTCGAGCTGAAAGTCGAGATCATCGATGGCGGCCTTCCCCGCCACCTGGATTGCGTCACCGGTTGGTGCCGATTTGCGGAGGGCTGCTTCCAGGTGGAGGATCGTATCGAGGTATGCCGGCGAGCCATCCGCCACGAGCGTCACCTCGGCCGGGTCGATGACCTCGATGCCCCGTCCCCGTTTGCGCTCGATGTCCTCGACGAAAATCGCTTCTTTATCCCGGACGATGCCTGAGAGGCCTGTCGCATGGACCAGGGCCCCAGACACTGCGTTTCGGTCGATGTGGGAAACGACCCATTCCGCATCACGGACACGGATGCGGGCGCCGGCGACGAGCGAACCACGTGGCATGGCAACCAAGGCTAAGCGACTGAATTGGGGAGCGAAAAAGCAACGGCGCGCGCACCTGCACCCGCACGTTCAGTCCGGCTAATCCATGGCTGGCTCAACGCGCTCTCCACCGTGAGGTCGTACCTTCGATCGATGCCGAGTGCCACCGGATTCGTTCAAGAATTGCAACCTGGCGGCGAATTGGATTTCGAATGCGGGCGACCCTTAGCGGCAGAGAGTGAGAACCTCAGGGGTGGACGAGCGCCTTTTCCGGCCGGACCGGACGGCGACTTCGGATGTCCCCGCTGTCCACCGCAGTCATATCGAACCTGTAGAAATTTCGAATTTCGGCGTTGACCGCCGCCGCAATTGTTCATTATCTGTTCCGCATCGCCCGACGGTTCAGGGCGACGTTTCCCGGCATCGTCCGGACCGACTTAGCGCCCTTGAGCCTCGGCTCGGGCACAGCGACGGCCATCCCATGACGAACCAGCACTCCACCCGAAAACGGGCCCCTCGGCGATTCCGCCCCTCGGCGGCGCTCCCGGCCTCGTCCGGGTCGCGCGCGCCATCCCACACCATCGACACGACACCCCCCGGGGCCTGACCGGCGCGCGGATGCGCCCGGCTGCCTCGCGACGGAGGCAGCCATGAGCAAGTCCACTACGACGCAAACGACGCGCGCCGCCCGCGACACGGGCCCCGAGCCCGAACCAGCCGGTTTCATCGTCGACCTCGACGATATCGCGCGGGATCACGTCCCGCCCGACAACGGCCTCCGGCTCCCCCAGGAAGGGCTCGCGCAGATCGCGATCGACGCCGCGATCGGTGCACCCGAGCTACGGCGGATCCGCCGGGACGGCGTCGCCGTGATCGTCGAGATCCCGACACCCGATTGGGCGCCTGAGGTCGAGGCGATCATGCGCTCCCTGGGCTATTTCGAGACGGTTGTAAGCCGCTCCGGTAGCTCCCCGCGCCACGATCGTCCGACCGAGGGCAACGACCGGGTCGCCCAGACGCTCGCTGCGGGTCACGGCGTGCTGGGCATCTCGACGGCGCCGGAACGCTTCCTCCCGGAGGTCCTGGTCTCGGCCGCGGACGTCCGGGTGAAGCTGAGGCCCCCGGGTAACCGGGAACTCGCCACGGTGATCCGCCTGGCGACCGGCCGTAGGCCCCGCAGCCTTCCGCCGGACCTCGCCGCCGGCCTTTCGTACGACGATATCTGCACCGCCATCCGCCTCGGATCGACGCCGGGACAGTGCGTCAGGCGGCTGGTCGCCGCGTCGCGGGCCAAGTTCGGCGGCGACGATCTCCGCGACGTACCACCCCTCGGCGAGCTGCACGGCTATGGCCGGGTCATGACGTGGGCGGAAGCGTTTCTCCGCGACCTGGAGGCTTGGCGAGCCGGAACCCTCAGCTGGGCCGAGGTATCTAGGACATGCTGCATGGCGAGCAGTCCAGGCCTTGGCAAGACCAGCTTCGTGAGGTCTCTGGCGAAGACGGCGCGACTTCCGCTCTTTTCGACCAGTGTCGGCGATTGGTTCAGTAATTCTTCGGGACATCTGGACGCCGTCCTCAAGGAAGCGCTGAGGGTCATATCCTCGGCCGCGGCTCAATCACCGGCCATACTATTCATCGATGAGCTTGACGGCTTGCCGAACCGCAACGAACTGTCGAACAGGGGCAGGGATTATTGGCTTCCGATCATCAACGGCCTGCTGATCAGCCTTGACGGGACGGCTTCCGGGCCAGCGTCGCGGCTCGTCATCATCGGCGCCACGAACCATCCGGAAAGGATCGACCCAGCGCTCCTTCGGCCCGGACGCCTGCATCCTCTGATCGTCATCGAGCCGCCGGATGCGGAGGCCCTGGCGGGGATCATCCGGCAACACCTTGGCGACGATCTCCGCGACACCGACCTCGGCGGCATCGCCCGCCTCGGCGTCGGCGCGACCGGCGCGCAGGCGGCGGGGTGGGTCAAGGGAGCGCGGCAGACGGCAAGGGCCCAGCGCCGGCCGATGGTGCTCGCAGACCTCGCGGCGCAGGTCGCCCCGCCCGACGACCGCCCGCCGGAACTCCTTCGGCTCATTGCCAAGCACGAAGCTGCACATGCCCTCGTGAGCGAAAGCCTCGGGGTCGCGAGGATCAGGATCGTCGACATCACGCTCCGGGCGACATCTGCCGGCGTCACCCGGGGAAGGCTCAACGCGTCGGCGATCATGACGCGAGCCCAACTCGACGACTTCGTTGTGGCGACCCTGGCCGGTCGTGCCCAGGACGCGTTGTCCGGGCAGCCTAACTCCGGTGCCGGCGGCGTCCACGGGAGCGATCTCGCGACCGCGACGATCGTCGTGGCGATGGCCCATACGGCATACGGTCTCGGAGGATCCCTGCTCTTCCGGGGCCGGGCCGAGGACACCTGGCGTCTCCTCGATCTCGACGCGGACCTGCGGGCGAAGGTCGAGGCCGACCTGCGGCGGCTCCACGCGCGTGCGGAGAGCTGCGTCCGCGAACACCAGCCGGCGATCACCGCGATCGCGGACCGCCTCGTGACGGACAGGGTCCTGACGGGCGAGGCCGTACGCGAGATCCTGGCGACCCAGGGCATCCGCCCGCAGGCCATGGCGGGAGGCGTCGATGTCGCTTGAGAACGACACCATGGTCGGCGAGATCTTCCGCCGCCTCGCCGTCCTCCGTGCCGAACTCGGAGAAGATCCCTTCGAGCGGAGCGTGAAGGCGGTCCTCTCGGCGCTCGGCACGGTCGCCCTCGCGGAGGCCGAACGCCGTGCCGCCATGCTGGAGGCACGCGAGCGTCCGCCCACGTCCGGCGTCAGGGTGTCCGCGACCGCGAGGCGGCTCGACGCGGACCTATGGGACCCGGGGGATCCCGAATGATCCCGCCTCCGGAGCATCGGGCGGCGGCTCCGTGGCGGATCCCTGGCCGGCGTCCCGCCGGACGGGGTCCCGCCCCCGGTCGCCCAGGAAACGGCCGGGACGGATCGCGACGCCAAAATCACGCGTTTGTGATCGTGATTTGGCGATCCGCCATCGATCCTTTTGGATGGCACGGACGACCTTCACGGGAAGGAATAGGGCCTCATTCCTTCCCGGCGAAAAAACGCAGTCCCAGCTTGCGGATCGACCGGGTCCGGGCGGTCGGGCAGGAGCCCGCCGGAGGATCCATGGAAGGATAGAGCGCTCTGTCCTTTAAGCGGCTTAAGTACCTGTTTTATTTGGTTTTATTAGCCGCCGCGCAACGGCTTCGACCTCCGCCCAGGGGACTCGACTCCCGTCCCTCGGCCGGCCTAGCAAAGCCTCGGGGCGCCGGGATCTGGCGCCCCGCCCACCGCCGCCAAGTCACCGGCCGGCGGCTCCAGAAGGCCCGCCCTGCGAGGGGCGGCATCCATGCAGACGGTCCCCATGCGGGGACGGACGAGGATAAACGGAAATGTTCGCGATGCAGACGCGTGCGCCTTCGGTGGCGTGCGACGGCGGAGCCTTGCCCGAAGGGCCGGGGCCCCTCCCAGGCGACGAGGTCGCCTTCAACTTCGAGCGGGCCTTCACCCTCGACGAGGTGGCCGAACGGCTCGGCATCTCGCCCCGCCAGGTGGAGATGCACGTGGCCGACGGCAGCCTGGCCGCGGTGAACGTCGGCCGCGGCGCCATGCGTCGCGACTTGAGGGTCCTCGACGAGGACCTCGACCGCTTCGTCGAGGCGCGGAAGGTGGCCGGCGCCTTCGGATCAGGCACCGCGCCGGCACCGCGCCGGAAGGGTGGACGCCTTACGCATGCGCCGCTGACCGGGACCTTCATCGCCCAGCGCCGCGCCCGCGCCGCCGACCGGGGGAGGGACTGACCATGGCTGGGGATGTGCGCAAGGCGAACGTGAAGAAGGCCGGGGCGGGCCACACCAGCGGCGCCACCAAGGGGAAGTGGGTCTACCTGCCCCCCGGCCGGAAGACCTGGGTTTACGATTACGTGCTCTGGGGGACGCGTCACTACGGCGACACCGGGCGTACGCGCAAGGACGAGGCCGAGCGGTACGCCAGGGACCATCGCGAGGAGCAAAAGGTCCTGCACATCCGGGTCCACGGCGGGCCTGGCGTGCCGACGAGGCAGCGGGACGCAACCCTGGAGACCGCGGTCGACCGGTTTTACGCCACGCAGGCCCACCTGGACGTCGGCCGCGACGACACCTTGCGGCGCCTGCACAACCTCGTCGACGTCCTCGGCGAGCGCACGATGCTCAGCGTCATCGACGATGCCGCGGTCGTACGCCTGATCTCCGCCTTGGAAAGCATGGACGCCTGGGGCGATCCGAAGCGCGGCAAGATCAGCGAGGACCGGGTTGACGCCCATGTGAAGACGCTGCGCCGCCTGATGCGGCACGCGGTGTCGGATTGGAAGTTCTACTTGCCCGACATGCCGGACTGGCCGCGGCACACCCTCGCGGACGACCCGCGACGGCGCGAGGCCTCGATCGACGAGCTCGACCGCATCGCCGAGGTCTGGCGCGAGGACCTCTGGCCGGCCCTGGAGTTCCTGTTCGAGAGTGGCCTTCGGCTCACCAACGGCGTCGAGCTCACCTGGGGACAGGTCGACTTCGTGACCGGCGTCATCCGGCTGAAGGTCAAGGCGCCCGCCGGCAGCCGCCGTCGGAAGAGAAAGGATCCGGAGAGGCGGCGCAAGTCGGCGGAGATCCCGATCACGCCGGCCCTGGAGCGGATCCTGCTCACGGAGTGGAACCGCCCCGACCGGCACCCGACCGCGGTCTTCACGCTGGTTGCCCACCGCACGTGTCGTTATCCGCGATACGGAAAGCTCCTGGAGCGCGGGAAGCGTTACCCGCTCAACAACCAAACGTTCCGGGCGTACTGGCGGAGGATCAAGGAGCGGGTCGGCATCAAGGACCTGCGGCTCCACGACCTGCGCCGGACCAGGGGATCCCTGGTGCTGCGCGCGACCAAGGACATCACGAAGGCGCAGAAGCTCCTGACGCACGCGGACATCAAGACGACGGCCGCGGTCTATGCGCACGTGACGACCGACGACCTGCGCGAGGCGATGATCGCGACCAACGCCTACGAGAAGGGCCTGCGCGACCGGCACGACCGCCTGCGCGGCCGGCCTGGCGGCTCGCCACGGGCCCGGTTAGGATTTTCCCGGGCAGTTCCCGGAGAGGAGCCGTCCAAAGGCGTAAACCATTCGGAGGACGCGCCATTCTCGTCCACGTCGCCCACCCGGCCGCGCCGAGAGCCGTATAACGAGGGCGATCCGGCGATCGGAGAGGTACTCAACTTAAGTCACTTTGATGATGGCGGTTTTTTCCGAAAGCCAAGCGTCCTTCAGCCATTTGTCATTCATCTCCATTTCCCTGGAAACGCAGGGATCGGCGCGCTTCCGCACACCGAATCCCGCGAAATTCCCGCGGATCCTGCACAGCCTTTGATCCTTGAAATCCCTGCCACGCCCAGACATTCGGCGGATCTGATCCAGGCCTTCGCGCATGCCATCAGGCTTCGGCCAGCCAAGCGGACGCTCAGGGAGCTCTTCGCATCGTCCTACGATGCGGGAGCGACAGTGGGATCGGTACGAACGGACAAGCTGAAGTCACGCCGTGAAAGACGTCCACGCAATTCACAGCAGCTGCCGGTTATTCACCAACAACGTGGTGTCGATCTCGGGCCTCCACATGGTGCTGGCCGCCGGCGTGGTGTTCTGGCTGGTGCGGGCGCTCCTCGCCGCGGTGCCGCTCTGCGCGCTGCTCTGGCCGATCAAGAAGATCGCGGCCGGCTTCGCCATGGTCGGCGTCACCGCCTACTGCGCCTTCTCGGGCTGGGACATCGCGGCCGAGCGCTCGCTGATCATGACCCTGATCATGCTGGGCGCGATCCTGGTGGACCGGCCGGCCCTGTCGATGCGCAACCTCGCCCTCGCGGCGCTGATCGCGCTCGCCCGGGAGCCGGAGGGCCTGCTCGGCCCGAGCTTCCAGATGTCCTTCGGCGCCGTGGCCGGGCTGATCGCCTGCGCGCGGCTGATCGACGGGCGGCTGCTCGTGCGCCCGGGGGCCGGGCGGATCGGGCGGCTCGTCGGGACCGGCCTGTCGGCGATCACCGGGACCCTGGCCACGACCCTGGTGGCGCAGGTCGCGACGGCCCCCTTCGCCACCTACCACTTCCAGACGGTCCAGCCCTTCGGCCTCGTCGGCAACGCCCTGACCCTGCCGCTCGTCTCCCTGGTGGTGATGCCCGCCGCGGTGATCGGCTGCCTCGCCTATCCCTTCGCCCTCGACCGGCCGGTCTGGTGGCTGATGGGGCAGGCGGTGGCCGGGATGCTGGCGATCTCGGACTGGATCGCCGGGTTCGAGCGGGCGGTCCTGGTGCTGCCGGCCTTCGGCGCCGGGGCGCTAGCCCTGCTGACCGCCGGCCTGCTGCTGGGGACGCTGCCGGCCTCGCGCCTGCGCTGGCTCGCCGTGCCGCCGGTCCTGCTCGGGCTCGTCCTCGCGGCCCGGCCCGACCACTACGACCTCTACGTCGACCGGCAGGGCGCGGGGGCCGCGGTGCGGGGCCCGGACGGGCGGCTCGCGGCCCTCGGCAGCCCTTCGGGCTTCGTCCTCGAGCAGTGGCTGAAGGCGGACGGCGACGGGCGGCGGTCCGCGGCGCTGATCGTCCGGTCGGGCAGCGGGCGCTGCGACCGGCTCGGCTGCACCGCCCGGCTGCCGGACGGGCGGGCGGTCGCCCTGGTCCGGGACCGGCGGGCCTTCCCGGAGGATTGCGCCCGCGCCGCGGTGCTGATCACGGGCCTCGCGGCGCCGCCTACCTGCACGGGGCCGCTGGTGATCGACCGGCGCGTCCTCGCCGCCCGCGGGGCCGTGGCCCTCCGGACCGATGGCGACGGCTTCGCCGCGCGCTACGCCCGGGACGACGGCCGCGCCGTGCCCTGGCGGCCGGCCGCCGGGCGCGGGCCCAGACCGCCGCGGCCGGTCACCGCGGAGCCGGGCGACCGCCCCGCGGAGGACGGGGTCGCCGCGACGCCGGAGGCCGACGCCGCGCCGGGCGGAGACCTCGCCCCCGGCGACGCGCCGGCCGAGCCGCTTCAGTAACGGCGGACGAGGCTCACGAGGCGGCCCTGGATCCGGACCCGGTCGGGCCCGAGCACGCGGGTCTCGTAGGCCGGGTTGGCGGCCTCGAGGGCGATCGACGAGCCGCGGCGGCGCAGGCGCTTGAGCGTCGCCTCCTCGTCGTCGATCAGCGCCACGATGATGTCGCCGGTATTGGCCGTCTCCTGCTTGCGGATGACCACGAGGTCGCCGTCCAGGATGCCCGCCTCGACCATCGAGTCGCCACGCACCTCGAGGGCGTAGTGCTCGCCGCCGGCCACGAAGTCCGGCGACAGGGTGATGGCGTGGCTCTGGTTCTGGATCGCCGAGACGGGCGTACCGGCCGCGATCCGGCCCATGACCGGGATCGAGATGGCGCGGCCGGACTCGTCGATCATCCGCGTGCTCGCCGGGGCCGGCGGCTGCTTGGACTTACCGCCCTCGACCACGCTCGGCGTGAAGCGGCGCGGCTCGGCGGGGGCCTGAGTCGCCGGAGCGGCCTGGGTCAGGCTCTCGGGGATCCGGATCACCTCGATGGCGCGCGCCCGATTCGGGAGGCGCCGGAGGAAGCCGCGCTCCTCGAGCGCCGTGATCAGCCGGTGGATGCCGGATTTCGACTTGAGATCGAGGGCATCCTTCATCTCGTCGAACGACGGCGGGACACCGCATTCCTGCATCCGGCTCTGGATGAATCGCAGGAGGTCCAGCTGCTTGCGCGTGAGCATCGACGGGGGACTCGCGGCTTGGCGGACCGCCACGTGACGGTCTCCGAAACAAATCACGAACAGGTTAAACGTTCCGCAAGTGTTCCGCAAGAGCGGCACCGCTCGGCCCGGCGCTCCGCGGCGCGCCCGCGGGAGAAGGTCGAGAAACGCATTGACGGCGCAAGCGGAGCCGTTTCAATGCATCGCGGCGCCCCGCCGGGAAGGCGGCGGATCCGGGGCGCGGGCTGGGACCCTCTTGGAATGACGAGGATGCGACGACCCGCAGCTCTGCTGCCCCTCGGCCTCGCCGCCCTCGGCCTTGCCGGCTGCACCACCGGATTCTCCTACATCTCGCGGAACTACGTGGCGCTCACTCCCCAGGTCGTCACGATCGGCTGCAAGGAGCCCTACGAGGTCTACGACAACCGGCAGCTGCGCCGGATGCTGATCGTGTCCAACGCCCTGCGCGAGTATACCGGCTGCAACCTGAGCGAGGTCCGGATCGATCCGGAGCCGGGCGCCACCCGGGTGAAGCGCTTCCGCACCGCCGCCCGGGCCTATCTCGACGAGACCGTGCGCGAGGATTGCCGGATCACCGGCGAGACCGTGTTCGATCCGCTGAAGACCGAGTTCGCCTACGCCTGCGACGCGCCGATCGAGAAGCGCGGCACCGTGGTCCCCCGCCTGCCGGGCCGCAATCCGGGCCTCGGCGTGCGCTGACCGGCCGGCGGCGCGTCCTCAGGCGCCCGGCTTCGGGAAGGTCCGCTCCGCGGCGTCGCCGGCGGCGGCCAGCAGGGCGCGGGCGAAGGCCCGGGCCTCCGTCCGGTCGAGCACGATCGCGGCGGTGACCGGCGCACCGCCGAGGTCGGCGAGGGCGAGTTCCAGGCGCACCCCGTCGGGCACGGCGCTCGCCTGAAGGCTCCAGCCGGAGCCCCGGTCCGTGCTCTCCGCCATCGTGTTCCTCCCGCATGCCCGGCACGGCGCCGCGCGCCCACCGGAACGGCCAGGCCCGGGACCGCTCCCGGAGCCACGCTCCGGTCTTCCCTGCCTCGCCTGTCCGCGTTCCTCAAGGCCACAGGCCGCGCAGGGGTTAAGATGCGCGCCGTCGCGGATGCCGGCGGCCGCATCGCGGCGACACGGGGCGGCACGGGGCTGCGCCCGCGCCGCGGCGCGGGCGAGGGCAGGGGCGGCCGGGATGGGGGCCGGCTTCGGGGCGATTGACGCGAGGCCGCCGATGATGTCTCCCGCTGGCTCCGATCAGGTGGAGTTCGAACATGCAAGAGATCTGGTTCCGCACGGGCGAGGCCACGGTGCTGGCGGCCGAGGGCCAGTACACCGACGCCATGCCGGAGGTGCTGATCGGCTCGGTGCGCGGCCCGGTCGGTCAGGCCTTCGCGTCGATGATGGGGCAGGTCCAGGGCCACACGCGGATGTTCGTGGTGCGCGACCTCAACCAGCTCGTGCGCCCGGCCACGATGATGACCACCAAGGTCACGATCCACACGGCCGAGTATGCCGAGCTCCTCGGCGGCGTGGTCCAGGCCGCCACCGGCGACGCGATCGTGGACTGCATCATCGAGGGCATCCTGCCGAAGGACGGGCTCGACGAGCTGTGCATGATCATCATGATCTGGCTCGATCAGCGCTGCGCCGAGGACGACAACCTCGATCAGAAGGACCTCTACCGGACCAACTACGAGGCCACGAAACTCGCCATCGCCCGCGCCCTCAAGGGCGAGCCCACGGTCGACGAGCTGATCGCCAACCGGAAGACCGTGAAGCACTACGCGCTCGACGGCGTGATCGAGTACTGAGCGGCCGCTCGGCGGGGCACGCCGCCCCGTCATCGCGCGGCGAAGCGCGTCGGGGCAGCGCGCGTTCGGTGACCGTGGCGCCGCCTGGATCGCTTCGCTGCGCTGGCAAGGAGGGGGCCAGCCCGGTTCCTTCGATGGTTTGTGGGTCAACCCGGTCCCGACGCACGCCCCACGGGCGTGCGTGCGTAGAGATCGGCCACGGCACACTCGAGGCCGAAGACGGGGAGCGCCAGACGATCATCCCCGGTGAGGCGGGTGCGGGTCCAAGTCTCACCGCTGCGCACGGAAAGAGACAGTGCGCAGCTCCTCTGCTCGATCAGAAGCACGGCCTGACAGAGCGGCAACGCCTCGTAGCCCGCGCGCTTGACGTCGATCTTCGTCCGGTGCGTACCGGGCAGCTTCCGGTGATCGCTCGGCGAGAGGATCTCGGCAGCGAGGTAACAGCCCTCGACCACGTTCTGGTCGGGCTCGATGGTCGCCGCATCGATGACCGCGACATCCGGGACGTAGGTGTGTCCCGTGAGGAACGGCCTGAGGTCGATGGCGGGATCGTGGATGGCGATCCACGACGAGCCCGACCGCTCCAGAGCCGCGTTCAGCAGGCGCTGGAAATTCACGACCACGACCTGATGGATGAGGCTCGGCCGGGCCTGCATCACGATCTGGCCCTCGATGAGCTCCCACTTCTCCTCATCGGGGCGCGTCTCGATGAAGTCCCGGAAGCCCCGATGGGGATCGGTCCTGTGGATGGGCGGGGTCTTGAGAGTCGTCATGGGCAGCCAGGGCCGAGTCGACGGAGATCGAGGATTCCGCCGACGGTTCGCCCGGTCAAGGGCGCCTAACCCGGCGGGATACGCCCCACCGAGCACAGGGTGCGCATCGTGCTGCTGCCCGGGTCGGTGTAGCAGGAGGCCGACCAGCCGTTCTGCTGGATGAACGACTTGCGCCGCTCCGCCAGCGCGGTCCGGTAGGCGCTGGCGATGATCGGCTCGACGGTCGCGGCCGGTTGGCCGACGAGGATCTCGGAGGCCACCGACAGGTCGCGGAAGAAGGTCGCCGAGGGGCTTGGCTCGGCGGAGGTCGCCTGAACGATCGGCTCGGCCCGGCAGGTGACGTCGAACTTGATCGGGCCGGCCACGCGGATGTCGATGCTCGGCCCGGCGCGCTTGCCGACCCGGCCGCCGATCGCGTCGGCGATCTGGCGGGTGAGGTCGTCGCAGCTGTCGGCCCGGGCGGCCTCCGCCAGGAGGGGCAGGGCCGCGCAGGCGGCGAGGAGGAGGCGCGGGACGGCGAAGCTCGACATCGCCGCACTCTACGCGCGGCGCGGGGCCTGTCGAGGGGCTGGTCGAAGTGCCGGCCTCAGTGGAAATCCCGGCTGGGGAACACGCGCCGGTCCGGGGGCACGCCGAAATCCGTGTTCTCGGGCGGCAGCTTCATGCCGGCCTCGCGCAGGTCGCGCAGGGCGGCGGTGAGGTCGCGAAACCCCTCCGCCACGAGGTGGACCACCCCGTCCGCCCGCTGGATCCGGCCGCGCACGGCGAGGAACCGCGCCTGCATGGCGATCCGGCGGTTCGCCTCGAACACGGTCTTCCAGACGATCACGTTGGCGATACCGGTCTCGTCCTCCAGCGTCAGGAAGACCACGCCCTTGGCGGTGCCGGGCCGCTGGCGGATCAGCACGAGCCCCGCCACCGTGACCCGCGCCCCCTGGGGCAGCGCCGGATCGAGATGGGCCCGGGCCGGAATCGCGCCGATCCGGGCGAGCCGCCCCCGGAAGAACGCGACCGGGTGCCCCTGGAGCGACAGGCCGGTGGCGGCGTAATCCTCGGCCACGGCCTCGGACGGGGCCAGGGGCTGAAGGTCCACCGCCGGCTCGTGCCGGAACAGGCCGTCATCGGCGTGCCACGCGAAGAGCGGCAGGGGTGCGTCGAGAAGATGGGCGCGGCGCTCGCTCGCATCGGCCTTGGCGGCCTTGCGGGATGACGTCCCTTCCAGGGTGCGGACCATCCACAGGGCGGCGCGCCGGTCGAGGCCGAGCGAGCGGAACGCGTCCGCCTCCGCCAGCCGCTCCAGGGCGTTGCGGGGCAGGGCGAGGGACGCCTGCAGGCCCTCGATGCTGGCGTAGCCGTTGGCGCGCAGCCGCACGAGCCGGCGCATCGCGGCCTCGGGCAGGCCGCGCACGACGCGCAGACCGATCCGCACGGCGTGCAGCGCCGGATCCCCGGCCGGCTCCAGGGTGCAGTCCCAGTCGCTGGCGTTGACGCAGACGCCCCGCACCTCGACCCCGTGGGCCCGGGCGTCGCGCACCAGCTGGGCCGGCTGGTAGAAGCCCATGGGCTGGGCGTTGAGGATCGCGGCCAGGAAGACGTCGGGGTGCCGGCACTTCATCCAGGCCGAGGCGTAGACGAGGAGCGCGAAGCTCGCCGCGTGGCTCTCCGGGAAGCCGTAGGTCGAGAAGCCCCGGATCTGCGCGAAGCAGCGCTCGGCGAAGTCCTGCGGGTAGCCCCGGCGGGTCATGCCGCCCACGAACTTGTCCGCGAAGCCGCCGATCGACCCGACGTGGCGGAAGGTCGCCATCGCCCGGCGCAGCCCGTCGGCCTCGGCCGGGGTGAAGCCCGCCGCCGTGATGGCGATCTGCATGGCGTGCTCCTGGAACAGCGGCACGCCGTAGGTCTTCTGCAGGACCTCCTTCAGCTCGTCCGCCGGGCCGTGATCCGGGTGCGGGGCCGGGTACTCGACCGGGTCGATCCCGGAGCGTCGCCGCAGGTAGGGATGGACCATGTCGCCCTGGATCGGGCCGGGGCGCACGATCGCGACCTGCACCACGAGGTCGTAGAACTCCCTGGGCTTAAGGCGCGGCAGCATCGACATCTGCGCCCGGCTCTCGACCTGGAACACGCCGACGGAATCGGCCTTCGTCAGCATCGCGTAGGTCGCGGGATCGTCCTGCGGCAGGTCGGCCAGCGTCTCGTAGAAGGTGCCGTGATCCTTCTCCAAGAAATCGAGGCCGCGCTTGAGGCAGGTCAGCATGCCGAGCGCCAGCACGTCGACCTTCATCAGGCCGATCGCGTCGATGTCGTCCTTGTCCCACTCGATGAAGGTGCGGTCCGCCATGGCGCCGTTGCCCACCGGCACGGTCTCGTCGAGGCGGCCGCGGGTCAGCACGAAGCCGCCGACATGCTGCGACAGGTGGCGGGGGAAGCCGATCAGCTGGTGGGCGAGGTCGAGCGCCTGCCGGATCGCCGGGTTCTCCGGGTCGAGCCCGGCCTCGCGCACGTGCTGGTCCGGCATGCCGGTGCCCCAGGAGCCCCAGACCGTGTCGGCGATCGCCGCGGTCACGTCCTCGGTCAGGCCCAGGACCTTGCCGACCTCGCGGATCGCCATGCGGGGCCGGTAGTGGATCACCGTGGCGCAGAGGGCGGCGCGCTCCCGGCCGTAGCGGGCGTAGAGGTGCTGGATCACCTCCTCGCGGCGCTCGTGCTCGAAGTCGACGTCGATGTCGGGGGGCTCGCCGCGGTTCTCCGAGATGAAGCGGGCGAAGAGCAGCCGGTGCTTCGACGGGTCCACCGCGGTGATGCCGAGGCAGAAGCACACGGCGGAATTGGCCGCCGAGCCGCGGCCCTGGCACAGGATGCCCCGGCCGCGGGCGAACTCGACCACGTCGAACAGGGTCAGGAAGTAGCGGGCGTATTTCATCTTGGCGATGAGCCGCAGCTCCTCGCGCAGCGTCGCCGCGACGCCGTCCGGGACCTCGCCGCCGTAGCGCCAGCGCGCCCGTTCCCAGGTCTTCTCCTCCAGGTATTCCTGCGGCGTGCGCCCGGGGGGCACCGGCTCGTCCGGGTACTCGTAGTGCAGCTGCGACAGGCTGAACGCGCAGGCCTGCGCGATCTCGACGGTGCGGGCGAGCGCCTCCGGGTGGTCGGCGAACAGCCGCGCCATCTCGGCGGCGGGCTTCAGGTGGCGCTCGGCATTGGCCTCCAGGCGGTAGCCGGCCTCCCCGATCCGGCAGCCCTCGCGGATGCACGTGACCACGTCCTGCAGCGGGCGTCGCTCGGGATGGTGGTAGAGCGCGTCCGAGACCGCGACCATCGGGGCGCCGGAGGCCGCGCCCAGCTCGGCGAGCAGCCCGAGGCGCCGCCGCTCGTCGCCGCGGCGCGTGTGGCTCGCGCCGAGGAAGGTCCGGCCCGGGGCGGCGGCGGCCAGCGCCTCCAGCCGCGCCCGGAACCCCTCCGGCAGGCGCCGGGCCGGCGGCATCGCGATGAACATCTGCCCCTCGGCGGCCTCCACCATCTCGGCGAAGGAGAAGCGGCACGCGCCCTTGCGGACGCGCCGGTTGCCCAGGGTGAGCAGCCGGCAGAGGCGCCCCCAGGCGCCCCGGCCCATCGGGTAGGTGACGGCCTCGAACCCCTCCTCGGTGACGAGGCGCACCCCCGGCAGGATCCGGATCGGTGTGCCTTCCTGGTCGAGCGCCAGCGCCGCCGCATGCGCCCGGACCACGCCGGCCACGGTGTTGCGGTCGGCGATGCCGATGGCCGCGAGGCCGTAGGACGCCGCCTGCACAACGAAGTCCTGCGGATGCGAGGCGCCGTGCAGGAAGGAGAAGTTCGTGGTGACGGCGAGCTCGGCGTAGGCGGGGCCGCTCACGCGAAGAGCCCGTGGACGTACCACGCGGCCGGGCGATCAGGGGCGTGCGGGCCGTCGCGGTAGAGCCAGAGCCGGTGCCCGGCCTCGCACTCGATGCGGTAGTAATCGCGATCCGCGCCGGGCGCGCGCCACCATTCGGCGGCGATCCGCTCCGGCCCCTCGGCGTGGGCGACGCGGTGGACCCGGGCGCGCCAGCGGAAGCGCCGGGGCGGCCCCTCCGGGACGGTCGAGAGCACGTCGAGGGCGGCCTCGCCGCGGGGGAAGATCACCAGGGGGCGGGGCGGGAGGTGGTCGGGCCAGGGGGACGCGCCGGTGCGTGCCTCCTCTTCCGCCGCTGGGCCGGAAGGCTCAGCCATCACGGTTGAACGCCGACGCTGAAGGAGCGCACCCGCCCCCCGCTCCCGTTCGGGAGCGGGGGGCGGGAGAGGCGCCCGTGGCCGGCCGACGCCTCGATCGGTCGACGGTCCGTGCCCCATTCCGGCAACCCAGACGCGGCTCCGGTCGGCCCGCTCCGGCAGGTGGCTCGCCCGCGGCTCGAGCCGCAGGAGCGCCCGCCCGAGGCGCTGCGCCAGGGCGTCGGCCAGGAACCCGATCCCGTCGCCCGGGGCCGCCGCGCCGAGATCCGTCTGGCGGGCCGGCATGGGGCCGGTCACCGTCACGGCGAGCGCCACCGTCTCGAAGCCGAAGCCGGCGTCGAGGGCGGGGCCCAGCCGGTCGAGGCGCAGGGCGACGAGGGCCGCGACCCGCTCAGGATCGCGCTCGGGGCGGGACAGGCCGAGATCGATCACCCGCAGGGCGCCGTCGACCCGGTGCAGGCCGAGGCGCAGGGCGCAGGCGCCGAGCCCGTCCCGCTCCAGCCGCGGCGCGGTCTCCGCCATCAGGTCCCGGGCGGTCCGGACGATGTCCGACTGCCGCCCGATCGGGTCGAGGAAGCCGCGGGCGGCGGCGTAGGCGGTCGCCTCCGTCAGGGGCGCCAGCGGCTCGGGCCGGCGGCCCAGGGCCTGGTCGAGCCGCAGCAGCAGCGCCGCGCCGAAGCGGCGGGCGAGGGGCCCCCGGGGCAGGGCGTCGAGCTCGCCGATCCGGCGCAGGCCGAGCCGCTTCAGGCCCGCGACCGTGCCGGGATCGAGGCGCAGGGCGTCCACCGGGAGGGCCCGCAGGGCCTGCGAGGCCCCGCCCGGCGGCACCACGACCGGATCAGGCCCGCCCTGCCGCGCCAGCGCGAAGGCGGCGCCGGGCGTGTCGGCCAGCGCGATCCCCGCCGGTACGCGGCTCCGCGCGAGCCGGGCGGCCAGGTCCGCGACGAGATTCGCCTCGCCGCCGCGCAGGTGGCTCGCGCCGGCGACGTCGATGTAGAGCCCGTCCGCCGCCTCGCCCGGCCCGAACGGCGCCACGTGGGGCGCGTAGCCGCTCGCCCAGCGGCAGAGCCGCAGCAGGGCATCCCGGTCGGCCTCCGGGTCGGCCGGGTAGACCTGGAGCGGCACGCCGATCCGCGCCCGGACCCGGCCGAGGGGCTCGCCGACCCGGAGGCCGAGGGCGCGGGCCTCCGGGTCGAGGGCCACGAGCCGCAGCCCGCCGGACCCCTCGGCCGCCACCGCGAGGGGGCCGCGCTCAGGCGCGAGACCGGCCCGCCGCAGCCGCGTCACCGGCCAGTGGCTCAGGCAGATGCAGACGATGCGCGGCATGGTCCCACTCCAGAAGCCAGTCGCCGCCCCGCCCGTTGCGGCAGCGCTCGAGCCGCGCCCGCCAGCGCGGCCTGTCCAGGGTCCCGAACCGGTCCCGCGCCGCCGGCGCGGCGGCGATCCGCCAGCGCGTGGCGGCCCCGTTGGGCAGGCTGGCCGGCGCCGGCCGCAGGATCAGCAGCAGCGGCGGCGCCGGCCCTTCCGCGGCGAGCTGCAGGCGCCGGCCCGGCTTCAGCGGCAGCCCGTCCCGCAGGAGGCCGATCAGGGCCGTGAGCGCCCGCGCGTGCAGGGCCGCCTCCAGGGCGCGGAACACCTCCGCGTCGCTGCCGGCTTCCAGCAGCAGCAGGCGGCCGGGGTCGAGGCCGAGGCCGGCGAGGCCGTGCCCGTAGGGCAGGGGCTGGCCGGGCGCCGCGGCGATCAGCGCTTCCCCCGGCTCCCGGGCGAGCTGGCGGGCGCAGAGCGCCAGGGCGAAGCCCAGGGCCGCGATCGCGTCCGCGGGCTCGGCCGGCGCGATCTCGTGGGGCGGCCCGAGGGCGAGACCGCCGCCCGGCAGGTGCGCGTCGAGATCCGGAACGCCCAGCGGCAGGACCGGGGCCGGATCCCGGCCGCGATCCGGCGGCGCGAGGCGCGCCCGCAGGACCGCCAGCCGGGCCCGGGGATCGCCCCGCGCGATCGCCGCCTCGGTCTCGTCGGCAGGGTCCAGCCCCATCTCCATCGGCTCCGGTCATGCTGGACGATAGGAACATAACAGGAACATGCACAAACGGTTTCCGCGGGGTCCCGGAATCGCACGTGGCGGCAGCGGCTTGGCCTGTGGACGGCTGTGGACGCCTGTGGAATCGGCCGCCCCCGCGGGGTCCGAGGTCGCGGTTGACCGCAATCGCAGGGCGAGACCAATGTCCGGACGCCGCGCGCGTGACGCGGCCGAACCGGACCGCGCATGCGCTCAGCCCTCAGCTCAGCCCTCACCCTGACGCTCCTGCTCGCCCTGCCGGGCGCGGCGCTCGGCCAGCAGGCGGATCCGCCGGGTGCCGCCGCCCCGGATCCGGCCGCGTCCGCCCCCGCGACGGGGCGGGCGCGCCCGGCCCGCCCGCGGGTCCGCCACGCGCAGGCCCCGAGCCAGCCGATCATGGTCTACGACGCGCGGATCGAGGCCGGCGACCTGAGGATCTCGGGCTCCGTGCGCAAGCCCGGCGCGATCGTGGTGCTGGACGACGACATCTCGATCCAGGCCGACCGGCGCGGCCGGTTCACCTTCCGGCTGCCCTACCGGCCCTCGACCTGCGTGGTGACGCTGAAGGCGGAGCCGGACGAGCGCGAGGCGGTCGTGGCGAACTGCGCGCCCGAGGGTCCGCCCGGACCGCCCGGTCCCCAGGGTGCGGCGGGACCGCCCGGCGAGACGGGGGCCAAGGGCGAGACAGGGGCCAGGGGCGAGACCGGTCCCAAGGGGGATCAGGGTCTCAAGGGAGATCAGGGCCTCAAGGGCGATACGGGTCCCCAGGGCGAGCCCGGCCCGAAGGGGGAGCCCGGTGCCACGGGCGCGGCCGGCCCGCAGGGCGCACCGGGCCCGAAGGGCGACACGGGAGCCTCGGGCCCGCCGGGCGCACCGGGCTCGCGGGGGCCGATCGGGCCGCAGGGCGGCCCGGGCCCGAAGGGCGAGGCCGCCAGCCTGCGGCCCGTGCGCAAGTCCGACTGCCCGGGAGGCTGCGCGATCACCTGCGGGACCGGGGAGATGCTGGTCACGGCCCACTGCCTCAAGGGCGGCGCGCCGGTCTACGACGGGGAGGGCGCCAGCTGCCCGGCGGAGGCGACCGGCATCGTCGGGTTCTGCACGCGGCCGTGAGCCGGGCGGGTCAGCCGCCGGTCTCGCGCAGCCAGTCGAGCATCCCGGCGGCGGCCGACCGGCCGCCCGCGAAGGCGCCCTGGAGGAGGTAGCCGCCGGTCGGCGCCTCCCAGTCGAGCATCTCGCCGGCCAGGAACAGGCCGGGATGGGCGCGCAGCATGGACCGCCCGTCCAGCGCGTCGAGCCGGACGCCGCCCGCCGTCGAGATCGCCCGCTCGATCGGCGCGGAGGCGGTGAGGGTGACGGGCGCCGCCTTGATCAGCTCGGCGAGGGCCCCGGGCTCCGCCGGGAGGGCGGCGCCGGCCGCCTCGCGCAGCAGCCCCGCCGCCGCGGGCGCGAGGCCCGCGGCCTTGCGCAGCCGGGTCGCGGCCGAGTCGCCCGGCCGGGCGCCGGACAGGCGGCGGGCGAGGGCATCCCGGGTCAGGTCCGGGCGGAGATCCACGACGAGCCGCGCGCTGCCCCCGGCCGCGATCGCCTCGCGCAGGACGCGCGAGAGGGCGTAGACCGCCCCGCCCTCGAGGCCGGCCTCGGTGATCACGGCCTCGCCCCGCACCGTTGTGCCCGCGCAGGTGAGCGCCACCCGCTTCAGCGGCGCGCCGGAGAACCGCTCCCGGAACAGGTCTGACCACGCCGCCGCGAAGCCGGCATTGGCCGGACGCAGGGGCGACACCGCCACGCCGAGCCCCTCGAGGAGCGGCACCCAGCGCCCGTCCGAGCCGAGGCGCGGCCAGCTCGCCCCGCCCAGCGCCAGCAGGGTGGCGCGCGGCCGGAGGTCCAGGGGACCGTCCGGGGTCTCGAAGCGCAGGCCCCCGGCGATCCCCGTGAGCCGGTGGCGGGTGCGGATCCGGACGCCGAGGCGGTCGAGCCGCGCCAGCCACGCCCGCAGCAGGGGCGAGGCCTTGAAGCTGCGCGGGAAGACGCGCCCGCTCGTGCCGACGAAGGTCGGCTCGCCGAGATCCGCGCACCACGCCCTGAGCGCGTCGGGCGGGAAGGCCGCGATGGCCGCATCGAGGGCGCCGCGCGGATGGTAGCGGGCGAGGAACTCGGCCCGCGCCTCGCCGTGGGTGATGTTGAGGCCGCCGCGCCCGGCGATCAGCAGCTTGCGGGCGACCGACGGCATGCGCTCGTAGACCGTGACCGCGCGGCCGGCCTCGCCCAGCACCTCGGCCGCGGCGAGCCCGGCGGGCCCCCCGCCCACGATGGCGATTGCGTCCCTGTCATCCGGCATGGGGCGGGAGAGCGACAGCCCGGCACCCTCTGTCAAGGGCGAAGGCCGGATCGGCGCCGGGCGCCATGGGCCGGCCTCCGGCGTTGCGCTAGGAAACGGACACGCCCGAACGCACGTTCTTCCCGATCCCGGGCGCCGCGGTTACCGGTGCACCGGCCCGCGACCGCGGCCCGCCCGCGCCCCCCTCATGCCGCCCCAGGCCCCGTCCGTCCCGGACGGTCGGCCGGCACGGTCCGGATCAGAGGCTCTCAGACACGTGGCCAGTCCCGTCGCCGTCACCGAGATCCAGCCGCAGGCCCAGGCGCAGGCCCAGGCGCGGCCCGCCCCGCAGGCCGCGCTCAGCCCCGGCGAGATCCGCGCCATCGTCTACGGGCTGATGACCGCGATGCTGCTCGCGGCCCTCGACCAGACCATCGTGGCGACCGCCATGCCGACCATCGGCCTCGACCTCGGCGACGCCGCGAACCTGCCCTGGATCGTCACCGCCTACCTGCTGGCCTCCACGGCGGTGACCCCGCTCTACGGCAAGCTCAGCGACATCCACGGCCGGCGGGTCATGCTGCTGATCGCCATCGCGACCTTCGTGGTCGGCTCGCTCGCCTGCGCGCTCGCGCCCACGATGGTGGCGCTGGCGCTCGCCCGAGGTCTCCAGGGTGTCGGCGGCGGCGGGCTGATCGCCCTGGCGCAGACCATCCTGGCCGACATCATGTCGCCCAAGGAGCGGGCGCGCTACCAGGTGGTGATCGCGGGCGTGTTCGTGACGGCCTCGGTGGCGGGGCCGCTGCTCGGCGGCCTCTTCGCCCAGCACCTGCACTGGTCCCTGATCTTCTGGATCAACCTGCCGATCGGCGTCCTCGCCTTCGCGCTCACCAACGCCAACCTCAAGCGCCTGCCCCGCCACGAGCGCCGCCACCGGCTGGACTATCCCGGCGCCGCCCTGATGGTGGCGGGCTCCGTCACCCTCCTGCTGGCCCTGAGCTGGGGCGGGGTGCGCTATCCCTGGGACTCGGCGCCGGTCCTCGCCCTCCTCGCCGGGGCGGCCGTGCTGGGCGGCGCCTTCGCGGCGCGGCTCGCCACGGCGGCCGAGCCGCTGATCCCCACGGAGGTGCTCAAGGACCGGGTGGTCTACAGCGCGACGCTGGCCGCGTGCTTCGCCATGGGCACCTTCATCGGGCTCACCATCTACGTGCCGATCTTCCTCGAAGGGGTGATCGGGCTCTCGGCGAGCGAGTCCGGGGTGGCCCTGGTGCCGCTGATGATCGGCACCGTCACGGGCGCGACCCTGTCGGGCCGGTCGATGCTCCATTTCCGGCACTACAAGCGCGTGCCCCTGGCGATGATGTGCGTCAGCCTCGCCTGCTGCGCCACCATCGCCTGGCAGGGCCGGGCGCTGCCCTTCTGGCTCATGGAGGTGCTGTTCGCGCTGCTCTCCATGGGGATCGGGACGATCCTGCCGCTCTCGACCATCTCGATCCAGAACGCGGTGGAGACGCACCAGCTCGGCATCGCCACCGCCGCGATGAACTTCTTCCGCTCCCTCGGCGGGGCGCTGATCGTGGCGGCCTTCGGCACGATCGTGCTCGGCGGCGCCGCCGGCGGGGCGGGGGGAGGGGCCCACGACGTGGAGAGCCTGATCCGCGGCGCGGACCCGGCCCAGCTCGCCCTGACCTTCCGCCACGTCTTCCTGGCCGCCTGCCTCGGCCTGCTCGGGGCCTTCACGTTCCTGGCGCTGATGGAGGAGCGGCCCCTGCGCGAGCGCACGTCGCCCAGGATGGCCGCCGAGACCCCGGAGGCCTCCGCCTGACGGCCTCGCGGCACCGGACGCGTTCCCTCAACCCCCGCGTTCCCGTCCGGGACCGGAGGTCGCCCCGACACGCGCGCCCGCGTCGCATCGGGGCCACGGGGGCCGGAGATCGTCACCGGCCCGCGCACCGCCCGGGCATCTTGCCCTTGATTCGCCCGGATCACCCCTTACGTCGGCCCCATCGGCTGCGGGCCCCTCTGGCGGGCGCTCCTCAGCGCCCGTGATGTCGGAGCCGATGCTTTCCATTTGGAATCAGCATCAGGTCCCGCACATGATGGACGTCCTCACCGTCGAATGGCTCGGCAAGCCGTTGTGGATGTGGCTCGGGTTCCACGTCCTGATCGCCTGCCTGCTCGCCTTCGACCTCGGGCTCCTCCACCGCGACAAGGAGCACGAGATCGGCGTCCGGGAGAGCTTGGCTCTCACCGGCTTCTACCTCGCCCTCGGCCTCGCCTTCGGCGGCTGGATCTGGTGGTATCTCGGGCCGTCTTCCGCCGAGGAGTACGTCACCGGCCTCGTGGTCGAGAAGTCGCTGTCGATGGACAACGTCTTCGTCATCGCCATGATCCTCACGGCCCTGGGCATCCCGCGGGCGGCCCAGCACCGGGTCCTCCTCTGGGGCATCCTGGCGGCCGTGGTGCTGCGCGGCCTGATGATCGGGCTCGGTGCCGCCCTGGTGCACGAGGTGCACTGGGTGCTCTCCCTGTTCGCCGCCTTCCTGATCTACGCCGGCCTGAAGATCCTGATCGCGGGCGACGAGGAGGAGGGCGACTTCCAGAACAGCGCCGTCGTGCGCTGGTTCAAGACGACCTTCCGGGTCACCCCCGACCTGCACGGCCAGCGCTTCACCGTGCGCAAGACCGACCCGAAGACCGGCAAGGTCGCCCTGTACTTCACACCGCTGGCCCTCGCCCTGGTGCTGGTGAACGGCGCCGACGTGATCTTCGCGGTCGACAGCGTGCCGGCGATCTTCGCGATCACCACCGACACGTTCGTGGTCTACACCTCCAACATCTTCGCGATCCTGGGCCTGCGCGCCCTCTACTTCGCCCTCGCCGCGATGGTCGACCGGTTCGCCTACCTGAAGACGGCCCTCGCCTTCATCCTGATCTTCATCGGCGCCAAGATCGTGGTCGCCGACACGTTCGAGCTCGTCCACGTGCAGCCCTGGGTCTCCCTGGTGGTGACCCTGACGCTGCTGGCGGCCGGCGTCGTCTACAGCCTCTGGCGGACCCGGACCGACGCGCCGGTCGCGCCGGCCCCTGAGGCCGGGCACCCCCGTGAGGCCCGGGCCCACCGCGCCTGAGGGGGCCCGGCGGGCGCCCGGCCCTCAGGCCGGCGGCAGCGCCGCGATCAGGTCGCGCAGGGTGGTGATGGTCGAGGCGTCGGCCACGCCGTCCACCCGCGCCGGGCGGAAGTGGCGCTGGAACGCGGTGACCACCGCCTGGGTGCGCGCGTCGAACAGCCCGGTCACCGGCAGGTCGTAGCCGTAGAGCGCGAACATCGCCTGCAGCGCCTCGACGGGCTGGCCGGCATCGCCCCGCGCGAAGAACCGGCCGTCCTGGAGGCGGGCGGGGGGCACGCGGTGGCCCACCCCCGCCGCCGCCAGACGGTCCCATGGAAAGATCTCTCCCGGATCCTCCTTGCGCTCGGGCGCGACGTCGGAATGGGCGAGCACCCGCTCCGGCGGGATCGGCCAGCGGCCGAGGATGTCCCGGGCCAGCGCGATCACCGCCTCGACCTGCGCCTCCGGGTAGGGCGGCAGGCCGCCGGCATGGCCCGGATGGACGATCTCGATCCCGATCGACCGGGAATTGACGTCGGTCTCGCCCTTCCAGGCGCCGGCGCCGGCGTGCCAGGCCCGGCGGGCCTCCGGCACCATCTGGACGATCCCGCCATCCTCGAACACGAGGTAGTGCGCCGAGACCTCGCTCAGCGGGTCGCGCAGGCGCGCGAGGGCGGCGGCCCCGCTGTCCATCCCGGTGTAGTGCAGGATCAGCATATCGAGCGGCCCCGCGCGGCGGGCGCCGTGGTTCGGCGAGGGCGCGACGCGGCGGGCGAGGGGGCTGTCGGGGGTCAGGCTCACCGCAGCCCGCGCTCCTGCGCGATCCGGTCATAGGCGGCGTTGATCGCGGCGAGCCGCCGCGTGGCGATGGCCACCGCCTCCGTCGGCAGGCCGCGGGCGAGCGCCCGGTCCGGGTGGTGCTCGGCCACCAGCGCCCGGTGGCGGGCCTTCACGGCGGCGTCGTCCGCCTCGCGGTCGAGCCCGAGGACGCCGTAGGGATCGTCCGGCAGCCGCACGTGGCGGGCGGCGATGCGCCGGAACGCCGCCTCGTCGAAGCCGAAGATGCCCGAGACCGCGCGCAGGTAGCGCTCCTCGGCCTCGTGCAGCGCCCCGTCGGCGCCGGCGATCTGGAACAGGCCGTCGAGCACGTCCTCGAGGAGCGCCGGCTCGTCGCCGAAGGTGGTCGCCAGCTGCTGGGCGTAGGCCTCGAAGCCGTTCGTGGTCTTCTTGGCGAGGTCGAACAGGCGCTCGACGCCCGCCCGCGCGGACGGCTCCACCTGCACGACCCGGCCGAACGCCTCGACCTCCGAGGGCAGCACGACGCCGTCGGACTTGGCCATCTTGGCGGCGAGCGCCACGAGTCCGGTGGTGAACACGACGTCGCGCGGCGTCCGCCCGAAGGGCGCGCCGACGCGGTCGAGCAGGAAATGACCGGCGACCCCGCCGATCAGCGCCCCGAGGGGGCCGCCGATCGCGAGGCCGAATCCGGCGCCGCCGAGCTTGCCCCAGACGCCCTGAGTCTTGGTCGCCTGATTCATGGGACGACCGGTCCCGGCGCTGATCCTCGGCTCGGCTCTGTCATCGGCGGCGGCGGGGTTCCGGCACCGGGACGGGCCCGGCCGAGCGACGGGATAGCCGCTCCGCACGCCGCGAGGAAGGGCCGGGGCGCGCCCGGCCCTTCCCCTTCAGCTCAGCGGCAGTACACGTTGCCGTAGGCGTCGCGATAGGTGCCGTAGGGGCAGCGCGGCGCGGTCGAGGCGCCCACGATGGCGCCGCCGGCGCCGCCGATCGCGGCACCCGCCAGGGCACCGCCCGCGCGGCCGGTGGCCGCCGCGCCGATCGCGGCACCGGTCAGGGCGCCGAGGCCGGCGCCGCCCAGAGCCCGGTCCTCCGGGGTGTTGCAGCCGGCGAGCGAGAGGGCGGCGATGGTGGCGATGGCGGCGGCCGTCAGCTTCTTCATGGTCCCCAGAACTCCCTTGTGAATCCGGTCCGGCCGGTGGCCGTGATCGTTGCGGATCGGGTCGAGCTTAGCAGGAAAGGAATGTCGGCCATACGGCTAAGGTTCCATCGGCCGCGAGACGCGTTGCCAGACGAGTTGCGCCCGGTTCCCGTCTCGCCCTATGCCACGTTCGGAGGCGCTCCGGCCGCGGTGCCGCGACGCCCTATCCGGCACCACGCCCGGCACCAGTCCGGCACATGTCCGAGGGTCCCATGCCGACAGCCACCACGATCGTCCGCCGGGCCGCGGTCCGCGCCGACCGCGTCGCCGACACGGTGACCCTCGACCGCGCGGGCCGGGCTGCCGTCGCCGGATCCCTGGTCGCCGAGGGCGGCCTCAGCTTCGACGTCGCGCTCACCAAGGCCGCGGCGCTCGAGGACGGCGACGCCCTGCGCCTCGACGACGGCCGGCTCGTCGCGGTGCGGGCGGCCGCCGAGGACCTCCTGGAGGTGCGCGCCGAGAATCCGGCCCGCCTGCTGCGCCTGGCCTGGCAGCTCGGCGGCAGCCACGTGGACGCCGAGATCGGCGCGGACGTGCTCTACGTGCCGGCGACGCCCGCCGCGGCCGAGCTGGTGCGCGGGCAGGGCTGCGTCGCGACCCCGGTCTCCCGTGCCTTCCGTCCCGAGCAGGCCGCCCACGATCACAGCACCTGCGGGCACGATCACGGGCACGACCATCACGCCCACCATCATCACGACCACGGGCATGAGCACGGCCATGAGCACGGCCATGAGCACGGCCATGACCACGGGCATGACCACGGGCATGACCACGCCCACGCGCACGATCATGGGCACAGCCACGATCACGGGCACGAGAAGCACGGCCACGATCATGCCCACGGTCACAGCCATGATCACAGCCATGATCACAGCCATGATCACGGCCATGATCACGAGCACGGGCACCAGAAGCACGGCCACGTGCACGGTCCCGGCTGCGGCTGCGGCCACGATCACTAGCGGTTGAGCCGGGCCCGATCGGGGATCCCGCACCGGGCACACACCGCGGACGGTCCGCCACCGTCACGCGGCCCTCACACAGCCCTACGCGACCGTCACTCTGCCGGGACGAAGCGCAGCGTGCCGGCGCGCCGCGTGGGCTGGCCGGTGTCGTTCGTGTGATTGACGCCGTCCATCACCGGGACCTCCGGAAAGTCGAAGGGACTGACCCCGTCCAGGCAGGCCACGTTGACGGCGTGGACGTTCGGGTCCGACCGTCGCTGATGGTGCGTGTAGACGCCGCAGCGGGAGCAGAAGAAGTGCTGCGCCGCCCCGGTATGGAACCGGTAGGTCGTCAGCGCCTCCGCCCCCTCCAGGATCCTCACCCCGCCCGGCCGCGCCATGACGACGACGGCGCCGCGCATGCGGCAGTAGGAACAAGTGCAGCGTCGGATCGACGCGAGATCGTCGTCGAGGGCCGCCTCGAAGCGCACCGCCCCGCAGTGGCAGCGTCCGGACCAGGTCGTCGCGTCGTCCGCCATGGTGCTGGGCATCCCGTGCGTTTTCCTGCGATCGGGCGCGGTGGCGGAGCCAGCCGGCACACCGGACCCTAAGTTTCCGGCACCGTGCGGACAATCACCATGTCCTCACACGATGTGTCAGGAAAACTCACGCAGGGACTCCGGCGGGCCGAGATCCCTGCCGGTCACAGGCGCTTCGGGACGGGCCTGAGGCAGTAGAGGCGCGACGCCTCGGCGGACAGGCTGTCCTGGGCGGCCACGCACTGGTCGAGGGTGAGGCCGATGCTGGACGCGTAGGGCTCGTTGGGCGACAGCGCCGCGCGGGCGAGGGCCGCCAGGTACAGCAGGAACGCCGCGACCGCGACGACCAGCGCGGCGACGAGGACGCGGTTCAGCAGCATCGCCGGCGACCGCTCACGGGATCCCGACCAGCAGCAGCGCGAGCGCGAGCACCGTGAGTCCCGCTCCGATCAGCGTCACGGCGGTGTAGTCGCGTCCGGACCGCCGCGCGGGCGCGCGACCGGGCCGGATCGTGATCCGCGCCCCGGATCCCTGCGCGGGACCCGGATCCCCGGGCCGGCTCACTGCAGCAGACCCCACAGGCCCGTCGCCAGTCCGAAGGTGAGCGAGAGCATCGCTGCGCAGATCAGGACCCGGTCGATCACGCGGGCGGCCCGATCCTCCGGCTGAACGTCGATCATGGCGGGACCTCCTCTCGGCCAGAGTGACGAGCGGCTGTTGCTGACCTGTGTCGGCCCCTCGCCGGCACACGGGTTCGTGTTGTCCGCGAGGGGGGAGGGGGGCGGGCGGCCTCGAACGGGGCTGTGCCGGCAGGGCGCGGCGCCAGGGCACCGGAACACCCGGGATGCCGTGCGGTTGGACCGGCATCCCCATCGGAGACGACGCGTGACCACGGATCCGCTGCACAAGTATCCCCGCCCGCCCTTCGCGGCGCAGCCCCAGAGCTTCCCCGGCAAGACCGGCCGCATGGAGCCCGAACCCGACCACGGCGAGGCGAGCTACAAGGGCTCGGGCAAGCTGACCGGCCAGGCCGCGCTGATCACCGGCGGCGATTCCGGTATCGGCCGCGCGGTCGCCATCGCCTTCGCCCGGGAGGGGGCCGACATCGCCATCTCCTACCTGCCGGACGAGCAGGCCGACGCGGAGGCGGTCGCCCAGTGGGTCGAGAAGGCGGGTCGGCGGGCGCTGCTCCTGCCGGGTGACCTCAAGGACGCCGCCTACGGGCGCCAGATCGTCGCCCGCACCGTCGAGACGTTCGGGCGCCTCGACGTGCTGGTCAACAACGGCGCGTTCCAGCAGCCGAACGAGGACCTCGCCGCGATCGACGACGCCGTGTTCGAGGACCATTTCCGCACCAACGTGTTCGGCGCGTTCTACGTGACCAAGGCGGCGCTCGCCCATCTGAAGCCCGGCGCCTCGGTGATCTTCACCTCCTCGGTGAATTCCAAGCACCCGATGCCGTCGCTCATGGCCTACAGCGCCACCAAGGGCGCCCTGAGCAACATGGTGCTCAGCTTGGCCCAGCTCCTCGCCGAGAAGGGCGTGCGCGTGAACGGCGTGCTGCCCGGGCCGATCTGGACCCCGTTCATCCCCTCCGGGATGAGCCAGGATTCGGTGAAATCCTTCGGCAGTCAGGTGCCGTTCGGCCGGCCCGGACAACCGGCCGAACTCGCCTCGGCCTACGTGATGCTGGCCTCCGAGGAGAGCAGCTACACGTCGGGCGCGCTCGTCACGGTGGCCGGGGCCATGCCGGTGTTCTGACGCGCCTCTCCCGCGCGTTTCCCGGACAGGCCCGCGGCAGCGGCGCCCGTCCGGGGCGACGGCGCGCTCAGGCGGCGCGCATCTCGACGAGGAAGCGCATCACCTCGGCGCGCAGGGCCTCGGCGCTGCGGCAGACGTCGCCGGCCGCGGCACCGACCTCCCCGGCCACGCGGTGCGTCGCCTCCGCCGCCGACGAGGCCGAGACCACGTTCGCGCTCACCGCGTCGGTCCCCCGGGCGGCCTCGTCGATGTTCTGCGAGATGTGCCCGGTGGCGAACCGCTGCTGCTCGACCGCCGCCGCGATCGCGCTGGCGATCGCGTTCATCGTGTCGACGGTCCTCCCGATCGAGTGGACCGCGCCGACCGCCTCCGTCGTCTCGCCCTGGATCGCCGCGATCTGCGCGGTGATCTCCTCCGTGGCCTTCGCGGTCTGCCCGGCCAAGCCCTTCACCTCGGCGGCGACCACCGCGAAGCCGCGCCCCGACTCGCCCGCCCGCGCCGCCTCGATCGTGGCGTTCAGCGCCAGGAGGTTGGTCTGCTCGGCGATCGCCGAGATGATCCGCACGACTTCCCCGATCCGCTCCGCCGCCCCGGCGAGGCCGCGGATCTGCCGGTCGGTCCGCTCCGCCTCGCTCACCGCCTGACCGGCGATCGCGGCCGACTTGGTGACCTGCCCGCCGATCTCGCCGATCGAGGCGGACAGCTCCTCGGTCGCCGCCGCCACCGTCTGCACGTTGGCGGCGGCCTGCTGCGCCGCCCCGGCGGCCGAGCCGGCCTGCCGCGACGCCTGCGCGGCGGTGTCGGCCATCGCCCGACAGGCCTCCCGCATGCCGGCCGCGGCGGTGTCGACCCGTGCCAGGAGCTGGCTCGCCTCGGTGTCGAAGCTGCGGGTCACCGCCTCCATCCACTGGGCCCGCTCCTGCCGACGCTCCTGCTCGGCGCGCTGCTCGGTCGACAGGGTCCGCGCCTCGATCATGCTGTCCCGGAACACGCCGGCGGCCTCGGCCATCTGGCCGATCTCGTCGCGCCGGCCGAGACCCGGGATGGCGACGTCCGTCGCGCCGCCGGCGAGGCGGCGCAGGGCGGCCGTGAAGGCGCTCAGGGGGCGGGTGATGCTGCGCGCCAGCAGGAACCCGACCAGCCCGATCCCGATCGCGAGGGGGATCAGCCAGAGCAGGGTGGTGACCATCCGCGCCCGGTCCAGGGCGTGGATGTCGTCCACGTACAGGGCCGAATTGATGACCCATTGCCAGGGCTCGTAGGCGAGCGAGTAGGCGACCTTCGGGGCGGGCTCGGTCTCGCCGAGGCGGGCCCAGCGGTACTCGGTGAAGCCGCCGCCCTCCCGGGCGTGCTGGATCATCGTCCAGACGAAGGTCTTCTTCATCGCCGCGTCGTCGCGGGACCGCGTGCCCTCGATCTTGGGATCGGGATGCACGACGTTGCGGCCGATGTTGCCCGGCTCCGAGCTGTAGACGAAGACGTAGTCGCCGCCGTTGTAGCGCATGGCCCGCAGCGCCTCCGCCGCGCGCCGCCGCGCCTCGTCGGCCGAGACGGCGCCGGCCTCCGCCTGCCGGGCGAACGCCGCCACGATGCCGTGCGCCGACTCGACCTGGGCGCGGATGGCGGCCTTGCGCCCCTCCATCATCACCGCGCCGACGGACGAGACCTGGACGCCCACGATCGATATGAATGCCAGAAGGATGCTACTGATAAGACAAAATATCTTTCTACCGATCGACATATCAAATATTCCTAACTATAAATAAAGCTACACCGCGAAGCTCGCGGATCGAATCAACTGTCCTTCGGCGCCGCGCCCGCCGATCATCTGCCGAACATTGGAATAATTCCATTCCGGCCACACATGTGAGATATGCTTCATCGCGCTCCCGGCGGAGCGGTCGGCCGGGACGATCGACCTCGTCGCGGACGGTCTCGTGCCGCCGTCGCACGGCCCGCGGGCGCCGATCGGCGGGCCGGACCGCGAGCGGTCAGGCCAGTCGAAGGCGGCGACGGACGCGCGCATCGCGGCGCCGGAGCGGGCGAGGCAGGAACACGACGTTCGAGAGGTGCACGCCGCGCGACACGCGGCGGGCCAGCGAGCCGCCGGTCGTCCACGCCCGCCCGTCGGCCGCGCTCGACCGGCTGCTCCGGGCGGCCTGCCGCCGGTCCGCTCCCGGGAGTCAGGGCGGGGGAGGCGGATTGCGCGCAGGTCCCGGCGGTGAATCGTCGGACGCTATCACGCCCCGTGGAGCGCGCGGCGCGCGGCCCGACCGCGACATCGATTTCCGGCGTCCCGGCCGAGAGAATGCCCGGGGCTGACCCGGATCGCGCCGGTGCGGCCTCGAACCCGGAGGCTCCGAGCGCGGCGGGCTCAGGGATCGCGGTGCCGCTCGCGGGCGACATGCGCGCGCCGCCGCGCCGTCAGCCTACCGCCTCGGCGCGGCGCGGGCGCTCGGCCCGGTCGCCGGCCACCCGCGCCGCCTCGACACCGCGCGCCGGAAGCGACGCGGCGGCGCGCGGTCCCGCGCGGAGCGCGTGACGCGCCGCGGTGACGTGAGGCGGCATCGACGGCGCTGCGCGCGTCGCGGTCCGACGCGACGCGCCGCTCCGGCGTCAGCGGAGAAGGTTCGGGGGCACCGGCGGGCTCGCGTTGAGCAGCGTGATCGTCACCCGCCGGTTCGGCGCGAGATAGGGATTGTCCGGGAAAACCGGCTCCGTGTCGCCGCGTCCCGACACGGAGGAGAAGTTGTCGTTGGGAACCCCGGCACCCGACAGGACCTCGCGCACGGCGAGGGCACGCCCGGCGGAGAGGTTCCAGGGCTCGCCGGCCCGCGTCGAGCCCGGGCGCGCGACGGCCGTGTAGCCGGTGATCGACAGGCGGTTGGGCAGCCGCCGGATGGCGGGCGCGAGGGCCTCCAGCACGCGACGGGTGCGGTCGTAGGGCTCGACGGACCCCTCGCGGAACATGGAGCGGCCGTCCTGGTCCACGAGGGAGACGTTCACGCCCTCCTTGGTCTGCTCGATCACGATGTTCTTCGACAGTTCGGCGATGTCGGGCATCGTCTGGAGCGCCTGCCGGAGGCTGGCTATGGCGCTGAAATTGGCCTCCACGTTGGCGACCGGGCGGCTGGCATCGACGTCGCTGACGCGCCCCGGGCTGGTCGGGCGCGTGATCTCCTCCCGCTCGGCGGAGCCCCGCTCCGCGTCGCGGGGCGTGGACGGCTTGTTGCCGGACGTGTCGAGGGCGGTCCCGTACAGGATTCCGCCGGCGCCGCTGGTCGCAGGGCTCAGAGCCGCCGGCGAGAAGTACTCCGCCAGGCCGATCTTCTGCTCCTGCGTCGTCATGCTGATCAGCCACATCAGCAGGAAGAACGCCATCATGGCGGTCACGAAGTCCGCGTAGGCGATCTTCCAGGCCCCGCCGTGGTGGGCGTGGGCTGCCTTCTTGACCTTCTTGATGATGATCGTCGCCATGGACTCCCTCCCGGATGTCGGATCAGCTCTGGGCGGGCAGAGCGGCGGTCGCCGCTTCCACTTCGTTGAAGGTCGGGCGGACGTCGCTCATCAGGGACTTGCGGGCGAACTCGACCGCCATCACCGGCGGCTGGCCGGCGATGTGGGCGAGCAGCCCCGCCTTGAGCGAGAGATAGTACTTGGACTCGGCCTCGAAGAGACTCTTGAGCGACTGCGCCATGGGCCCGAAGAAGCCGTAGGCCACGAAGACGCCGAAGAAGGTGCCGACGAGCGCGCCGCCGATCAGGTGCCCCAGCACCTCCGGCGGCTCCTTGATCGCCCCCATCGTCTTGATCACGCCGAGCACGGCGGCGACGATGCCGAGCGCCGGCGTCCCGTCGGCAAGCGACTGCATGGCCGAGACGACGCGCTCCTGCTCCTGATGGTGCGTCTCCAGCTCCTCATCCATGAGCGCGTCGATCTCGTGGACGTTGTTGGCGCCCAGCGTCACCATGCGCATGTAGTCGCAGACGAACTCGACCGCGTGGTGGTTCGCCGCGAAGGTCGGGAAGGCGTTGAACAGCGTCGACTCGCCCGGATCCTCGATGTGCGGCTCGAGCGCCATCGCACCCTTCTGCTTCGCGAGCTTGAACAACGAATACTGCATTCCCAGCAGTTCGACATAGGATTGCTGGTTGTACTTGGGGCCCTTGATCAGCGTGCCCAGCATGGCGGGCACGGCCTTGAGCACCGGCCCGGTGTTGCCGATGACGAAGGCGCCGATCGCCGCACCCAGGATGATGACGAACTCGAACGGCTGCCACAGGACCAGCAGATGGCCGCCCATCGCCGCGTAGCTGCCGAAGACGCAGGCGAAGACGATCACTGTGCCGACGATCAGCCGCATGATGTGCCATCCTTGCGCGGCGGCAGATGCACCCCGCGCGACGCTACCAATGACCTGGGAAATCACTGATCTTGGTTAACGGCGCGTTTAGAGCCGCGGCGGGCGCGCCGGTCGACGGTCCGGGCCCCGCGGTGGACCGTGCCGTCTCTTTTGACGACGGTCCGGGCGTGATACCCCGTCGTCCCGTGCTTCCCGGCGGACTCGACGATAGGCCCCCATCGCGCCCCCCGCGGTGGGACCGGACGGGGCCGAGCAGGCACGGCACAGCCGGATTCCGAGCAGTCCGACGCCCGATGGGGCATCGCCGAGGTACAGCACGAGAGCGACAGCAAGTGATTGCCGCAACGGAAGAACCCCGAACTCTCAGCGGATGGCGCTTCTCCGTCGCCCCGATGATGGACTGGACGGACCGCCACTGCCGGGCGTTCCACCGGTCCCTCTCGGCGCGCGCCCGCCTCTACACCGAGATGGTGACGACCGGCGCGGTGCTGCACGGGCCGCGGGAGCGCCTGCTCGGCTTCGCGGAGATCGAGCACCCGGTGGCGGTCCAGCTCGGCGGCTCGGACCCGGCGGACCTGGCGCGGGCCGCCCGGATCGCCGCGGATCTCGGCTACGACGAGGTCAATCTCAACGTCGGCTGCCCCTCGGACCGGGTGCAGGAGGGCCGCTTCGGCGCCTGCCTGATGCGCGAGCCGGCCCTGGTCGGCGACTGCGTCGCCGCCATGAAGGCCGCGGTCCCCGTGCCGGTGACGGTGAAGTGCCGGATCGGCGTCGACGACCAGGACCCCGAGGCGGCGCTCGACACCCTGGCCGACGCCGTGGTGGCGGCGGGCGTCGACGGGCTGATCGTCCACGCCCGCAAGGCCTGGCTCCAGGGGCTCTCGCCCAAGGAGAACCGGGACGTGCCGCCCCTCGATTACGGCCGCGCCGCGCGGCTGAAGCGGCGGCTTCCCGGCCTGCCGATCGCGGTCAACGGCGGCCTGCGCGACCTGGATTCCGCGCGGGCGCGGCTCGCCGAGGTCGACGGCGTCATGGTCGGCCGCGCCGCCTACACCGAGCCGGCGCTCCTGCTCGGGGTCGATCCCGACCTGTTCGGCGTGCCGGCCCCGGCCCCCGACGCCTTCGCGGCGGTCGCAGCGTTCGAGCCCTACATCGCCGCGTGCCTCGCCCGGGGCGAGCGCCTCCACGCGGTCACCCGGCACATGCTCGGCCTGTTCAACGGCCGGCCGGGCGCGCGGGCCTTCCGGCGCCACCTCTCGACCCACGGGATGCGCCCGGAGGCCGACCTCGCGACCCTGCGGGAGGCGGTGGCGCTGGTCTCCCGCGCCGCCCCCGAGGCCCGCGCCGCCTGAGCGCCTTGCGCGGCGGCCCGGTCAGGGCCGGCGCAGGATCAGGCGGTCGCCCCGGACCTCGTAGCCGGAGAGCCGCGACAGGAAGGTCTGGCCGAGGAGGTTCGCCGAGAGCGCGCCCGGCTTGGCCACCATGGCGTTGACCCGCCGCTCGGTGATCGTCCCGACGCTGAGCGAGTCGAGCTGGGTCGGCGCCGCGTAGGTGATGCCGTTGGCGGTGGAGACGCGGGCGGTGAACTCGGAGGGCGCGGGCGTGAGCCCCAGCGCGGCGGCGTTCTCGGCGGTGAGCACGACGCTGCTCGCCCCGGTGTCGAACAGGAAGGGCTGCACCCGGCCGTTGACCAAGGCGTCGACCCGGAAATCGCCGTCCGCCCGCCGGGTGACGGTGACGGCGCCGTCGCCGCTCGAGGTCGCGCTCCCCGGCCGGAGATCGCCGAGCACCCGGGCGCCGACATCCTGGATCCGGTCGCGGTAGCTGTAGCCGATCACCAGGGCGAGGCCGATCAGCGCCCAGGCCAGGAGCGCCTGCAGGTTCGCGCCGAGCCGGGCCGTGAACTGCCGCCAGAACCCGGCCACCACCAGGAGCAGGATCGTGCCGGTCCAGGCGAGGTTCGCCAACTGGCCGGGCTCGATCACGCCGCCGACGCTGTCGCTGCCGTCGCTGAGGACCAGGGCGACGAGAACCAGGGCGAGGGCCGCGAGGCCGAGATAGATCATGACGGCAGCGGCGCTTCCAGGGGGGTGAGGCCGGCGGCCCGCATCCGGGCGCCGAGCCCCGCCATCACGGCGCGGCGCCGGTCTTCCGACAGCGAGCCCCAGGCGGCGATCTCGTCGCGGGTCCGGCCGCAGCCGCAGCACAGGCCGGTCGCGGCGTCGAGGACGCAGACCTTGGTGCAGGGCGAGGAGGGTTTCGGCGCGGGCGGCATCGGTGATCCTTGGCCGGGGGATCGTGGCCGGGTCAAGACGCGGCGGCCTCCCTCAATCCGCCACGCCCGCCGTCGCCGCCACCAGGGCCAGCAGGGCGGCGATCTCCGCGACCTGCTGGCAGGCGCCGATGACGTCGCCGGTCTGGCCGCCGATCCTGGCGCGCGCCAGCCGGGTCAGGCCCAGGGCCGCGAGGCCGGCGCACAGGATCATCAGAGCGATCCCGCCGACAGGCAGGCCGAGGGGCACGGCGCCGAGCGCCAGCACCGCGCCGAGGCCCAGCGCGGTGGCGAGGCTCGCCCGCCCCGGGCGGCCGACCGAGGCGGAGAGGCCGCCCGGCCGCGCCGGCGCGAGCAGCACCATCGGGGCGAGGGCGGCGACCCGCGACAGGGCGGCCGCCAGGATCAGGCCGGTCACGGCCGCGTGGCCGATCCGGTCGAGGAGCGTCGCCAGGGCGCCGATCCGCAGGGCCAGCGCCAGGACCAGGGCGGCGCCGCCGTAGGCGCCGATCCGGCTGTCGCGCATGATCTCCAGGCGGCGCTCCCGCGTGGCGCCGCCGCCGAACCCGTCGGCGACGTCGGCAAGCCCGTCCTCGTGGAGGGCGCCGGTCGCCACCACGGCGACCGCCACCGCGAGGGTCGCGGCCAGGAACGGCCCGAGCCCGACGGCCCAGCCGGCCGCCAGCACCAGGGCGGCGGGCAGCGCCAGGATCAGGCCGGCCAGCGGCAGCATCCGCGGCAGGGTGGTGAAGTCGGGGCTCCGGTGCGGGTCCGGCTCGCCGGGCAGTTGCGGCACCGGCAGGCGGGAGTAGAAGCGCAGGCACCCGGCGAGGTCGTAGAGGGCGCCGCGCCCGGGCCAGTCGGCCTCCCCGCCGGTCTGCCTGTCCATCGCGGCCTCTCGCATCCGCCCGCCACCGCGCGCCGCTCCCGTATAGTCTCCCCGTCCGGAGGCGCCCACAGGAAATCATCGCCGCCATGACCGATTCGACGACCGCTCCCGAACCCGGCCCCTTCGACGACATCCGCAACCTGCTGAAGGCGATGCCAGGCCCCGACGCGGAGGCGAAGGAAGCCGTCGCGGCCCGGGACGCGACCCTGACGAAGCCCGCCGGTTCGCTGGGGCGCCTGGAGAGCCTCGTGACGTGGCTGGCGGCGTGGCAGGGCAAGGCGCCGCCGACCTTCGACCGGCCGCTGGTCTGCGTCTTCGCCGGCAGCCACGGGGTCACGCGCCGCGGCGTCTCGGCCTTCCCGGACGCGGTCAACCGCCAGATGCTCGACAACTTCGCCGCCGGGGGCGGGGCGATCAACCAGATCTGCGCGGCCTACGGCCTCGGCTTCAAGGTGTTCGACCTCGCCCTCGACATGCCCACCGGCGACATCGCGGAGGGGCCGGCCCTCGACGAGCGCGCCACGGTCGCCACCATGGCGTTCGGCATGGAGGCGGTGGCCGCCGGCACCGACTGCCTCGGCATCGGCGAGATGGGCATCGGCAACACCACGGTGGCGGCCGCCCTCTACGCCGCCCTGTTCGGCGGCGATCCCGCCCACTGGGTCGGGCGCGGCACGGGAGTCGACCGGGACGGCCTGTCCCGGAAGGTCGCGGCCGTGGAGGCGGCGCTCGCGCACCATGCCGGCCACCTCGACGACCCGCTCCAGGTCCTGGCGCGCCTCGGCGGCCGGGAGATCGCCGCCATGGCGGGGGCGATCCTGGCCGCGCGGCTGCAGCGCATCCCGGTGGTGATCGACGGCTACGTGGCGACCGCCGCCGCGGCCGTGCTGCACGCCGCCGACCCGGGCGCCCTCGACCACTGCCTCGCCGGCCACGTCTCGGCGGAGGGCGCCCACGCGGAGGTTCTGGAGCGGCTCGGGCTGGTGCCGCTGCTGGCGCTCGGCATGCGCCTCGGCGAGGCCTCGGGCGCCGGCATGGCGATGGGCCTGCTGAAGGGCGCGCTCGCCTGCCACACCGGCATGGCGACCTTCGCGCAGGCCGGCGTGTCGGGGAAGGGCGCGGGCTGAAGACGCGCGGGCACCTACGCCCTCGCGTCTTTGCGAGCGGAGCGAAGCAATCCAGGGCAGCGGGACGTCGGCAAGCGTAGCGTCGCTGGATTGCTTCGCTGCGCTCGCAAAGACGGACGGTCTTCTGGCCGGCCGTGATCAGCCGGTCTTCTCGATGTTCCAGAAGAACTGCACCGGCGCCATGACCATGCCCTTGAGCTTCGCGCTGACCGCCATCGGCTGCTGCACGAGGCCCGCGGGGGCGTAGGGCACGACCGCGAAGGCCCGCTCCTCGATGCGCGCGGCGAGCGCCTTCTGCTGCGCCTCGTCGCTGGTGGCGATCCAGTCGCTCCGCAGGGTCTCCAAGGTCGGGTCGTCCGGCCAGCCGAACCACGCGGCCTGACCGTTGGCGCGGATCAGCGGGTGGAGCGCCGGGTTCAGCACGTCGGCCCCCGACCACAGCGTGTGGAACAGCGACCAGCCGCCGGCATCGACCGGCCCGCGGTTGCCGCGGCGGGCGATGAAGCTGCCCCAGTCGGTCGAGACCAGATCGACGTTCATGCCGAGCTGCTTGAGCAGGTCCTGGGTCACCAGCGACTGGTTGTAGGCGATCGGCTGGTCGGCCGGGGCCAGCAGCACCACGCGCTCGCCCTTGTAGCCGGCCTTGGCCAGCATCGCCTTGGCCTTGGCGAGGTCCGCCTGCATGGCCGCGGCCCCGCCGGCCCCGGTCGACATCGGCGAGCCCGGGGTGAAGAAGGTCTTGGCCTCCCGGTAGTATTCGGGGCTGCCGACCACCGCCTGCATGTAGTCGTCCTGCTTCATGGCCATCATCACGGCCCGGCGGATCTCGGGATTGTTGAACGGCGGCTGCGTGTGGTTGAACCGCATCAGCAGGATCAGCCCGAGCGGCACGTTGCGGATCTCGATCCCCGGCTTGCCCTTGAGGACGGGGATCAGGTCGATCGCCGGCTGCTCGTACCAGTCGACCGCGCCCTGGATCATCGCGCCCACCGCCGCCGAGGCCTCGGTGATGGCGAGCCACTCGATCCGGTCGACCTTGGCGACCTTGCCGCCGGCCGCCCAGGAGGGCGCCTCCTCGCGGGGTCGGTAGCCCGCGTGGCGGGTGTAGATCGCGTTCTGGCCGGGGATCCATTCCCGCGCCTCGAAGCGCCAGGGCCCGGAGCCCGTGGCGTCGGCGATCGGCTTGGACGCGTCCTGGAGGGCGACGCGCTCCGGCATGATGAAGGGCACGTTCGAGGACAGCTTGCCGAGCGCCGCCGGGAGCAGGGGGAACGGCTTCTTCAGCGCGACCGTGAAGGTCCGCGCGTCCTCCTGGCCGTACCCCTCCACGAAGCCCGCCAGGGTCTGGCCGAACGCGTCCCGCTTGGACCAGCGCGCGATGGACGCGATGCAGTCCTTGGCCTCGACCGGGGAGCCGTCGTGGAACGTGAGGCCGTCGCGGAGATGGAAGGTCCAGCGCAGGCCGTCGGGCGCGGTCTGCCACTCGCTCACCATCTGCGGCTGGATGCGGAAATTCTCGTCGGTGGCGAACAGCGTGTCGTAGACGAGATAGCCGTGATTGCGGATGACGTAGCTCGTGGCGACGATCGGATCGAGGGACGGCAGGGGCGTCGACGGGATGAAGCGCAGCACGCTGCCGCCGCCGGGCTGGGCCCGGACCAGGTGCGGGAGGCCGAGGCCGGCGGCCGCGCCTGCGGTACCGGCCAGGATCTGGCGGCGGGAGAGCGTCATCGCGGGCACCCTTGTCGTGATCGAGCCCGTTGCCCGATTGATTTTATACAATTTCAACACCGGAGCTCCGCCGTCAAGGGTCCTGCGGGGCATCCGGGGTCGACCGGGAGCGAGACGATGAAGAACCGGACCATCGCGGGCTCGATCGGGACCGAGATCCGGCGGCGCATCCTCGACGGCCGCTATCCGGCCGGCTCGCAGCTCCGCCAGGACGGCCTTGCGGCGGAGTTCGGCGCCAGCCGGATCCCGGTGCGGGAGGCGCTGTTCCAGCTCGAGGCCGAGGGCCTCGTGCGGATCCTGCCCCATCGCGGGGCCATGGTGGCGCCGCTCTCGGCGGCCGACGCGGCCGAGGCCCTCGAGCTCCGGGCCGCCCTCGAACCGCGCCTCCTGGCCCTCTCGGCGCCCCGCCTGACCGACGACGACTACGCCCGGGCCGACGCCCTGCTGGAGGAGTACGCCGCGGCCCTGCGGGCGGGCGCGACGGCGCGCTGGGGCGCCCTCAACACGGAGCTGCACCTCCTCCTCTACGGCCGGGCGGAGCGGCCCCGCGCCCTCGGGCTGGTCAGCTCGCTGCTGGCCGAGTGCGACCGCTACACCCGCCTCCAGCTCTCCACCGACAGCGCCGAGCTGGAGCGGGCCGACCGCGAGCACCGCGAGATCGTCCGGCTGTGCCGGAACGGCCACGTCTCGGCCGCCTGTGCCCTCCTGACCGACCATATCGACCACGTCGCCGCTGCGCTGATGGCGTTCCTCGGCGCCGCGCCGGTCCCGGCCCGCGCGACAGAGATTGTATAAAATTCTTGCCAGACTCGCGCGGCGCTGCCATGGAGAGGCGTGCCGCCCCGCGAGGCCCGCGGGGCCGGCCGGGACGATCCCACCTCCCAGCAGGCGAGCCGGCGATGGCCTTCGATCGACACATCTTCTCCGGCACGATCCCGGCCCTGATGACGCCCTGCCGGCCGGACCGGACGCCCGACCTCGACGCCCTCGCGCGCAAGGGGCGGGAGCTCGTCGATGCCGGCATGTCGGCGGTCGTCTACTGCGGCTCGATGGGCGACTGGCCGCTGCTCACCGACGAGGAGCGGATGGCGGGCGTCGAGCGGCTGCTCGCCGCCGGCGTCCGGGTGATCGTCGGGACCGGCGCCCAGAACCCGAAGCGGGCCGCGGCGCTCGCGGCCCACGCCAAGGCGGCCGGCGCCCACGGCCTGATGATCATCCCGCGGGTCCTGTCGCGCGGTGGCTCGGCCGCGGCCCAGGAGGCGCATTTCGGCGGCATCCTGGAGGCGGCCGTCGACCTGCCGTCGGTGATCTACAACAGCCCCTATTACGGGTTCGAGACCCGGGCGGACCTGTTCTTCCGCCTGCGCGCCCGCCACCCGCACCTCGTCGGCTTTAAGGAGTTCGGCGGCGCGGCCTCGCTCACCTACGCGGCCGAGCACATCACCGGCCAGTCGCCCGACATCACCCTGATGGTCGGGGTGGATACCCAGGTGGTGCACGGCTACGTCAATTGCGGCGCCCGGGGCGCCATCACGGGCATCGGCAACGTCCTGCCGCGGGAGGTGCTCCACCTCGTCGCCCTGTGCGAGAAGGCCGCCGCGGGCGACGTCCGGGCCCGGCGCCGGGCCGAGGAACTCGACGCCGCACTGGCGATCCTGTCGAGCTTCGACGAGGGGACCGACCTCGTCCTCTACTACAAGCACCTGATGGTGCTGGAGGGGAACCCGGAATACGCGCTGCACTTCAACGCCACCGACGCGCTCAGCGCCGGTCAGCGCCACTACGCGGAGACGCAGCTGCGCCTGTTCAAGGCGTGGTACGCGCAGTGGTCGGAGGCCGGCGCCGCGGCCTGATCCCCGGGCGCGCCGCCGAACGCAGGGCAGCCCGCCTTTGCGCGGGACCGCCCGTCGGCGCTATGGCGGGGGCGAGATCGGCCATACCCGCGAACCCCCATGAAGATCACCCAAGCCTTCACCTTCGAGGCGGCCCACCGGCTGCCGAACGTGCCCGAGACCCACCGCTGCCACCGGATGCACGGGCATTCCTACCGGGTCGAGCTGACGGTCGCCGGCCCGGTCGATCCCCACACCGGCTGGGTGATCGACTTCTACGACATCGAGTCGATCTTCGGGCCGCTGCTCGCCCGGCTCGACCACCACTGCCTCAACGAGATCGAGGGGCTGGAGAACCCGACCGCCGAGAACATCGCGGCCTGGATCTGGCAGCGCCTCCGGCCGGACCTGCCGGGCCTCGCGCTCGTGCGGGTCGCCGAGACCCCGATGTCCTGGGCCGAGTACGATGGCGAGTGAGACCGCGATCGCCGGGGACCGCGCCGCGCTGGTGCTGTTCTCCGGGGGACAGGATTCGGCCACCTGCCTGGCCTGGGCGCTGGACCGGTTCGACCACGTCGAGACCCTCGGCTTCGACTACGGGCAGCGCCACCGGGTCGAGCTCGACCGCCGCGCGGCCCTGCGGGCGGGCACGACCGCCCTCGATCCCGCCTGGGCGGCCCGCCTCGGCGAGGACCACACGCTCGCCCTCGACGCCCTCGGGCAGGTCTCCGAGACGGCGCTGACCCGTGAGGCCGCGATCGGCTACGAGGCGTCGGGCCTGCCCAACACCTTCGTGCCCGGCCGCAACCTCGTGTTCCTGACCTTCGCGGCGGCGCTCGCCTACCGGCGCGGGCTCCGGCACGTGGTCGGCGGCATGTGCGAGACCGACTATTCCGGCTACCCGGATTGCCGCGACGACACGATCAAGGCCCTGCAGGTGGCGCTCAATCTCGGCATGGAGCGGCGCTTCGTGCTGCACACGCCGCTGATGTGGCTCGACAAGGCGCAGACCTGGGAGCTGGCCGAGAGCCTCGGCGGGCGGGCGCTGGTCGACCTGATCGTCGAGGAGAGCCACACCTGCTACCTCGGCGAGCGCGGGCAGCGGCATCCCTGGGGCTACGGCTGCGGCACCTGCCCGGCCTGCCGGCTGCGGGCGGACGGCTACGCCCGTTTCACTGCGGCCTGAGGCCGTCGACCAGCACCGCCAGCGTCCCCCGGAAGGCGTCGGGGCTCGCGAACAGGCGCTCCATCAGGAGCGCGCCCTCCAGGGTAGCGACGACGTAGCGGGCGAGCGCCGCCGGATCCGCGCCGCCGCGCACGCTGCCGTCCATCTGGCCCGCGCGCAGGATGCCCTCCAGCCACGCGAGATGGTCCGCGAAGAAGGCCGCGACGTCCTGGCGCAGGCGCTCGGGCAGGGCCTCGCCCTCGATGGCCAGCGCCGCGCAGAGGCAGCCGAGCCCCTGCTCGACGCCGCCGAGGTAGAGCCGCCCGTAGGCCTCGACCCGGCCCGGCCCGTCCGGCACGTCCCGGCGGATCGCCTCCAGGGCCGCGGCGTAGCGCGCCGCGTAGGCCGCCACCAGGGCGGCGCCGAGATCGACCTTGGTGGGGAAGTGGTGGTGGATGCTCGCCTTGCGGATGCCCACCGCCGCCGCGAGGTCGGCGTAGCTGAAGCCGGCGAAGCCGCGGCCCCGCACCAGGGTCTCGGCCTGCATCAGCAACTCGGCGCGGGTATCCCTCATCGCGGCGAACGTCGCTCCAAAACGCGCCCTCATCAACGCACGAAGTCACGCGAACGTGCGGCCGCGGCGGGGACCGGCTCCCGGCGGCCCCTTGACGGACGAGTAATCTACCTACTTAATGGTAGACAATCAAGAACGGGCAAGATCGGGAGGTTTCGGCATGACGGCACGCGCCGTCCATCCGCGGAGGCAGGCCGCCGGGCCGACGCGGCGGCACGCCCTCTTCGCGGGGCTCTGCCTGTGCTGCCTGCCGACGCTGGGCCGCGCCGCCGAGAGCTTCACGATGGAGGAGGTCGGGCCCGGCCTGTACGTGCGCAAGGGCCTGATCGCCGACGCCACCCCCGACAACGCCGACGCCATCGCCAATATCGGCTTCCTCGTCGGCAGGACCGGCGTGGTGGTGACCGAGTCCGGCGGCAGCCTCGCCGACGGCCAGTGGCTGCGCGCCGAGATCGCCAAGCGCACGGACAAGCCGATCACCCACGTGGTGCTGACCCACGTCCACCCGGACCACGTCTTCGGGGCAGGGGCCTTCGTCCAGGACAAGCCGGTCTTCATCGGCCACGCCAAGCTCACCGAGGCGCTGGCGGCCCGGGGCGAGTTCTACCGCAAGCGGCTGGTCGACCTGCTCGGCGAGGACCGGACCGGGCCGGTGGTCTATCCGACGATGAGCGTCAAAGACACGGCCGAGATCGACCTCGGCGACCGGCGCCTGACCTTCACGGCGCACGGCCCGGCGCACACCACCTCGGACCTGTCGATGATCGATTCCGGCAGCGGCCTGCTGTTCCCCGCCGACCTGCTGTTCGTGAACCGGATCCCCTCCCTCGACGGCAGCCTCAAGGGCTGGCTCGCTGAGATCGAGCGGCTGAAGGCCGTGGGTCCCGCCCGGGCCGTCCCGGGCCACGGCCCCGTCGCGGTCGACCTCGCCCCGGCGCTCGCCGACCTCTCCGGCTACCTGACCGCCCTGCGCGACGGCACCCGGGCGGCGATCGCCAAGGACGTGCCCATCGAGAAGGCCGTGACCAGCGTCGCGGCGGACCAGCGCGACAAGTGGGCGCTGTTCGACACCTACAACGGCCGCAACGTCACCGTGGCCTACCAGGAACTCGAGTGGGAATAGGTTTTCAGGATCCCCATATCCAAGCCAATCGGGAGGCACGCCATGACGCACAGGATCAGACAGACCTTCATCGGACAGACCTTCTCCAGCCTCGCCCTCGGCCTCGTCCTGGCGACGACGGCGCTGTCGGGACCGCTCGCCGGCGCCGCGCGGGCGGCCGGCGCCTCCGACACCGACCAGGAGCGGGCGGCTCGCTGGCAGGAGATCGCCAAGTCGATCTTCGGCGACCGCCAGATCGCCCCGACCGACAGCCTCGTGAAGATCGAGGCGCCCGCCCGGGCGCTCGACGCCGCCCTGGTTCCGATCACCCTGACCATGCCCAAGGACGGGCAGATCAAGGCGGTCTCGCTGATCATCGACGACAACCCGGCGCCCTACGCGGCCAAGTTCGAGTTCGGGCCGGCCGCCGACCCGGCCGAGCTGAAGCTGCGCGTGCGGGTCAACAACTACACCGACATGCACGCCGTGGTGGAGACCATGGACGGCAAGCTCTACGAGGCCAAGCAGTTCGTGAAGGCCTCCGGCGGCTGCTCGGCCCCGATGGGGATGAGCGACGAGGAGGCCATGAAGGGCATGGGCGACATGCGCATGAAGTTCGCCGAGACGGCGGCCGGCAAGCCCGTGGAGGCGACGCTGATGATCCGCCACCCGAACTTCTCCGGCATGCAGATGAACCAGGTGACCCGCGACTACACGCCGGCGCGCTACATCGACAAGCTCACCGTCTCGGCGGGCGACCGGAAGGTCTTCACCATGACGGGCGACATCTCGATCGCCTCGAACCCGGTGATCAACTTCGCGTTCAAGCCGGACGGCAAGCCGATCCAGGTGGCGGCCTCCGACAACCAGGGCGGCCAGTGGCAGCACAGCTTCACCGCGCCGAGCCCGACGAACTGATCATGCGGCGCCTCCTCCTGACCGGCCGGGCCGCGGCGGCCTGCGCCGCGCTCCTCTGCCTCGCCGCGGCGCCGGCCGATTCGCCGGTGAACGTGCCCGAGCCGGAGGGGCTCTACGCCGGCCCCCCGAAGGGCTACACGCCGCAGACCCTCAAGGGCGCCGCGGTGGTCGACGCCGACGCCGTCGCCGCCCTGATCGCCGGCCCCGACAAGCCGGTGCTGCTCGACGTGGCGGCGCCGGACCGCAAGCCGTCGAACTTCCCGGAGGGCCGCCTCTGGCTGCCGGTGCATCCGTCGATCCCCGGCGCCGTCTGGATGCCGGAGGCCGGCGCCGAGCCCCTGGCGCCGGCGCGCGAGGCGCTCTTCTACGCCCGCGTCGCGGCGCTGACCGGGGGCGACAAGGCGAAGCCCGTCGTGGTGTTCTGCCACGTCGAGTGCTGGGGCAGCTGGAACGCCGCCAAGCGGCTGGTGCTGAAGGGCTATACCGGCGTGCGCTGGTTCCCCGAGGGCGTCGAGGGCTGGCAGGAGATGCACGAGACCGCGAACCTGACGGTCGATCCGGACTGGAAGGCGGGCGCCGAGCCGCAGGCGGGGCGCTGACCCGCATCGCCGGGCATTGTAAGAGACGCCGCGGAACGAGGCTCGCGTGGCGGGGCGCGCGCTCTCCCGGGCGGGAGAGGGGGCCCGCGCCGCGTCCCGAGTGGCGGGAATGAGGTCTGAACCATGTCGCAGGTCGTGCAGTCCCGACGGCTCCGGGCGGTCGATATCGGCAAGCGCAAGGCCGAGGGGCGCAAGATCATCGCGCTCACCGCCTACCACGCCCACACGGCCGGCATCGTCGATCCCTATTGCGACTTCATCCTCGTGGGCGATTCCCTCGGCATGGTGATGCACGGGATGGAATCGACGATCCCCGTGACCCTGGAGATGATGATCCTCCAGGCCCAGGCGGTGATCCGCGGCACGCAGAAGGCGCTGGTCGTGGTCGACATGCCGTTCGGCTCCTACGAGGCGAGCCGGGAGCAGGCCTTCCTCAGCGCCTCCCGGGTTCTCAAGGAGACCGGCGCCGGCGCGATCAAGATGGAGGGCGGCGCCCATTTCGCCGAGACGGTGGCGTTCCTCGTCCAGCGCGGCGTGCCGGTGATGGGCCATATCGGCCTCACCCCGCAGGCGGTGAACACGATGGGCGGCTTCAAGGTCCAGGGCCGGGCCCCCGACGACGAGCGCCGCCTCCTGGAGGATGCCCGCGCCATCTCGGAGGCCGGCGCCTTCGCGATCGTGCTCGAGGGCATCGTCGAGCCGGTGGCGCGGGCGATCGCGACCTCCCCCCAGGTCACCGCCGCCACGATCGGCATCGGCGCCTCGGCGGTCTGCGACGGCCAGATCCTGGTGCTGGAGGACATGCTCGGCCTGTCCGAGCGCACGCCGAAATTCGTGCGCCAGTTCGGGAGCCTGCGGACCCACATCGAGGACGCCGTGAAGGCCTACGCGGACGAGGTCCGGGCCGGCCGGTTCCCGGCCGACGACCACACCTACGGTTAGGGCAGGGCGGCCCATGACGCGCATGATCGGACCGTGGAGGGCGCCCGCCGCGTGGCCTGTCCGCGCGCTCGCGGTCTGCGCCGCCCTTGCCGGATCGGGGCCGGCCCGCGCTCTGGAGAATCCGGCCTCAGCCTTCTGCGCGACGATGGGCGGGCAGACGATCCTCGCGAAGCTGCCCGATGGCGGCACGATCGGGCTCTGCGCCCTTCCGGGGCGGAAGATCGTCGAGGAATGGACGCTGTACCGGATGCTCCGCGGCGTGAAGCCGGCACCCGGCGCCGACCCGTTCCGCTAGCCCGGCCCGGTTCCCGAACAGTCTTCGTCCGTGTCCGTCGGGCCGGCCCGCGCATTCGCGGCGCGGCCCGGGGCGGCGCGATTGATTTCGCCGGCCCGACGATGCCACTCTCGAGGTCCGAGCTCTCTCAGGCGGGATCGACGACTCATGCAGCGGGCCCGATCGCGCCGGCGCCTCGTCGGCGCGTGCCTCGCCCTCGGCCTGATCGCGGCCGGGCCCGGAGCCGGATCCGCCGGGACGCTGACGCGGGCGCAGGTCGAGGCGCAGCTGCCGGCGCTGGAGGCGCTGGCGCGGCGGGCCGTCGACGCGGGCGCGGTGCCGGGCCTCGCGGTCGCGGTCGTCCTCGGCGACGAGACGCTCCTCCTGAAGGGATACGGCCTCAGGCAGGCCGGGAAGCCCGAGCCGGTCGGCCCCGACACGGTCTTCCAGATCGCCTCCCTGTCCAAGCCCGTCACCGCGACGATCGTGGCCGCCCTGGTCGGCGACGGGGTGGTCGACTGGGATTCGCGCGTCGCGGATCTCGATCCCGCCTTCCAGCTGCACGAGCCCTACCCGACCGCGCAGGTCACGGTGCGCGACTTCCTCAACCATCGCAGCGGCCTGCCGGGGACCGCCGGCGACGATCTGGAAGCGATCGGCTTCGGCCGCGACGCGATCCTGCACCGGCTGCGCCTCGCGCCGCCCGCCTCCAGCTTCCGCGCCGGCTACGCCTACAGCAATTTCGGCTTCACCGAGGGCGCGGTCGCCGCCGCGAAGCCGACCGGCCAGCCCTGGGAGGCGGTGGCCCGGGACCGGCTGTTCCGGCCGCTCGGGATGGCCGCTACCGGCACGACCCACGCGGATTTCCTCAGCCGGCCCGACCGCGCGGCGCTCCACGTCCGGGCCGGCGGCGTCTGGACCGCCAAGATCGAGCGCGATCCCGACGCGCAGGCACCGGCCGGCGGCGTCAGCAGCGATGTCCGCGACCTCTCCCGATGGCTGCGGCTCGTGATCGGCAAGGGCCGTTTCGAGGGCGCGCAGCGCGTCGCGGCCCCGGCCCTGGCGCAGACGCACGCCCCGCTCATGGCCCGCGGCCGCAACCCCGTGACCGGCGGCGCGTCCTTCTACGGCCTCGGCTGGAACGTCGAGTACGGCCGCCACGGCCTCGTCTGGGGCCACGCGGGCGCCTTCAGCGTCGGCGCGCAGACGCTCGTCTCGATCCATCCGGAGGCCGGTCTCGGGATCCTCGTCCTGACCAACGCCTTCCCGTCCGGCGTGCCGGAGGGGCTGGCCGACAGCTTCGCCGACCTCGTCTTCGACGGCCGCGTCGGCCGGGACTGGGTGGCGGCCTGGGGCGCGGCCTACGAGAACCTGTTCGCGCCGGGCATCGCCGCCGACAAGGCGGCCTACGGCACGCCGCCGGCGCCGCCCGCCGCGCCCCTGGCGCTCTCGGCCTATGCCGGGCGCTACGCCAACGCCTATGTCGGCGAGGCCGTGGTGGCGGAGGCGGACGGCGCCCTGACGCTGACGGTCGGCCCCGCGGGGGCGCGCCGCTACAGCCTCCGGCACTTCGACCGCGACCTCTTCCTCAGCTTCCCGGACGCCGAGGCGCCCGACCGCCCCTCCGCCGTCCGCTTCGCCATCGGCAGCGACGGCCGGGCCGCCGCCGTGACGGTGGACGCGCTCGACGCGAGCGGGCTCGGCACCCTGCCGCGGCGAGACTGACCGCCGCCGTCACCCCGCCCGCCGCGAGGGCAACCGCAGGCCCGGGGCCGGGCGCTCCAGCAGCACCTCCCGGCGGAAGCGCACCAGCCGCGCCGGCCGGCCGGCGGCGCCGCTGGTCACGCTCTCGGTCTCCTCCACCAGCCCCTGCTGGGCCACGAGGCGCCGGAAGTTCTGCTTGTGCAGCTGCGTCCCTGACAGGGCCTCCACGGTCTTCTGCAGCTGCAGCAGGGTGAATTCCGGTGGCATCAGCTCGAACACCACCGGGCGGTACTTGATCTTGCCCCGGAGCCGGCCGATCGCGGTCGCGAGCACCCGCCGGTGGTCGAACGCCATGGGGACGCCGGTCGGGTCGTTCGGCAGGGCCGGGCCGGGATTGCCCCGCGCCTCCGGGATCAGCCCGGCCTCGAACAGCAGCTCGTAGCGCTCCAGGACGCGCTCCTCGTTCCACGTGCCGCCGTTCATGCCGAAGGTCAGGCCGAGGCGGTCGAGGCGGCGGGTCCGGGTGGCGCAGTCCGCGGGCTCGGACGCCCATTCGGCGAGCCGCGCCTCGATGGCGTCGAGCTGGCGCGGGCGCCCCTGCCGGAAATCCTCGTAGGGCAGGTAGCGGTACCAGTTCTGCCACGCGGCCTCGGCGAGCCCCGCCGGCCGCTCCTCGCGGACGAGCGCCAGATAGGCCACCGAGAGGGAGTGCACCCCCGACAGGGTCGCCGTGCCGGAGCGGTCGCGGTCGCCGAAGGTGTAGAGCTGCTCCACGTAGCCGAGGCGCTGGTGCGTCTGCCGCTCCACCCAGGCGCGCAGGCCCCGCTCCAGCGTGGCGTGCTCGGGGACGAGGGGGCCGGCCGGCAGGCCGTCGCCGCGGCCGGGCGCCTGGTCGGGGACCCGGATCGTCAGGGCGCGCGGCTCCCCCTTGGTCGCGGCGACGATCACCGCGACGAGGCCTACGGAGGAGCGCTCCGGCGGGGCCTGCCCCCCGCGCGCGTCCGTCTGCGCCGCGGCACCCGTCATCGTTCCTCGACCGTCCGTCCCCCGGGATGCGCCGTAGCGGATCCCACCTATAGGGGGACAGGATCGCCGCGCGTCAACGCCGCCGTATGACGGAGCGGGGGGGCCCGTCGACGCACCGCTGTCCACCCGCCGCTTGCCAACGCCGCGAGCCCTGCCCAAACAGGGGTCCGGGTGGGCCGGCACGGGACCGGCCGAGGCGGACCGAGCGACGACAGCGATGCCAGCGAGCGCGACTTCCCCCGCAGATTCCCCCTCGACCCCGACCGGCGGCCGGGCCGTCGACCTGCGGCTCTACGGGCTCCTCGATGTCGGCGTCTGCGGCGCCGACGGGGCGCGGCTGGCGGAGCTCGGCGCCGAGGCGGTGGCGGGGGGCTGCACCCTGCTCCAGTACCGCGAGAAGGACATCGCCGATGCCCGCGCCGCCCTGGCGCGGATCCGGGCGATCCTGGCGGCGGTGGGCGGCCGCGTCCCGGTCCTCGTCAACGACCGCGTCGACCTCGCCCTCGCGGCCGGAGCCGACGGGGTGCATCTCGGCCAGGGCGACCTCCACCCGGCCGACGCGCGCCGGCTGCTGGGGGAGGGCGCGATCATCGGCCTCACCCTGAAGAAGCCCGCCCAGGCCGACGAATTGTACCGGCTGCCCGTCGACTACGCCTGCATCGGCGGGGTGTTCGCCACCACCAGCAAGGACAATCCCGACCCGCCGGTGGGCCTCGACGGCTTCGCCAGCATCGCCTTCCGCGCCCGCCTCGCCCGCGGGGCCGGCCTGCCGCTCGGCGCCATCGCGGGGATCGGGCTCGACAACGCCGCCGCGGTGGTCGCCGCGGGGGCGGACGGCGTCGCGGTGATCACCGCGCTGTTCGGCGCGGAGTCGGTGCGCCAGCGCGCCCGCGACCTGCGCGCGCGGATCGACGGCGCCCTGGCGGAGCGGGCCGGCGCCCGATGAGCGGCCCCGCGCCCATCGCGGTCACGATCGCGGGCTCGGATTCCGGCGGCGGCGCCGGCATCCAGGCGGACCTCAAGACCTTCTCGGCGCTGGGCGTCTACGGCGCCAGCGTGATCACGGCGCTGACCGCGCAGAACACGACGGGGGTCCAGGGCATCCACGACGTGCCGGCGGAGTTCGTCGCCCGGCAGATCGACAGCGTGTTCTCCGACCTCGCCGTGAGGGCGGTGAAGATCGGCATGCTGTCGCAGACCGCGGTGATCGCGGCGGTCGCCGAGGGCCTCGCCCGGCACGCCGGGTCGATCCCGGTCGTCCTCGACCCGGTGATGGTCGCCACCAGCGGCGACCGGCTGATCACCGACGACGCCGTGGCGACGCTCCGCGAGCGGCTGCTCCCGCGGGCCGACCTGATCACCCCCAACCTGCCGGAGGCGGCGGTGCTCCTCGGCGAGCCCGTCGCCGCGGACGCGGCGGCGATCGTGGCCCAGGCGCGGCGGCTGGTCGCCCTCGGCGCCCGGGCGGTGCTGATCAAGGGCGGCCACGGCGCGGGGCGCGAGAGCATCGACCACCTCGTCACGGCGGACGGCACCCTGCGGACCCTGTCGGCGCCGCGGATCGCGACGCGCAACACCCACGGCACCGGCTGCACCCTCTCGGCGGCGGTGGCGGCGGGCCTCGCCCAGGGCCTGGCCCTGCCGGAGGCGGTGGCGGAGGCCAAGGCCTACCTCACGGCCGCCCTCGCGGCGGCGGACAGCCTCGCGGTCGGGACGGGGCACGGGCCGGTCCACCACTTCCACGCCGTCTGGACTTAGAGGCCGATCCGGCCGCCGCTTTCCGGTGCGCACGCCGCCGCGCACGCCGCCCGCCGCCTTGCAACCAGGCGTCGATTGCGTTTGAAGAAGCGTACGATCGTTCGGATAATGGAACGGTGCAGGCGGATCGGGGACGATGCAGGATCAGGCGGAACGGCCCGACCGGGCGCGCGGGCGCGACCTGCTGACCGGCGCGCAGGTGCTCTCCGGCCAGCTCGGCAAGACCATCCAGCGGCTGCGCAAGGCCTACAACCTGTCGCTCTCGGAACTCGCCGAGCAGTCCGGCGTGGCCAAGTCGATCATCAGCCAGATCGAGCGCAACGAGACCAACCCGACGCTGGCGACGATCTGGCGCCTGTCCCAGGCCCTCGACGTGTCGATCGAGCGGGTGCTGGCGGCCGGCGACGAGGAACCGTTCATCGAGAAGACCTCCCGAGCCGACACGCCGATCCTCGTCTCCGAGGACGGGAAGGTGCGGCTGGCGATCATCGGCTGGCTCAAGACGATCGAGTGGCTGCAATGGTACGAGGTCACGGCCGACCCGGGCGGCGTCCTCGACTCGGACCCGCACCAGCGCGGCTCGGTGGAATCGCTCTCGGTCACCGAGGGCGCGTTCGAGGTCGAGATCGGCGGCGTCGTGCAGCGGGCGCGGACCGGCGAGACCCTGCGCTACCGCTGCGACCGGCCCCACCTCGTGCGCTGCACGGACGGCCCGGCCCGGGCCACCATGGTGGTGATCATGAAGGCCGCCGTGATGGAGTGAGGCGGCCCGGTCGGCCCTCCGGCCCACCCTCGGCGCCCCGCGCGAGGGCGCGCACGCGGTAGTCGCGGGGGCTCAGGCCGTAGCGCTCCTTGAAGCGGCGGGAGAAGTGGGACTGGCTGAGGAAGCCGCAGCCATACGCCAAGGTCCCCAGCGGCATGTGGAGGCAGCCCGGATCGGCCAAGCGCTTGGCGGCTGCCTCGAGCCTGCGGTGCCAGATCCAGTCGGAGACGTGCCGGTCCTGCGCGCGGAACAAGGCCTGCAGCCGGCGCAGGGACACGCCGGCCGCGGCCGCGAGCCGGGGCGGGTCCAGGGTCGGATCGTGGAGATGGGCCTCGAGATAGGCCCGGGCGCGCTGCACCACGACGCTGTCCTGGACGGGCCGCTGCGCCTCCCGCGCGAGCCGCTCCGCGAGGCTGGCGACGATGAGGTCGAGCCCCGTGGAGACCATGCTCTCGGCCACCTGGGGCGTCAGCCGGTCGCCCAGGCTGAGCAGGTTGCCCAGGAACGACCGGGTCAGGGTCGCGGTCGGCAGATCGCCGCCGACAGTCACGCCGGCGAACAGGCGTGCGGAGCCCAGAGCCCCCTCCAGCCGCTCCCGCGGGATCCCGATGGCCAGCACCTCGCTGTAGCCGCTGTGCTCGATCGTCCAGGGTGTATTCGTATCCCGGATCGAGAAGTCGCCGACCCGATCCGTGCTCGACCGATCGTACTGATTCGCGCGGACCTGTCCCGAGAGCACGATGCTCATGAACAGGTGGTCGGTCTTGTGGTTTTCATGGCGAAGCGTGCGCGGCGTCGTGGCCGCCCGCAGGTTGCGCAGCGCGAATTTCGTGAAGACCAGGCCGCCGATACTGGCCCCCTCGATCGTCGCGTGAAAGGGCTCGTCGTTGAGACAAGTCTGCGCCATCGGAACCAGGCGATCTTCGCAGACATCTCGCCAAAGGCGAAACTTGTCCTTCTCCAATACACCTTCAGTTGAGAACAGAGTCTGCATCGCGGCAGCCGTATGACCGCGATTGCTGCGAACCGCAACCGCGCCCCGTCCACGCACGCCGCGGCGCCGCGGGACACGGATTGATCGGCAGGAAATCCCGCGCGCCCACGATGGACCGTCGGGCCCGTCCCATCACCCGTGGCGCCTGTCGGGCCGTGGAGCGGATCCGCACGGCTGGCATTCGGAGGACGTTCCGTCGCGAGCGCCCCGCCCCGGCGGGGGCGTCGGCGCGGCCCGGCCGCGGGGCCGTCAGCGCCCGCTGTTCACCCAGCGCACCACGTCGGCCAGCACGATGCTCAGCGCCTGATCGAGGGCGCGGGCGCCGCTGCCGGCATCGATCTTGGACACCGGCACGCGGGCCGTGAAGATCCGCGCCGCCGCCACCCTGCCGGTGCCGTCGGCCACGAGCTTCAGCGACAGGTCGACCACCGCCTCGCCGGTCCCGGACTGCACGTCGAAGGCGCGGATCTCGCTGATCAGCTGGTAGTCGGCCACGACCTTGTCGCCGGGCCGGCTCACCGAGCGGAGCCGCCCGGAATTCTCCAGGCTCTGGATGAGCCGCGTCTGGATCAGGCGCGGCAGCCGGTCGGCCCACTGGCCGCCGCCCAGGAACGACAGGGCGCCGCCGTTCTCGCGGACGATGATCCGGTCGGCCTCGAAGGGCTGGATGCTCACCGGCTCCGAGACCGCGATCGAGCGGCCGGCCGCGATCGGCCGCCCCGCGGCCGGCAGCGCCGCGAGGTCGAAGGTGAGGGGCGCCGCGCCGCCGCAGCCGCCCAGGAGGGCGGCGAGCAGCGCGGCGGCGGCGATGTGGGACGAGCGGACCATACGCATGACCTGAAGGACCCCGCCGGCGAACGGCGGAGCTGTATAAGCTATGCGGTTAAAACTAATCCGCTGCGGCATCCGTGCCGTGCGCCGGGACACATCCGCCCGGCGACGCGGCATTTCACCGGCCACCGTTGTATTCAGGCAACGAAGGCTTGCCGCCGAAGATCACCTGGCTCGGGTCGCGCTCCAGGCTGCGCACCGTGCGGTTGAGGGTGCTCAGCGTCCGCTGCCCGTCGCCCGACAGGGCCTCGACCTCCCGGCGGCCGGTGCCGCTCAGCCGGCCGAAATTGGCCGAGATGCTGGCGGTGCGCTTGTCGAGGTTCTCCGACATGGTCCGGAACGCCTTGCCGGCGTCGCGCACCGAGATCGCCGCGGCGCGGATCTCCGTGAAGGTGCTGGAGCCCTCCTGGCCGGAGGCCGAGCCCAGGAAGCTCTGGGCGCCGTTCAGCACCGCGTCGATCTTGTCGGCCGAGGCGCTGAGCTTGCCGGCGAGCAGCCGGGCGTCGTGCAGGCCGGCCTCGATGTCGGGGCTGGCCTTGGACAGGGCGGCCGAGAAGCGGTCGGCGTTGTCGATCACCCGGCCGAGCTTGGCCCCGTCCACGGCCTTGACCAGCGCCGAGATGTTCGGACCGGCATCGGCCAGCGTCTTCGAGAAGGTCTCGACGTTGGTCAGCGACCGGTTGATCGCCCCCTCGTTGGCGGAGACCAGCCGGTCGAGGCGGACCAGCATGTCGTCGGCCCGCTGCGCCACCTGGCGCGCCAGCGCCATCATGTCCTGCATGTCGGAGGAATCGGCGAAGATCGTCGGCGGCTCGCCGTTGGCCATCGGGGTCAGCACCGGTGCGTCGGCGTTGCCGCCCGACAGGGAGATCACCGAGACGCCGGTGAGCATCGCCGAGTCGAGGCGGGCGCGGGTGTCGGCCCGGAGCGGGGTCGCGGGATCGACCTTGATCGTGGCGAGCACCCGGCGGGGATCCTGCGGGGCGAGGCGGATGTCGGTGACCTCGCCGACCTTGATGCCGTTGAAGTTCACGCTCGAGCCGCGCGACAAGCCCCCGACCGAGCCGGAGAAGACGATGCGGACGAGCTGGCTGACCTGCCGCGAGGAGCCGCCGGAGAGCCACAGCACGGTGCCGAAGCCCGCCAGGATGACGGCGATCGTGAAGGCCCCGATCAGGGCGTAGTTCGCGCGGGTTTCCATGCGCTCAACCTGCGGTTCTGGCCGGCGGAGATCCGGCCGGGCCTGGAGCCCCGGCTCCCGGAGGGGAGCAGGGCGGGATCTGGGTGGGACGGCGGCGATCGGGCATCGGGTCAGGCACGGGATCAGGCATGGGATGAGGCATGGGCCGAGGCGCCCCCCGTCGCGATGGTCCGGGCGCGCTTGCCGTGGAAGTACGAGCGCAGCCAGGGATGGTCGCTCGCCAGCATCTCGTCGATCGTGCCGGCCGCGATGATCTGGCCGTCGCCGAGCGCCGCGATGCGGTCGCAGGCGGTGTAGAGGCTGTCGAGGTCGTGGGTGACCATGAAGACGGTCAGCCCCAGCGTCTCCTTGAGGGTCGAGACGAGGTCGTCGAACTCGCCCGCGCCGATCGGGTCGAGGCCCGAGGTCGGCTCGTCGAGGAACAGGATCTCGGGATCGAGCGCCAGGGAGCGGGCGAGCGCCGCGCGCTTGATCATGCCGCCCGACAGTTCCGAGGGCAGCTTGTCGGCGGCGTCGGGCTTCAGGCCGACCATCTCGATCTTGAGCCGGGCGAACTCGTCGAGCAGGCGCTCGGACAGGTTCAGGTGCTCGCGCATCGGCACCTGGATGTTCTGCTTGACGGTGAGCGCCGAGAACAGGGCGCCCTGCTGGAACAGCACGCCCCAGCGCTGCTCCATCCGGCGCCTTTCCGCGTAGGTGAGTTCGTCGACGTCGCGGCCGAACACCTCGATGGTCCCGGCCCGCTTCGGGTTGAGGCCGAGGATCGTCCGGGTGAGCACCGACTTGCCCTGGCCCGAGGGCCCGACGAAGCCCAGGATCTCGCCGGCGCGGATGTCGAGGCTCAGGCCCTTCAGGATGTTGCGGTCGCGGAAGCCGACCACGAGGTCGCGCACGCGGATGATCGGGGCGGGGCCATTCGGCGAGGCGGTCATCGGGGCATTCATCGCGGCGGCCTCAGAAATCGATCGCGGCGAAGAACACCGCGAACAGGCCGTCGAGGACGATGACCATGAAGATGGACTTCACCACCGACGCGGTGACGTGACGGCCGAGCGATTCCGCGGAGCCCTCGACCGCGAAGCCCTCGATCGTGGCGATCACCCCGATCGTCAGCGCCATGAACGGCGCCTTGATCAGGCCGACCATGACGTGGTGGACGCCCACCGCCGCCTGGAGCCGGACGAGGAACTGGTCGAGGGTCAGGCCGCCGTAGAGCATCGCGGTGAGGCCGCCGCCCGCGAGCGCCGCGAGGTCGCCGATCAGCGTCAGCATCGGCAGGCCGATCATCAGCGCGAGCACCCGGGGCACGATCAGGATCTCGACGGGGTCGAGGCCCATGACCCGGAGCGCGTCCACCTCCTCGCGCATGCGCATGGAGCCGATCTCGGCGGTGATCGCCGAGCCGGAGCGGCCGGCGACCATGATCGAGGTGAGCAGCACGCCCATCTCGCGCAGGATCAGGAGGCCGATCAGGTTGACCACGAAGGTCTGGGCGCCGAAGCGCTGGAGCTGGAAGATGCCCTGCTGGGCGACGATGCCGCCCACGAGGAACGAGATCAGCACGATGATCGGCGTGCCGTTGAGCGCCACCTGCTGGATCTGGTTGATCAGGGCGTTGCCGCGGAACGTGCCGGGCCGCAGGGCGACGCGCCCGCAGGCGGCGATCAGCTCGCCCAGGAACGCGAGGGCGGTGACGAACTCGCGGCCGCCCTGCACGGTCCGGCGCCCGGTGGAGTCGAGCAGGCCGACGACCGGGCCGTGCCGCCGCGGCGGCGGCGCGTCCGGCTCGCGCAGCCGGACCTCGCCCAGCAGGGTGCGGTGCTCCGGGCGGGCGCCGAGATAGGTGAGGGCGCTGCCCGCCTGCTCGATCTCGGCGCGGGTCCGCTCCAGGACCCAGGCGCCGAGCGTGTCGAGGCGCTCGATCCCCGACAGGTCGACCGCCACCGGCCCGGCGCGGCCGGCCGCCGCGATGCGCGCGGCCGCGGCCTCGACGGTCGGGGCCTGGTCGGCGGTCCAGCGGCCGTCGAGCGCCAGGCGGCCGTCGGCCGACCGGTCCCGCAGCGCGGCGCCGGCCAAGGCGCCGGGAACAGTGCCCTCGCTCAGCAACACCCATACTCCTCGATCGAGGCACCACCCTGCCCGGCGGTTATGACGACATTACGGTTGACGATCCGTCTCCAACCTCACCCCCCGCGCGCGGCGGGACGCCAGGGCGAGGCCCAGGCCGGCGGCGGCGAGCGGCGCCATCAGCAGGAAGGCGAGGGGGCCGCCGGCCCGGTAGGCGACCCCGCTCCCCAGGGTCGCGACCACCGAGATCCCGGCATTGACCGCGCTGAGCGTGCCCTGCGCCCGGCCCCGCGCGCCGTCGGGGGCGTAGGCCGAGACCGCCGCCATGGCGCCGAGCTGGGTCGCCCCGAAGGTCAGGCCGTGGAGGCACTGGAGCGGCACCAGCGCGGCGAGGTGGTCGCCGAGGAGGTACATGCCGATCGCCCGCAGGATCGCCGCGACGGCTCCGGCGCCGAGGAGCCGCACCGGGCCGCGCCAGGCGGCGGGCAGGGCGGGGAGGCCGGCGAACAGGGCGATCTCGGCCAGCACCCCGGTCGCCCAGAGCGCGCCGACCCAGGTCGGCGGGATGCCCTGGCCGGTCCAGTAGATGCTGCCGAACCCGTAGATCGCCCCGTGGCTCGCCTGGATCGCGGCCGCCGCGCCAATGCACAGCCAGAGCCGCCGCGGCAGCCGCGTCCGGCCGTCGCCCGCCGCCGACGGCGGCAGGACCGCCACCGCGCGGCTGCGCCACGCCACCAGACCCGCGCCGAGGGCGAGGCCGGTCAGGAGCAGCGGCACGGCGAGCCGGCCGCCGAGCGCCGTCAGCAGCAGCCCGCCCGCGAGGTTCGCCAGCAGGAACGCGATAGAGCCCGCCATCCGGATCCGCGCGTAGGTCAGGCGGGCGTCTTGGCGCACGGCCGCGAGCGTCAGGTAGTCGATGCAGGGCACGAGCGGCGCGCCGGCGACCGCGTTGAGCACGATCAGCCCGGCCAGCAGCGGCCACCCGATCCCGGCCGCGGCGGGCATCAGCGCGTAGGACAGGCTCAGGGCGAGGCTGCCGAGCAGGATCAGCCGCCGGGGCCCGAGGCCGCGGTCGAGGAGGCTCATCAGAGGCGCCGTGGCGGCGATCCGCGTGGCGATCGGCAGGGCGAGGAGGAGACCGATCACCCGGGCATCGAGCCCCAGGGCGTCGAGCCACAGGGGCATGAACGGCATCGCGATGCCGATCTCGGTGAACACCACGGCGTAGAGCAGCGACAGGCGCGCCGGGCCGGACGGGCGGGGCAAGGCGGGTCTCGACGAGCGGGGTGAGCAGGGAGGTGGGACCGGGAGGGCGTCCGTAAGCGCCCGTTAAAGGCCCTCTGTCAAATTCGCCGCGATTGGCGCGCATCGGGGCCGCCGCCGCGCCCGCATTCAGCGTCCAGAGAGGCCCATGTTCGGTTCCGTCAACCCGAGCGCGCACGCTTCGGCCGAGTACGAGGCGATCGAGGCGACGATCAGCGCCAGCGAGCGCGGCCGCTGGTTCCTCGCCGAGTACGCCCGGCGCAACCGGGGCGCCGAGACCGAGGTCCTGCTCGGGGCGATCGCGCGGCTGGAGCGGAGCGTCACCGCCGACCGCGGGCAGGAGGCCTTCGGGCACCTGCGCGGCAATCTCCTCGACATGGCCGACGCGATCAGCCGGACCAAGGGCGAGATCGCGGCGCTCAACACCCCGAACGGCGACGAGACCCGGCTGACGCAGGCGTCCCTCGCCCTCGACGCCATCGTGCGCGAGACCGAGCAGGCCACCTCCGACATCCTCAGCGCCGCCGAGTCGATCCAGGAGGCGGCCTGGACCCTGCGCGAGCACGGGGCCGACGCGCAGGCCTGCGACGCCCTCGACCGCCACGCGACCGCGATTTACACGGCCTGCTCGTTCCAGGACCTCACCGCGCAGCGCACCGCCCGGATCGTCTACACTCTGCGCTACCTGGAGGACCGGGTCTCCGCGATGATCGCCATCTGGGGCGAGGACGCGGTCCGGGTGCCGCCCCACCGGGGCGCGCGGCCGGCCGGCGAGCCGGCCGATCTGAACCAGAGCGACATCGACCGCTACATCGCCATGGACGTGCCGGCCGTCACGGTGGCGGCCCTCGTGGCCCGCCCCGGCAGCCCGGCGCTGCACGAGGATCTGGTGTTCCTGCCGGTCCAGGCGGAGGCCCGGGCGCCGGAGGCCGAGCCGGAGACAGAGGTCGCGGCCGAAGCGCCGGCCGCGCCGGAGCCGGTGGCGGAGGCCGAGCCGGACGCCGTGTCCGAGCCGACGGGAGTGGCCGCGCTGGCATTCGCCCCGGAGCCGGACCTCGCCGCGCCGGGGGACGGGCCGGAGGCCGCACCCGCGGCCGACTTGGAGGCCGGCTTGGAGGCCGGCTCGAAGGCCGATCTGGAAGCGGACTGGGCGGTCGATCTCGAGGCCGCCCCGGAGCCGGAGCCGGCTCCGGAGGTCGCCTCCCTTCCCGTCTCCGATCCGTCCGCCTCGGACGCGCCGGAGCCCACCACCGCGAGCGAGGAGGCGTTCGAGGCGGACGTCGAGGAGGATGTCGCGCGGGACATCGCGCGGGACGTGGCCGACCTCACCTGGGGCGAGACCGTCGGGGCGGCGCCCGCGCCGGCGATGCCGCCGGAGGAGCCGGCCCTGAGCTTCGCCGAGATCGACGCGCTGACGCCGGAGCAGCGGCTCGCGCTCTTCGCCTGACGGGTCCGGCCCGGCGCCGGCGCTCCGGCGCGGTTCGACAGGCGCGCGCCGGCGCGGACCCTGCTATCAGGGGCGCCCCCGGCACCCCCGAGCACGCGCATCCGTGGCCCTGCACCTGATCAAGCTCTGCGTCGGCCCCGCCACCATCGCCGATCTCGAGGCCCGGCAGGCCCGCTTCCGCGCGGAGGCGCTCCGGGACGGACGGCAAGCGGCGCCGTTCCACATCACCCGCACCCTGCCCAAGCGCCACCGGGAGATCACCGGGCAGGGCTCGATCTACTGGGTGATCCGCGGGACGCTGTCCTGCCGGCAGGCGATCACCGCGATCGAGCCGCTCACCGGGGAGGACGGCATCCCGCGCTGCCGGCTGGTCTTCGATCCCCGGCTCGTCCCGGTGGCGCCCCGGCCCTACCGGCCGTTCCAGGGGTGGCGCTACCTGACGGCGCGCGACGCGCCGGCCGATCTCGGGGCCGAGGCCTCGGGGGACCTCGCCGAGATGCCCGAGGCCCTGCGGCGCGAGCTGGTCGGCCTCGGCCTGCTCTGAGCGCGGGGCGGGTCTCGTCGCCCCCGGTCAGGCCCCCGCCGGCGCCGCGAGCGGCCCCGGCGGGATCGGTCCTACGCCCCGTCGAAGCGCCCGCTGGCATGGGCCAGCATGGTGTAGACCTTGCCGGTCTCCGAGGTCAGGTAGGCGTCGGTGCGCTTGGCGTCGCTGTCGTTCTTGACCACGTCGCCGAGCAGGCGCTCGAACTCGCTGACGTAGCGGTCGACGCTGCGGCGGAACTCCGCGTCGGTCCTGTAGCGGCGCTGGATCTCCGCGAAGGTGGCCCGGCCCTGCGGCGTGTAGATCCGCGGGTCGAACAGGTTCGGCTCGCCCCGGCGGTACCGCTCCCACAGGTCGACCGCGGTCCGGTGCTCGATCATCTTGGCGATGTCGGTCGAGATCGTGTCGAGGGCGATCCGCCCGGTCTCGGCGGCCGCCACCGCGGGGCGGCGGGCCGCCGGCGCGGGCGCCGGGGCGGCGGCCGGCGCGTCGGCC